>CAZXFY010000046.1:0-27393 GCA_964639855.1 uncultured Stakelama sp. | reverse complement strand
CGGCAGTATTCTATGGGTGGCCGGGTGGGGGAGTGGGCCGGTGCCGCAACCATCAAACGCATTAGATCATCGCCATGCCGCCATTGACGTGGAGCGTCTGGCCGGTGACATAGCCCGCCTCGCGGCTGGCGAGATAGACGATCGCGGCGCCGATATCCTCGCCCGAGCCGAGATCGCCCGCGGGGATGCGCGCGGTGAGCGCCGCCTTCTGCGCCTCCGGGAGCACGTCCGTCATCGCCGAGCGGATGAAGCCCGGCGCGACGCAATTGACGGTGATCCCGCGGCTCGCCAGCTCCTGCGCAAGCGCCTTGGACATGCCGACGAGGCCCGCCTTCGACGCGGCGTAATTCGCCTGGCCCGGATTGCCCGTCGCGCCCACGACCGAGGTGATCGAGATGATGCGGCCGAAACGCGCCTTCATCATCGGCCTGGCGGCGGCGCGGGCGAGGCGGAAGGCGGCCTCCAGATTGACGCGGAGCACCTGATCCCACTCCTCGTCCTTCATCCGCATCGCAAGATTGTCACGCGTGACGCCGGCATTGTTGACGAGGATATCGAGCTTTCCGAGCGCCTCGACGGCCTGCGGCACCAGCGCATCGACCGCGGCGCCGTCGGCGAGGTTGCAGGGGAGCGCGACATGATCGCCGCCCAGCTCGGCGCGGAAGGCCTCGAGCTTCTCGACATTGGAGCCCGACACCGCAAGCCGGGCCCCCTGCCCCGCCAACGCCTTCGCGATCGCCGAACCGATTCCTCCCGAAGCGCCGGTGACGAGGGCGGTCATGCCTGTGAGGTCGAACACGATTTCATTTCCTTCTTATGCGTCACGCCGAAGCTTCAGGGCTCAACGATCCATCATGGGGTGTCGTCGGCTGGTGCGCGTTGGATGCTGAAACGAGTTCAGCATGACGGCGCGATGGGATCAAATCTCCTTAACCAGCGCCTCGATGTCGTCCATCGTGACAACGCTGTGCGTTCCCGCATCCGGCGTGGTGCGCTTGATCATCGAGGCGAGGACTTTGGCGCCGAGTTCGATGAAAGACCCTGCGCCCGCCTCGTGCATCGCGAGGACCGATTCGCGCCAGCGGACGCGACCCGTCACCTGCTCGACGAGGTGCTGCTGGATCATGTCGGGATCGCTCACCGGAGCGGCGGTGACGTTGGCGTAGACGGGGACGAGCGGCGCGTCGATCCGGGCGTCGGCGAGCGCGGCCTGCATCGCATCGGCGGCGGGCTGCATCAGCGGGCAATGGAAAGGCGCGGAGACCGGGAGCAGGACGCCGCGCTTGGCGCCCATCTCCCTGGCAAGGCCGACCGCGCGCTCGATCGCGGGGCGTGCGCCGGAGAGGACGACCTGGCCTGGATCGTTGTCGTTGGCGATCGCGCAAACCTCACCCTCGGCGGCGGCATCGGCGATTCGCTGGGCCAGATCGATGTCAGCACCGAGCAGGGCGGCCATGGCGCCCTCGCCCACCGGCACCGCCGCCTGCATCGCCTGCCCGCGCAGCTTGAGGAGGCGCGCGGTGGTGGCGAGGTCGATCGCGCCGGCGGCCGCAAGCGCGGTATATTCGCCGAGGCTGTGGCCGGCGACGAAATCGGCCTTGTCGGCCAGGCGGATGCCGCCTTCCTTTCCGAGCACCCGCAAGGTCGCAATCGCATTCGCCATGATCGCGGGCTGCGCGTTTTCGGTGAGCGTCAGATCGTCGGCGGGGCCTTCTGCCATCAGGCGGAAGAGGTTCTGGCCGAGCGCCTCGTCCACTTCCTCGAACACCTCGCGCGCGGCGGGGCTCGCCTCGGCGAGCGCGGTGCCCATGCCGACCGCCTGGCTGCCCTGACCGGGAAAGATGAACGCGCGCATGATGCTCTCCTTCGAATGAGTGCCCGGTTAGGAACCCCCGGCAGCAAAGGCAAGCTGCGACAATTTGCGATCAATTTACGGCGCCGCCGACAAACCTGCGCGACACGCGCTGCCTAGATTGCCCATGACGCCGATGAAGGCGCCGACGTGAGAAGTGGAGTTGAGCACATGAAAAAGTTTCTTCTGAGCGCGGCCGCTGCGTCCATGGTCGCTGCGCCGCTGATAGCCGCCGCGCCCGCCGAGGCTGCGCCCCGTCACGAAAAGACGGTGATCAAGCACAAGGCGAACGGCAAGATCGTGGTCAAGCAGCGCCGGGCCAAGGGCAACCGCATGGCCACCAGGCGGACCGTGGTTCGCCAGCCGATCTATCGCACCAATACTCGTGTGAACTACCGGCCGACCTACCGGACATGGGCTCGCGGGCAGCGGTTCGACGCCCACTATGCGTCCCGCTATCGGGTGGTCGACTATCGCGGCTATAACGGCCTGTACGCGCCGCCCCGCGGCTATCAGTGGGCACAGTCGGGTGACGATGCGGTGCTCGTCGCGATCGCAAGCGGCCTGATCGGGGCCGTTGTCGGCGGAGCGTTCCTGAACTAACGCTCTCCTGACGATCCGGGACTTGCCATTTGTCCGGATTTCGCTAAGGGAACCTCCGCAACCGGGGTGGGAAGCGGCGCTTCCCGCCCTGGTTTTGCTTTGAATACGAGACGACAGCCGGAGGGGCCTGCGCATGGGGCGTATGGTCAGCGATCGGCCAAGACGAAGGAAACGGCATGGCTCTGTACGAGCACGTGTTCCTTGCGCGCCAGGATCTGGCACAGGCGCAAGTGGACGCGCTGGCGGAAACTGCCACCAAGATCATCGAGGACAACGAGGGCAAGGTCGTCAAGACCGAGACTTGGGGCCTGCGCAGCCTCGCCTACAAGATCGCGAAGAACCGCAAGGCGCATTACGTGATGCTGGAGATCGACGGTCCGGGCACGATCGTCGCCGAGTTGGAGCGCCAGGAAGCAATCAACGAGGACATCATCCGCTACATGACCGTCCGCGTCGACGAGCTCGAGCAGGGCCCGACCGTGATGATGCGCAAGGGCGACCGCGACGGCCGCCGCCGCGACCGCGACCGCAGCTAAGGAGCACGCATAATGGCACGCCCGTTTTTCCGCCGCCGCAAGAGCTGCCCCTTCTCCGGCAAGGACGCTCCCAAGATCGATTACAAGGACGTCCGCCTGCTTCAGGGCTTCGTCTCGGAGCGCGGCAAGATCGTCCCCTCGCGCATCACCAGCGTGAGCGCGAAGAAGCAGCGCGAGCTCGCCCAGGCGATCAAGCGCGCCCGTCACCTGGGCTTGCTGCCCTACCTCGTGAAGTAAGGAGCACAAGCACATGGACGTGATTCTGCTCGAACGAGTCGAGAAGCTCGGCGGCATCGGCGATGTCGTGAAGGTAAAGGACGGCTTCGCCCGCAACTTCCTGCTGCCGCGCAAGAAAGCGCTGCGCGCCAACGAGGCCAACCGCAAGGTCTTCGAGGCCAATCGCGAGCGCCTGGAGGCCGAGAACGCCGCCAAGCGCATCGATGCCGAGAAGGAAGGCAAGGGTCTGGAGGGTACGCAGCTCACGCTGATCCGCCAGTCGTCGAACACCGGCCAGCTTTACGGCTCGGTCGCGGTGCGCGATCTGGTCGAGGCGCTCGAGGCCGAGGGCCACAAGCTCGCCAAGAGCCAGATCGTGCTCGACCGCCCGATCAAGGCGATCGGCGTGCACGAAGTGAAAGTGGCGCTGCACCCCGAGGTATCGGTGACCATCAAGGTCAATGTCGCCCGCTCGCCCGAAGAGGCCGAGATGCAGGCCGAGGGCGTCGACGTGATGGCGCAGATGTTCGAGGAAGGCCGCGGCGTCACGGGCTTCACCGAGGACTATAACGTCACCGACGACGCCGCTGCGGTGCTCGGCGAAGAGGCGCCCCGCGAGGATCGCGCCGAGGACGCGATCGAAGAAGCCGAGGAAAACGACGAAGCCCAGCAGGGCTGATCGCGGGCTCTCGAGAATAATGAAAGGGCCGTCCGGCAGATGCGGGGCGGCCCTTTCTCATTGCTACAGCACCCAGCGGAAGGCGCGGCGCAGTTCGGCGACGGCGTCGGTCTCGTACCAGCGGCCGTGGGCCAGGAGGATGCGTTCGGGCGCCCAGGCGATCATCTTCTCCGCGGCGCGGCGCACCGCCGCCTTATGCTTGCGGAAGCTCCACTGCATGTCGCGCGGCGCCTTGCCGTCCGGATCGGCTGCGCCGCCCAGCTTGATGACCCAACGATAGATCACGTTCTTCACGCGTTCGGGCTCGATATTTTCGATCAGATCGGTGAGGATCAGCGTGCGCGATGAGCGATGGAAGAAATCCACCTCGGTCATCATGCCCCCGGGCACAAGGATCTGATCGATCTCGCCTGCCCAATCCGAAGGCGGCGCGTCTCCGAGCAGGTGATGCGGCGGCATGGATCGTTTGGAGCGCTCGACGACACCGGGGGCGAGATGGACGATCGCCTCCGGAAAGCGGCGATGCCAATCGGGTACCCACCAGAAATGAATCGTATTCGGCGCGATCAGGTGGCGGACCGGCCCCAGCGCCGCGATCCGCGAGAATAGCGCCTCGTCATCGCCGGTCGGCGAATGGACCCACAGGCCGCCGTCGCCGAGCCGCACGATCGTCATCCTCGTCGGGAAAGGCAGCGCGAGCCCGGCATAATCCATGCGGATTTCCGGCCCGTCGACGATCCACACATTGTCGGCGACCGCTTTCAGCGTGTCGAGCGGGGCGTAGGGGATGAAGGCGCTCATGGCAGAAGGTGAATCGAGGAGCCCAGCACCGCCGCGAAGGCGATCGTGGCCACCAATCCCGCGATGACGATCGACCAGTGCCGTCCGACCGCGAAACCCGATCGCTCGCCACATTTGGGCACCGCGAAGCCGATCGAGATCAGCCCGGCATTGCCGCCGAAGGTGGACGCCGCCGCCGAGGCGAGCAGCACGAACAGCCCTACCGGGTTGAACAGCCCCACGATCACCGCGGCGATGCCCATGGCGAGATAATAAACGTGCGCGATCGTCCGCCGATCCGTGCGGGTTTCGGGCGACGTGCCGAGCATGTCGTTGAGCCGCCGCGATGCAAACACTGCGAGCCGCCAATATGCGACCGCGCCGACGAGCGTGAGGACGATCCGCCAGACGAGCGGAGCCGCGAGCGGCCCGATACCGCCATCCTCGCCCGGCCCCAGATCGCCGAGACCAGAGACGCCCGAGAACAGGAAATAACCCGCCGCGACGAACCCCTTCGTCGTCGCGACCAGCCACCAGACCAGCCGCGCAAGATCACCGCGCACGCGCCGCCATACCGCCCAGCCAATCAGCGCGAGCACGGCATCGGCGAATACGCCTGCGCAGGCGACCAGGACCGTCGCGGCGCGACTCGGCGCATCGCAATCGACATAGAAGGCGGCGATGGTATGGACCTGCCCCCCGGTGACGACACAGGCCGCCGCGTGGCCACCGATCTCGTGCCACATGGTCAGCAACGGCATCAGCAACAGACCGAGCCCGACGATCGTCAGCCAATCGACGCGCCTCGCCATTCGCCCTCCTTACGTCGCCCATCGCCGGTGTAGGCCGTGCTCGGACGTAATGGCAACCGACCGGACGGAACGACCGTCTATTTGACGATATCGGCCACCACCATTCGCAGCCAGCCGACACCCGCATCCTCCTCGAACTTACTGTGCCACAGCATCGTCAGCGCGATGCCGTCTCCGCTGTCGGGCGCGTCGAGGATCACGATACCGTGGCGTTCGCCGTCCTGGAGCGCGAAGCGCTTGGGCACCATCGCGATGCAATCGGTGCGTCCGACGACCGCGAGCGCCGTCATCGCGTCATAGACGCCGACCGGGGGCTCGCCCATGGTCTCGGCCGGCGGATCATCGGTATCCGTGATCGTACGCCGCTCCAACCCGCCCTCCGAGGTGAGCAGGCGCAAGGTTTCGAACGACTTGCCCGTCGCGATCACCACGCGCGGCTGCTCGGCGATATCGGCCTGACTCAGCCGGCGGCCGACGAGCGGGCTGTCCGCCTTGGCGATCCACACCAGTTCCTCATGAAAAAGCGTGCCGAGCCGCAGCCTCTTGGGCACCTTGGTAAAGGCGCCGAGCGCAAGATCCACCCCGCCCTCATCGAGGTCGACGAGCAGTTCGCCGCCGAGAGGCTGGACGCGGAACGACACCCCCGGCGCGTCGCGTCGCGCGCGGGCGAGGAGGCGGGGAATGAGCAACGCGCAGAAATAGGATCCCGCGGCGATCGTGAAGCGACGCTCGGCGGTCGCTGGGTCGAAGGTGCTCGGCGACAGTGCGGTGCGGAGCTGCGCCAGCCCTTCGCGCACCCCCGGTGCGATTTCGATCGCGCGCGCGGTTGGCTGCAATCCGCCCGGCGCGCGCACGAAGAGAGGGTCGCCGATCGATGTGCGCAGCCGCCCGAGCGCATGGCTGACCGCCGATTGCGTCAGTCCCAATCGCGCGCCCGCCTTGGTGACGTTGCCCAGTTCAAACAGCGTGTCGAACACGCGCAGCAGGTTGAGGTCGATCTCACTCATGCACTACCTTCATACCTTATGGGACGAATAATCATTAGCATCAATTGTGCAGTGCACTACATGAACGCTCGCCGCGCGTGACATTTGAGCGGTCCAATCGCCACAGGCAAGCAACAGGGGACTCCCGTGACGGAGATGTCGCACTCGTTCGACACCGAAAAGAACCATCCCGACGCCGATCACCCGCAAATGGCAGGCCACGACGTCGTCGGTGACGAGTTCATCGTCGATGAGCAAGACGGAGTCGAAGCCGAGCCCCCGTCACGTCGCAAAAGATGGCGCACCGCGCTGCTGATCCTCGGGCCGCTCGTGCTGCTGCTCGGCGGGCTGGCCTATTATCTTCAGGGCGGTCGGTATGAGACCACGGACAATGCCTATCTGCAATCGGGGCTCGTTTCGGTCAGCCCCAACATCCCGGGCCGCGTGATCGCGGTCGAGGTGAAGAACAACCAGCGCGTCCATAAGGGCGACGTGCTGTTCCGCATCGATCCCGAGCCGTACGAGACCGCGGTTGCCGAGGCGCAAGCCGCGCTCGCCGGCGCCCGGACCGATGTCGCCGCGCTGCGCGCGACCTACCGCCAGGGTCAGGCGCAGCTCGCCGCCGCCGAAGACAAATTGCGCTTCGCCGAGCGCGAGGCGGCCCGGCAGAAGGAACTGCTCGCCGAGGGCATCTCGTCGCAGTCCCGATATGATCAGGCGGTGCTGGCCGCGCGGAATGCGCGCTCACAGATCAGCGCCGTCGAGCAGGAGAACAAGAGCGTCGCCGCGCAGCTGACCGGCGACGTGAATGCGCCCGCGGCGGAGCAGCCCGCGGTCGCCAAAGCCAAGGCCAACCTCGATCGCGCGCAGCTCAACCTCGGCTATACGGTCGTGCGCGCGTCGAAGGACGGGATCGTCACCCGGGTCGATCAGCTACAGGTCGGCGATTACGTCAATGCGGGCGCGCCCGTCTTCACGCTCGTCGGCAACCGGATGTGGGTCGAGGCGAACTTCAAGGAGAACCAGCTCCGCTACATGCGGCTGGGCCAGCCCGCGACGATCGACGTCGATGCGTTCCCCGATCTGGAACTCCACGGCCATCTGTCGAGCTTCAGCCCCGGCACCGGCAACAGCTTCTCGGTACTGCCGGCAGAGAATGCGACGGGCAATTGGGTGAAGGTCGTCCAGCGCCTGCCGGTGGTCGTCACGATCGACAATCCGCCGGCGGACGTACCTCTGCACGCCGGGCTCAGCGTCGAGGTGACGATCGACACCGGGCACGAGCGCCGTCTCTTCGGCTCCGACGTGCCGCCGACCACGCCGACGGCAAAGTAACGCCCGCACGATGACGGAGCACGCCTATCCCGACGCGATCACGCGGCGGTTCATCACGGGTTCGGTGATGGCGGCGACGGTGATGAACTCGCTCGACGCGACCATCGCCAACGTCGCGCTCCCGCACATGCGCGGGAGCGTCTCGGCCTCGCCCGACCAGATCACCTGGGTGCTGACCTCCTATATCGTCGCCGCCGCGATCATGACGCCGCTCACCGGCTGGCTGGCGGGGCGGATCGGGCGCAAGCGGCTGATGCAGATCTCGATCATCGGCTTCACGATCGCCTCGGGGCTGTGCGGCATCGCGACGGGGCTGAGCGAGCTGGTCGGCTTCCGACTACTCCAGGGCATGTTCGGCGCGGCGCTGGTGCCGATGAGCCAGGCGATCCTGCTCGACATCAACCCGCCCGAGCGCCACGGCCCCGCCATGGCGATCTGGGGCATGGGCGCGATCCTGGGGCCGATCATCGGGCCGACGCTGGGCGGGTGGCTCACCGATCATCTCACCTGGCGCTGGGTGTTCTACATCAATCTTCCGGTCGGCGTGCTTGCCTTCGCCGGACTCACGCTGTTCCTGAGCGAAAGCCGCGATGCCGAGCGGGTGCGGCTCGATTTTCTCGGCTTCGCGCTGCTCGCGCTCGCGATCGGCTCGCTCCAGATGATGCTCGATCGCGGGCAGCAGCAGGACTGGTTCTCCTCGCCCGAGATCAAGATCGAATGCGCGTTGGCGGTGCTGTTCGCCTATATGTTCGTGGTCCACACGCTGACCGCAAAGCGGCCATTCGTCGATCTGGCGCTGTTCAGGGACCGCAATTTCCTGTTCGGCTCGGTGTTCGGCTTCTTCCTCGGCGTAATGATCTTCGCGGTGCTCGCGCTGCTGCCGCCGATGCTCGAAGAACTGATGGGTTATCCGGTGACGCTGACCGGGCTCGTCACCGCGCCACGCGGCGTCGGCACGATGATCTCGATGATCCTCGTCGGGCAGCTCATCCAGCGCGTCGATGCCCGAATCCTGATCGGCGTCGGCATGGTGCTCGTCGCATGGTCCACCTACATGATGGCCGGCTTCTCGCTCGACATGGACGAAAGCCTCGTCGTGCATTCGGGCTTCATCCAGGGGCTTGGCACGGGCCTGATCTTCGTGCCCCTCTCGACGGTGGCGTTCGCGACGCTCGCGCCCAAATACCGCAACGAGGGCACGGCGATGTTCACGCTGATCCGCAACGTGGGCTCGTCGATCGGCATTTCGGTACTTTCGGCGATGACGATCCGCAATGCGGCTACCGTTCATTCGCGGCTGGTCGAGGGCGTGCGCCCGGACAATCCCAATATCGCGCGAAGCATGCCCAGCCTCGATTTCTCCTCGATCGAGAGTCTGCTCAAGATCAACGGCGAGATCACGCGGCAGGCGATGATGGTCTCCTATATCGACGCCTTCTACGCACTGTTCGTCGTCATCATCCTGATCTCGCCGCTCATCCTCTTCATGCGGCCGCCGCGCAAGCAGCGTGGGCCGCAACCCGCGATGCACATGGATTGACCCGATGACGCTTCGAACCCCCTTCCGCCCCGTCCTTGCCGCGCTTGCTGCGAGCTCGATCCTCGCGGGCTGCACCGTCGGTCCCGATTTCGAACGGCCCGCCGCGCCTTCGGAGACCGTCTACCGCTCGCCGGCCGATCCGCAGGCGACGCCCGCACCCGGCCCTGTCGCCGATCCCGGCCGGGGGCCCGCGCTACGCTGGTGGACTGCCTTCGGCTCGCCCGAGCTCGACGCGCTGGTGACGCGCGCGATCGCCAACAATTACAGCCTCGCCGCAAGCAACGCGACGCTCCGCGCGGCACTCGAGGAGGTCAACGCCACAGCGGGCGGGCGACTGCCGCAGGTCGATGCCGATGCGCGCATCGAGCACGAGCAGGTCAATCTCGCGGGGTTCGGCTTCGACAGCCCGACGGGCAACCCGGAGTTCACGCTTTATTCGGTGGGCGGCGGCGTCTCGTACGATCTCGACCTGTTCGGCGGCAAGAAGCGCGCCGTCGAGCAGGCGGCGGCGCAGGCCGAGGCGCAGCGGCGGCAGACCGAGGCGGCGCATCTTTCAATCGCCGGCCGCGTGGTCAACCAGGTGCTGACGATCGCCGCGATCCGCGACCGGATCGCGACCGCCAACGCGCTGCTCGACGAGGACCGGCGCAACGTCGATCTGACGGTGAAGCGGCGAGAGGCAGGCGAAGGCACGCTCGTCGAAGTGCTCAACGCGAAGAGCCAGTTCGAGGCCGACCGGGGCGAGATCCCCCAGCTCGGCCAGCAACTCGCCGAGGCGCGGCACCTGCTCGCAATCCTCGTCGGCGTGGCGCCGTCGCAACTCGGGCCGACTGAGTTCAACCTGGATGATTTTGCCCTTCCCGACGAGGTGCCGGTGACACTGCCGTCCGGCCTCGTCCACAAGCGGCCGGACATTCTTCAGGCCGAGGCCGAGTTGCACGCCGCGACCGCCGCGATCGGCGTCGCGACCGCGCGGCTCTATCCGGACATCACGCTCGGCGCGACAGTGACGCAGGGGTCGCCCGACCTCGGGGATATCGTCAGCAGCGCGTTCCGCGGCTTCGACGTCTTCGCCGGGTTGACCGCGCCGATCTTCCACGGCGGCACGCTGAGCGCCGAGAAGCGCGCATCGGTCGAGCGCGCCAAGGCGGCGCAGGCGCAATATCAGCAGACGGTGCTCGAGGCTTTCGGACAGGTCGCGGATCTGCTCCAGGCGCTCCAGAGCGACGCCCGCTCGGTCGCCAACCAGCGCGAATCGGTCGATGTCGCCCAACGCTCACTCCATCTGTCGCGGCGCAGCTTCGAGGTTGGGAATACCGGGCTGCTCCAGGTTCTCGACAGCGAGCGGCTCTACCAGCGCGCGCGTTCGGCAATGGTCGAGGCGCAGGCGCGGCAATATCTCAACGTCGCACGCCTCTATGTGGCGACTGCGGGCGGATGGACCGGGCCTGCGGTGGAGACGGCGAGAAAATAGGCCCTCGCGCCCCTCACGCCGCCAGCGCGCTTTCTTCCAACACGGCGCGGACGGCGGCGACGGCGTCGTCCGCCTTGGCGCCATCCGGCCCGCCGCCTTGCGCCATGTCGGGGCGGCCGCCGCCGCCCTTCCCGCCGAGCGCCGCCACCGCACGCTGCACCAGATCGACCGCGTTGCGCTTGCCCGCCAGATCGTCGGTGACGCCGACCGCCACCGACGCGCGGCCGTCATTGATCGCGACGAGCATCGCCACGCCCGAGCCGACCCGCGCTTTCATCTCATCGACGGCGCCGCGCAGCCCCTTGGGATCGAGCCCCTCGACCACTTGCGCGAGGAAGCCCGCGCCGCCGATCTGCTCCGGCCCCGCCGCCTCTGCCGTGCTACCGCCAAGCGCGAGCGCTTTCTTCACCTCGGCAAGCTCGCGCTCCAGCCGCTTGCGCTCCTCGACGAGCGCCACGACGCGTGCCGGCACCTCGTCGGGCGCCGCCTTCAGCGCGGCCGCGGCCTCGCGCAATTTCTCGTCGCGCTCCGTGAACCAGCGCCGCGCCGCCTCGCCCGTCAACGCCTCGATGCGGCGCACGCCCGAGGAGACCGCGCCCTCGCTCACCACCTTGAACAACCCGATGTCGCCGGTCGCGGCGACATGCGTGCCGCCGCACAATTCGAGGCTGTAGATCGGCGCGTTGTCGCCGCCGGTGCGGCCCATCGAGACGACACGGACCTCGTCGCCGTATTTCTCGCCGAACAACGCCATCGCACCCTCGGCGATCGCCTCGTCGGGGGTCATCAGCCGGGTTTCGACCGTGTCGTTCTGGCGGATATAGGCGTTCACGTCGCCCTCGATCTCGGCGAGCGTGCCCGCTTCGACGGCGGTGGGCTGGGAAAAATCGAAGCGCAAGCGATCGGGCGCGACGAGACTGCCCTTCTGCGCCACATGCGTCCCCAGCCGCTCGCGCAGCGCGGCGTGGAGGAGATGGGTCGCCGAATGGTTGGCACGGATCGCGGCGCGCCGCGCGGAATCGACCTCCATACGGATCGTGTCGCCGACCGCGATTTCACCGGCGCGGATCGTCGCGCGATGCGCCCAGATACGCCCAAGATGCTTTTGGGTATCGGTGACGACGGCCTGCAAGCCGTTGTCGTTACTGAACATCCCGGCATCGCCAACCTGGCCGCCGCTCTCGCCGTAAAAGCATGTCTGGTTGGTGACGATGTCGACCGTCTCGCCCGCCGCAGCGCGCTCGACCCGGGCGCCGTCCCTGACGATCGCGACCACCTCGCCCTCGCCCTGCTCGGATGTGTAGCCGACAAACTCGGTGCCGCCCTTTTCCTCCGCGAGATCGAACCACAATTCGTCCGACGCCTTGTCGCCCGAGCCCTTCCACGCGGCGCGCGCGGCGCGGCGCTGCTCGGCCATCGCCGCCTCGAAGCCCTCGCGATCGACCTGGAGCGACTGCGCGCGCAGGGCGTCCTCGGTGAGATCGTAGGGGAAGCCGTAGGTGTCGTAGAGCTTGAACGCGGTTTCGCCGGGAAGCGTCTCGCCGGGATTCATGCCCGCCGTCGCCTCTTCGAGCAGCCTCAACCCCTTGTCGAGCGTCTGACGGAAGCGCGTTTCCTCTTGGCTGAGCGTCGTCTCGATCAGCGGCTGCGCGCGGACAAGCTCGGGATACGCGCCGCCCATCTCGGCGACGAGCGCGGGGACCAGCCGGTGCATCAACGGGTCCTTGGCGCCGAGCAGGTGCGCGTGGCGCATCGCGCGCCGCATGATACGGCGCAGGACATAGCCCCTGCCCTCGTTCGCGGGCAGCACGCCGTCCGCCACCAGAAAGCCCGAACAGCGCAGGTGATCAGCGATGACGCGGTGGCTCGCCTGGTTGTCGCCTTCAGTGGACGTTCGCGTGAGCGCACCCGATTCCGCGATCAGCGCCTTGAAGACGTCGGTATCGTAATTGTCATGCACGCCCTGCATCACCGCGGCGATGCGCTCCAGCCCCATGCCGGTATCGATCGAGGGACTGGGCAGATCGCCGATGATCTCGTTCGCTTCCTGCTCATATTGCATGAAGACGAGGTTCCAGATCTCGACAAAGCGGTCGCCGTCCTCGTCCGGGCTTCCGGGCGGGCCGCCGGGGATGTGCTCGCCGTGATCGTAGAAGACCTCCGAGCACGGACCGCACGGGCCGTCCTCACCCATCGCCCAGAAATTATCCTTGGTCGGGATGCGGATGATGCGGTGTTCGGGAAGGCCCGAAATCTTCTTCCACAGATCGAACGCGGCATCGTCGGTGTGGTAGACGGTGGCGGTCAGCTTCTCGGCGGGCAGCCCCCATTCCTTCGTCAGCAGCGTCCACGCATGCTCGATCGCCTGTTCCTTGAAATAGGCGCCGAACGCGAAATTGCCGAGCATTTCGAAGAAAGTGTGATGGCGTGCCGTGTAGCCGACATTGTCGAGGTCATTGTGCTTTCCGCCCGCGCGTACGCATTTCTGGCTCGACGTCGCGGTCGAATAAGGCCGCGTCTCGAGGCCGGTGAAGACGTTCTTGAACGGCACCATGCCCGCATTGACGAACATCAGCGTCGGATCGTTCTGCGGCACGAGCGGCGCCGAGGGCACCCTGGCGTGGCCGGCCTGCGCGAAATAATCGAGGAACGAGCGGCGGATGTCGTTGGTCGAGGTCATGGCTGGCATCTAGGCGGAGCGCGGCACGCGGGCAAGCGGACAAGCGTGCCGCGCCCGGCGTTAAGCCGGCCTTAGCCACGGCACGCTACGCGGCGGACATGGCGAGCGCCGGTTCCCTTTCGCTGCCGAACACGGTGCCGGCCGTGCGCCGCGGCGGCGCCGTGCCGTTCGATTGGCTGATTCTTATCGGCTTTGCGGCATTGATCCTGCTGATCAATCCGCGCGGGTTCATCGGCGGCGGGACCGATGACTGGCAATATCTGAACGCCGCCGAATGCTGGGCGGCGCATGGACCCTGCCTTCCCACGCAGCATTGGGCAACCCGCTGGCCACTGATCGCGCCGCTCGCGGCCGTACTCCGCACATTCGGAGAAACGCGCGTGACGGTGGGGCTGGTGCCGCTCGCCTACGCCGCCGCGGCGACGGCGCTGGTCCGACACCTGGCGACGCGCCTGTTCGATCGCTCGGCGGGGCTCGTCGCGGGAATCGCGTTCCTGGCGACCCCGGCGATCGGGCTGTCGCTGTTGCGCCCCAATATCGACCTGGTCGAGCTCACCTTCCTGCTCGCCGCGCTCGCCGCCTTGATCGGCGCGGTCGACCGCCGATCACGATCCCTCGCGCTGGTCGCGGGCGCCATGCTCGCGCTGGCGGTGCAGAGCCGCGAAACCGGGTTTGCCTATGCGATCGTTGCCGGCGTAGCCTTTCTCCGCGCCGACCACGACACGCAGCGCTTGCTGTTGTGGGGGGCGCCGGGCTTCATCCTGCCGATGCTGATCGAGTTGACGGTCTACGCAATAGTGTTCGGGAGTCCGTTCGCCCGGTTCGCGATCGCGCTGCATCACACCGCATTGCAATCGAGCGCGCTCGCAGTCGGCGTCGATACGAGCCGAAGCCCCCTCCTCGATCCGGCCATCATCGACGGCTGGCGGCCGGTGAGCGGCATCGACCTGCACTGGATCGTCAATCCCGTGATCAACCTGCTCGCGCACCGGATGACCGGGCCGATATTGATGGCGGGCGCGGCGCTGCTGATCGCGCGGCGCCGCACCGTGCCGGCCGTACAATGGCGCGCGGCCTGCCGGATTTTCGTCGCGGCGGCCGCGGCCAGCATCATTCTGATCTACGTGCTGGCGATCGATCCGTTGCCGCGCATGTTTCTCCCGCTCGCCGCAGCGGCGGCGCTCGCGATCGGCGGGCTTGCACCGCGATCGCCAGCGTCACGCGCCGATGCCTTGGTGCTCGCCGCATTGGCAGCGCTCCTCGTGATCGTACTCGCGACGATCGCGCGCCAGCCCACGATGCTGCGCGCCGAGGAACCGGCGACCCGCATCATCGCCACGCACGGAGCCGATCTCTCGATCGATGCCACCAGCCGCCGCGCGCTGGCACTGGTTTCCGGCACGCGCACGCTTCCCGACCCGAGCGTGCAGACGCGGCGGCGTATCGCCGTCGCCCAGCAGGGCTGCCGACCGCGCGGCGCCGAGCGTGTCGCCGAACAATATGCGCTGCGCGGGCCATGGTTCGTAAGCCCGGCGCCCTATCGCGGCACAAGGGATGCCGCGCCGGATTTCGCGCTGTGCCTGTTCGAGCGCGTGCCTATCCCATCGGTGCATCGATCGACGCGGGCGGGCGGCTGAACCATTCGGCGCCCGCCTCGGTCATGTGGAAGCAATCCTCCAGCCGGACGCCGAACTTGCCGGGGATGTAGATGCCCGGCTCGTCGGAAAAGCACATGCCGGGCGCGAGTCTGGTGGTTTCGCCGCGGACGAGGTTGACAGGCTCGTGGCCGTCGAGGCCGATGCCGTGGCCGGTGCGGTGCGACAGGCCGGGGAGCCGGTAGCCGGGGCCGTAGCCCAGGCTCTCGTAATAGCGGCGGACCGCATCGTCGACACTGCCGGCGGGGACGCCGATCTTCGCGGCGGCGAAGGCGATCTGCTGGCCGCGATGGACCTCGTTCCACACTTTGCGCTGCTCCGCGCTTGCGTTGCCGCCATGAACCCAGGTGCGCGACACGTCGGACTGGTAGCCGTGGACGGTGCAGCCGCAATCCATCAGCACGATCTCGCCGGGGGCAACCGTCCGCGGCTGTTTCGAGCCGTGCGGATAGGCGGCCGATTCGCCGATCAGGCACATCGAGAATTCGGGGTTGCCGCCGAGTTTCTTCGTCGCGGCGCTCATCAGCGCGGAGACGTCCTGCTGGCGCATGCCCTTTTCGACGCGCGGGTGGAGCCAGCGATAGGCGGCGATCGTGACGTCGGTCGCCGTCTGCATCAGCGCGAGCTCGGCCGGAGTCTTCACCATGCGACAGCCGCGGACGACCGGGTTGGCTGAGACGAGTTTGGTCTCGGGGAGAAGCTTGCGCAGACCGTCGAAGGCGAAGAAGCGGACCCTTTCCTCGATGCCGATGGGTTGGTTGGCGAGTTTGCGGTCCTTGAGGAAGCCCGCGACGACGGCGAGCGGGTTTTCATCCTCCTGCCACACGCGCACCTCCGCGGGGACGGCGAGCGTTTCGTGGACCGAAGGTTCCTCGAAGAAGGGCGTGACGATGCATAGCTCGCCTTCGACCGGCAGGATCGCGGCGGTGAGGCGTTCGCTGCGCCACCATTGGACGCCGGTGAAATAGACCATCGACGAGCCGGGTTCGATCACGACCGAGCCGATGCCGTTCGCCTTCATCAACGCCTGCGCGCGGGCGAGGCGGCGGGCGCGTTCGGCGGCGTCGATGGGCTTGGCGTCGGTGGTGATGTCATGGAGCTCGGAAAGGTCGGGCTCGGCGGCGCGGAGGATGCTCGCGCGGGCGGCGAAGGGCAGGATCGCGGCGCCGGCGATCAGGTGGCGGCGGGATAGATGGATCATGCCGGTTCTTCCACCATGCCCTGTCGATCCGTATTGGGCTCACCCGCCGAGATGACGGTGGCGATGACGAGATCGCCGATGACGTTGAGCGTCGTGCGGCACATGTCGAGGAAGCGATCGACGCCGAGGACGAGGCCGATCCCCGCGGGCGGCACCCCGACCATGCCGAGGATGAGCGCCACCACGGGCAGCGAGCCCGCCGGCACGCCCGCGGTGCCGATGCCGCCGAGGATGCACACCAGCATCACCATGAATTGCTGCGTGATCGTCAGATCCACGCCGAAGAACTGGGCGAGGAAGAGGACGGTGACGCCCTCGAACATCGCCGTGCCGTTCTGGTTGGCGGTCGCGCCGATGGTGAGGACGAAGCGCGCGACCTTGCGCGGAAGCTTCAATTCGGTGTCGGCGACGCGCAGCGAGGTGGGGAGCGTCGCGTTCGACGAGGCGGTGGAGAAGGCCATCACCGAGGCCTCCTGCGTGTCGCGGAAGAAGGCGATCGGGGAGCGGCGGGCGATCAGGATGAGGAGCAGCGAGAAGACGATGAACATCTGCGTGCCGAGCGCGGCCAGCACCACGCCTACATAGGCGGAAAGGCGCACGAGCAGTTCCCACCCGAAGAGCGCGGCCAGGTTGAACATGAAGCAGAAGACGGCAAGCGGGGCCATGCGGATGACGATGTTGATGAGGCGCATCGCGACCTCGAACACGCCCTCGATCGCGCGCTTGAGCGTCTGCACCTCGGGCCGATCCTGCGTCAGCACGATGCCGATGCCGAAGAAGAGCGCGAAGAACATCACCGCGAGGATGTCGTTGCCGGCCATCGCGCCGACGACGTTCGAGGGGACGATCGCAAGCACCGCGGCGATGCCCGAGGGCGTCTCGCCGGTGCGCGCGAGGATGGCGCGGGCGCCGGGGCCGGCATCGGCGAGCATCGCCTGGGCGAGCGCGGGATCGACGCCATCGCCGGGGCGGAGCAGGTTGACGAGGACGATGCTGACGACGACCGCGATCGTCGAGACGACGATGGTGAGTGCGAGCGTGCGCAGGCCGACCCGGCGCAGCGAGCGGATCTCGCCCATTTCCGCGATCCCGACGACGAGCGCGGAAAAGAGCAAAGGGATCACCAGCATGAAGAGCAGGCGCAAAAACACCTGCCCGATGGGGCCGGTGACGTAGGTGGTGAACGCCTCCACCCATGGCGCGTCGGCGGCGGTCAGGTGGACCGCGAGACCGGCGATCAGGCCCAGCAGGAAGCCGATCAGCATCTGATATTGCAGCGAGAGCCCGCGCCGCTCGGTCGCCTGTTCGGCCGCGTCCATATCCTTCCCCCTTCGTACGCCGGCCGGGTTCGTTGCCCCGGCCTCGATTACACTCCGTTGCGCGCGTGGCGCGGGCGGCACCCCCTAGCAGGGTTGTGGGGGCTACGCATAGACATAGGGGCCGCCGGCGGCGAGCGCGGCCCGATAGGCGGGGCGTGCGTGGATTTTGTCGAGCCAGGCCATCGTCGCAGGGCGCGATTCATCGAGGCCGGCGCGGGCGCGGGCGGCTTCGAGCGGGAAGCTCATCATCACGTCGGCGGCGGTCATTGCATCGCCTGCGAACCAGGGGCGCGCGGCAAGCTCAGCCTCGACATAATCGAGGTGGACGTCGATAATCGGCTGGAAGCGCTTCTGGGCGGCCTTGCCGGCGAGGGGGACGCGGCCGAGCACGAGCTTCACCAGCAGCGGCGGCATCAGCGAGCCTTCGGCATAATGGAGGAAATGGCGGTAGCGCAGCGCCGATTCGCGGTGGGCGGGCGGACCGAGGCGGCCGTCGGCCTTCTCGACCAGATATTCGACGATCGCGCCTGTTTCCGCGACGATGCGGCCGTCGGCGTCGCCATCCTCGATCACGGGCGACTTGCCGAGCGGGTGGACGCGGCGGAGCGCCGGGGGCGCGAGCATCGTCTTCGGATCGCGCTCGTAGCGGCGGATTTCGTAGGGAAGACCAAACTCTTCGAGCAGCCAGAGGACGCGTTGCGACCGTGAGTTTTCGAGGTGGTGGACGATGATCGTCATGGCGCGCTCCCCTGTGCTTCACGGCGGAAGTTGGCGAAGGTTGCGCGAAACGGCAATGCCGCAGGGAGCCGAAACGTGAAAGGCCCGCCGCGCGGGCGAGCCTTTCCATTCGTGCGACGACCTTTCGCCGCGGAAGTTGTCACTCGGTATCGTCGTCGGCGTCCGGGCCGGTCATCATCTCCTCGGCGATGCCGTCGGTGTGGCGGCGGATCGCGGCTTCGAGACGTTCGGCCATTTCGGGGTTTTCCTTGAGGAAGGTCTTGGCGTTCTCTCGCCCCTGGCCGATGCGGACGCTGTCGTAGCTGAACCACGCGCCCGATTTCTCGACCAGCCCGGCCTTGACGCCGAGATCGAGCACCTCGCCGATCTTGGAAATGCCCTCGCCGTACATGATGTCGAATTCGACCTGCTTGAACGGCGGGGCGACCTTGTTCTTGACCACCTTCACGCGGGTCGCGTTGCCGATGATGTCGTCACGGTCCTTGATCTGGCCGGTGCGGCGGATGTCGAGGCGGACGCTCGCGTAGAATTTGAGCGCGTTGCCGCCGGTCGTGGTTTCCGGGTTGCCGTACATCACGCCGATCTTCATGCGGAGCTGGTTGATGAAGATCACCATGCAGCGCGAGCGGCTGATCGAGCCTGTGAGCTTACGCAGCGATTGCGACATGAGGCGCGCCTGCAGGCCGACATGGCTGTCGCCCATCTCGCCCTCGATCTCCGCGCGGGGCACGAGCGCCGCGACCGAATCGACCACCAGCACGTCGATCGCGTTCGAGCGCACCAGCGTGTCGGTGATCTCGAGCGCCTGCTCGCCGGTATCGGGCTGCGACACGATCAGCTCGTCGATATCGACGCCGAGCTTTTTGGCATAGACGGGATCGAGCGCGTGCTCGGCATCGACGAACGCGGCGGTGCCGCCGTTCTTCTGCGCCTCGGCGATGACGTGGAGCGCGAGCGTCGTCTTGCCCGAGCTTTCGGGGCCATAGACCTCGATCACGCGGCCGCGCGGCAACCCGCCGAGCCCGAGCGAGCCGGTCGAGATCGCCTCGACCTGCATCGCTTCCTTCTGCCCGAGCTTCATCGCCGAGCCCTTGCCGAAGGCGCGGTCGATCTGCGCCAATGCGGCGTCGAGCGCCTTCTGCCTGTCCGAATTCGCTGTCGCCATGCCGGTGTCGATGACCTTCAATTGTGCTGCCATGTGGAAGGCTCCCGTCGCTAGAACAATCGTGTGACGCGTTCAACGTGGGATGCTGTGTATCGCATTTGTTCTCATAGAACAAGAGCGGAACAGACAAGGTGTGAAATTTTTCCGGAAGCGCTCTCTCCGTGCCTCGCACCCCCACCAAGGGGGCGCTTTCTTGCACGTCGAAAGAAGAAGCGGGACCCCGGCTCTAGGCCGGGGTGACGGGGATGAGGTGGCCGGGGCTATTCGAGGAACGCGGCGGGGACGGTGACGGTCTCGGCGATCTCGGCGGCGGTGACGGGGACGAGGATGCGGCGGCCGTCATGCTCGACCTCGATCAGGTCGCCGGCGCCGAAATTTTCTACGGCGATCACGGTGCCGGCGGGTTCCCCTCCCTCGGTGCGCACCGGCAGGCCGATCAGGTCGATGTGGTAATATTCGCCCTCTTCCAACGGCGGGAGGGCCGAGCGGGGAACGGTGAGTTCGGTGCCGCGCAGCGCCTCGGCGGCGTTACGATCGGCGATTTCGGCGAAGCGAGCGATGGCGCCGTTCGCGCCTTCGCGTAGCGCGGTGAGCGTGAGCACACCGTTGTTGAAGCCGCGGTAGCGCTTCAGGTCCTCGGTGAAGAGCTTGAGGCGCACCTCGCCCGCGACGCCGTGCGCGCCGGTGACGACGGCGAGAACAACCGGGCGGCCGCCCGGCTCAGCCCTTGGGAGAGCCGGGCTGTTCGGCGGGGGTATCGTCGGCGCCTTCGGCCGGCTCTTCGGCGGAGACACCGCGGTTGGGGGCGGCTTCCCGGTCATCGCCGCTGTCCGGTTTCTGCTTGTCGCGATCCGTGCTCATCATGCGCTCCTTCGCTCGGGGCAGAGGAACGCATGACGAGCCGGATCGGCTGCATGGGGCTCAGCCTTGCGCGGCCTTGGTCTCTTCGGCGGCTTCCTCGGCAGGCGGCGTTTCCTCGGCGGTCGCCTCGGCGACCTGCTCGGCCTCCGGCGTCGGCTCTTCGGTGGCGGCCTCGATCTCGGTCGCGACGACCGCTTCGGCCTCGGCGTCGGTGTCGGCGGCGGGCGCCCCCTCGGCAGCCGGCGCGGCCTCGGCTTCGGCGGTCGCGGCTTCGGCGGCCTTCAGCTTCTCGGCACGCTCCTCGGCGCGCTCCTTGGCCTTTTCGCCGGGCTCGGCCTTCTTGGGGTTGTTGCGTGCAGCGCGCTCGCGCACGCCCGCGGCGTCGAGGAAGCGGGCGACGCGGTCGGTCGGCTGCGCGCCGACGCCGAGCCAGTGCCTGGCGCGATCGGAGTCGAGCTGGACGCGCTTCTCGTCATCCTTGGCGAGGAGCGGGTTGTAGCTGCCGATCCGCTCGATGAAGCGGCCGTCGCGGGGGCTGCGCGCGTCGGCGACGACGATGCGGTAATAAGGGCGCTTCTTGGAACCGCCGCGCGACAGACGAATGCTGAGTGCCATGTGTTAGTCTTTCCTTCTTTCAAACCGTCACCCCAGCGAAGGCTGGGGTCTTTTCATTGATGTTCTCCCTCGCCGCCAGAGACCCCAGCGTTCGCTGGGGTGACGGGTCGGGCCACGTCATTTCTTCTTCATGAAATTCTGAAAGCCGGGCGGGACGTTCGGCATATTCTTCGGGCCGTTGGGGAGGCCCGGAAGCCCGGTGTCCATGCCCTTCATCATGTCCCCCAGCTCGGGGCCGCCGAGCTGGTTGCCGAGGCCCCCCATGCCGCCCTTGCCGAGCATCCCGAGCAGGCCCTTCATCCCGCCCATCTTGCGGATCTTCTTCATCGCGGTGGACATTTCCTGGTGCATCTTGAGGAGCTTGTTCACCTCCTGCACCGTGGTGCCCGATCCCTTGGCGATGCGGATCTTGCGCTTGGCGTTGATGATCGCGGGCTTGTCGCGCTCCTTGGGCGTCATCGAGCCGATCATCGCGTCCATGCGGACGAGGATCTTCTCGTCCACCGCGCCCGCGGCCATCGCGGCCTGCGCCTTCTTCATGCCGGGGATCATCCCCGCGAGCGCGCCGAGGCCGCCCATGCGACGCATCTGCGCCAATTGCCCGCGCAGGTCGTTCATGTCGAACTGACCCTTGGCGAGCTTCGCCGCCATCCGCTCGGCATCTTCCTGCTGGATCGATTCGGCGGCCTTCTCGACCAGGCTGACGACATCGCCCATGCCGAGGATGCGGCCCGCGATGCGGCTGGGGTGGAAGGCCTCGATCGCGTCGAGCTTCTCGCCTGTGCCCGCGAACTTGATCGGCTTGCCGGTGACCGCGCGCATCGAGAGCGCCGCGCCACCGCGCGCGTCGCCGTCCAGGCGGGTCAGCACGACGCCGGTGAGGGGGACCTGCTCCGAAAAGTTCTGGGCGACATTGACGGCGTCCTGGCCGGTCAGCGAATCGACGACGAGGAGGATTTCGGCGGGCGTCGAGACGTCGGCGATCGCCTTCATCTCGTCCATCAGCGCCTGATCGACGTGGAGACGCCCGGCGGTGTCGAGCATCAGGACGTCATAGCCCTGGAGCTTCGCCGCCTGCATCGCGCGCCGTGCGATCTCGACCGGGCGCTGGCCCGCGACGATCGGCAGCGTCGCGACCTCGGCTTGGGTGCCCAGCGTCGCGAGCTGTTCCTGCGCGGCGGGACGATTGACGTCGAGCGAGGCCATCAGGACCTTCTTGCGGTCCTTCTCCTTGAGGCGTTTCGCGATCTTGGCGGTGGTGGTCGTCTTGCCCGAACCCTGCAAGCCCACCATCATCACCACCGCGGGCGGGGTGACGTCGAGCACCAGCTCCGACTGGTCGGAACCGAGCATTTCGGTGAGCGCGTCGGAGACGATCTTGACGACCATCTGCCCCGGCGTGACCGAGCGCAGCACGTTCTGCCCGATCGCCTGTTCGGTGACATCCTCGACGAACCGGCGCGCGACCGGGAGCGCGACGTCTGCCTCTAGCAACGCGACGCGCACCTCGCGCATCGCGGCGCGCACGTCCGCCTCGGTCAGCGCGCCGCGGCCGCGCAGCCGATCGAAGACACCGCCAAGCCGGTCGCTCAGGCTTTCGAACATACGCTCTTCCTCATTCCCGTCATGCCGGCGGAAGCCGGCATCTCTTCGAACCATGAGACCCCAGCTTTCGCTGGGGTGACGACTTACGATCGTCCAACGCAAGAAGCGCCGGCGGACGAAACCTCGTCGGCCGGCGTCGCCCACATGGGACGGGTGCCTCGCGCTCCTCGCTGGAACGATCGCGGCGGCCGATAGCGCAAAGGGGCGCGAGGTGCAACCTGTCCCGTCATGCTGATGACAATCAGCATCCATTCGCAATCGGCTGAAAAAGGACCGACCGAGCGCGGAATGGATCCTGACTTTCGTCAGGATGACGTCCTCCATGATATCCGCCGACGCCGCCTTTAACCGCTTCTACACGTCTGGGGTGCGACAAGCGGCGGTTCCATGTGGGGAAACCGTTGATGGCGATCGAGGCAATGCAGGTCGAGTCGCCGCCGTTGCCGGGGCGCGACGTGGTGACGCCGATCGTCACCGCCGCGGCGATCGTGCTCTTTCTCGCCCTCGGCAGCGTTGCCTTCACGCGGATCGCCTCGGCCTGGCTCCATGACGGCAGCCCGCCGGAGCGGATGCTGACCACCGCGCTGATCCTCAACATCGCCTTGATCCTGTTCGGCTGGCGCCGGCAGGCGAAGCTGGAGCGCGAACTGGGCGAGCGCACGCAGAGCGAGGAGCGCGCCCGCGCGCTGGCGGCGAGCGACCCGCTGACGGGATTCCTCAACCGCCGATCGCTGACCGAGCAGGGCGCGATGCTGTTCGCGCAGGCGCAGCGGCGCGGCAAGGCGCTCGCCTTGTTCATGCTCGACCTCGATCATTTCAAGACGGTCAACGACATGCACGGCCATTCGGCGGGCGACACGCTGCTGAAGTGCGTCGCGGCGATGATCGGCGACGCGCTGCCGTCGGGCGCGCTCGCGGCACGGTTCGGCGGCGACGAGTTCGCCTGCGCGATGCTGTTCGATCCCGAGCATCCCGACACGGTCGAGCGCGTCGCCGAGCGGCTGGTGTCGCGGCTGGCGCAGCCCGTCGCGATCGAGGGGCTCAATATTCATGTCAGCACCTCGCTCGGCATCGCGCGGTCGGACCTCGATTGCACCTCGATCGACGGGCTGCTGCGCAGCGCGGACATCGCCATGTATGCCGCGAAGAAGGCGGGGCGGAACCGGCACGCCTGGTTCGACGCCTCGATGGAGCGCGAGCTGCATGCGCGCAACGAACTCGAACTGGGGCTGCGCACCGCGATCCCGCGGCACGAGATCGTCCCCTATTTCGAGCAGCAGATCGACCTTGCGACCGGGCGGCTGCACGGCTTCGAGGTGCTTGCGCGCTGGGAGCATCCGCACCGCGGGCTGATCTCGCCCGAATTGTTCATCCCGATCGCCGAGGAGACGGGGATGATCGCGGACCTGTCGCTCTCCGTGATGCGGCAGGCGTTCGTCGCGGCGCGCGACTGGGACACGGGGCTGACGCTGTCGATCAACGTCTCGCCCTGGCAGCTCCGCGATCCGTGGCTGGCGCAGAAGATCATCAAGCTGTTGACCGAGACGGGCTATCCGGCCGCGCGGCTCGAGATCGAGATCACCGAGACGGCATTGTTCGAGAATCTCGCGCTCGCGCAATCGATCGTCGGGAGCCTCAAGAACCAGGGCATCCGCCTGGCGCTCGACGATTTCGGGACCGGCTATTCGTCGCTCGCGCATTTGCGCGCGCTGCCGTTCGACCGGATCAAGATCGATCGCAGCTTCATCAGCTCGATCAACGACAATGCCGAAAGCGCCGCGATCGTGAGCGCGATCGCGCGGCTGGGCGACAGCCTCAACCTGCCGATCACCGCCGAGGGAATCGAGGACGCCGCCATCGAGGAACGCGTGCGGGCGCTGGGCTGTGCGCGCGGCCAGGGCTGGCTCTACGGACGGCCGCTGGGCCAGGCGCATGTGCGCAGGATGCTCGCCGAGAAGCGGCTGCTGCGCCCCGCCTTCGAGGTAGCGGCCGAAGCGCCCGCTACCAGCCGGCGCCGGGCCGGCTGAGATAATCCTCCTCCGCCGGGGTGGAGACGCGGCCCAGCGCGGCATTGCGCGAGGGGAAGCGGCCGAAACGGGCGATCACGTCGGCATGGTCCGTCGCGAAGCCGAGGATGGTATTATCGTCCAGCGTGCCGAACAGGCGGACGCTCTCGCGCTGCACGGCCGCGTCCTCGGCGTGCATCATCGGCATGTAGAGGAACTGCCGCTCGGCGACCGACATGCCCGCGTCCCAGCCGCGCGAAAGCGCCGCGCGGGTCAGGTCGAGCGCGAGCGGATCGGCGGCATAGGCTTGCGCGCTGCCCCGGAACATGTTGCGCGAGAACTGGTCCAGCACGATGATCGCCGCGAGCAACGTGCGCGGATCGTCGCGCCACCCCTCGGCGCGCGTCGCGAGCAGGCGGGCGTGGAGCGCGCCGAACCGGTCCTCGATCTCGGCGTCGAGCGCGGCGTCCTTCGCGAAGCGGCGCTCGGCCGGCATCTCGTCGAGCCAGAAGGCGAGCACCGCCTGCGCCTCGTCGTGGACTTCGCCCTTCCGCGCCCCTAGATCGTCCGCCATGAAGCCCCTTCCCTGCCATGCCTGAGCCCGAGATCATCAGCCTCGGCTGCCGGCTCAACATCGCCGAAAGCGAAACGATCCGCCAGCTTCTCGGCGACGAGGAGATCGTCGTGATCAATTCGTGCGCCGTGACCAACGCCGCGGTCAAGCAGACGCGCGCAGCGATCCGGCAGGCGCGGCGCCGGCGGCCGGGTGCGCGGATCGCGGTGACGGGGTGCGCGGCGCAGATCGATCCCAAGGGGTTCGCGGGCATGCCCGAAGTCGATCGGGTGATCGGCAATGCGGAGAAGCTCGATGCCGCCGCCTGGGCCTCCCCCGAACGTGTCGTCGTCGGCGACATCATGCGCGTGCGCGAGACCGCGCCGCACCTCGCGGGGGCCTTCGCCGATCATGTGCGCGCGTTCGTCGAGGTGCAGAACGGATGCGACCATCGCTGCACCTTCTGCGCGATTCCCTATGGCCGGGGCAACAGCCGCTCGGTGCCCGCGGGCGCGGTGATCGATCGGATCGCGGCGCTGGTCGATCTGGGGCATCGCGAGGTGGTGCTGACGGGCGTGGATCTGACGAGCTACGGCCCCGACCTGCCCGGCGCGCCGAACCTGGGGATGCTCGTCGAGCGCATCCTGCGGCATGTGCCGGGGCTGGAGCGGCTGCGGCTGTCCTCGCTCGATTCGATCGAGATCGACGACCGGCTGTTCGCGCTGGTGACGCAGGAGGCCCGCGTGATGCCGCACCTTCACCTGTCGCTCCAGGCGGGCGACGACATGGTGCTCAAGCGCATGAAGCGGCGCCATAGCCGGGCGCAGGCAGTGGCGATCGTCGAGCGGCTGAAGGCGGCGCGGCCCGACATCGCGATCGGCGCGGACCTGATCGCGGGCTTCCCTACCGAAACCGAGGCGATGTTCGCCAACACGCGCGCGCTGATCGACGATTGCGATATCGTCCACGCCCATATCTTCCCTTATTCGCCGCGCGCGGGGACGCCCGCCGCGCGGATGCCCCAGGTGGCGCCCGAAATGCGCAAGCGCCGCGCGGCGGAGTTGCGGACAGCGGCGGGAGAGCGGCGCGCGCGGTGGCTGGCGGGGCTGGTCGGCAGCACGCAGGAGGTGCTGGTCGAGCGGCCGGGGGATCGCGGCCATGCGGGGAATTTCGCGGGCGTCCGTCTCCGACATCCGTTCGCCCTGAGCTTGTCGAAGCCTGTCCTGAGCGACGCCGCAGGCGGCGTCGAAGGGGGCCGTTCTTCGTTCGACGACGGGCAAGAAAAGAACGGTGCTTCGACAAGCTCAGCACGAACGGGAGTGGGTAGGATCGTGGAGACAACCATAACCGACATCGAAGGCACCATTCTCATCGGAACCATTGCATGAGCACCAGACTTTCCTGGCACGAGAAGCTGCTCGGCGGCTTCAGGCGGACGTCGGATCGGCTCGTCGGCAATCTCGCGGGGCTCGGGCTCGCGCGGCTCGACGATGAGACGCTCGACGAAATCGAGGAGGCGCTGATCGCGTCGGACCTCGGGCCGGAGACGGCCGGGCGCATCCGCGCGCGGCTGGCCGAAGGCAGCTACGAGCGCGGAATGGAGGAGCTGGGCATCCGTCTCGTCGCCGCCGAGGAGATCGAGAAATCGCTCGCGGGCGTCGCCAAGCCGCTCGAGATCGAAGCGTTTCCGCGCCCGCAGGTGATCCTCGTCATCGGCGTCAACGGATCGGGCAAGACGACGACCATCGCCAAGCTGGCGCATCTCCTCACCGAGCAGGATTATTCGGTGATGCTGGTCGCGGGCGACACGTTTCGCGCCGCCGCGATCGGGCAATTGAAGGTGTGGGCCGACCGGATCGGGGTACCGATCGTCTCGGGCGAGCAGGGCGGCGACGCGGCAGGGCTGGTCTATGAAGGCGTCAAGCGCGGAACGGCGGAGGGTACCGACGTGCTGATCGTCGATACCGCAGGTCGCCTCCAGAACAAGCGCGAGCTGATGGACGAGCTTGCCAAGGTGCGGCGCGTGCTGGGGCGGCTGAACCCCGAGGCACCGCATGACGTGGTGCTGGTGCTCGACGCGACGACGGGGCAGAACGCGCTGAGCCAGATCGAGGTGTTCAAGGAAATGGCGGGCGTGACGGGGCTGGTGATGACCAAGCTCGACGGCACCGCGCGCGGCGGC
>CAZXFY010000045.1:0-27396 GCA_964639855.1 uncultured Stakelama sp. | reverse complement strand
GGACGTCGCCCTCTCACGGCGAAAACACGGGTTCGAGTCCCGTAGGGGTCACCAGCAAATCGACTGCCTGGTCGATTTTTTCGCGGGTGCGATGCCTGGTTTCACGAACCACTGGCCTCGGCATCCGCGATCGCGCCTGGATAGGTCGCGACTGCCGCAAACCCGATCCGATCGGATACAGGCGAGGGCGCCGGCAGAATTTCCGACTTGCGCGAGAGACGCATGCGGCCGCCAAGTGTCCGACTGCTGCGGCTGCATTCATCGAGGATAGTGGATCACGTACGTCTCGCCCTTCTCGGGCGAGACCTCGAGCATCGCCTGCCATGATCCTTGTGCACGCGCACCGAGCTGCACCGTCGCGAGTATCGCTTCGCGTGCCGGCTGTAGACGCGCGGTGCCGCTCTGGGTCGAGCGGTTGCCGCTGCCGTCGGTTACCTCGAGTGTATATCGCACCGTCTGCGCGGTTGCGGCATGCCCGACGATCCTGATTTCCATTCCCGCCGGGCCCGATTGCGCGACGAGATCGATCGGGCGGTCGGGCTGGGGCGCCGCTGCCGACGCTACCGCTGCCGCAAAAGTGCCTGTGGCGGCGAGGAGTGCATGAACAAGGACAGCCATGACGGCACCTATTGGCTTTGCTGAAGCTGGATGACCGCTTGCAGAATGTCGATTGCGGGCGTGTCGGTCGGAATATCGTCCGATTTCGAATCGTCCGGCGGCGGCTCCGGCCGACCGGGGGCAGGCAGCACGATCGAAGCGAGGCTCTGCGCCGTCACATCGTCGGGATCGACATCGTTACGGCCGATCTTGCGCACCGCCGCATCCGCACCGGCCGTGATCTCCTCCGCACGCTGCGCGATCAGCAACCGCTGCTCCGGGGTCAAACGAGTCGGATCGGGGCGTGTGAACTCGGCTGCGCGCGTCTCGATCGCGTTGGCGCAGACCGGATCCCTCGCATGCGGGCTGTTCGGATCGCAGCGATCCTTTCCGTGGAGGTGGACGACGCCTTCGGGCTTGCCCTGCGCAGGTGACGAAAGCGGGGGCGGCGCGCCGTCGCCTCCCGTATCGCTGAGTTGCGTCACCGGCTCGGTGAGGGCGTCCGCGGAAGCGACCTGCGTCGGCATCAGGGCAGCGTCGTCCGGGGACGACGTGACCGGTGCGACCTGCTCGACGCGCGTATCCTGCGCCGACGTGTCGTGCTCCGAGCCCGAAAGGTCGCCGAAACGCGTCGTCTGCTGCGCGGCGGCAGAAGGGGCGATGGCGAGGCCGGCGGCGATCGCCGCAGCGACGATGATCATGCGCCGGCGCGCGACAATTTTGCCCGCCAAATTCATTTGGTGCCGCACGTCCCGGGAAAGCCGCATCGCCGTTCGCCTAATTGGTTTGCGTGATCTGGAGTGCTTGTCCCGCGGGCTGGTTGATCTCGATGGCGGAAAGATCGTGTCCCACCTGCGTCCAGACAAGACGGTTGTCGCCATTCTGGGTCGCGATCATCGAATTGTCGTCACCGGTCTGCGAAAGAATCGCCTGGTTGTTGTCGCCCTGCTGCGTCAGATCGATCTCGTTCCTCGCCCCGAACTGCGTGAGCGCCGCGCCGTTGCTTGTGCCGGCGGCGGCCTCCTGCACCGTGTCGACGCGGTTTTTGGCGCCCGTCTGGACGACATATAGCACATTCTCGCCGGCGCCGCGCTGCGCAATGTCGGCCTTGTTGCGAAATCCCGTCTGATCGAGCTCGACATAGCCGGGTCCGCCGTCGCTCTGATTGATCTCGGCCTCGTTGCGAACGCCGAACTGGCCTACGCGGGCATAGGCATCCGCGGAATCCTGGCGGATCGAGGCATCGTTCCGAACGCCGATCTGATCGATATAGGCGCCGTGATCCGATCCCGTGCGCGCAATGGTGAACGGCGGCACATCGTGGCTGATCCAGATATGCGAGCCGCCACCGTGATGGTCATCCGGATGGCGGGCATTGCCTTGCCGCCCATCATTGCCGTTGTTGCCGTTGCAGGGATTGCCATTGCCCTTGGCGCAGGGGTCGCCCGGCGGAGTCTTGTCGTTCGATGCTGCGGCGGGACCGGCGAGCACCAGCCCCAGCGTCCCGATCGCGATGATGAACAATGAGCGCGCCATTGAGATTTCCCCGAATGAGCCCTCCGGGGCGCGACGCCCCGGGGGCAGGGCCGGCGACGCCTGGAGCGCCGCCGGCCGCTGGACCTACTGCATGATCGTCGCAACGTTGCTCGAACCGGCCTGCGACACCCAGGCCGTGCCGTCGTCGCCGTTCTGCGTCACGCTCGCGACATTGTCCTCGCCGGACTGGAGGATGGTCGAGTCGTTGCCCGATCCATCCTGCAGCAGCGCCGCGGACTGGTTGCTGCCGGTCTGATCGATCAGCGAGGTGCCGTCGATTCCCGACTGCGTCACCGAGGCAACATGCGTATCGCCCGAATTGCCGCCCTGGATGATCGTCGAGCCGTTGTTGACGCCCGACTGATCGACCGTTGCGGTCTGGCTGGTGCCGCGCTGGGTGATCGACGACGTTTGATCGGCGCCCCCCTGGGTCACGCTCGCCGACTGGAGCGAACCGCCCCCGAAGCCGAAGAACCCGTTGGTGCCCTGATCGATCGTCGAGCTGTTGCGCTCGCCGCCGGCAAGCTGCTCGACATAGGCCGACTGACCGAGGCCGCGCTGCGTGATCTGGGACACGCCCGAATCACCGGCCTGGATCACGCCGTTCGCCGTGGCGTCGAGATATTCGCCCGCCTCGTTGAGGATGCCAGCCTGATCGACGGTCGACTGGTTGTCGTTGCCCGTCTGCAGCACGTTGCTCTGGTGGCCGCCGATCGCTCCCTGCGTGACCGACGAGCTGTTGCCGCTGCCGCTCTGCTCGACGATCGCGCCGCTGAGCACGGTCGACGACTGGTCGACGGTCGAGCTGTTGTCCGAACCGCTCTGCGTCACGTCGGCGGCGCCCAACAGGCCGGTCTGCGTCACGGTCGAGTCGTTGTTCGTCCCGGTCTGGTTGATCGTCGCGGCGACGAAATTGCCCGACTGATCGACGTCGGAGGACAGATTGGTCCCGTCCTGCGTCACGTCGGCCAGGTTGGCGTCGCCCGATTGGTTGACGTCCGACAGGTTCTCGTCACCGGTCTGCGACACCAGCGCGGTAGAGGTACCCGACTGATCGACCAGCGACACGTTGGTCGGCGCGTTCGCCGGCGGCGCGAGGTTCGACCCGCGCTGCGTGACGGTCGCCGAGGCACCGTCCGCCGACTGGGTGATGCGGGACGCGTTGCGCCCGAAATCGCCCGGAAGAACGCTGCCCTGATCCACCGTGGCCGAAGCCGCGGCGGTCTGATCGACCACCGACGTGTTGTAGACGCCGCTCTGCGTCACGTTCGCCGTAGCGGCCGCGTCCTGGTCGATGCTCGACCGGTTGAGTGTGCCGTCCTGCACCAAGGTGGCGTTCGCGCCGTCGGCCGACTGGTCGATCAGCGAGACGTTGTTGGCGAACGATTCACCCGCCGAGGAGGGCGGCAGCGTGTCACCGTCCCAATTGCGCGCGCCGAGCGTGTTCTCGCCGCCGCCCTGGGTGACGGTCGCGGTCGCACCGGCGCTCTGCGTGACGCGCGAGGTATTGCCGCTGCTGTTCTGGGCGACCGTCGCGGTCGCGCCGTTGCCCGTCTGGCCGACGGTGGAGGCGTTCAGGTCTCCGTTCTGCGTCACCAGCGCGTCGTTGACGCCGCCCGATTGATCGATCTGGCTGTCGTTGCCGTTCCCGATCTGGATGTTCGAGGCGGTGGCGTCGCCCGAGGTCTGGTTGATCTCCGAATCGTTGCCGTCGCCCGTCTGGCTGATGTTGGCATCCGCCGGCGTCGTGTCCTGTGCGACCCGCGCCTGATTGCCGTCGCCGTCCTGCGACACGTTGGCGAAGGCGTTGACGTCGGGAACCGCCGGATCGCTCGCCGGGCTTGCATCGCCCGTGCCGTCCGCGGTCTGGCGGATCACCGTGGCGCTGTTGCCGTTGCCGTTCTGCGTGATCGCCGCCTGCGCGAAATCGCCCGACTGCGTGATCGAGGCATCGTTGAACGTTCCGGTCTGGATCACGTCGGCGATCTGGTTGTCGCCGCTCTGCGCGATATCCGATTCGTTGTCGCTGCCCTGCTGCAACACGCCGACGCGCGCCGCCGGCTCGACATTCTCGAGGTTGTTGTCGGGATCGCCGGCATCGCCGTTCGAGCCGCTCTGCGTCACACCCGAGTGGTTGCCGTCGCCATATTGCTGGACGCTGGCTTCGTTATACAGGTTCGATTGCGTGATGACCGAACTGCTCGATCCCGCCTGGTAGACAGCGGCATTCTGCGGCCCGCCATTCTGGATGATCATCGAGTTCGCGGCACCGCCGTCCTGGATGACGCTGGCACGCTGATTGCTGCCCGTCTGCATCACGGTGCTCGTCGCGCCGACGGTGCCGCCATTCTGCTCGACATAGGCCTGGCCCTGCGTGCCGGTCTGATCGATGAACGAACCGGTTGTCACGTCTCCACCCACGCCCGACTGCTTCACCTCGGCGGTGTTGCGATTCTGGCTCTGGGTGATCGTCGAGCGCATGCCGTTGCTGGCCGCGCTTTGATCCACGGTGGCCAGGTTGCGGTTGCCGTCCTGATCGATCGCGGAATTGCCGCCCGCGCCGTCCTGACCGACATTTGCAACATTGGTGTAGCCGGCATTGGGACCGCTCGCGAACGCGGTGCCGGAGCCGTTCTGATCAATGGTCGATTGGTTGCCGCTGCCCGATTGATCGACGGTGGCGCCGTTCGCCGTTCCCTGCTGGTTGATGTTCGATGAATTGTCCTGGGCCAATGCCGGCGCGGCTGCGAACAGCGCGAGCGCCGAGACCGAGGTCATAATGGTGCGTTTCATGTGAATTCTCCGATGAGAAAAATGACCGGCACCCCGTCGGGGCGCCGGTCATCACGCGTCAGATCGCGGGCGCGGGGGCCGAGCCCTGCGTCACCGTGGCGCTGTTGGCCGTGCCGGTCTGCATCACGCTCGAGACATTGCCGTCCGAGAATTGGCTGACCGTCGCCGAATGGCCGCTCCCGGCTTGCGAGATGAGCGAGTCGTTGCCCGCACCGGCCTGCGCCAGCATGGCAGTGTTGTCGGCACCATCCTGAATGATCGACGAGATGTTGCCGTCGCCGCTCTGGTCCGCGCTGGCCGAATTGCCCGACGATGCACCCGCGATCAGCGTGTTGGTCTGGCTGATCGTGCTCTGGTTGCCGTTGCCCGACTGGTTCGAACTGGCAGTCATCAGGCGCGCGCTGATGCTCGAATCGCCGCCGAACTGGCTGATCGTGCTCTGATTGCCGTCGCCACCCTGCGTGATCGAGGCGGTCGCCACGCGCGGATCCGGGCCACCGGCGGGATTCGGTGCGTTGCTCACGCTCTGATCGATCGTGGCGGTGTTCGCGCTGCCGATCTGATCGATGAACGCATCCGAAAGCTGGCCGGCCTGCGTCACATAGGCCTGGTTGTCATCGCCCGACTGATTGACGCCGACCAACCCCACATTGTCGCCGGCCGAATTGTCGAAACCGGTCTGCGACACGTCCGAAAGGTTGCGGTCGCCCGACTGGTTGACGTTCAGGTCGCCCGACGAGCCCGTCTGTGACGCGAACGACTGGTTGTCGGCGCCGCTCTGGGTGATGAGCGCCTGCTGGCCGTTGGTCTGATAGGCGGTTCCGGCGGTGCGGCCCTGAGTCAGATCGGACGCGTTGCCCGAGCCGCTCTGATCGACCGTAGCGACCGCGCCGCTCGAGGTCTGCTCGATGTTCGAGGCGTTGCTGCTGCCCGTCTGGGTGACCGTAGCGGTTGCGCCGGCATCGTCCTGCTGCAGGATGGTCGAGGCGAGGGCGGTGCCGGTCTGGCTCACCGTCGCAACCGCATTGTTCGCGAGCTGATCGATGTCGGAGCTGTTGCCGTCGCCGTCCTGATCAACCGTGGCATCGTTGTTGTTGCCGGTCTGGGCGACGTCGGAATCGCTGTCGTTGTTCTGCGCGACATCGGCGAAGTTGCCGTTGCCGGTCTGATCGATCGTGCTGTCCGCACCGACGCCCGTCTGGGTGACGAAGGCGTCGTTGTTGCCGCCCGTCTGGACGATATCCGAATAAGCGGAGTCGGTATCCACGCCGCCGGCATCGCTCTGCGAGACCGCGGCGTTGTTGCCGTTGCCCGTCTGCAGAATGCCCGACGTCGCGTTGCCGCTGAGCTGCTGCGAGACGGTGCCGCGGTTGTTGTTGCCGGTCTGCGTCGTCGTCGCCGAAACGTCGTCGCCGCGCTGGTTGATCGCGGCATAATTCTCCGTCCCGTTCGCTGGATCCGAGGTCTGGCTGATCGTCGCCGACTGGCCTTCGCCCGGCGCATAGGCCTGATAGACCTGCGCGCGGTTGTTGCCCGTCTGATCGACGGAGGCGGAGCCGTTGTCACCATTCTGGGTGACGTCCGCGATGTTGCTGAGCTTCTGGCTGTAAGGGTCGTCGCCCTGCGGAACGCCTTCCGGCGGCATGTCCGCACCGTTCTGGGTGACGGTGGCGATGTTGTTTTCGCTGCCGGCACCCTGGCTGACGGTCGCCCAGTTGTCGGCGCCCGTCTGCCCGACGGTCGCCGAGCTGCCGGAGGTGTTGGTCTGATTGACCGCCGCCTGCTGCGACAACCCGTCCTGCGTCACCGAAGCGGTGTTGCTCTGGGCGAAAGCCGGCCCCGCGGCGAACAGAGCCGCTGCGGAAACCGAGAGGAAAAGTGTGCGTTTCATGGTTGTCAATCCTTCGTTCGAGGTTGATAACCACGCCGCCCCGAAAAGAGGGCGAACGTGATCTGGTTCACAACACGGACTTTCTGCGCGCATCGGAGCTGCAACTCCGGTGCGCGCGCTTCTTTCTCTCGGGCCTTTCGCTGCAACGTGGGGCTCGAAAGTGCCTGGATCCTCCTGTTTGCCGGGTCGGCGCCAGGTCGCCTGCCGGTCTTTTCCATGGCCGCACCGCTTTCGGTCGTCGGCCGTCGCTTTCGACCCTAATTCATTTGCCGCCGCGGATTGCGGCGGTGTTCGTGAAGCCGGGGTGCGGCCGGTTGCGCGCCTCCACCTTGGTCGGCGCCGCCTTATTGGCCTCCTTCATCGCGTCCTGCACTTCGGCGGCGCTGAACACGCCCGCGCGCTCCTGCCGATAGCGCCACAGCAGCGGCCAGCCGGCCTTGTAGTCGGCGAATTCCCACAGCTTCAGATCGACTCCCTCCATCACCAGCGCATAGACCGCCTTTTCGATCGCCTGCTGGAGCGCGAGTTGGTCGGGCTCGTTGGTGGTGATGCCGGATTCGGCCTCGAGCAGCTCCTTGAAGGCGACATATTTGAACGCGCTCGCGCTGATCGCCTTGGATGCGATCGTCTTGGAGGCGGTGACCGTCGTCAGCACCTCGCCGGTGCGCACCGACACGGCGCGGAGATAGACCGTCACCGTGTCCTGCCGGTATTCGCCATGCGCGCCGATGCCGAGGAAGGCCGCGCCCGCACCGCCCGTCACCGTGTTGGTGTCGTAGCCGATCACCCCGCCTTCGAGCAGCACGCCCGCGAAGAGCAGCGCGGGCAGCGCCTGCGGGTTAACGCCCTTTTCGCCGAGATAGCGCTCGCGCATCTCGAGGATGATCTGACGCTCCTGGAGCAGGTTCTTGAGCGATTCGCGCTCGACGATCGTGAACCATTGCCGGTTGCCCGCATCCTGCAGCGCCTTGACGAGCATCGAGGCGCCACCCTGCGACACCGCGCGCGACAGCGTCTGGCCGACCTCGCTCGGCTTGAACTGGCCGGTCTGGTCCTGAAAGCCGTAGACGGCGATCGCGACGGGGCGCGCGGGCGGCGGGATGGCCGCGAGCTCGCGCTGGGTCTGCGTGACGTGCGGGTAGAAAGCGAAGCTCGTCGTCTCGGGAATCCCCGCGCGGCCATCGTCGGCGAGCGTCGTGCAACCGCCGAGCGCGGCCGCCGCGAGCGCGATGGTCATCCGCTTCAGCATCATTGGACGTCCACGAAGGTCGGGATGACGATCGTCGTGATCTCGCCGGTCGCGTCGTCGGTGATGTTGAGCGTCACGTCTTCGAGCCCGCGGGTGAACTCCACCGTCTGGCCGCCGAACCGGATGACGCCGTGCTGTTGCGGATTCTCGCCGAAGATCGCGTCGACGATCTGGCCCGAGAGCGCCGACAGCAGGCGCGACTGGAGCTGGCGGGCGAAGATATCCGCCTGCGAATTGTCGCGGCTGGCGGACGCCGGGTCCTTGAAGTCGTTCTGCGCGTTGGCGATGCCGAGCAGGTGCGACGAGTTGAACGGGTTGCCGCCGAACGAGGGATTGATCGGCGTATAGCTCAAATCCTGGGCCGAGGCCGGCATCGCCAGCATCGATGCGCCGATTGCAACGAACAGCATCGCTGGTCGGCGCACGCGCACGCCGGCCGCTCCCTGAAACGGGTTCATTATATATCCCCCAAATAACCGGCGGCGAGCTCTTTCCCCTGAGACCGAGTCGCTGCGTAAACAAAGAATTAACGAGTCGCCTGAACCCAAGGCGTCCCCCAAATTGAGTAGGAAGACCGCTTAGGAGTGATTCCAGAGCCGCTGTCGCGAATCGAGACAGTAACCATTACGTGACGATCTGCGCGGAAATATAGGAGATATGTCAGGAATAAGCGGTATTTGACTTGAGTCCGAAGAAAAATCTGGCTCGCTTAAAGTGCCTTTATATTGATTTACATCAATAATAATGCTGGCCAGATACCGGAAAATAATGAGCAGGCGCAATGTTTTACCCTGCCTGTTTGTTCATTTGATCCGCGAGAGCGCGGCCAAATGGCTCGCGGCAAATCGATTTCGGGCGGGCAGAGTGATCAGAGCACGCGATAGGGCGCCAGGCGACCGAGCAGTTCTTCGCGCGATCCCACGCCCAGTTTCGAATAGATGCGCCGGATGTGCGTGCGCACGGTATCGAGCGAAAGCCCGAGCGCCGCGGCGATCGAGGAAACGGTTTGCCCCGACAGCGAGCGCAACACGATGCGATGCTCCGCAGGTGTCAGACGGAAGACGACATCGATGTCGCGATACTGGCAGGTGAAGTCGCGATTATCGCGAACGATCTCGATACAGGCGAGCGACTCGCCTTGATGCTGCGCCCGCCATCCCCGCAGCAGAATGACGTCGGAATCGTCTTCGCTCGGGACCGCCAGGGTGTGCAGTTCGCTTCCGAGCGCGCCGACAAAGGTCGCAAACGCCCGTTGCACCGCCGGCGTGCCGAAGACGAGTTCGCCGTCGCGCAGGTCGATCCCTACTGCACGGAAGAGCGCTTCGGTGGCGCGGCGGTTGTGCCATCGCACATGCAAATCATTGGAAACGATCATGCGCGCGCGATGATCGATCTCGAGCCATTCCAAAGCCGCGCCGGCACAGGATCGCTCCAGCACCGGGCCAACGCCCCCGTCCCTCAGCATCTCGCCCCCAGCCGTGACTGCGGCGACCCCGTTGACACGATGCATGGCGAAATGTGTCAACATGAAGGCGCCTCCCCAACCTCCATGTCTTTTTCCTCACCGCGCGGGATTGTGATTGGAAGTTTTTGACAAGGACGAAAGAGATTTGATCCGGGCCACGCGCTCCCGGGCGTCCGTTCGCCGGCCTCACCTCCGCCCGGGCGAGATCATGCTGATGGCCATGCCGTTCGAATGGTCGAGCGAACAGCGCACCGCGAATCGCGCCGGCCAGCATGCCTTCAATATCGTGTCACGATAGAAATTATCCCGCAGGCGGACCCGGAGCACCTTCTGCACGTTGACCAATCATGCCGGCTGACGAATCGGCAGAGGGGATCACGATCTGGCACAGGTCTTCACACCGGCGGCGGATACATGGCTCCGGCTCATCGCCCTCGTGTCGGCGATCCTGGTCGTAGCGCTGCTCGTCGGCTCGGGGCATTACGAGAATTCGACCTATCTCACCCAGGTCGGCTGGGTGCAGGGCCAGCCGGTGCCGTTCAGCCATAAGCACCATGTGTCGGACGACGGCATCGATTGCCGCTATTGCCACACCGGCGTCGAGCAGAGCGCCAATGCCGGGCTGCCGGCGACGCACACCTGCATGACCTGCCATTCGCAGCTCTGGACGGGCGCCGGCGTGCTCGCGCCGGTGCGGCAGAGCCTCGCCAAGGGCATCCCGATCCGCTGGCACCGCGTCGCGCAGCTTCCCGATTACGTCTATTTCGACCACTCGATCCATATCGATCGCGGCGTCGCCTGCGTCGAATGCCACGGGCGGATCGACCAGATGCCGCTCACCTACCGCGCCAGGCCGTTCCAGATGAAATTCTGCCTCGATTGCCACCGCGATCCCGCGCCGCATCTGCGCCCGCGCGCACTGGTGACGCGAATGGAGCCGCTCGACTGGTCCGACGAGAAGAAGCGCGCCTTCGGCGAGAAGGTGATGCGCGCGCATCACATCGACCCCGATACGCTCGACAATTGCGGGATGTGCCACCGGTGAGCGCGCCCCCTCCCCTCGACGCCGCGCTGGCAGACCTCAAACAGGCCAAGGGCAAGCGCTTCTGGCGCGGGCTCGATGAGCTGGTCGATCGAGCGGATTTCAAGAAGCGACTGGCGGCGCAATTCCCATCGCTGGCAAAGAGCGCGGCCGATTGGCGGCGGCGCGACATCCTCAAATGCCTGGGCGGCGCGCTCGCGATCGCCGGGCTAGACGGCTGCGAGCGACAGCCGGACGAAGAGGCGCTCCCTTATGTCGAGCAGCCCGAGGGCGAGATCACCGGCATCGCGCGCTATTATGCCACCGCGGTCGAGTTCGACGGTATCGCCCAGCCGGTGATCGGCAAGACGCGCGACGGGCGGCCGATCAAGCTCGACGGCAACCCCAATCATCCGGCGTCGGCGGGCGCGACCGACGCCTTCACACAGGCGGCGCTGCTCGACCTCTACGACCCCGAGCGGTCGAGCGCGCCGCGCTATCGCGGGACGATCACCGATTGGCCGCGCTTCGACACCGTGATCGCGAAGCTGCGCGACCAACTCGACGCGAGCGGCGGCGCGGGGTTTCGGTTGCTGACCGGCGCCGTCGGCTCACCGACCCTGCGCGCACAGATCGCGAGCCTGATCGCGCGCTGGCCGCAGGCGCGCTGGCACGAATGGTCGCCGCTCCCGCGCGTGTTTCCCAGACGCCGCCTGCGGCTGGACCAGGCTCATGCGATCGTCGCACTCGATGACGACGTGATCGGGCCGGGGCCGCTCCAGACGTTCCACGCGCGCGGCTGGGCAGCGCGGCGGCAAGCCTATCAGAAAGGCGACGGTGCGGCGCAGCTCTTCGTCGCCGAGCCCAGCCCGACGATCACCGGTGTTACCGCGACCGACCGCCTCGTCGTGCGGCAGGATCGGATGGCGGCGTTGCTCACCGCGCTCGCGGCGGCGCTCGGCGCCGGTGGAAGTTCGCCCCCGCTCACCACGCGCGAGCAGGCCTGGATCGACGCCGCCGGCGAGGCGCTCGCATCCAGCCGCGGGCACGGGCTGGTGACGCTCGGCGCGCATCACCCGCCCGCGCTCCATGCGCTCGCGCTGCGCATCGATTCCGCGATGGGAAATGTCGGCACGACGCAGCACTTCCTCGGCGCCCCCGAAGGACCGCTGCCCGGCACGCTCGCCGAACTGTGCAGCGACATGGCGAAGGACGCGGTCGGCACGCTGTTTATGCTCGACACCAACCCGGCTTATGCCGCGCCGCCGGGCCTCGGCTTCACGCGCGCGCTCGCCCGCGTCCCGCTGCGACTCCATGCCGGGCTCCACGCCGACGAGACCGCGGCGCGCTGCCACTGGCACGTCCCGCTCGCGCAGATCCTCGAAAGCTGGAGCGACGGGCGTGCCGCCGACGGATCGGCGGTGCTCATCCAGCCGCTGGTGCGCCCGTGGCTGCGCGTTCGCTCGCGCCATCGCCTGCTCGCCGACCTGATCGGCGACAGCCGCCCCGACCGGCAGATCGTGCAGGCGACCTGGGCGGACACGCTCGACGAAGCGGGATGGAACAGGGCGCTGCTTGCGGGCACCATCCCCGGCACCGCCTTCCCCGATGCAGCACCGCCCGCTCCCACGGCGACGCCCGTCCCCACCGAACCCGCCACCAGCCTAGCGCTCGTCATCCGCCCCGATCCGTCGGTGTGGGACGGGAGTCTTGCGAGCAACCCGTGGCTTCAGGAGCTGCCCAAGCCGCTCACCAAGATCACCTGGGGCAACGCGATCCACGTCAGCCCGGCGCTCGCCCGCGAGATGGAGCTCACCAATCAGGATGTCGTGCGCCTCAGCGTCGGCGACCGCAGCGTGATCGGACCCATCTGGGTGCTGCCCGGGCAGGAGCGGCGCACGATTCTCGTCCATGTCGGCCACGGCCGGCGCGAGGGCGGGCGTGTCGCCGAGGGCGTCGGCTTCGATGCCTGGCCGCTCGTCGGTGCGGCCGGCGAGGTCCGGCTGGAAAAGCTCGGCCGCACCGAATTGATCGCCACCACACAGCACCATTTCGCGATGCAGGATGACGAGTTCGTCCGCTTCGTCGCCGCCGCGGGTGACAAGCTCCCCAAGGAGCCGCCCAACGCCACCTTCTACCCGCCTCAGCGGTCGAGCCCCGCCTGGGGCATGGCGATCGACCTCGATCTGTGCATCGGCTGCAACGCCTGCGTCGTCGCGTGCATCGCCGAGAACAACATCCCGATGGTCGGCAAGGAGCAGGTCGCCAAGGGCCGCGAGATGCACTGGCTGCGCATCGACCGCTATTACGAGGGTTCCCCCGACGAGCCCAACCACGCCTTCCAGCCGGTGCCGTGCATGCATTGCGAGGACGCGCCGTGCGAGATGGGCTGCCCAGTCAACGCCACCGTCCACAGCCCCACCGGGGTGAACCTCCAGATCTACAATCGCTGCATCGGCACGCGAACCTGCTCGGCCTTCTGCCCGTACAAGGTCCGCCACTTCAACTGGTTCGATCTCACCGCCGAGGCCGCGCCCGAGATCAAGGCGCAGCGCAATCCCGAGGTGACGGTGCGCGGGCGCGGGGTGATGGAGAAATGCACCTATTGCGTCCAGCGGATCGGCATGGCGCGGATCAATGCCAAGAAAGAGGACCGCCCGATCCGCGAGGGCGAAATCGTCACCGCCTGCCAGGCCGCCTGCCCGACCGACGCGATCGTCTTCGGCGATGTCTCGCGGGGCGACAGCGCCGTCTCGCGGCGCAAGGCGAACGGCCGCGACTATGACCTGCTGAAAGAAGCGAACACCCGCCCGCGCACCACCTACCAGGCGCGCATCCGCCGCGGAGACAAGGCATGAACGCCGCGCGAAGCAAGGAGGCGGCCGCCGGGCGCGTCCTCACGATCCCGCCCAACTTCCCCGCGCGGCTCGAATGGTGGGTGCTGTTCGGCATCGCGCTGTCGCTGCTCGGATTGTTCTTCGTCTCGCTCGCAATGGTGTTCGGCCACGGCACGGGCGTTTGGGGCAACAACATCCCGGTTGCCTGGGGTTTTCCGATCTCCAACTATATCTGGTGGCTCGGTATCGGCCATGCCGGCACGCTGATCTCTGCGATGCTGCTGCTGCTCGGGCAGCAATGGCGCAACACGCTCAACCGCTTCGCCGAGGCGATGACGCTGTTCGCGGTGATGTGCGCCGGCCTCTATCCGATCATCCATCTCGGGCGGCCGTGGCGCTTCTACTGGATGGCGCCCTACTTCAACTCGATGAACGTGTGGCCGCAGTTCAAGAGCCCGCTGACCTGGGATTTCTTCGCGGTCCTCACCTATCTCACGGTCTCGGTGCTGTTCTGGTATATCGGCATCATCCCCGATCTCGCCGCTGCCCGCGACCGCGCGAGGAAGCGCCGCTGGCAGGTGTTCTTCGGGCTCGGCGCGCTCGGCTGGCGGGGATCGGCGACGCATTGGAGCCGCTGGCGACAATCCTATCACATCACCGCGGCGATCGCGGTGCCGCTCGTCGTCTCGGTCCATTCGGAGATTTCGCTGCTGATGGCGGCCGGCCCGGTGCCGGGTTGGACCTCGACCGTCTTCCCGCCCTATTTCGTGCTCGGCGCGGCCTTTTCGGGCTTCGCGGTGGTGTCGATGCTCAGCGTCTGGCTCCGCGCGATGCTCCATCTCGAGGAGCTCGTCACCCCCTGGCATCTCGATATGCTCGGCATCCTCACGCTCGCGACGGGGATGATGACGGCCTATGGCTACTTCAATGAGGTGTTCACCGCGGCTTATGCAGGCGGCTACGAGGCGGAGACGATGTGGGACCGCTTCGTCGGCCCCTATGCGTTCAGCTATTGGGCCGCGGTCTTCCTCAATTTCGTGCCGCTCCAACTCCTCTGGTGGCGCAGGATGCGGCGTACCCCGATCGTGTTGTTCCTGATCGCACTCTCGGCGACCGTCGGGATGTGGTTCGAGCGCTATATGCTGCTCATGTCGTCGCTCTACCGCGACTGGCTCGAAAGCTCGGTCGGCATCTTCCGGGCGACCTTCTGGGATTGGGGCGTGTTCGCGGGAACGATCGGCCTCTTCCTCACCTGTTTCCTGCTGTTCGTGCGGCTGGTGCCGGTGATCTCCGCCTTCGAGGTGAAAGAGGTGCTTGCCGAGGAAGAGGAGCAGCCGCATGGCTGACGCGCCGCTCTACGCCGTGCTTGCCGAGTTCGACGAACCCGATGCGCTGATCCCCGGCGCGCGCAAGTTGCGGGAGGACGGCTTCACGCGAATCGACGCCTTCTCGCCGTTCCCGGTCGAGGGACTCGCCGACGCGCTCGGCGTGGGCGACTCCAAGGTGCCGACGGCGACATTGATCGGCGGCGCGGCGGGCGCGCTGTTCGCCTTCCTGATGCAGGCGGGGGTGAACTGGGATTTTCCGCTGTGGATCGGTGGGCGACCGCTGATCGCCTTTCCCGCCTTCATGCTGATCATCTTCGAGCTGCTCGTGCTCGGCGCGGTGCTCGCGTGCATCGGGACGATGCTCGTCGCCAACCGGCTGCCGCGCCTTCACCATCCGATCTTCGACGCCGACGGTTTCGACCTGTCGCGCGACGACCGCTATTTCCTCGCGATCCTCGCCGGCCCCGATTTCAACCGAGACGCCGCGGGCAAGGCGCTCGCCGCGCTCGATCCCAAGGCGATCATCGACGTGCCCGCGGAGCGCATCGCATGAAGGCCGCGCTTTTCCTCCTGCTCGTGCTCGGCGCGTGCAACGAGAACATGGTGCAGCAGCCGCGCTACGACGCGTTCGAATCCGCGCCGCTCTACGCCGACCGCATGGCGATGCAGCCCCCGCCCGCAGGAACGGTGGACCGAAGCGCGGCTATTCGCGAAGCCGCGGCCCGGCGCCCGCCGCTCACCCCTGCCTTGCTCGAACGCGGCCGCGAGCGGTTCGAGATCTACTGCGCGCCCTGCCACGGCAGTGACGGGCGCGGCGACGGCGTGGTCCCCGCGCGCGGTTTCCCCCACCCGCCGAGCTATCTCGAGCCGCGGCTGATTGCGGCGCCGACATCGCATTTCTACGACGTCATCACCAACGGCTACGGCGTGATGTATTCCTACGCCGACCGCGTGCCCCCGCACGACCGCTGGGCGATCGCCGCCTATATCCGCGCGCTTCAGACGGCGGGGAGCGATTCCCGCGTGCTCCTGCGAAAGCAGGAGCCCAGAGCCACACAGGACAACGCCCGCAACCCTGGGCTCCTGCCTTCGCAGGAGCACAACCATGCGCGCTGACCCTTCCAACACCGAGCGCGGGCTGCTCGTCCTCGCCGCCGTCGCCTGCGTCGCCGCGCTCGCGCTGGTCCTGCTCAATCCGCGCGCGGCGCTCACCGGCTGGGTGGGTGCGGCGGCGGCGTTTGCGGCGGTGCCCGCGGGGGCGCTGCTGCTCCAGGCGATGATGCGGCTAATCCCAGGCGCATGGGGCGAGGAATTGCGGCTGACCTGCGAGGCGGGCGTGCTGCTCGCAGCTCCGGCTGCGCTTGCCTTCATCCCCGTGCTGCTCGGCGTGCGCGTCGTCTATCCCTGGACCAGCGAACCGCCCATCTCCCCCTTTCAGGGCGTGTGGATGAACGTGGTGCCGTTCGTGATCCGCACCATCGCCTGGTTCGCGCTGCTGATCGGTGCCGGGTGGCTGCTCCGCCACCGCCGGGCGACCGGCGCGGTTTCCTCGATCTTTCTCGTCGTCTTTCCCGTGCTCGGCACCTTCGTCGCGGTCGATTGGCTGATGTCGCTCGATCTCGACTTCTCCTCGTCGGGCTACGGGCTCCAGGTCCTCATCCTCTCCGCCAACCTTGCACTCGCCGCGCTGATCGTGCTGCGCCTCTCGATCGGACGGACGCCGCGCCGCCCCGGCGTCATCGGCGGTTTGCTGCTCACGACCCTGCTGATGTGGGCCTATATTCAATTTCTCACCTTCTTCATCATCTGGTCGGGCAACCTGCCCGACGGCGTCGCGTGGTTCGCCGACCGATCGACGCGCGTGTCGGACATTGCCGAATGGACGTTCGCGCTGCTCGGCGGAATCCCGTTGCTGATGCTACTGCTCGAGCGCTTCCGCGCGAACCCGCGCTGGCTGGTCAGGCTCGCAATCGCCATCATCGCGGGCAAGCTGGTCGAGTTCGGCTGGCTCACGCTCCCGACGCGCGGAACGATCGCCGTCATCGCCTATGCGCTCGCGGTGATCGGTCTCGGCCTCATTTGCGCAGTGGGGCTGCGGCTGGGGCTGAGGCGCCGCATCGGCCAACGCCTGCCGCGGGAGGCCGCGGCATGACGCGCGGGCTCCACGCTGAAACCAAGGTGCAGCGCGGCGACACCTCCGCCGTGCCCGAGGAGGTGCGGCGGCGCGGCTACGAGCCCAGGGACGCACCCGCCAGAGGGGTCGTCCTCGGCACCGCGGCGTTCTTCGCGCTGGTCGTGCTCGGCCTCATCGTCGCCGCACCGATCGTCTGGGTGCTCGAACAAGCCCTGCCGCCCCCCACCGCCCCTCGCAGCGCCCCCGAACCGCCCGCGCCGCGACTCCTCACCAAACCGCTGATCGAGCGTCAGCGCATCGAGGCACGGCAGCAGATGCGGCTGGAACGCGGGCCCGTGACGATCGAGGACGCCATGCGGCGCGTCGTGGCCGAGGGCTGGGGCGACACCGCGCCCGCACCGTCCACCGTGGAGGCGGCGCGCAACCATTTCGAGGCGGCGAAATGAGGGGCGCTTCGAATCTTCCCGTATTCCCGCGAAAGCGGGAGCTTTGCAAAATCCCATTCCGTCATTCCCGCGAAGGGCGGGGGCAATGTACGACGTATGCAAAAGTCCCGCGAACACCGGAACCCAGGGGTGCATATGGTGTCGCCCGTAACCCTGGGCTCCTGCTTTCGCAGGAGCACAAGCTCGTCTTATTGCTCCTCTTCCTCCTCCTCGCCCTAGCCGCCCCCGCCCATGCGCAGGGATTCGATCCCTTCAACGAAGCAACGATCGACGAGCGCCCCGGCGCGCAGATCCCGCTCGACATGCCCTTCACCAACGCGCGCGGGCAGCCGACCACCTTGCGCGCGCTCGGCGGCGGCAAGCCCATCCTGCTCGTGCCGGTGCTCCACAATTGCCCGAACATCTGCGGGGTGACGCTGGCGGGGGTCGCGCAGGCGATCGCCGGGCAATCGCTGAAGCCCGGCCGCGATTTCACCTTCGTCGCCTTCGGCATCGACCCGAAGGAAGGCCCCAAAGCCGCAGCGGGTGACCTTCAACGATTGCGGCAAAAACCCGCGGGCGCGGCGCTCGGCCCCGTCTCGGCGCTGGTCGGCGCGACGCCCGCGGTGCACGCGGTGACGAACGCGCTCGGCTATCGCTATGCGTGGGACGACCGGATCGGCCAATATGCGCACATCGCCGCGGTCGCGGTGCTCACGCCCGACGGACGGCTGTCGAGCTGGCTCTACGGCCTCACACCTCAGCCCGACGACCTCTCCGAGGCGCTCGCCGATGCCAAGGCAGGCGAGACCGGAAGCTGGGGCGAGCAATTGCTGCTGCTCTGCTTCCACTACGATCCCGAGACGGGCCGCTACACCGTCGCGATCGAGAAGATCATCAAGCTCGCCGCGCTGCTGACGGTCGCCGGGCTCGGTCTGCTCGTCTGGCGGCTCAGGCGGAGGCACGCATGAGCGGCGGCATGCGGCTCTGGCCCGAACAGGCGTCGCACCACGCCGGTGAGATCGATCTGCTGATCGGCAGCTTCGGTGCGATGGTGTGGGCGTTCACCATTCCCGTTTTCGTGCTGATGACCTGGTTCGCGATCCGCTATCGCCGCACGAACGCGGTCAACCGGCAGCACGCGCCCAGCCACAATCTGTGGCTCGAAATCTCGTGGGCGGCGATCCCGTTCGTGCTGATCCTCTTCTTCTACGTCTGGGCGACCGCGCTCTTTCTCGAGCTGCGCCGCCCGCCGGTCGATTCGCTGCCGATCAACGTCGTCGCCAAGCAATGGATGTGGAAATTCCAGCACCCCGAAGGCGCGCGGGAGATCAACGCGCTCCACGTCCCCGCAGGCGTGCCGATCAAGCTCGTCATGTCCTCGCAGGACGTGATCCACAGCCTCTACGTCCCCGCCTTGCGCATCAAGCAGGATCTGGTGCCGGGGCGTTACACCACGCTCTGGTTCAACGCCGACAAGCCCGGCATCTGGCCGATCCGCTGCGCCGAATTCTGCGGCACCGACCACAGCATCATGGGCGCCGAGCTGATCGTGATGCCGCCCGACGACTATGCCGAATGGCTCGCCCGCGCGAAGGATAACGGCACCGCCGAGACGATGGCGCACCTGGGCGAGCGCCTGTTCCGCCAGGTCGGGTGCAGCGGCTGCCACGGCAGCGCCTCGTCGGTCCATGCGCCGCCGCTCAACGGCGTCTTCGGCCGCCCGGTGGGGCTTTCGGACGGCCGCACGATCATCGCCGACGCGCAATATATCCAGGATTCGATCCTGCTGCCCAACAAGGACGTGGCGGGCGGCTATGCGCCGATCATGCCGACCTACGGCAACGTGCTGACGCCGGAACAGGTCAACGCGCTCGTCGCCTATCTGAAATCGACCACCGCCGGCGAAGGGAGCGAGCGACAGTGAGCGACGCCGCGATCGACATCGAGCGCGATCCGCACGACGTGGAGGCCAAGAGCTACCTGCGCGCAGGCTACCGGCTCAAATCGTGGCTCCTCACCACCGACCACAAGCGCATCGCGATCCTCTATCTCGTCTCGATCACCTTCTTCTTCCTCGTCGGCGCAACCGCGGCGGCGCTGATCCGGCTCGATCTGCTCACCCCGGCGCCGGACCTCCTCACCAACGAGGGCTATAACCGCGCCTTCTCGCTCCACGGCATCATCATGGTGTGGTTCTTCCTCATCCCCTCGATCCCCAACGTGTTCGGCAATTTCCTGATTCCGCTGATGATCGGCGCGCGCGACCTCGCTTTCCCGCGGCTCAATCTCGCGAGCTGGTACATCTACATCCTCGGCGGGCTGATGACGCTCTACGTCGTCATCGGCGGCGGGGTGGATACGGGCTGGACCTTCTACACCCCGCTCTCCTCGGTCTACGCCAACGGCGCGGTGGTCGCCGCGATCACCGCCGTCTTCATCAGCGGCTTCTCGACGATCCTCACCGGGCTCAACTTCATCGTCACGATCCACAAATTGCGCGCGCCGGGAATGACCTGGGGGCGGCTGCCGCTGTTCGTCTGGTCGCATTACGCGGTGTCGATCATCTTCGTGCTCGCAACGCCGGTGCTCGCGGTGACGCTCGCGCTCGTCGCGGCCGAACGCTTGTTCGGGATCGGCGTGTTCGATCCGCGGCTCGGCGGCGATCCCCTGCTCTTCCAGCACCTCTTCTGGTTCTACAGCCACCCGGCCGTCTACATCATGGTGCTGCCCGCGATCGGCGTGGTGAGCGAGCTCATCACCGCGGGCGCGCACAAGCGCATCTTCGGATACTGGTTCGTCGCCTTCGCCTCGATCGCGATTGCGGTGATCGGCTTCATGGTGTGGGGCCACCACATGTTCGTCTCGGGGCAATCCCCCTATGCGAGCGCGGTCTTCTCGTTCCTCTCGATCGCGGTCGCGGTGCCGTCGGCGATCAAGATCTACAACTGGACCGCGACGCTCTACAAAGGCGACATCGCGCTCGACGCGCCGCTCCTCTTCGCGATGGGGTTCATCGGCCTGTTCGTCGCGGGCGGGCTGACCGGGCTGATGCTGGCGATGCTCGCGATCGACGTCCATGTCCACGACACCTATTTCGTCGTCGCGCATTTCCATTACATCATGGTCGGCGGCACCGTCTCGGCGTTCTTCGGCGCGCTCCATTTCTGGTGGCCCAAGATGACCGGGCGGCTCTACAACGAGGTGCTCGGCCGGATCGCCGCGATCACGATCATCGTCGGGTTCAACGTCACCTTCTTCCCGCAATTCCTGCTCGGCTACGAAGGGATGCCGCGCCGCTACCACGTCTATCCGCCCGAGTTTCAGGTGCTCCACGTCTTCTCGTCGGCGGGCGCGGCGATGCTCGCGATCGGCTATGCGATGCCCGCTTTCTACCTGCTCTGGTCGCTCCGGTACGGGCGGCGTGCCGACGCCAATCCATGGGGCGCGACGGGGCTCGAATGGACCACCTCCTCACCACCGCCCAAGCATAATTTCCTCGAACAGCCCGTCGTGGTGCGCGAGCCCTACGATTACCCGCTGGCCCACCCCGCGAGCCGCAAACATGGCTGACACGACGGCCCTCCACGAGCCCTTCCACGAGGCTGCCCGCCAGCGCGAGGCCGATCGGCTCGGCATGCTCATCTTCCTCGCGACCGAGGTGATGCTGTTCGGCGGCATCTTCGCCGCCGCGATCGGATTGAGACTCGAAAACCGCACTGCCTATGTCGAGGCCGCGCATCACCTGAAGCTCTGGCTCGGCACCGCCAACACCGCGGTGCTGCTGACGTCGAGCCTGTTCGCCGCGCTCGCGGTGACGGCGGCGCGGATGAAGCGCCCCCACTGGGCTGGCTGGTCGTTCGCGGCGACGATCGCGCTGGGCCTCGCCTTCCTCGCCATCAAGGGCACCGAATATTGGCTCGAATACAAGGAAGGGCTCATGCCGGGCACCGCGCCCGCGCATTTCGAAAGCCCGTTCGAGCAGATTTTCATGAACCTCTATTTCATCTCGACCGGGCTGCACGCGGTGCACGTCACGATCGGTCTCTGCCTGCTGACCGTCACCGCGCTGATGCGCCGCGCGCGCGAGGACGAGCATGCGGTGCTGATCGGCAACGTCGCGCTCTACTGGCACCTCGTCGATATCGTGTGGATCTTCCTCTATCCCACACTTTACCTGGCAGGCGTCAAATGAGCCGCGCGGTCGCCCGTCTCGTGCTCGCCTGGGTCGGACTGATGGCGCTGCTCGCGCTCACCTTCGGCGCGGCGCACCTTCCGCTGGGCACGACGGTGAAGCCCTGGGTCGGCTACGTCATCGCGAGCGCCAAGGCGGCGATCGTGCTGTGGGTGTTCATGGAGATGCGCCGCGAAGGCTCGCTCGCGCGGCTGGCGATGGTGGTGGGATTCGTGTGGCTCGCGATCCTGCTGATGCTGACCGCCGCCGATGTCCTGACGCGGGGATGAGTGTTCCTGCGAAAGCAGGAACCCGGAGTTTCAAGCGTATCGCTCGTTATCCTGGGCTTCTGCTTCCGCAGGAGCACCGAGCCTATTCCGCCGCCTGCGCCTGGGGCGCGGCCTCGCGGGCGCGGTAGCGATCTTCGGTCTGCTCCATATAGCGCCGCGTGATCGGCAGCACGTCGCGCCGTTTCGCGATCTGGATCTGGAAGTTGACATGGTCGCTATGGCGGAACGCGGTGATCGCGCTCGCCAGATAATAGGTCCACATGCGGTAGAAGCGCTCGTCGTAGAGCGCGACGATCGCATCCTTCGCGGCGACGGTGCGGTCGTACCAATGTTCCAGCGTAAAGGCGTAGTGCAGCCGCAGGATCTCGACGTCGCACGTCCACAACCCGTTGCGCTCGATATTGGGCATGATCTCCGACAAGGCGGGCGAATAGCCGCCGGGGAAGATGTATTTGCGCGTCCACGCGTCGGTTTCGCCCGGCCCGCCCATGCGGCCGATCGTATGGATCAGCGCGACGCCGTCGTCCGCCAGCCGCTCGGCGACGACATCGAAGAAGCGGTGGTAATTGGGCCGGCCGACATGCTCGAACATGCCGACCGAGACGATCCGGTCGAACGTGCCGTCCAACTCGCGATAGTCGATCTTCTCGAAACGCACGCGATCCGAAACGCCCGCTTCCTCGGCGCGCCGCCGCGCGACGGCGAGCTGCTCGTCGGACAGCGTGATGCCGAGCACGTCCACATCGGCGACGCGATTCAGATAAAGCGCCATCCCGCCCCAGCCGCAGCCGATGTCGAGCACGCGCTGGCCTGGCTTGAGCGCCAGCTTGGCTGCGATATGCGCCTTCTTGTCCGACTGCGCCTGTTCGAGCGTCTCCTGGCCTGGGTCGATCCAATAAGCGCAGCTATATTGCCGGTCGACGTCGAGGAAGAGGTCGTAGAGCCGGTCCGACAAGTCGTAATGGTGCGCGACGTTGCGCTCGGCGCGCCCGAGCCCGTTGCGCTCCAGCACCGCCTTGAGCCAGGCGCGCTGGCGCCCGAGCAGATCGCGCCGGATGTTCCCGCGCTGCCAACGCATATTGTAGAGAACGAGATCGAGGAGCTGCCGGATATCGCCGTCCTCTATGACGATGCGGCCCTCCATGAAGCCTTCGCCGGCCGCCAGCGCGGGGTTGCGGATCAGCCGCCGCACCATCGCGCGGTCGGTGATGCGCACGGCACTGTGCCGCTCGCTCGGTTCGGCGCCCTGATACACGGTCTTGCGGCCGTCAGGCCATGTCACCTCGAAGCGCCCCGACCGGATCAGCTTTCGAAACAACGGATCGAGCAGATTCATCATCCCTCCAACGCGCTTTATTCCCCTTTCCCCGCCGGCGTGCACGCCACCCGCTTTTCTATCGTTTCCCGACATATAAGCAAACCCTGCGCCGATTACATGCCCTCGATCAGCCGTTCGAGCATCGGCCGCATCCGCCTGAGCTCGGCGCGGTGGCTCGCGGAGAGCGAGCCGAGCACGCCGCGGCCGTGGGCCGTGACGGCGACGCATACCTTGCGGCGATCATCCTCCAACTGGCGCCGCTCGACCAGCCCCAGCTTTTCCAGCCGGTTGACCAGTTCGGTCGTGCTATGCGGCCTGAGCAGCAGCCGCTCCGCCAGTGTGCCGACCAGCATTTCGCCGCCCTCGCCGGCACGAATCGCAAGCAATGCCTGGTGCTGCTGCGGCGTCAGCCCCGCCTCGGCCGCGGCATCCTCGCTGAACCGCAGGAACCGCCGCAGCTCGTAGCGGAACCGCGCGAGCGTCTCATAGTCATGGTCGCACACGGGATCGATGGCCATGACTTTACCGTCGCACGGAAATGCTTGCCTTGCCATAGCTCGCGTTACGACATAGTGGGCGGGCGCCTTCTAAAACACGAGAGACGAGAGATGGACCGAACGCCCACGGCCTATGCGCCCGGCTTCGTCGCCCGGCCGCGGCTTGCCGATCACAGCGCGGACACGCGGATGCTGCTGCTCGCGACGATGGCGCTGGTGGTGGGCACCGGCGGCGCGGCGTCGGCCTGGCTGCTGATCCATCTCATCGCGATTGTGGTCAATCTCTCCTGGTTCGGGCGGGTCTCGGCCGAGCCCGCGCTGATTCTCGACAACACGCTCGGCCTGTTCGGGATCGCCATTCCCGTGATCGGCAGCGCGATCGTCGGGCTGATGGCGCGTTACGGCAGCGACAAGATTCGCGGCCACGGCATTCCAGAGGCGATCGAGGCGATCCTCTACGGCCAGAGCAAGCTCTCCCCCAAGGTCGCGATCCTCAAGCCCCTCTCCTCGGCGATCTCGATCGGCACCGGCGGGCCGTTCGGCGCCGAAGGCCCGATCATCATGACCGGCGGCGCGATCGGATCGATCTTCGCGCAGCGCTTCCGGCTGACCGCGGCCGAGCGCAAGACCCTGCTCGTCGCGGGCGCGGCGGCGGGCATGACGGGCATTTTCGGCACGCCGATCGCCGCGATCCTGCTCGCGATCGAGGTGCTGCTGTTCGAATGGAAGCCGCGCAGCTTCGTCCCCGTCGTGGTCGCGGTGCTCACCGCGCTCGCGTGGCGCCCGCTGATGGTCGGCGAGGGACCACTCTTCCCCTTCGCGGCGAGCATCTCGATCGACGCGATCACGCTCCTCCTCGCCGCGCTGCTCGGCGTGGCCGCGGGGTTCATCGCGGCGGCGCTGTCGAGCGCGCTCTACCGGATCGAGGACGGCTTCCACGCGCTGCCTGTCCATTGGATGTGGTGGCCCGCGCTCGGCGCGATCGTGGTCGGTATCGGCGGCGTGATCGAGCCGCGCGTGCTCGGCGCCGGCTATAACAGCATCCAGGACCTGCTCGACGGCTCGCTCGCGATCAAGGCGATGCTGCTGCTGCTCGTCGTCAAGGCGGTGGTGTGGCTGATCGCGCTCGGCTCGGGCACGTCGGGCGGCATCCTCGCGCCGCTGCTCATCCTCGGCGGGGCGTTCGGCGGGCTGGCTGGCCTCGTCCTGCCCGGCGATCCCGGCGTCTGGGCGATGATGGGGATGGCGGGGGTGATGGCCGCCGCGATGCGCGCGCCGCTCACCGCCGCCCTGTTCGCGGTCGAGCTGACCGGCCATTTCGCCGCACTGCCCGCAACGGCAGCGACAGCGGGCGCGGCCTATTCGGTGGCGGTGCTGATCCTCAAGCGCTCGATCCTCACCGAGAAGATCTCCCGCCGCGGCCGCCACATCCTTCAGGAATACAGCGTCGATCCGCTCGCGATCGCGCAGGCCGACCAGATCATGACGCGCGATCCGCTGACGCTCGCCGAGGACATGCCCATCGCCGAGGCGATCCGCTTCTTCGAACAGGCCGAGCATCGAAGCTATCCGGTGGTCGATGAGAACAACCGTCCGATCGCGATCGCCTCGCGCTCGGACGCGCTGCGCTGGCGCCAGGCGGAGCTGGGCGAGGACGTGACCCTGGCCGATCAGCTTTCGGACAGCTCGCTTCCCGTCGTCCACCCGGCGACGCCCGCAACCGACGTCGCCAACCTGATGATCGCCGAGGACATGGGCCGCATCTGCGTCGTCGATCCGCAATCGGGCGCGCTGATCGGCATCATCGCGCGCCGCAACCTGCTCAACGCACGCGCCGGCAAGCTGCGCGAGGAACGCGAGCGCAGCGCCCACGAGGCGCGGCTGGCGTGGCTCAGGGGGGGCAGAAAATAGGCTTTGGGGGACGGCCGAACGCTACGGAGAGGTGTTGGCCGCGGCAATCCCGATGGGCTCGATCCCGATGTCGTCGATCCAGCCGGTTTCATTTCCTTGCAGGCCGCTTGCCGCCTTCTGGATCGCGATGCGCTGGAGCGGACATCCTTGGGATGGCACCTCCAGCATCGCCGTAACATCGTTGCGATTTGCCCCATCTTGAACGGGACTCACATCGATCGCCGTGGGCGCCCCTTCGCATCGCACCAGCACAATAATGCTGCTGTCGGGCCGGCCATTGCCGAGCGCCGTCGTCCAGGATAGCCGATAGCGCCCCGGCCGAAGCGCCATGAGTTGATCGGCAGCAACCGTTCGCACTGTTCTGGACGAAGAGATTTTCAGCGCGTTACCGCGAAGCGGGCGGGGCGCCGGCACCATCGCCACGTCGAGACCGGCTCTGGATCGTAACTGCCAAACGAAAGGACTTCGGGAAGCAGAGGACGAGTCCGTTTCAAAATCACCGTCGAACACCAGCCCATTTTCGTTTTGGCCACATGTGCGTCGCCAAAAATCTCTCGCGATGCTCGGTTGATCCTGCCTGATCAGACGGATCGCGGCCACTCCTACGGCATCGCAGTCGATCGGTGCGCGATTTGCAGATGCAAGCTCGATTGCTTTTATCCTTCCGGCGAGATCTTCTCCTTGGAGTGAACCCGTTCCCGCCAGGAATCGCGACGCCCAGGGCGGATTTTGGATGAGGAGTGTCGCCAACGCCTGCTGACCTACCGACGATCGCGCCAGAACATTCAGCGAGTTCTCGATGACCGCGTTGTTGATGTTTAAACGGAGGAGCGCGTCGAGTCGTTGCGCAAGAACATTGACATCGCCCACTGCCGCTGCCTGACTCAGCCAGTAGAGTTGAGTCGGGACATCCCGCCAACCGAGCTCCCCCGCTACGGCGAAGGCTGCATAGGCGTCGTTGGGCCGGCCGAGCGCGAGGTACGTGCTCGCGAGAGCCGATGTGCTCGACGGATCGATCGGGGCTGTCCGCACTGCATGGCGCGCAAGTAGCAGTGCTGTCTGGGGATCATTAGCGACAAGTCTTTCAAAGGCGGTTTGGGCAGCAGCGTTGCCTCCAAAATATACCCGTTCGGGATGGTCCGACTGCGCCGTAATACGATCGCTAGCACTCATCCAACTCGGTATCGCCAATGCGACAGCGCCGACCGTGATGGCGATTGCACCTGCGATGCCGGAAGCTCTGGCCATTATGATCCCCGTCGGCTCGATTGAAGGGCGGCGTTACAGCCTATCCGATTGTCATGCATTTCCTTGACTTGCCGCAACCGGATAGCGAAATTCGTTGTTGGAACAACCCGTCATATATGGACTTCGCCGTTCACGCAGTTCCTGATTCTGCCCAACTTGAAGGGAGAACCGGCTGGATAACAGGCAAACTCATGCGGCACACAGGAATTAACCGGGGAAATCCGAGCATAAACGGAGGGTATCCCTGAAGCGACCATACAAAGAATGTCTGGAAATCCGATTGAACGCGACCGGCTACCGAGTGCACTGCTCAGTTCGCTAGCGAAAACTATCGGCTCCCGAATCCACAGAATGGTCACAACCATTGTGCCATGAGATGATCGCATTTCCCGATAGACAGCATGATGACCAGGTTGACGCGCCCATCCAATTCCTGGAGTTCATCTTTAGCTGGAATCGATGGATAAAAACCGAGTACGACGCTCAAGTCGACGTGTCCGGACACACGGATTCGACGCCGAGAATCGAGATATTATGAGAGAGATGCACCGTTGATTGGATCGCGGCGATGATCTTGGATACAGCTGAAAGCGCCATTTGAATTTTTACGGAATGGATGAATTGGAAGCGCGCGCAAGCGCTGTTTGTTGCTGGATCGGTGGTAGCATTGGTGTTGCATTCG
>CAZXFY010000044.1:0-27551 GCA_964639855.1 uncultured Stakelama sp. | reverse complement strand
GAACCGGCGTGCAAGGATTTGCAGTCCTCTGCGTAACCACTCCGCCATCGGGCCGGAGCGAGCGCAGATGCGCAGGCGGGGGCGCCATGTCAACCGTCTCCCGCATCCGCGCTCGTGGAAAATGGCGCGTCGGGTCCTTGGCGGGGCTGGGGGCGCACGATACAAGCCGCTCTGGCCAACAAGTGTATTGCATGGCTAAAACAGTTGTGCGACAGGAACGGAACGATGACCGAGCAAGCGACCCTGACGACCGATTTCGCCGCCATGCGCCGGGCGATGGTGGAAAGCCAGCTCCGCACTAACGCGGTCGATGATCCGCGTATCGTCACGGCGATGCTGCTCGTGCCGCGTGAAACCTACTTGCCTGCGGAAGCGGCGAGGCTCGCCTATCGCGACACCGCCGTGCCGCTCGGCCGTGGACGCGCCGCGAACACGCCGATGGCCACCGGCCGGCTGATCACTGCCGCGGAGGTCCGCGGCGGCGATTCGGTGCTGCTGATCGGGGCCGCGGGCGGCTATACCGCGGCGGTGCTCGCCGAACTCGCTGCGAAGGTGACAGCGGTCGAATCGGACCCGGCGCTCGCCGCGTCGGCGCGCGAGGCGCTCGACGGCAATCCGCGCGTGACGCTCGTCGAAGCGCCGCTCGAAGCCGGTGCGCCCGACGGCGCGCCGTACGATGTGCTGATCGTCGATGGCGCGGTCGAGTATCTTCCGCAGGCGCTCGTCGATCAGGTGAAACCCGGCGGCAGCGTCGCGACCGGCCGGATCGATCGCGGCGTCACGCGACTCGCATCGGGGCGGCGAACCGAGGGCGGCTTCGGCCTCACCGATTTCGCTGACATGGATTGCGTTCCGCTCCCCGGCTTCTCGAAACCCAAGACCTTTCAGTTCTGACGGTGAGGACGGCCTTGACCCTTCGATCGATTCTTCTCGGCGGCGCAACGCTCGCGTTGACGGCATCGCCCGCGTCCGCCGATACGCTCCGCGAAGCCCTGCTCAAGGCCTATCAGACCAACCCGCAGCTCACCGGCGAGCGCGCCAACCTGCGCGCGATCGACGAAAACGTGCCGATCGCGCGCTCCTATGGTCTGCCGTCGCTGTCGGTCGATGGAAGTTATAGCGAGACGCTGCGCTCGGCGACCAACACCTTCGTCTCGCCGCCGCGCTCGATAAATGCGCGCGCGAGCGTCTCGCTGCCGGTGTTCAGCGGCGGCGCGGTTAAGAATTCAGTCGCGGCGGCAAAGACGCGCGTCCAGGCGGGCCGCGCCAATCTGCGCGGCACCGAGGCCAATCTCTTCTCCGCCGTGGTCGCCGCCTATATGGACGTGATCCGCGACGAGGCGATCGTGGCGCTGAACCGGCAGAACGTCCATGTCCTCGAGGTGAACCTCCAGGCGACGCAGGACCGGTTCCAGGTCGGCGATCTGACGCGCACCGACGTCGCCCAGTCGGAGGCCCGGCTCGCGCTTGCGCGCAGCGATCTTCAGACCGCCGAGGCGAACCTCATCACGAGCCGCGAGAATTATGTCCGCCTCGTCGGCACACCGCCGGGCGATCTCGAGCCGCCGCCGCCGCTTCCCGGCCTGCCGCCTAGCCCGGATGCCGCGGTCGATGTCGCGCTGGAGAACAACCCGACGCTGCTCGCCGCGCGCAAGGAAAGCAAGGCGGCCGGCTACGATATCGATGTCGCGCGTGCCGAGCGGCTGCCCAAGGTCAGCCTCGTCGCCGGTGGCGATTATTACAACTATCTCAATTCGGGCGCGGGCAGCGGCGCGGCAAGGGTGCAGAATTCGGGCACCGGCGCGACCGCGGGCGTTTCGATCACGATCCCGCTCTTCCAGGGCGGCCGTCCCGCCGCCCAGGTACGCCAGGCGCAGGCGCGGCGCAGCCAGGCGATCGAGCAGGCGATTGATGTCGAGCGGTCGGTGATCGCGAACACGCGCGCCGCCTATGCAGTGTGGCAATCGGCGCAGCAGGTGATCGAATCGTCGGAAACCGCGGTCGACGCCAACCGCCTCTCGCTGGAAGGCGTGCGCGCGGAGAACAGCGTCGGCAACCGCACGATCCTGGACATCCTCAATGCCGAACAGGAACTGCTCAACGCGCAGGTCTCGCTCGTCACCGCGCGGCGCGACGCCTATGTCGCCGGCTTCACGCTACTCGCCGACATGGGCAAGGCCGAGGCCCGCGATCTGGGGCTCGACGGCGGGGTGCTCTACGATCCCGTCGCGAATTACGAGCGCGTCCATGACCGCATCTGGGATTGGGACAGCGATCCCGCGCCGACGCCGGTCGCGACCAGCACGGCCGGCACCCCGCCGCAGGGCGCGCAGGTTCACGATGCGCTGGAACCGATCCTCGACACGCCGGTTGACAGGAACCCTGCGAATCCCGCAGGTGAAACGCTTCCCGACCGCCAATGAAGGCGGTCCCATGCGCGTGGGGTTGAGGATGGGGGACGTGAGCGCCGAGCCGTCGATGGAGGACATCCTGTCGTCCATCAAGCGCATCATCGCCGAGGAAGGCGATGTCTCCGCCGCCAAGGCGCGCCGCGCCGCGCGCGCCGCACCCGATCGTGAAGCAGTACCCGCGACCGAAGAGGGCGGGGATAGCGAAGTCCTCGAGCTGAGCGATCCCGTGTCCACGCCGAAGCCCGACGCGGCGCTCGCTCTGCAGGGCCGGCGGGAACAGATCCTGTCCGAGCAGGCTGCGCAGGCGAGCCGCGGTGCGCTCGAATCGCTTTCGCGGCTGGTGGTGAAGCCCGAGACGGCGGGCAGCGATACGCTCCAGGGCCTCGTCGAGGAAATGCTCCGTCCGATGCTGCGCGACTGGCTCGACGCGCACCTGCCCGAGCTGGTCGAGAAGATGGTCCAGCGCGAGATCGCGCGGATCACCGGGCAGGAATGACCGCGCAGCGCCGTTCGTGTTGATTGCCGCCATCCCCGCGCTCGCATTGGCACTCGCCGCCACGGCCGATCCCGATCCCTATGCCGCGCCGCCGGATGGCGAGATCGAGACAATGCTGCGCGCCGCCCGCTTCGGCGAGCCGGGTGCCGACGCCGCGATTGCGCGGTGGCTCGACGCGCATCCCGATGCGGCGAAGGCCGATCGGGCACGCCTCGCGCATCGGCTGTGCGGCGATTACGGCGTGCTGAGCATGAGCGCGGCCGCCGCCGGTGCCTGTGCGGCATCGACCGCGGCGGGCGCGGACGATGCGCAGGATGCGGACACATGGGCGGTGCTCGAGGACGAGCCCGGCCTGCGCGCGATCGGCTCGGCGCGCGTCCCCCTCGTCCGGAACGCGCTCGGCAGCCGCAGTGCGACGGTGACGGTGAACGGCATCGACGCCCCCTGGTTCATGGATACGGGCGCGGAGATCACCGTCGTCTCGCAATCGCTGGCGGAGCGGATTGGCGTGCGCATGCTCGGCAAGGCCGATGTCGGCAGCGCCACGGGCGACGTGCATGGCGGCCTCGGCATGATCGATCTGCTGCGGATCGGCGACGCGGCGGTGGAGAACGTGCCCGTCTTCGTGCTTCCCGACGCGCAGCTCACGATCGCCGAGTTTCCGACCATCCCGGCGATCCTCGGCCTGCCCGTCTTCGTCGCCTTCCGCCGCGCCGCCTGGCTGGACGGCGGCGCGATGCTCGCGCTGGGCGAGGCGGCACCGCGCGATGCGGGCGCGACGGGCAAAACGGCACGCCTCTACTGGCACGAGGAAGGCATCGGCGTGCCGATCTCCACCCCGCGCGGCATCCTCGGCGCGCATCTCGACACGGGCGCCAATACCACCAATCTGCGCGCGCCCGCGCATGCGCTGCTGGACCCGGAAACCGAGGCGAGCGCGGTGACACGCGATGCGAAGATCGGCGGCGCGGGCGGCGTCGTCTCGGTGCGGCGCAGCGCGTATCCCGAACTGGCGCTCGCAGTCGCGGGCGCGCCCGTGATGCTCGCCAAGGTCGCGATGGACGACGGGAGTGACGAGAGTGCGGCGCGGCTCGGCGACGACATCGTCGCCCAGCTTGACGCGCTGATCCTCGATTTCGAGCGCATGCAGGTGACGGCGGCGCCCGCGCCTCGTTAGGTGTCGACCGTTTTCTTCCGCGGAACCGCCGTTGCGGCTCGCCGGTGAACGGGCCTTCGTTTCCTTCGGCGCTCCTGCTTCCGCTGCCGATCATCATCGTCGATACCAGCCGGCCTTATCCGGTTTTTCGCGGCAAGGTGCGGCACGATATCGGTCATCGTTGGTTGATGGGGAAAGGAGCGGCCCCGCCATGACGCCTGAAGTCGATCGTCCACCCAAACCCGGCAAGCGCCGCGACCGCCCGCCGCCCGCGGACGATCCGACCCCGCCTGACGATGTCGTGGACCGGGCATCGGAAGATTCGTTCCCGGCGAGCGACCCGCCGGGCTGGATCGGCCGTCGCCGCTCGCACTGAACGCGCTTCATAGCCCGCTGGATAACCGTCGCCGCCGCCGTTATGGGCTGGCGCCATGAGCGAGCTTCCCAAGACCTTCGATCCCGCCGCCATCGAGCGGCATTGGTATGCGCATTGGGAGGAGAAGGGCCTCTTCCATCCCGATCGCCCGAATGCCGAGCCGTGGACGATCGTGAACCCGCCGCCCAATGTGACGGGCAGCCTCCATATCGGCCACGCGCTCGACAACACGCTCCAGGACATCCTCGTCCGCCATGCCCGCCTCCAGGGCAAGGATGCGCGCTGGGTGGTCGGCACCGATCATGCCGGCATCGCGACGCAGATGGTGGTCGAGCGCCAGATGGCCGCCAGGGGCGAGAAGCGCACCGATTTCACGCGCGAGCAGTTCGTCGAGAAAGTCTGGGAATGGAAGGCCGAAAGCGGCGGGCAGATCACGCGCCAGCTCCGCCGCCTCGGCTGCTCGATGGATTGGGCCAACGAGCGCTTCACGATGGACGAGGGCTTCTCGAAGGCCGTGCTCAAGGTCTTCGTCGATCTCCACGATGAAGGCCTGCTCTACCGCGACAAGCGGCTGGTGAACTGGGATCCGGGCCTCGGCACCGCGATCAGCGATCTCGAGGTCGAGACGCGCGAGGTGCAGGGCAAGTTCTGGCACCTCAAATATCCGCTCGCGGACGGCTCGGGCGTGATCCATGTCGCCACCACGCGCCCCGAAACCATGCTTGCCGATATGGCGGTCGCCGTTCACCCGACCGACGAGCGCTACACGGCGCTGATCGGCAAGAAAATCCGCCTCCCCATCACCGGCCGCGAGGTCCCGATCGTGGCCGACGAGCACGCCGATCCCGAGCTCGGGAGCGGCGCGGTCAAGATCACGCCGGGCCATGACTTCAACGACTTCGAGGTGGGCAGGCGCGCCGGGTTCAAGGCGTCCGAGATGCTCAACATGCTCGACGCCCGAGCCAGGGTGATGCAGACCGCCGACGGCCTCATCCCCGAGGAGCTTCTCGGCCTCGACCGCTTCGAAGCGCGCAACCGCGTCGTCGCGATGCTCGATCTGGCTGGTCTGCTGGAGCGCGTCGAGGACCGCGTCATCCAGACCCCCTATGGCGATCGCTCTGGCGTGGTGATCGAGCCGTGGCTTACCGACCAATGGTATGTGGACGCCGAAACACTGGCGAAACCGGCGATCGAAGCCGTCCGCTCCGGCGCGATCGAGATCGTACCCAAGACGTGGGAGAAGACGTTCTTCAACTGGATGGAGAACATCCAGCCCTGGTGCGTCTCGCGGCAATTGTGGTGGGGCCACCGCATTCCGGCCTGGTATGCCGAGGACGGCCGCGTCTTCGTCGCCGAAACGGAAGAAGAGGCCGTGCTGCTCGCCGCCGATCATTTTGGCGGCAAGGACGGCGCATCGGTTCTGATCGTCGAAGATCGGGCGGCCGCCGCCGAAATTGCCGATCCCAAGTCGGGCATTTTCGCCATCTGGCGCGATCCCGACGTCCTCGATACCTGGTTCTCCTCCGCCCTCTGGCCGTTCGCGACGATGGGCTGGCCTGACGGTACAAATCACCCTCACCCTTCCGCGGCTTCGCCGCTCCCTCCCTCTCCCGATGGGAGAGGGAAGGGGCCCGCCGCCGAAGGCGGTGGGAAGGGTGAGGGTGATCATCCTATCCGACTCAACGGCCGCTACCCCAACGACATCCTCATATCGGGCTTCGACATCCTGTTCTTCTGGGACGCCCGCATGATGATGCAGGGTTTGCATTTCATGGGAGATGTGCCCTTCAAGACCCTGTATCTCCACGGTCTCGTCCGCGCGGCCGATGGGCAGAAGATGTCCAAGTCCAAGGGCAACACCGTCGATCCGCTCGGCCTGATAGACACCTATGGCGCCGACGCGCTGCGCTTCTTCATGGCGGCGATGGAGAGCCAGGGGCGCGACATCAAGATGGATGAAAGCCGCGTCGCCGGCTACCGCAACTTCGCGACCAAGCTCTGGAACGCGGCGCGTTTCTGCCAGGCCAACGGCATCGGTGCGAGCAAGACGCTCGACGCCCCCGAAGCAGGCCTCGCGGTCAACAAATGGATCATCGCAGAGACGGTCGAAACCATCCAGGCCGTCGATCTCGCCCTTGCCGACCTGCGCTTCGACGGCGCCGCCAACGCGATCTATCAGTTCGTCTGGAGCCGCTTCTGCGACTGGTATCTCGAGCTGATCAAAGGCCAGATCGACGATGAGACCAAGGCCGTCGCCGGCTGGGTGCTCGACCAGATCCTGGTGCTGCTCCACCCGTTCATGCCCTTCATCACCGAGGAGCTGTGGCACGCCCTCGGCAAGCGCGATCACGACCTGATTGTGGCGCAATGGCCCAAGGCCGATGCTCGCTCGATCGATGCGGAGGCGGTGAAGGAGATCGACTGGCTGATCCGCCTCGTCTCCGAGCTGCGCACCGCGCGCACCGAACTCAACGTCCCACCTGGCGCCCGCCTGCCGCTTCACGCCCGCGACGCGTCCGCCGAAACGCACGCCCGCCTCACGCGCCAGGCGACCGCGCTCGCCCGCCTCGCGCGCGTCGAGTTGACGGATGCGGCCGCACCCGTGGCCGGTGCCGCACAGGTCGTTGTGGACGAGGCGACCTTCATGCTCCCGCTCGAAGGCGTGATCGATCTCGATGCCGAGCGCGCCCGCCTCGCCAAGGGCATCGCCGCGGCCGGGAAGGAGCGCGACAGCCTCGCCGCCCGCCTTGGCAACCCCAATTTCGTCGAGCGCGCCAAGCCCGAAGCGGTCGAAAAGGCTCGCGCCGACCACGCCGAGAAATCGGCCGAGATCGATCGCCTGCAAGCCGCGTTGGCGCGGCTGGGCTGACGTCCATTCGTCATGCCGGCGAAAGCTGGCATCTCTCAGAATTAGGAGACCCGGCATTCGCTGGGTGGCGGTGGTGACGCGCTATCCCGCCGGCACCATCACCTCGATCACCCCCGCCGCGACGTGCGCCGTCACCGGCGTATGCGCGAGCACCTCGCCGTCGATCGAGATTGGCAGCGGCGGCTCGGTCGCGATGCGGATCGCGGTGCCGGTGAAATCCACCGCGTCGTCGTGCCGCGCGTCGAGCCGCAACATGCTCGCCGCCCAGTTCCTGAGCAGGCGCCGTTTGAAATGCCCCGTCACCGCCTGGACGACGATCTCGCCCGAATCGACCCGCGCTCGATCGACCAGTTCGGTCCCGCCTTGAAAGCTGCCGTTCGATATCCGCACCTCCAGCGCGCGCAGCCGCTTCGCCTCTGCCCCTTCGCCGACGATCAGCGTGAACGGGCGGAAGCGCGCATATTGCAGCGCCGCCCAGCCCATATAGCCGACGCGCCCCAGCACCTTCTTCAGCCCGTGCGGCACCGTTTCGGCGATCTGCGGGCTGATTCCGATCGCCGCGCAATTGGCGAAATAATCGCCGTCGATCATGCCGAGGTCGATCCGCTTCAACCGGCCGGTGCGGATCACCTCGACCGCGCCCGCGATATCGAGCGGAACGCCCAGGCTTCGTGCAAAGCTGTTGGCGGTGCCGAGCGGCAGCACGCCCAACGCAGTGCCGGTGTCAACCAGATGATCGACGAGGCCCGAAATCGTCCCGTCGCCACCGCCCAGGATCATCAGATCGGGCTTCTTCGCAAGCGCGCTCCGGATCGTCGCGTCGAGCTGCTTCGGGTCGCGCACCGCATGCGCATCGACCGTGTAGGGCAGGGCATCGAGCGCCCGGCACGCCTCCTCGAATTGATCGCGGCCCTTGCGCGATTGGGCGTTCACGATCAGCGCGGCCGAACGGATGGAACGGCTCATACGGTGTTCCTTTACACACCGCGTCGGGCGCGGCGACACAGGCGTAGCCGCGTGTTGACGCTTGCGCCACCCGCCGCGTGAGCGCACAGGATCGGGCCATGAGCCGTTATCCCGCCCTCCGCCTCCGCCGCACCCGCGCCTCGGCCTGGAGCCGCCGTCTCCACGCCGAGACAATGCTGACCCCGGCCGATCTCATCTGGCCGCTCTTCGTCGTCGAGGGCGAGGGAGTAGAGCAGCCGATCGAGAGCCTGCCCGGTGTTTCGCGCTGGTCGGTGGACAATATCGTCGCGCGGGCGAAAGAGGCGCGCGATCTCGGCATCCCCTGCGTCGCGCTCTTTCCCTATACCCAGCCCGACCGCCGCACCGATGACGGGCGAGAGGCGCTCAACCCCGACAACCTCATGTGTCAGGCGATCCGCGCGCTCAAGGACGCGGTGCCCGATATCGGCGTCCTCACCGACGTCGCGCTCGATCCCTATACCAGCCACGGCCATGACGGGCTGCTCGACGATATGGGCGATGTTCGCAACGATGCGACCGCGGAGGTGCTCGTCGGTCAGGCGCTCAACCAGGCTGCCGCAGGCGCCGACATCATCGCGCCATCGGATATGATGGATGGCCGCGTTGGGATGATACGGGGGGGGGTGGAGAGGGAAGGATACTTCAATGTGCAGATCATGTCCTATGCCGCGAAATATGCGAGCGGCTTCTACGGCCCCTTCCGCGACGCCGTCGGCAGCCGCGGGCTGCTGACGGGCGACAAGAAGACCTACCAGATGGATCCCGCCAACTGGCAGGAGGCATTGCGCGAGGTCGCGCTCGATCTCGACGAGGGCGCCGACAGCGTGATGGTCAAGCCGGGCTTGCCGTATCTCGACATCATAACGCGCGTGAAGAATGCGTTCGAAGTTCCTGTATTCGCATATCAGGTGTCGGGCGAATATGCGATGATCGAGGCTGCGGCGGCATGCGGCGCGGGCGACCGCGACACATTGGTGCTCGAAACGCTGCTCGCCTTCAAGCGCGCCGGCTGCTCGGGTGTCCTCACCTACCATGCCGCGCACGCCGCGCGGTTGCTCGGCGCGTGATCGAGATAGAGCGGCATCTTCGCGCAGTCGATCGGTGCCGGACGGCAGCCCGCTCAAGCGGCACCTCGTCTATCGGATCGACAGGCGCTAGCCTGCCGGCAGGCGCGACGAGAGCGCGGCGATCCGCCGCGATTCGGCCGCGACCTGCGCCTGCGCCTCGGCACGCAACGCGTCGAGCGCGGTATAGGGCGGCTTGCCCGTGGCGCCGCGCTCGATCGCGAGCCCGTCGAGGTGGCTGAGCGTACCGAGGCTGGTCGCCCGGTGGTTGTCCAGCGCGGCGAGCGCGACCTGCGCATCGAGCCACGGGTCGCTGCCGACACCGGCGCCCGCGGCCGCCTCGATCAGGTTCCCGGCCTTGGTCGCGGCGATGTCGAACGCGGCGTCGGTCGTCGCAAGGGTCTGTCGCGCCTTCCGAATCGCCGCATCGAGCGCGGGATCGGGCGCCGCCGTCACCGGCACCGCCTCGGGCTCGTCGAAGCTCACATTCTCGATCGGCCGCGGTAGCAGCGACGGCGCGTCGGACGTCGATGCGGCACAGCCTGCCAGCAGGACCGATGCGGCGAGCGCGGGCATGGGGAGCCTGATCATGCGGATCGATCTATGGACCCGGAAAGCCGTGCGCAACGGGGTTGCGCAATCGGACTCGCGCCGCTATCTGGCCACTTCCCGCGCGCCCGTAGCTCAGCTGGATAGAGCATCAGACTACGAATCTGAGGGTCGGACGTTCGAATCGTTCCGGGCGCGCCAATTTTCTTCCCTGATGAATCGCGTATCGGCGGCAGTCGGCCGAGCATGTACATCGAAGCCTGTGGAGCGCGTCATCGCTGCTCCATCGACACCGAAACCGATTTTACTTATGGCGTAGGCGATTCATAAGGGGCGCCTGATGAAGCTCGCGATGCTGTTGATCGGCGCGATCCTGACCATTGCCCCGGCAACGGCGTTCGCGGCCGGACATCCGGACTGTTTCAGCGTGCCGCGGCAGGCTCCGGACGATCTGGTGCGTACCGGTCATCGCGTGACGACGCCGGACGGAGCGTCGCTCTTCTTCTGCGAGGTTCGTCGCCGGGATGCGCGGGGGACTCCGCTTCTGCTGATCCACGGCGGCGGCGCCGGATCGGTCGCTACGTTCGACGTGGACGTTCCCGGCTATTCGCTCGCGGCGGATCTCGCGGACAGCGGTCGGCCCGTCTTCCTCGTGAATATCCGCGGATGGGAAACATCGCTTCTGCCCGCCGGAACCCCGGTCGAAGGAGATGCCGCGCCGCCGGCCGTCCGATCGGACGACGCCGTTGCAGACATTTCGGTCGTCGCGGACTGGGCGCGGGCGCATACCGGCGCGCGGAAGGTCGCGCTGCTGGGCTTCGCGTCGGGCGGGCACTGGGCAGGGCGCTACGCCGCGCGTTCCCCCGGCAAGGTCGAACGGCTCGCCCTGCTCAACACGATGTATGCCGTGAAGGCGCCGTGGCCGCTGCGCGGCGTCCTTGCCGACCCGAACGATCCGTCGCGGTTCGTCCCCGATTTCGGTGCCTTCCGAATCGTGGACAAGGATCAACTCGTCGTGAACGTGCGCAGATGGGAAAGGCAGTCGGGCGTGCGGGTCGATCCGGCCGTGATCGCCGACCATCAGCGCATCGCCTTCGCCCACGGCAATATCGGGCCCGACGGCAAGCTTCGCATTCCCAGCGGGTTCCTGAAGGATCATTTCGCGCTGGCCGACGGGATCGGTGGATGGGATGCGTCGCGCCTCGCCATCCCGATCCTCGTCATCCGCTCGGAAGCCGATCACTGGTCCCGGCCGGAAGACGCCGAAGCGATTCGCCAGGCCGCTCCGAACCGTGTGGAGGTTGTCGTCATTCCCGGCGCCGGCCATTACGTGTTCTTCAATCCGGCCGACAAAGGCCGCGCGCAACTCGTTGCAGCGCTGTCACGGTTCTTCGCCACGGGCACTTGAACTGGCCCGGTAAGGCTTTGCTCACCCATGCGTGGCATGGCATCGGCAATGCGGACGGCTGGGGAATATCGGATCGCTGTGATCCGGATGATGCTCGTGCTGATCGGGTTGATCGGCGCGCTTCGGCCCGTTCCGGCCGCGGCGATGACGCTCGATGTCGGTACATCTCTGTGCCATGCGGTAACGAGCGCCGCGCGGCCGAATGCTGCGCTCGCGACGCTGCGATTCACCTGCCGCGGCGCACCCGCAAGCTATCAGCACGGCAGCCTCTGGCTCCGTGCGGATCTCGGCCGTCTCGCCATCGACCGGAACGACGTGGTGCTGATGGTGCACCAGAGCCGGTTCGATTCGCTCACGGTCGCCTTCAGCTACGCCGACGGCAAGGTCGAGTGGCAGCACGTGGCGAGCGGCGCGTTCGGGGCGCATTGGCGTGTCGGCGGGCAGATCGCGTTCGAAGCGCCCGTGCACGATGCGCCGCTTGCCGCCGTCACGATGCGGTTCGATCGCGTCGCGAGCCATCATCTGTTGCGCATGCGGCTGGTGAGCCGTGCCGAGGCGGGCGCGCAGACGGCGATGCTCGCGGCGCTCGTCGGCGCGGCGCTGATGCTGCTGGTGCTGGGCGCGGTCTACAACCTGTCGCTCGCGATCGCGGTGCGCCGCCAGTTCCTCGCCTGGCATGGCGGATGGGCGGCGTGCGTGCTCGTCTGGGGGATCATCTGGTCGCAGATCGAGCTGCTCGCCTTTCCCGGGCTGGCGGGAAGCGGATCGGCGCAGGCCTGCACCTTTCTCGCCTGCATCGCGATCACTGCGGCGACGACGAGCGCGGCGACCTCACTCGATCGCACGCTGCTACCGCGCTGGGCGCCGATCATCACGCTGGCATTGGGGCTCGCGATCGGGCTGGCCGGTATCCCCGCGTCGCTCGTTCGCGGCGCCTCGATCGAGTGGATCGGCACCCTGCTCGGCTGGCTCGTGCTCGCCGATCTCGCCGCGGTCGCAGCTTGCCTCGGCTGGGCCTGGCGGCGCGGCAGCGCCGATGCGCGCGACGTCGCGCTCGCCTGGTCGATGCCGATGGCGGCGCTCGCGCTCACCGAATTGTTCGATATCGGCGGGATGCTGTGGGGCGGCGGCGCGCAATTGCTGGTGCTGTTCGCCGCGGCATTGCAAACGCTCTGGCTGTCCGTGGCGACGACCCGGCGGCTTGCCCGCCTGCGCGTGGAGCGTGATCGCGCGCGCCTCGCCGAAGCGCAGGCGAGCGAGCTTGCCGGCCGCGATCCGCTGACGGGCCTGCGCAACCGCCGGGGCTTCATCGAGCGCGTTGCGCCGCTGCTCGGCGATCGCGCGGCAGGCGTGCCGATCGCGCTGCTCCTCATCGATCTCGATCGCTTCAAATCGATCAATGACGATCACGGCCATGAAGCCGGCGACATCGTTCTCTGCACGATCGCGCGCCGGCTCGAACGCTGGGAAAGCGCGTCGTGCGCCGTGGCGCGGCTCGGCGGCGAAGAGTTCGCGCTGCTGATCGCGGGGATAGACGGTTTCGCCCTTACGCGCTTCGCCGATGGCGTGCGGCAGGGGCTCGCCGCATGCGATCACGGCCCGGTCATCGGCGATCGCGAGGTGACGGCGAGCATCGGTGTCGTCGAGGCGCGCAGCCCCTGCGATTTCCAACGGCTCTACCGACGTGCCGATCGCGCCCTCTATGCCGCGAAACAGAACGGGCGCGATCGTGTGATCTTCTCCGGAGCGGAGCGGGGCGCAAAATCCGTCTCCGCCGTCGATCGGAACGCCGCCTATTCGCCCCGTTGAGTGCATTGCGCGGCGAGCGCCGCACGATGATCGGGAAAGTTCTGCGCGGCCCGGCACAGGAAATCGTCGAGCTGCGGCAGATCGACCGCATCGCGTGCGGGGCGTAACCGGCCGGCATCGGGAAAGGTGCCGTATCCTGCGAACAGGCACGTCCACGAGGCGGACGAATAGATGTCGGCGATGCCCTGCCGGTCGATCTCCTCCACCAGATCGCCGCCGGTGAACCAGCAGGTCATCAGGGCCTTGAGCGACTCCGACAGGCGGTCGTGCCCCGCATTGTCGCGCCAGTAGGCGGTATCGGTGCGGCGGTTGAGGCGGTAGTGCGCGACGAGATAGTCGCGGATGCCCTCGATGCGGCGGGTGATGTCGGCGTTGAAGGCGTCGCGGTGCTCTGGCGTGAAGCCGCCCTGTTCGAAAGCGCGGATGAAGCCTTCGACCGTTGCCTGGACGACATGGAGGGCGGTCGCCTCGAGCGGTTCGACGAAGCCTTGCGACAGGCCGACGGCAAGACAATTGCCCGTCCAGCTCGTCTCGACGCGGCCGACCTTCATCTTCAGGTGCCGCGCTGGCGTGGGGTCGTCGAGCAGGCCGAGATGCGCGCGAAGCTCGGCCTCCGCCTCGTCCGCCGAGCAGTAGCGCGAGGCATAGACGTAGCCGTTGCCGTGGCGGTTCCTGAGCGGGATGCGCCATGCCCAGCCGTTCGACAGCGCGATCGAGCGCGTCTGCGCGTCGGTGCCGTCGGGCGCGGGCGGGGTGGGGAGCACCACCGCGGCGTCGTTGAACAGGTTCCCGGCGAAGGGGAGGAAGCGCACGCCCAGCGCCTGCTGCGCAATCACCGAGCGGAAACCGCTACAATCGACGAACAGATCGGCGGTGAGGCGGTCGCAATCGTCGAGCGCGAGATGATCGACCTCACCGGTTTCCGACACGGCCACATGCTCGACCTTGGCCCGCCGGTGGGTGACGCCGCGCGCCGTCGCATGATCGCGCAGCACCTCGCCGACGAGGTGTGCGTCGAAATGATAGCCGTAGGTCGCGTCGAACGGGAAGGTCTCGGCGGGGAGCGGCGCGCGGCGCTCGGCCGCGAGGCGCGCGTTGAGGAAGAAGCGATCGGGATGCGCGTCCACGTCCGCGCCGCGGCGGCGGGCGAGCGCGTTATAGTGGAAGCGCGGTTCGGTATGCAGGTCGAGCGTGCTGGCGAAGGGGTGAAAATAGCGCGTTGCGCCCGGCACCTCGGACCAGCCCGCAAAGCCGATGCCAGCCTTGTAGGTGGCGTGGCAGCGCGGCATCCACTCGGCTTCGTCGAGCCCGAGCAGGCGGAAAAAGGCGCGGAGCTGCGGGGTCGAGCCTTCGCCTACGCCGACGATGGGGATATCGGGCGCCTCGACCAAAGTGATCGCGGCTTGCGGCCACGCCTTCGCCAGCAGGCAGGCCGTCATCCAGCCGGCGGTGCCGCCGCCGAGGATGACGACCCTGAACCCCGCCGGGTCCACCGCGCGCTACTTGTCGAGGGCCACGAAGCGGATCGCCTCGCCGCCGCCCGGCGCGAGCGCGAGGGTGAGCGTGTCGGCGCTGGTCACGTTCTTCTGCTCGATCGTGATCGAGTGGCGCTTGTCCGTCCGGAAATCGGCGTCGGGGCCGTCGCGGTATATTTCGGCGCGATAGGTGCGGCCCGGATCGAGGAAGTCGAGCGAGACGGTCAGGTTACGCGCATTCTCGTCGGTGACGCTGCCGAGATACCAATCGTCGCCGCCGCGGTGCTTGCGCACGATCGTGGCATAATCGCCGACCTCGCCGTTCAAGACGCGCGTGTCGGACCAGTCGGTCGGCACGTCGCGGATGAACTGGAAGGCGTCGGGATATTTGGCGTAATTTTCGGGCGTATCGGCCGCCATCACGACCGGCGAATAGATCACGACGTAGAGCGCGAGCTGGCGCGCGATGGTCGAGGGGATCGGGCTGTCGTCCGATCCCGTCAGGCTGAGCACGCCGGGCGTGTAATCCATCGGACCCGACAGCATCCGCGTGAAGATCAGGTTGGGCACGTGCTCGGGCGGGTTCTTCCCCTGCCAGGCATTATATTCCATCCCGCGCGCGCCTTCGCGGGCGAGCCAGTTGGGGTAGGTGCGGCGCAGGCCGGTGTCCTTGATCGGCTCGTGCGTGTCGATCGAGACGTGGTGCTTCGCCGCGGCTTCGAGCACGCGAATATGATGGTTCGACATCCACTGGCCGTCATGCCACTCGCGCAGCACGGTGCCGTCGGGAAGGACATGCTCGATCTGGCCCGCGTCGGTGACGTAGCCGGTCTTGACGACCTCCTCGCCATATTTGTGCGCGAAGGCGAAGGCGCGGTCGAGCTGGTCCTCGTAATGGCTGACGGCGCCGCCCGTCTCGTGGTGGCCGATCAGGTGGACACCACGAGACGCGGCATATTTGCTCAGGTAATCGATATCGAAATCAGGGGTCGGCGTCGCGAAATCGAAATCGTTGCCGTGGCCCAGCCAGTCGCCGTTCCAGCCGGGGTTCCAGCCTTCGACCAGCACGCCGCGGATGCCGTTCTTCGCCGCGAAATCGATATATTTCTTCACATGCGTGGTGGTGGCGCCGTGCTTGGGGCCGGTCGCCCAGCTCCATTCGCCCTTGATCATGTTCCACCACACGCCGACGAACTTCGACGGGTGAATCCAGCTCGATACGTCGCCGAGCTTGTTCGGCTCGTTGAGGTTGAGCTCGATATGGCTGGTGTAGAGCCCGGCCGCATCATCGGCGATGATCATCGTGCGCCACGGGGTCGCGAACGGCGTGGTGCGCGTCACCTTGGCGGCGGTGGTGCCCGGCGCGAGGACGGCCTTCAGCTTCGTGCCCTCGACGCGGCGCAGCCACATTGATGAGTAATCGACCAGCGCCGCCTCGTGGAAGGCGATATGCGTGCCGTCCTCCAGCTTCACCGTCAGCGGCGTGTGCGCCTGCGCGATGCTGCTGATCGGCGTGGTGTTGTAGAGATATTCGTAGCGGTTCCACTCGCCGCCGGGGATCCACCAGGCGGTGCCGTCCTCAGCGAGTGCGAACTCTGTCAGCTCGTCGGCGATGTGCGCGGTCTTGAGGTTGGGCTGCGCGGGCAGCACGTAGCGGAAGCCGACGCCGTCGTCGAAGATGCGGAAGACGACGTCCATCTCGCGCTCGAGGTCCTTGCTCTCGCGGAAGCGGACGGTGAGCTGGGTATGGTTGTCGCGGATCGTGGTCCACTGGCCCCAGGGCTGCGTCCAGGTCGTGTCGCTGGTGGAGGTCCTGGCGTCGATCAGCTTGAAATAGCGCTCCATCTTGGGCGCATCGGTGAACAGGAAGCCGAGGCGGCTGTCGGTGATCACCGGCTTACCGTCGCGCGACACCGCATACATCGGCCGCCCGTCGCCATCGAGGCTGACGGTGACGACCACGTCGCCGTCGGGCGAGGCGGCCTTCGCGACCACGTCTGCGGCGGCGGGGCTCGCGAGCATCAGCGCGGCGAAGGCGGTCGCAAGGCGGGCGGGGGTGAACATCAGATACGCTCCTCGACTGCGACGATGTGTGCCGCATAGGGTGAAAGTCTGCCGTCGGCGTGGCGGCCGGTCCCGATCAGCACGCGGCCGCGCGGCGGCGCCCATTCTACCGGCTCGGGCGACATGTTGAAGGCGCAAAGCAGGCGCTCGCTAGGCGCCGTCCGCTCGATCACGAGCAGGGCCTCGCCCGCTTCGATTACATGCAGGCCGCCGCGGCGCAATGCTGCATGCGTGCTGCGCAGCATCAGCACCTCTCGCGTCCAGGCGAGCATCGAGCCGGGGTCGCCCTGCTGCCGGTCGATCGCGAGCGCGTCGTGGTCGAGGCCGCACGGCAGCCACGGCTCGCCCGCGCAGAAGCCGAGCGCGGGCGCACCGGCGCGCCACGGCATCGGCGTGCGCGCGCCATCGCGTGACAGGGTGAGCGGCCAATTGTCGATCGCCTCGGGATCGCGCAGATGCTCGAAGGCGATATCCACCTGGGTCAGGCCCAGTTCCTCGCCGTAATAGAGGAAGATGTTGCCGCGCAGCGAGGCGAGCAGCAGCATCTTCATCCGGCCGAACGCATCGTGGTGCTCGGGCGCGGCCCAGCGCGAGATGGCGCGGGGTGCGTCGTGGTTCTCGAATGCCCAGCTCGGCCAGCCGACGCCCTCGCGGTCGGGCCATTCGGCCATTGCGTCGCGCACCAATGCGGGCGTCAGCCGGTCGGCATAGAGGAAGTTGAAGCCGTAGGCGCTGTCGAGCCGGCCTTTTTCCGTAAAGAGCCGCATCTCGCGATGGGCCTCGGCGCCGCCCACCTCCGCGACGGTGAAGCGCGCGCCGTAGCTGTCGCACACCTGCCGCACGCGGGCGAGGAAATCGGCGATCTCGGGCTGGCTCTGGTTGTGGACGTGGAGCTGAAAATCGAACGGGCGGGTGCGCATGCGGCCGTCATCGGGCGCGGGCGGATTGTCGCGCAATTGGGGATCGCACATCGCGAAGTTGATCGCGTCGAGCCGGAAGCCGTCCACGCCGCGGTCGAGCCAGAAGCGCGCGATATCGAGCAGCGCGTCCTGCACGGCGGGGTTGCGGACGTCGAGCTGTGGCTGCTGACTGAGGAAATTGTGGAGATAGTATTGGCCGCGCCGCGCGTCCCACTTCCAGGCGGGGCCCCCGAAGACCGAGGCCCAGTTGTTGGGCGGGCTGCCGTCGGGCTTCGCGTCGGCCCAGACATACCAGTCGGCGTGCGGCCCGTCACGGCGTGCGCGGCTGGAGCGGAACCATTCATGCTGGTCCGAGGTGTGCGACCAGACCTGGTCGATCAGCACGTTCAGCCCAAGCGCGTGCGCCCGCGCAACCAGCGCGTCGAAATCGGCGAGCGTGCCGAAGATCGGATCGACATCGCGGTAATCGGCGACGTCATAGCCGAAATCCTTCATCGGCGAGGTGAAGAAGGGCGACAGCCAGATCGCATCGACGCCGAGCGACGCGACATAATCGAGGTGGTGCGTGATCCCCGGCAGGTCGCCGATCCCGTCGCCGTTCGAATCGGCGAAACTGCGCGGATAGATCTGGTAAATCGCGGCGCCCCGCCACCATTCCACCGCCTGAACGACGGCCGCCGATGCGTCGTTCACGGCGCCACCTCGGCGGCGCAGACGGCATAGCCGAGCGGCGCCAGGGTCACGCGCGCGCTGCCGGGGGCGCTCGCGGCGGCGGGACAGCCGGCGCCCGCGAGCATTTCGAAGCGGGTCGAGCCCACCTCCACCTCGACATTGGCCTCGATCGGCGCGGTCGAGGTGTTGAAGGCAAGCAGGATCTCGCGCCCGCTCTCGGGATCGAAGCGCGAGATCGCGAACAGGCCGGGCGTCGGCCCCGCGAACCGCAACACCTGCCGCCCGCGCGTCAGCGCCTTGTGGCTCGTGCGCACTCGCGCAAGCGCGGCGATCTGGCGGAACAGCGGATGGTTTTCGTCGAAATTGGCGTCGGCGGTGGTCGCCGTGGTGCCGATCAGGCGCTTGGTGTTGGACGACGCGACCCGGCTCGGGAACATGTCCTCGCGCGCGTCATGGTCGCGCGCGCCGCCGATAAAGCCCTGCTCGTCGCCCGCATAGACGGTCGGCACGCCGCGCAGCGTCAGCAGCATCGCATTGGCGAGTTCGAAGCGCTTCAGCATCTCGGCGTCGCTCGCCGTCGGGAAGCCCTTGCGCACCTGCGACGCGAAGCGGCCCTGATCGTGGTTGCCGAGAAAGGTGGGGAGCCGGAGCGCCGCGTCGTCGCCGCCGCAATAGAGCGGGTCGGCGGCGAACAGCCGCGCCAGCTCGGCGGTCGGCGCGTCGCCCGCCACGGTGTCGATCACCGCGCGCTTGAAGGCGAAATCGAGCATCGCCGGCATCGCGTCGGTGCAGGTGCGCACGGCCATGTGCGCGGGGTCCATCTCGCCGGTATAGGCCTCGCCGAAGATAGTGAAATTGGGGATGCCCGCCGCATGCGCGCGCGCCAGCATCGCGGGCACGAAGGCGCGCCAGAAGGCGGGATCGACATGCTGTTCGGTGTCGATACGGAAGCCGTCGACCTTGTAGGTGTCGAGCCACGCGCCGTAGATCTCGATAAAGCCGCGCACCACGCGCGGGTTTTCGGTCATGATGTCGTCGAGGCCGATGAAATCGCCCGTGGTCGAGCTTTCGCCCTCGAAGGTCGAATTGCCGCGATTGTGGTAATAGATCGGATCGTTGAGCCAGTCGGGAACCTTTTCGTGTTCCTCGCCCGCGGGCACGAAGGGGTGATAGGCGTAATCGGGGTCGGTCAGCCGCGCGAAATTCTCCGGCGTCGCGTCCTGCGTGCCCGCAAAGCCCGGATTGATCGGCGCGCCGCCCACGCCGCCGCGGCGCTGATACGGATAATCCGCGATGCTGCGATAGGCGCAGTCGCCTTCGGGGCATTCGCGATATTGGATCACGTCGGCGGTGTGGTTGACGACGATGTCCATATAGACCTTCATGCCGCGGGCATGGGCGGCGTCCACCAGCGCCTTGAAATCCTTGTTGGTGCCGAAATGCGGATCGACCCGCGTGAAATCGGTGATCCAATAGCCGTGATAGCCGGCGGCTTCGTGCCCCGGCGGCCCCTGCACGGGCTTGTTCTTGAAGATCGGCCCGACCCACAACGCGGTCGCGCCGAGCGCCTGGACATAGTCGAGCTTCCCGGTCAGGCCTTTCAGGTCGCCGCCATGATAGAATGTCGCGTCGGTGGGGTCGTATCCCGTCACCAGCCGATCGCCGGTCAGCCCGCCGCGATCGTTGGCGGGGTCGCCGTTGGCGAAGCGGTCGGGCAGGATGAAATAGATCACCTCGTCCTGCGGCAGCCGGTCGCGATAGGAGGGGGCATCCTGCGCCGCGGCGGGCGCCGCGCCGGTCAAGAAGAGCAGCGCGCCTGCCAGGATCGCACGGTGAATCATCGAGGCCTCCCCTTTGACCGCCGCCGCAGGTGCGGTTGCCGCCCGCTCCCGTCTTGAAAGCACGGGCGCGGAAAACCAAGCCTCCGACATACGTATTCAAGCCGCTCGCTTTCCTCGCGGCGCTCGTGCAGGGTGGTCGAGGCGACGCAGGAGGGGAGGCCGGCAGTCGGATGTCCGCGGACAAGCCCACATCGTTCGATATCGCCGCGCTCGCGGGCGTGTCGCAGCCCACCGTGTCGCGTGCGCTGCGCGGCGACCGGACGGTGAGCGAGGCGACGCGCAAGCGGGTCGAAGCCGTCGCGCGGCAGCTCAATTATACGGTGGACAAGAACGCCTCGTCGCTGCGCCGGGGGCAGAGCAACACGCTGGCGCTGCTCTTCTTCGAAGATCCCTCGCCCGACGGCTCGGCGATCAATCCGTTCTTCCTTTCGATGCTCGAATCGATCCTGCGCACCTGCGCGGCGCGGCGATACGATCTGCTCACCTCGTTCCAGCAGCTCTCGTCCGACTGGCACATGGATTACGAGGACAGCCGAAAGGCCGACGGGATCATCCTGCTCGGCTACGGGGACTACGAAATCTATCGCGCGCGCCTGGAACAGCTCGTCCGCCAGGGCACGCATTTCGTGCGCTGGGGCGCGGTCGATGCGGAGTCGCTCGGCACGACGATCGGCTGCGACAACGTGGCGGGCGGGCGCGATGCTGCGCAGCATCTGGTGCAGCGCGGCCGCCGCCGGATCGCCTTTCTGGGCGATGCATCGGGCCATTATCCCGAGCTGCGCGACCGCTATCGCGGGCTGTGCGCGATATTGGAGGAGCGGGGGATACCGATCGATCCGGCGCTCCAGATCGACGCGCTGACGATCGAGGATTCGGGCTACGAGGCCGCGCGCCGGCTGCTCGATCGCGACGTCGCGTTCGATGCGATCTTCGCCGCATCGGACATGATCGCGCTCGGTGCGATGCGCGCGCTCGCCGAGGCGGGGCTCGATGTGCCGGAAGACGTGGCCGTGGTCGGCTTCGACGATATCCCCGCGGCGGGGCTCAGCCACCCGCCGCTCACCACGATCGCGCAGGATTATCGGCGCGCGGGCGAAGTGCTGGTCGATACGCTCATCCGCCAGATCGATCGCAAGCCGACCGATACGATGCTGCTCCCGCCGCGTCTGATCGAGCGGCGTTCGACCTGAAGACAAGGCCGTATTGCCACGACATTCCCGGCGCGACAGGCGCCCGAACCCCGCAATTTTCGTTTCCTTTGGAGGTTCTGAATAAATCTTTTCGTGCTTCTCGCCCGATCTCGGCTATCGGGGGCGCATCAATCGTATGCGCAGCCAGGGAGCCGGAATGCCCAAGATCGACGAAAAGCTTCTTCCCATTTTCGAGGACGTCTTACGGCGAAACGCGGGCGAACTGGAATTCCATCAGGCGGTAGAAGAGGTGCTGGAAAGCCTCGGGTGCGTCGTCGCGAAGCATCCCGATTACATGGACCGCGCGCTGATCGAGCGACTCTGCGAGCCGGAGCGGCAGATCATCTTCCGTGTGCCCTGGGTGGACGACAAGGGGCGTTTCCGGATCAACCGGGGCTTTCGCGTCCAGTTCAACTCCGCGCTCGGGCCCTATAAGGGCGGGCTGCGATTCCACCCGTCGGTCAATGTCGGGATCATCAAGTTCCTGGGCTTCGAACAGACCTTCAAGAACGCGCTGACGGGCCTGCCGATCGGCGGCGGCAAGGGCGGATCGGATTTCAACCCGCGTGGCCGCTCGGACGCCGAGATCATGCGTTTCTGCCAGTCGTTCATGATCGAGCTGTATCGCCATATCGGCGAATATACCGACGTGCCGGCGGGCGATATCGGCGTCGGCTCACGCGAGATCGGCTATCTGTTCGGCCAGTACAAGCGCCTCACCAACCGCTACGAGGCGGGCGTCCTCACCGGCAAGGGGCTGGTGTACGGCGGCTCGCGGGCGCGCACCGAGGCGACGGGGTACGGCGCGGCCTATTTCGTCGACCAGATGATGCGCACCAGGGGCACCAGTTTCGACGGCAAGCGCGTCGTCGTGTCGGGCTCCGGCAACGTCGCGATCTACGCCATCGAGAAGATCCGCGAATTCGGCGGCACGGTCGTCGCCTGCTCCGATTCGTCGGGGTTCGTCGTCGATGAGGGCGGGATCGATCTCGATCTCCTCAAGGAGATCAAGCTCGTCCGCCGCGAGCGGATCTCGGCCTATGCCGAGGCGAAAGGCACCAGCGCGACCTATTCCGAAAAGGGATCGGTCTGGGCCGTGCCGTGCGAGGTCGCGATGCCGTCCGCGACGCAGAACGAACTGACCGGCAAGGATGCGAAGGCGTTGATCGCCAACGGGCTGGTCGCGGTGGGGGAGGGCGCCAACATGCCGAGCACCCCCGAGGCGATCCGGCTGTTCCACGAGGCCGGAATCCTGTTCGGCCCGGCAAAGGCGGCGAATGCCGGCGGCGTCGCGACCTCCGCGCTCGAAATGCAGCAGAACGCCTCGCGCGACAGTTGGACGTTCGAGGAAACCGAAGCAAGGCTCGCAGCGATCATGCGCCGCATCCACGATCGTTGCGCCGCGACCGCGGATGAATATGGCGCGCCAGGTAACTATGTGCTCGGTGCGAACATCACCGGCTTCGTGCGCGTGGCGGAGGCGATGCAGGCGCTGGGCGTCATCTGACGCGCCGGCGCGCGGCAGGTATCGCTAACCGCCCTGCGCCGCGCAATGCTGCGCGATGAAGTCTGCGTGGCTCGGCATCCGGCTCGCTTCGCGGCGGTAGAGGAGGGGGATCGTCTCCATGAACTCGGCGAGATCGGCGTTCGCGATCTGATCGGCGAGGGGGTGATAACCCTGCGGCATGTAGCCCTGGCCGAGCAGCACCTGGAGCCAGCCCACCTCGGTGAACAACTCCTCGTGCTCGCGCACGATATGGCCGTTCGCCTCGAACAGCGCGATCTTGGCAGCGAGCGTCTCGGGCAATTCCATGGTGCGGCATGCCTGCCATAAGGGTTCGGGGCGGCCGTTGGCGTGATAGTGGAGGATGATGAAGTCGCGGATGCGCGTCGCCTCGAAATCGGTCTGTCGGTTGTATTCGGCGCGGTCCGCGTTGCGCATGTCGCGGCCGGGAAGGAATTTGAGCAGGCGGGAGATCGCCGACTGGATCGCATGGATGCTCGTCGATTCGAGCGGTTCGACGAAGCCGGAGGCGAGCCCGATCGCGACGACGTTGTGTTTCCACGATTGCCGGCGCTTGCCCGTGGTGAAGCGGACGGGCCGCGGATCGCCGAGCGGGGCGCCTTCGAGATTGCCGAGCAGGGTCGTCGCGGCCTCGTCGTCGGAGAGTTCGGCGCTGCAATAGACGAGGCCGTTGCCGACCCGATGCTGGAGCGGGATGCGCCACTGCCATCCGGCGGAATGCGCGGTGGCGCGAGTGTAGGGCGGGGGATCGGCCATCGGCTCGCTCGCGACGGCCAGCGCGCGGTCGCAGGGGAGCCAACGGGTCCAGTCGTCGTAACCCGCTTCGAGCGTCTGTTCGATCAGGAGGCCGCGGAAGCCGGTGCAATCGATGAAGAGGTCGCCTTCGATCGTCTCTCCCGATTCGAGGCGGAGCGCGGTGACATCGCCGCTCTCCCCGTCGCGCAGCACCCCGGTAATGCGGCCTTCGATCCGTTCGACGCGGCGGATTTCGGCGAAGCGGCGCAGATAGGCCGCGAACGCCGCCGCGTCGAACTGAAAGGCGTAAGGCATCGGCGGGATGGCCGGGCCGGTGATCGGATCGCCGCGGTGCATCTTGCCGGCGCGCGCGGCGATCTCGTTGAGCGCATAATCGCCGATCGGCCCGGCGATGCCGAGCTTGCGCGCGCGCAGCCAGTAATGCTGGAAGGCGATCAGGCCGACATCGCGGCCGACATCGCCGAAAGCATGCATATATCGCCCGCCGTCGCCCATCCAGTCGACGAACTCGATGCCGAGCTTGAACGTGCCCTGCGTCGCCCGGACGAAGGCGTCCTCGTCGAGCCCGAGTGCCTGGAGGTAGAGCCGGAGCTGCGGGATCGTCGATTCGCCGACGCCGACGGTGCCGATCGCCTCCGATTCGACGAGGCGGATGCGGAAGCCCGTCTCGAGGAAGCGCGCGAGCGCCGCCGCGGTCATCCACCCCGCGGTGCCGCCGCCGGCGATCACGATGGTGATGGGGTCTTGCTGGCTCATGCCGCCCCTTATCCCGTTCGCCCTGAGCTTGTCGAAGGACGGGGTGATGCGGAGAACCGTGCTTCGACAGGCTCAGCACGAACGGGAGAGGATTTCCGATCGTCGAACCGCCGCCGGCCGGGAAAGGCGGCGGCGAATCGTGTCGGTCCGATCAGAACTTGTAGGTGACGCCGAGATAGAAATCGCGGCCGTAGCGCTGATAATCGATCACCTGGCGCTCGTCCCCGTTCTGATAGGTGATGAAAGGCCGGTCGGTGAGGTTCTTGCCCTGTGCGAGGATCGACAGCCCCTTGAGCGGTCCGCTCTGGAACTCGTAGCCGATCTGCGCGTCGAGAATGCCCTCGGCCTTGACATCGCGGAAGGTCGGCGCGGCCGAAAGCCCCGCGACCTCGCCAAGGAAGGACGAGCGATAGCGATAGCTGACGCGCGCCTGGAAGCCCCATTTCTCGAAATAGGCCTCGCCGCTCGCCACCCAGTCGGAAAGGCCGGGCAGGGTGATCGCCTGCGTTCGGTTGCTGCCCAGCTTGATCGAACTGTCGGTGTACGAAGTGCTCGCGAAGATGCCGAAGCCGTCGAGCGACTGCGACAGGTTGACGAAGGGCAGCGACAGCGTCGCCTCGAAACCGAGCAGGTAGCCGCTGCCGGTATTGCCGGGCTGGTGGCTCAGGCCGATCTGCTTGTTCTTGGCGATGATCTCGGCGCGGACATCATCCGGAACCAGATCCAGATAATCCGAAAAGTCGAAGACGACGCTGTTGTTCGCATCGACATAATCGGTCAGGTGCTTGAAATAGCCCGCGACGGAGACATAGCCGCCCGCGCCGAAATATTTTTCGACCGACAGATCGATATTGGTCGATTGGTAGGGGCGCAGGTTCGTGTTGCCGGCGTTGAAGCCGAAGACGCCGAACTCCGGCCCTTCGCCCGCGTCGAGATTCGCGGGGTTGATCGTCAGCTCACGATTGACGCGCTCCTGGTCCAGCCGCGGTCGCACCATCGTCTGCGACGCGCCCATCTTCACATAGAAAGCGGGCATGAGCTCGACCGACAGCGTCGCCGACGGCAGGAAATTGGTGTAATCGTAATGCTGTTTCGCGGGGAGCACCGTGACCGTGTGGGTCTCGGCATCGAAATTGGAGATCGTTCCGGTCGATCCCTGCCGCGTGTGCACCACCTGCGCGCCGATCGAGCCCTTGACGGCCTTGCCGCCCAACTCGCCGTCGAGCACGATCTTGCCGTATCCGGTCCACACGTCTTCGGTGACGGTGTTGTCGCGGACCAGCGAGCCCGGGCGATTGTCGTAGAACGAATTGTACGAATTTTCGTAGAGATAGAGCGGGTCGAGCGTGAGCATCGCCGGCACGCCGAGATAATCGAGCGCGACATTCTCGTCGAGCAACGCCTCGCTCGGCACCGGCGCCGATTGCGGCGTGCCGCTCGCGACGGTGCAGTCTTCGCCGGCGCCCTTGGGGCAGAGGAAGTAGGAGGTGTAGGCGCTGGTCTTCTTGCGGCGGCTGTAGTTCGCGCCGACCTCCCAGCCGTGCACCACGCCGTCGCCGAACTCGCCGGAAAGCGTCGCGCGCAGCGCCTTCAGATCGTCCTTGAAGCTCGGGCGATTGAGGAAGCCCGCCTGCACCACCGGCTGCGTGCCGTTATAGCCCCAGCCTTGCGGGTCGGTGAGCTGGAAGATGGTCGTATCGGTGTAATCGAGCGTCGGCACGATCCGGTAGGTGCCGTTGGGCTGCTGGCTGATCGTCACCGTGTCGCCGGGGCCGGTGCCGCGATAGCCGGTGCCGGTATAGGTTTCGAGCAGGAAGTCGGTGCGATCGGCGTGCGACCAGCTCGCATCGATGTTGAGGTGCATCGTGTCGGTCAGCCGGATGTCGTTGTTCCAGCCGAACGAGTAATTCTCCGCCTTGCGATCGTTGATGTCGTTGCGCTGGATCGCGTGCAGCCCGGTATAGGTCGCGCCGGTGACGAAACCGTCCTCGACCGTCTGGTCGGTCGCCGCCACGGTCGAGAGCGGGAACTCGATGCCGCGCAGATGCTGCGTCTCGCGGAAGTGCGAATAGAGCGCGTCGAAGGTCGAGTGGAAGCTGTCGCTCGGTTCCCATTCGATCGTCGCGACGCCGCCGTAGCGCTTGAGCAGGTTCGACTGGACGTAGGGCTTGGCGCCGCTGATGAGCAGCGAGCCGTCCGACTCCTGCACATTATAGCCCCAGGCGTTGTAGCGCTCGTCCTGCGATGGCGTTTCGGAGGCGGAGAAACCGAGCGCGATGCCCAGCGTATCGTTCGCGAACTGATCGACATAGGTCGCCGAGGCGCGATAGCCGTAGCGCGGCGAATCGGGGTTCAGGGACTTTTCGCCGTTCATCTGCCCGCGCGCGGCAACGACGAAGGTGCGCTCCGGCTGGTCGAGCGGGCGCAGCATGCGCAGATCGACCGTGCCCGCGATGCCCGCCGCGATCAGCGAGGCGTCGGCGGACTTGTAGACGTTGACGTTCCTGAAGAACTCCGACGGATATTGATCATATTCGACGCCGCGATTGTCGCCGACCGTCACCTGTTCGCGGCCATTGAGGAGCGTGGTCGAGAAATCGGGGCCGAGGCCGCGGATCGAGAGGCGCTGGTCGCGGCCTTCGAGGCGCTGCGCGGTGACGCCGGGAAGGCGCGCGAGCGAATCGGCGATGGAGACGTCGGGGAGCTTGCCGATATCCTCGGCCGAGACCGAATCGACGATCAGCGTCGATTGCCGCTTGATCCGCGCCGAGGAGGCGAGACCGGCACGGATGCCGGTGACGACGATACCGCCGCTGTCGCCCGTATCTTCCGCCTGGGTGTCGTCGGTCGGCTGCTGCGGGGCCGGCGCGCTCGTCTCCTGCGCGAAGGCGGTCGCGGGCAACGCCGCGCTCGCCAGCCCGCCGATCGCGATCATGCTGGCGCCGAGCGCAAGCCGCGCGCGCGTCGATCGGCCGTTATGGTTGCGTGAAATCATCGATGCCTCCCCTTTCGCGCTTGCGCGCCCCACGCCGCGCCCCACGGGCACGGACGAACAGGAGGATCGATTAGTCCCGCTTCGGCCGCGCAGGGAAGGAAGGCACATACGTATTCACATGCCCGCCGGTGCGCCCGCGCCGCATGGCGTGGCTTTCGCGCAACATCCGCGCCGCGGCCCAGGACCGATCGACATTCAGCTCTGGCGGCCTGCAAATGGCGGCTTTTCGAGC
>CAZXFY010000043.1:0-28722 GCA_964639855.1 uncultured Stakelama sp. | reverse complement strand
TCGAAAAGCCGCCATTTGCAGGCCGCCAGAGCTGAATGTCGATCGGCCCTAGCCGGCGATCGTCAGCACGATCTTGCCGACATGCGCGCCCGATTCCATCCGGCGGTGCGCATCGGCGGCATTCGCCAGAGGGAAGGTCGCGTCGATCTCGGGCTTGAGATGCCCTGCCTCGACATGCGGCCAGACGGTACGGGCAAGTTCGTCGGCGACGAGCGCCTTGAAGCCAGCGTCGCGCGGGCGCAGCGTCGAGCCGGTGAGGGTGAGGCGGCGGCGCATCACCTGGGCGATGGGGATGGTGGCTTCCACGCCGCGCTGGACGGCGATCGAGACGTGGCGCCCGTCCTCGGCGAGGCATTTCAGGTTGCGCGGCACGTAATCGCCGCCGACCATGTCGAGCACCGCTTGCACGCCCACGCCGCCGGTGATCGCCTTCACCCGCTCGACGAAATCCTCGGTCCTGTAGTTGATCGCATGATCGGCGCCGAGCGCGCGCGCGGCAGCGCATTTCTCGTCCGATCCCGCCGTCACGATGATCGTGAGGCCGAACAATTTGGCGAGCTTGATCGCCATCGTCCCGATCCCGCTCGTGCCGCCATGGACCAGCACGATGTCGCCTTCGACCGCATAAGCGCGCTCGAACAGGTTGGTCCAGACGGTGAAGAGCGTCTCCGGGATCGCCGCTGCCTCGACCATCGTGAGCGCGTCCGGCACCGGCAGGCACTGGCCCGCGGGGGCGACCGCATATTCGGCATAGCCGCCGCCAGCGATCAGCGCGCAGACCGCCTGCCCGACGATCAGGCTTTCCGTGCCCGCGCCGAGCGCGACCACCTCGCCCGCGATCTCGAGGCCGGGGATCGACGGTGCGCCCTGCGGCGGCGGATAGGCGCCCTTGCGCTGGAGGATGTCGGGCCGATTGACCCCGGCCGCGGCGACGCGGATCAGCACCTCGCCGTCGCACGGTGTCGGCACGGGCCGCGTCACCGGCACGAGCACGTCGGGCCCGCCCGGCGCCTCCGGGTCGATCGCCATCATGGTTTCGGGCAGCGCAATCATCTTCCGGTTCCCCCTCCCGGCAGCGCGTTATTGACATCGCGGCCGCGTCGGTCAACGCTTGTGCGCATGGATTCCGACGAGAATCTGCCGCTTCGGCGCGACGACCCGCTGATCCAGCTCGCGCGCCAGGACCTCGATCCGCTGTCGGTCGAGGAACTCGACGCGCGCGTCGCCGCGCTCGAGGAAGAAATTGCGCGGATAAAGCGCCACAAGACACGCGCCGTTAACCATCGCGCAAGCGCCGAAGCCTTATTCAAGCGATGAGCGCGAACCGCATCCTCGCGCCGGCACCACCGCCGAGACGAAGATGCTGACGGCCGGCGCTTGATGCGGGGCCCCTCCCTTCCGACATTGAGGAAAAGGGCCGCGTGTCTCCGCGGCCTCAAGGAGTATCGTAATGCCGTCTTTCGCCCCAGCGCTCGAAACCACGCTGCACAAGGCGCTCGAAGCCGCAAGTTCGCGCCGCCACGAATATGCGACGCTCGAGCATCTGCTGCTCGCGCTCGTCGATGACGAGCATGCCTCGAAAGTGATGAGCGCGTGCAACGTCGATCTCGGCGACATCAAGGCCACCGTTACCCATTATCTCGATACCGAGCTGGAGGCATTGAAGGTCGATGCCGCCACCGATCCGTCGCCGACCAGCGGGTTCCAGCGCGTCGTCCAGCGCGCGATCCTGCACGTCCAGTCGTCGGGCCGCGACGAGGTGACGGGCGCGAACGTGCTCGTCGCGCTTTTCTCGGAACGCGAATCCTACGCGGTCTATTTCCTCCAGCAGCAGGATATGAGCCGGCTCGATGCGGTGAGCTACATCAGCCACGGCGTCGGCAAGGGCGGCGCGCCCGCCGAGACCGCGACGCCCAAGGGCGCCGACGAGGAAAAACCCGCCAAGGGCGAGAAGGGCAAGAGCGAGAGCGCGCTCAAGCAGTTCACGGTCAACCTCAACGAGAAGGCGGAGAACGGCAAGGTCGATCCGCTGATCGGCCGCGGGCCGGAGGTCGATCGCACGATCCAGATCCTGTGCCGCCGCTCGAAGAACAACCCGCTCTATGTGGGCGATCCCGGCGTCGGCAAGACGGCGATCGCGGAAGGGCTCGCGCGCAAGATCGTCGAGGGCGATGTGCCCGATGTCCTCAAGGAAGCGGTGATCTATTCGCTCGACATGGGCGCGCTGCTCGCCGGCACGCGCTATCGCGGCGATTTCGAGGAGCGGCTGAAGGCGGTCGTCGCCGAACTCGAGAAGCTGCCCCACGCGGTGCTCTTCATCGACGAGATCCATACCGTGATCGGCGCAGGCGCCACCTCGGGCGGCGCGATGGACGCTTCGAACCTGCTCAAGCCCGCGCTGTCGGGCGGCACGATCCGATGCATCGGCTCGACCACCTACAAGGAATTCCGCAACCATTTCGAGAAGGATCGGGCGCTCCTGCGCCGGTTCCAGAAGATCGACGTCAGCGAACCGACGGTCGAGGATACGATCAAGATCCTCGCCGGCCTGCGCAGCGCCTTCGAGGAGCATCACTCGGTCAAGTACACGCCCGACGCGCTCAAAAGCGCCGTTGAACTATCGGCCCGCTACATCAACGACCGCAAGCTCCCCGACAAGGCGATCGACGTGATCGACGAGGTCGGCGCGATGCAGATGCTGGTGCCGCCGTCCAAGCGCCGCAAGACGATCACCCCCAAGGAGATCGAGGCCGTGATCGCGACGATGGCGCGCATTCCGCCGAAGAGCGTCTCGACCGACGACAAGAAGGCACTCGAAAGCCTCGAGACCGACCTGAAACGCGTGGTGTTCGGCCAGAACGAGGCGATCGAGAAGCTCGCCTCGGCGATCAAGCTCAGCCGCGCCGGCCTGCGCGATCCCGACAAGCCGATCGGCAATTACCTGTTCACCGGCCCCACCGGCGTCGGCAAGACCGAGGTCGCGCGCCAGCTCGCGTCGATCATGGGTATCCCGCTCCAGCGCTTCGACATGAGCGAATATATGGAGCGCCACAGTGTCTCGCGCCTGATCGGCGCGCCGCCGGGCTATGTCGGCTATGATCAGGGCGGCTTGCTCACCGATGCGGTCGACCAGAACCCGCATTCGGTGCTGCTGCTCGACGAGATCGAGAAAGCGCATCCGGACCTGTTCAACATTCTGTTGCAGGTGATGGACAACGGCAAGCTCACCGATCACCACGGCAAGACGGTCGATTTCAGGAACACCATCCTGATCATGACCACCAATGCCGGCGCGTCGGACATGGCGCGCGAGGCGCTGGGCTTCGGCGTCTCCAGCCGCGAGGGCGAGGATGAGGAGGCGGTGAAGAAGATGTTCACCCCCGAATTCCGCAACCGCCTCGATGCGATCGTGCCCTTCGCCTATCTGCCGCCCGAGGTGGTGGCGCGCGTGGTGGAGAAGTTCATCCTCCAGCTCGAGCTCCAGCTCGCCGACCGCAACGTCCACATCAATCTGGACGAGGCCTCGAAGGCGTGGCTCACCGAGCGCGGCTACGACAAGCTCTACGGCGCGCGCCCGATGGGCCGGCTGATCCAGGAGAAGATCAAGCAGCCGCTCGCCGAGGAGCTGCTGTTCGGCAAGCTCGTCCATGGCGGCGAGGTGGACGTGAGCGTGAAGGACGGACAACTCGCCTTCCAGCTCACCCCCGCCGCGCCCAAGAAGCCGCGCAAGAAGGGCGGCGGGAAAAAGGCCGAGACGGTCAAGGCGAAGTGATGGGTCGGGGCGGCGCGCTGGCGCTGTCCCGATTTCATGACAGGATGTTTCGACGAACGAACCGCACGATCCGTTCGGCAAGGCAGGCCTGATCTCTTCTCTCTTCGATCAGGTCGATTCCGAGGCGGAAACCGCGGACGAGGCCCCGCCCCGTCCGTGTTCCGACGCACGGATCGGCTACCGCCAGCGACGTTCCGTCACCTGCGAACTCGTTTCAGGGTCCATGGCTGTCGCGTTCATACAATTTCCTGATCGCCTCGACTGTTAGACTCGACCTTATTCTGGGGAGAAGAGATATGGCGAGTCGCGGATGGGGGATTCTGGTCGGGGGCGCGGTATTGGCGACAGGAGGGATAGGGCTGGCGGGACTCGTCGCCAAACCCGCCTCCGCACCCAAGGCGCGCTACGCGATGGACGTGGCGACCACGAGCGGATTCATGGGCGGCGGCAATCCGCTGGCGATGCTGACCGGGGGCGGCGGCGGTGTGACGCATACGCTGACGTTGCGGCTGGGATCGCGCGAGGCGGCGAGTGGGGCGCCGGCCGCGGATCATTTCATGCCGGCGGGTATGCGGCTGGGCGCCTCGGTGCCGCTCGAAACGCCGCACGCCGCGCCCGAAACCCCGGACACGCTCGATCGCGACATGCCCGAACAATTCCGGCGCCCCAAGGGCAGGCTGCTGCTCTTCTGGGGATGCGGCGCGCATGCCGGCCCGGGTCAGCCGGTGGTGATCGATTTCTCGAAGGTCGCTGCCGGGCAGACGCCGCCGAACCTCTTTTCGGCGGATGTGCCCACCGATCGCGGCCCCACACGCGCGAACAGCCGCACCTTCGGCGAATGGCCCAACGGCCAGGCGAAGAAGAATGTCGTTCCCGATGGTGCGTCGCTGATCGGGGAGCATCGCGTCGCGGGTAATTACAACCCCGAGATCAGATTTGCGCTGTCGGAGGATTTCATGCCCGGCATCCGCGCCACGACCGCCGCGGGAGCGGACGGATCGGTCGATATGAGCTGGCAGCCGGTCGATGCCGCGACCGGCTATTATGCCTGGGTGATGGGCGCGAAGGAGATGGGCGGGGACAATGCCGACATGGTGTGGTGGACGTCGGCGGGGCGGCAGGAGTTCGGCGGCGGGCTGACCGACTGGCTCTCCCCCGCGACCGTCCGGCGGCTGATCGGCGAGAAGGTGGTGATGCCGCCGAGCCAGACCCATTGCACCGTGCCGGCCGAGGTCAGGGCGGCCGCGGGGCAGATGATGATGACGCAGCTCTTCGCCTATGGCCCCGAGCGCGATTTTGCCTATCCGCCGCGGCCCCAAGACCCGAAGACGCCGTGGAACCCGGAATGGACGGCGCGCGTGCGATACCGGTCGAACACGAGCATGATGCTCGGCATGCCGGGTATGGACGCGATGATGGGCGCGGCGGCGCCCGCGTCCGACGAAACCGAGCAGCCGCGCGAGAAGAAACGATCGTGCAAGCCGAGCCTCGGCGGATTGCTCAAGGGCCGCCTCTGCTGAGGGTCGTTGCGCGCTCGTTTACCATCCGTTCGCCAAAGCCGGGTAGAGCCTCCGTATGGTCGGGGGATGTTTCACGCGCGTGCTGCTGTGGCTGTTCGCGCCGGTCGCGCTCATGCTGGGCGCGGGTGCAGCGCATGCGCAGGCGGGCAGCGTCGGTGAACCGCTCCATGTGTGCATCGCCCGCGCCGACGCCGCGATGGCGCCGCCTGCGCTGTTCGCCGCGCCCGAGCGATTTCGGTGCGGCGGCCGCCAGGCCGAGTGGGGCCCGGGCGATTTCTGGGCATTGTCGGAGCCGATCCACGTCGCGGGCGCGCAGGCGATCCAGGTGCGGATCGCGAGCCTGTGGCAGGATCGCGTCACGCTCTACGCGCTCCATGCGGACGGCACGATCGACCGGATCGTCACCGACGGGCACGATGCGACGCGCAGCCTTCAGCTCGGCGCGATCATCGCCAATACGATCTCCCTGCAAGGGCGCGCGCCGCTCGTCCGGCTGCTCTGGCATGTCGAGGGTGCGGCGAACCTGCGCGGCATTCTGGTCGCGCCACGCATCGCGACCGTTGCCGAGGGCGCGCGGGCAAACATGGCGATGGCGGCGCTCTACGCCTGTTTCGCCGGGCTGTGTCTCGCGCTGCTCGTCTATAACCTCGCGCTCTGGGCGGCGCTTCGGCATCGTTTCCAGCTCGCTTATTGCGCGATGGTGGCGGCGCTGCTCGCGTATACCTTCTCGTCGTCGGGCGCGCTTGCCTGGGCGTTTCCCGACATCCTCAACAACGATCGGCTGCGCATCAACTATCTGCTGCTCGCCGGTTCGTCCGCCGCCGCGCTGGCGTTCGCGCGCAGCTTCTTCGAGGAACGCGTCTTCGCGGCCTGGCTCGCGCGCGCATGCAAGGCGACGATCGCGGCGCTGCTGGGCACCACGGCGGCGTTCGCCGCGCTCGCGCCGTGGCACATCGGCCTTCTCGACCGGCTATGCGCGCTGAGCTTCGTCGCGCTGTTGCTGCTGACGGTGCCGGTCATGTGGCGGGCGTGGCGGCTCAAGAGCAATTATCTGTGGCTTTTCGCGCTTTCCTGGGCCGCCCCGATCGTGTTCGCGGGCGTGCGCCTCGCCAGCAACCTCAACATCATCGCCTGGCATTTCTGGATCGACAATTCGACGATCGCGGCGATGGCGATCGAGGCGCTGCTGTCGAGCGTGGCGATCGCCTATCGCATCCGCCTGTTGAGCCGGGAGCGCGACGCGGCAATCCGGCACGAGGGGGAGGCGCGGGCGCTCGCCGATACGGATCCGCTGACGGGTCTGTTCAACCGCCGCGCCTTCCTGCGCGAAGCGATCGGCCGCGCGGGCGGGCAGACGCTGCTGCTCGCCGACATCGATCATTTCAAGCGCGTCAACGATACGATCGGGCATGACGGCGGCGACGAGGTGCTGCGCCGCTTCGCACGCGTGCTGCGCGCGGCGGTGCCCGAAGGCGCGCTGGTGGCGCGGATCGGCGGAGAGGAGTTCGCGGTGATCGCCGGTGACGGCGCGGGGCTCGATCCCGACCGCATTCTCGCCCGGTTGCGCGCGGAACGCATGCCGTTCGACCTCACCATCACCGCGAGCATCGGCGGCTGTACGGGGCCGCTCGCGACCGAATCCGACTGGAAGCACCTCTATCGCTCGGCCGACAGCGCCTTACTCGACGCAAAGACCTGCGGCCGCGACCGCGCCACCCATTCGGCCGCATTCGTCGCCTGATCCTTCCCGCTTTTCCTTTGCCTGATTCGTACGCATTTGTTATGCGCGCCGTACGGAGGAACGCATGCGCGAGCGCCGGATCGGATTGGCAGTCATCGTGTTGCTGCTGCTCGTGCTGAGCGCGCGGCAGGCGCCGCATATCGCGTTGAGCGCCAATCTCGATCTGGATTCGGCGACGGACAGCGACATCGAGGTGCGCGCCGCGGTCGATTTCGGCACCAAGGCGGGCGCGCTGCTCTTCACCTGGACGATCGATCATCTCGACCGGCGCTGACTTGCGGGGCGCCTGGCGCTTGCTTACACCTTTGTAAATGAGCGACTTCGAGGCTGTCTGGCGCCGCGCCTACCGTCACCCGACGCCCTGGGACAGCGATTTCCCGCCGCTTTCGATGGTCGCGCTGTTCGAGCAAGCCTGCGCCGATGCGGGCGAGCGGCCGCTGATCGATTTCCTGGGGCGCACCTATTCCTATGCCGAAACGCTCGATGGAGCGAACCGCGTCGCCTGCGGACTGAAGGCGCTGGGCTACGGCCCCGGCGACCGGATCGGGCTCTATCTGCCCAACGTGCCGCATTATGTCGCGGCCTATTACGGCATCCTCAAGCTGGGCGCGACGGTGGTGAATTTCTCGCCGCTCTACACGGCGGACGAGCTCGCGCATCAGGTCGCCGATTCGGGGACGCGGCTGCTGTTCACGCTGTCGGCTACCGCGCTGCTGCCGACCGCGCTCGACGTGCTCGACAAGAGCGCGCTCGAGCGGCTGGTGGTGGGTTCGGTCGCGGGCGCGCTGCCGGCGGCCAAGTCGCTTTTCTACCGCCTGTTCCGCGGACGCGAGGTGGCGAAGCGGCCGGACGACACGCGGATCATGGCCTTCTCCGCGTTGATCGCAAACGGCGGCACATGCGCGACCCCCGCTATCGATCCGGTGCGGGACATCGCGCTGCTCCAATATACCGGCGGCACGACGGGCACGCCCAAGGGCGCGATGCTGACGCACCAGAATCTGTCGGCGAACGCCCGGCAGGTGGCGGCGGTCGATCCGCATCCCGAAGCCGAGGACCGGATCGTCGGCGTGCTGCCGCTGTTCCACGTCTTCGCCAACACCTGCGTGCTCAACCGCACCGTCGCCAATCGCGGCTGCATGGTGCTGCTGCCGCGATTCCATGCCGGGCAGGTGCTCGCGACGATCGGGCGCGCGCGGGCGACCGCGCTGCCGGGCGTGCCGACCATGTATCAGGCGCTGCTCGACCATCCCAAGCTGGGGCGCACCGATTTCTCGCACCTGCGCGCCTGCGTCTCCGGCGGCGCGCCGCTGCCGGCCGAATTGAAGGCGCGGTTCGAGGCGGCGACGGGCGCCACCCTGGTCGAAGGCTATGGCCTGTCCGAAAGCTCGGGCGTTGTTTCATGCAACCCGTATGAGGACGAGGGCAAGGCGGGCAGCATCGGCCAGCCGATCCCGGCGACGCGCGTGGCGCTGGTCGACAAGGACGATCCGAGTCGCCCCGCGCCGGAGGGCGAGCCGGGCGAGATCGTCGTGGCCGGGCCGCAGATCATGCAGGGCTATTGGAACCGGCCCGATGCCGACGATCGCGTGTTCGTGGCCGACGCGCAAGGCTCGCGCTGGCTGCGCACCGGCGACGTCGGCACGATCGACGAGGATGGCTTCATCCGCGTGGTCGATCGGCTGAAGGACATGATCGCGGTGGGCGGCTTCAAGGTCTTTCCGAGCCAGATCGAGGCGGTGCTCTATCGCCATCCCGCGGTGAAGGAAGCACTCGTGATCGGTATGCCGGACGCCTATCGCGGCGAGCATCCGCGTGCCTATGTCACGCTGGCGGATGGGGCGACCGAAACCGGCGAAGCGCTCGCCGCCTGGCTCAACCCTCAACTCGGCAAGCACGAGCGAGTCGATGAAGTGGTGGTGCGGCTCAGCCTGCCCAAGACGATGGTGGGCAAGCTCAGCCGGAAGGATCTGGTGGCGGAGGTGATGGGGGAGGGCGGCAGGTCATAACGGAACTTGCTGTTGGGAAGCCGGTCATCGACATCAAAGCCGTCACGCTGATCTCGTTTCAGGGTTCATTCCTAACGTTCGCTATGATCGATACCGGGCCTAGCAATCGCTACTCCACCACCGTCTTCAAATTCATGAACTCGTGCAGCCCGTACGGCCCCAGCTCGCGGCCGTGGCCCGAGCGCTTGACGCCGCCGAAGGGGGCGGCGGGGGCGCTGGCGAGGAGTTGGTTGATCGCCGTCATCCCTGTCTCGATGTCGCGGACGAAGCGGGCTTTCTCCGCTGCATCATTGGTCCAGATGCTCGAGCCGAGGCCGAAGGGTACGTCGTTGGCCAGCGCAATCGCCGCGTCGATATCGGCGGCCTTGAAGACCATCGCGACGGGGCCGAACAGTTCCTCCTGCGCGACCTTGCTCTCCAACGGCACATCAACGAGCACACCGGCCGACATATAGGCGCCCGGCCCGGGCAGCGCTTCGCCGCCGAACAGGAGCGTTGCGCCCGCCGCCTTCATCCGGCCGAGCTGGTCAAGCACGGTCTTGCGCTGCTCCTCGCTCGATAGCGGGCCCATGTCGGTGGCGGCGTCCATCGGATCGCCCGCCTTCACCGCCTTCATGCCCGCGGTGAAGCGATCCATGAAGGCGTCATACACCTGCGCATGGACGATCATGCGCTTGGCGCAGATGCACGACTGGCCGGTATTCTGGATGCGCGCCTTGACGGCGACCTCCGCCGCCTCGTCCAGATCGGCGGAGGGCATGACGATGAACGGATCGGAGCCGCCGAGTTCGAGCACGACCTTCTTGAGCGCCTTGCCCGCTTCGGCCGCGACCGCCATGCCGGCGCCCTCGCTTCCGGTCAGCGTGACGGCGGCGACGCGATCGTCCGCGATGATGCGCGCGACCTTGCCGCTGGAGACGGCGAGGTTCTGGAACAGCCCCTCGGGCGCGCCGGCCTTCGCGACCGTCTCCGCCATCGCCTCGGCGACGCCCTGCACGTTCGAGGCGTGCTTCAGCAGGCCCGCATTGCCCGCCATGATCGTGGGCGCGAGGAAGCGCACGACCTGCCAATAGGGGAAGTTCCACGGCATCACCGCGAGCACCGGGCCGAGCGGGAGCCAGCGCGCGGTCGCGGTGCCGGTCGCGACCTCGACGGTGCGGTCGGCGAGCATATCGGGGCCGTGCTCGGCATAATGGCGGAAGGCGGAGGCGCATTTCTCGACCTCGGCGATTGCGCTGGCGAGTGTCTTGCCCATCTCGCGCGTCGCGATCTCGCCGAGACGATGCTTGTCGGCCTCGAAAGCGTCGGCGATGCGGGCGAGCAGATCGGTGCGGGTTTCATAGTTGGTGACGCGCCATTCGCGGAACGCGCCTTCTGCCTTCGCAAGGCGTGCGTCGATGTCGCCGTCGCCCAGTTCGTCATACGTCGCAATCGTCTCGCCGGTCGCGGGATTGATGCTCTTCATCGTCGACATGCTCCTTCGTTCGTCTGGTCCAACGCCGCACCGGCGCGCGCGTATCCTTGACCCTGCTCGGCCCGCTGCCGCATAGCACGATCATGACCGCCGACCGACCGATCGAGGATCTGAGCTTCGAGGAAGCATTGCGCGAGTTGGAGGCGATCGTCTCCCGCCTCGAAAGCGGCGAGACGCCATTGCAGGACGCGATCGACCTTTACGAACGCGGCAACAAGCTGCGGCGCCGCTGCGCCGACCGGCTCGACGCGGCGCAGGCGCGGATCGAGGCGATCCGGCTCGATGCCGAAGGCCGCCCTGCGGGCACGCAGCCCTTCGATGCCGGCTGAGCCGCGCGCGATGGCGCAGGCTTCCCTCGCGCTCAAATCGGCGATGATGCGGATCGCCGAGGAGATCGACGCCGGGTTCGATGCGCTGCTCGCGGTTCCGGACGATCCGCGCGCCGGTCTTTATCGCGCGATGCGCCATGCCGCGATCGGCGGGGGCAAGAGGATGCGCCCGCTGCTCGTGCTCGCCACCGCGAGCCTGTTCGGCGTCGATCGGGCGCGAGCGGTGCGCGTCGGCCTCGGGATCGAATGCATTCACGTCTATTCGCTGATCCACGACGACCTGCCCGCGATGGATGACGACGACACGCGCCGCGGCAAGCCCACCGTGCACAGGATGTTCGACGAGGCGACCGCGGTGCTCGCGGGCGACAGCCTGCATGCGCTGGCCTTCGAGGTGCTCGCCGATCCCGAGACGCACCCCGACCCCTTCGTGCGCAGCGAATTGGTGCGCGAGGTCGCGCACGCGGCAGGGCCTGCCGGCATGGCGGGTGGGCAGATGATGGACCTGGAGGCTGCCAAGGCGAGCTTCGACCTCGCCACCGTCACCCGGCTTCAGGCGATGAAGACGGGCGCGCTGATCGGCGCGGCAGTCGAGGCGGGGATGATCCTGGGGCATGTGCCGCACGAGGGGCGCACGCCCTTGCGCGGCTATGCCCGCGATCTCGGCCTCGCCTTCCAGATCGCCGACGACATCCTCGACGAAACGGGCGACGAGACCGTGGCGGGCAAGAGGCTGCGCAAGGACGGGGCGGCGGGGAAGGAGACCTTCCTGACGTTGCTCGGGCTCGACCGCGCGAAGGCGCAGGCGGCGATGCTCGTCGATCAGGCGGTCGATCACCTGCGCGGCTACGGCGCCGAGGCTGACCTGCTGCGCGACATCGCCCGCTACGCGCTCGAGCGGGACCGGTAGGGGGATTGATCCATGACCAGCCGCACCGGCGTTTATCCCGGCACCTTCGATCCGATCACGCTCGGCCATATGGATATCATCCGGCGGGGCGCGAAGCTGGTCGATCGGCTGGTGATCGGCGTCACCACCAACCCGTCCAAGAACCCGATGTTCTCGCTTCCGGAGCGGATGGCGATGGTGCGGCGCGAGGTGGAGGGGATTCCCGGCGAGATCGCGGTCGTCAGCTTCGATTCGCTGCTGATGGATTTCGCCGAGCGCGAGGGCGCGAGCGTGATCGTGCGCGGGCTGCGCGCGGTTGCCGATTTCGAATACGAATATCAGATGGCGGGAATGAACCAGGCGCTCAACAACCGGATCGAGACGGTCTTCCTGATGGCTGACGTCGCGCTTCAGCCGATCGCGAGCCGGCTGGTGAAGGAAATCGCGCTGTTCGGCGGCGAGATCGGCAAGTTCGTGACGCCGGCGGTGAAGGCGGAGGTCGTCGCGCGTGTCGAGGCGCTGGGGCGCAAGGGGAGCTGACGCGCATTCAGTTTGGCGCAAGCGACGATATGTTCTAAGCGCTCGCGATCACGAAATTCCTGCGGGGTATGCATGCGTTTCCTCTTCAGCCTGGTCGCGCTCGTCGGCGCGCTCGTCGCGCTGCCGGCAACGGCGCAGGTGATCGACGTCAATGTGCCCGGCCGCGCGCCGCCCGCCTCGCCCAGCGACCCCGAAAATCTCTGGCTGCTCGATCTTTCGACCGGCGGGCGCGTGACGATCTGGCTGCGCCCCGACGTTGCGCCCAAGATGGTCGAGCGGATCAAGACGCTGACGCGGCGGCACTTCTACGACGGGCTCACCTTTCATCGGGTGATCGACGGCTTCATGGCGCAATCGGGCGATCCCAAGGGCGACGGCACCGGCGGATCGGACCTGCCCGACGTGCCGGCGGAGTTCAATTATCTGCCGCATGTGCGCGGTGCGGTTGCCGCCGCTCGCCAAAGTGCGCCGCCGAATGCCGATGCCGAGGCGAAGAAGAAGGCCGAGAATACGGCGAACAGCCAGTTCTTCATCATGTTCTCGCCCAAGCTTCAGCTCGATCGCGATTATACGGTGTTCGGGCGCGTGATCGACGGCATGCAATATGTCGATGCGCTGCACCGCGGCGAGCCGCCCGCCGATCCGAGCCGCATCCTCCACGCCTATATCGCCGCCGACAATCCGCCGCCCTATTCACCGGCGCCGCCTGCCCCGGCCGCCACGACGCCGACCGTGCTTCCGGGCACGGCGCCCGCACCCCAGCCGACGCCGGAGCCCGCGCCGGCCGGCGAATGAACGGGGCGTCGGCCGGATGAAGGTCGACCTGTTCGATTTCGAGCTGCCGCCCGAGCGGATCGCGCTGAGGCCCGCGCGGCCGCGCGATTCGGCGCGGATGCTGGTGCTCGACGGCGCACGGACGCAGGACCTGCACGTTCGCGACCTGCCGGACGTGCTGCGGCCGGGCGATCTGCTCGTCTTCAACGACACGCGCGTGATCCCCGCACAGCTCGAAGGGCGGCGCGGCGATGCGGCGATCGGCGCGACGCTCCACAAGCGCGAAGGTCCGCGACGCTGGCGCGCCTTCATCCGCAATGCGAAGCGGTTGCGCGAGGGCGACGAGATCGCGTTCGGCGATGGCGTGTCGGCGATCGCGTCCGATCGCGCCGAGGACGGCAGCTTCGCGCTCACCTTCTCGGGCGACGAACCGGTCGAGTTGCTGCTCGAGCGCGCGGGGCGGATGCCGCTGCCGCCCTATATCGCCGGCAAGCGCGCGACCGACGCGCAGGATGCCGAGGATTACCAGACGATGTTCGCGGCGGAGGCGGGCGCGGTCGCGGCGCCGACGGCGGCTTTGCACTTCACGCCCGGCCTGATGGCGGCGCTCGGCAAGGGCGGCATCGGGCATGCGATGCTGACGCTCCATGTCGGGGCGGGGACGTTCCTGCCGGTCAAGGCCGACGACACGGGTGGCCACCGGATGCACGCCGAATGGGGGCGGATCGATGCCGCAACGGCCGACCGGCTGAACGCGGTGCGCCGCGAGGGCGGCCGCGTGATCGCAGTCGGCACGACGAGCCTGCGGCTGATCGAAAGCGCGACCGGCGAGGACGGCGTGATCCGTCCGTTCGAAGGCGATACCGCGATCTTCATCACGCCGGGTTACCGCTTTCGCGGGATCGACGGGCTGATGACCAATTTCCACCTGCCGCGATCGACCCTGTTCATGCTGGTCTCCGCGCTGATGGGGCTGGCGCGGATGCAGGCGGCCTATGCCCACGCGATCGAAACGGGGTATCGCTTCTACAGCTATGGCGACGCTTCGCTGCTGATTCCGGAAAGGACGTGACATGCTTTTGGTGCTCGCGCTTCCGTTGACGGTCGCCGCGCAGGACGCGCCCGCGCCCCAATATGTCCCTCCGATCGGCCAGCCGCCGGTACAGACGATGGTGGTCGAGCCGGTCGCGATGATGCTCGCCGCGTGCGATGCCGATGGAGACGCGCGCACCACGCGGGAGGAAGCGCGTGCCTGCGTCACCAAGAGCTTCGCGAGCATCGATACGGCGAAGGCGGGGTCGATCGGCTATATCGGCTATTCGGACTGGGCGGCACGCTGGCTTGGCGACGCCAACGCCTTGCCCAGCCCCTTCGAGACCGACGCCGACCATGACAACCGCATCACCGCTGCCGAACTGACCGTGAAGATCGGCAGCATCTTCACCCGGTTGGACCGCGATTCCGATGGCGTCCTCACCCGCGCCGAATTGCTCACGGTGCGCGCCGTGCCGCAGGGTTCCGGCCGCCGCCGGCGCTGACGTCATCCCAAATGCAGCGCCAGCCAGACGGTCGGCCGGTCGGTGCTCGTCCGCGTGACCCAATGCGGCGTTCCAGCGGGAATGAGGACGTGGTCGCCCGGCAACAAATGTAGCTCGGGCGCAGCGCCCAATCGTAAGCCTGCCTCGCCTGCGAGCAGCAGCACCCATTCGTCGGCATTCTGCACCATCGGCGCGTCGTCCGGCGTTGCCTGGCCTTCGGAGACGATCCGCTCGAGCCGCGCGCCGGACCTCACCAACAACGTCGTGAAGATCTCGCCCTCCGCCGCCGAGGGGAGATTCGCGAGCAGATTGGCAACCGCATCGTCCATGCCGCGCATCGTTGCGCGCGCGGTGCTTCCGGGGCAAGAGCGCGACACCATGCCCCGCTTCGCCTTCACGATCGCCGCCACAGACGGGCGCGCGCGCACCGGCTCCATCGCCATGGAACGCGGCACCATCCGTACGCCCGCCTTCATGCCGGTGGGCACCGCGGCGACCGTCAAGGCGATGAAGCCTGCGGATGTGCGCGCGGCGGGCGCCGATATCATCCTGGGCAACACCTATCACTTGATGCTGCGCCCCGGCGCCGAGCGCGTGGCGAAGCTGGGCGGACTGCACGATTTCATGGGGTGGGAGCGGCCGATCCTGACCGATTCGGGCGGCTATCAGGTGATGAGCCTTTCCGACCTGACCAAGCGGTCGGAAGAAGGCGTCGCATTCAAATCGCACCTCGACGGGTCGCGGCATCTGCTCAGCCCCGAGCGCTCGATCGAGATCCAGCGGCTGCTGGGATCGAATATCGTGATGGCGTTCGACGAGCTGGTGCCCACGACCGCGACGCGCGACGTGCAGGCGGCGGCGATGGAGCGATCGATGCGCTGGGCGAAGCGCAGCCGCGACGCGTTCGACGCCGGGGGCGACCATGCCGAGCACAATGCGATCTTCGGCATCCAGCAGGGCGCGCTCGACGAGGGGCTGCGCAAGGCGTCGGCCGAGGCGCTGACCGCGATCGGCTTCGACGGCTATGCGGTGGGCGGGCTCGCGGTCGGCGAGGGGCAGGAGGCGATGTTCGCCTGCCTCGATCATGCGCCGCAGCAGCTTCCCGCCGATCGGCCGCGCTATCTGATGGGCGTGGGCAAGCCCGACGATATCGTCGGCGCGGTGGAGCGCGGGATCGACATGTTCGATTGCGTGCTGCCGACGCGATCCGGCCGCACCGGCCAGGCGTTCACGCAGGGCGGGCCGATCAACATCCGCAACGCGCGCTTCGCCGAGGACACCGGGCCGCTCGATCCCGAATGCGCCTGCCCGGTCTGCGCGACGTGGAGCCGCGCCTATCTCCACCATCTCGTGCGCGCGGGCGAAATCCTGGGCGCGATGCTGATGACCGAGCACAACGTCAACTTCTACCAGGCGTTGATGGCGGACCTGCGCGCGGCCATCGCCGACGCGCGATTGGAGGCGTTCGCGGCCGATTTCCGCGCGCGTTATGCCGGCGGGTGATTGCCCGCCGAACGGATGCGCACGCATCGGCGAAGTTGACCAAGTTGACTGTCCTCCGCGCTTCGATCCGCGCTTCACTACGGCCGTTCGATCGATCGGCATCGGGGAAGGGGCATCGGGGAACGGCGCCCGTTGGTTTTGACATATTTGACTGTGTGTAGGACAGCGCCAATATGCCGCAGGCGGGGCCAGTATGGAGATGTGCGATGACCAGAAGCATCCTTGCCGGAACCGTCGCTGGCGTCGCGTTGCTCGCCGGATGCGGCGAGCGGCGTCCTGTCGATAACGTGACGGCCGAGGTGGCGACATCGGAGCCGAGCCCCACGGCGAACGCGTCCGCCTGGGCGGGCCTCGGCAACGATGTCGGCAAATACCCGCGCGATATCGGCTTGTTCGAGACGAGCCCGATCACCGGCGATCTGAAGGCGCTGCTCGGCGACGAGTTCGACATATTCAAGACGAACATGGAGGTGCAGGGAACGCTCAGCGAGGAGGGTGGCGTGCTCTGGACCTCGGGCAACAAGCCGCACGAGGGCGGCAGCGACGCGGCGTATCTGCTGATCGACCCGGCCGCCGAGCAGCTCGAGGTCGGGCTGTGGCACGATGGCGATTTCCACACCTATACAAGCCCCGGCGCTGCGATCCCCAAGCCCACGGACGTCCAAACGATGATCGACAACGCGCGCGACATCCCCTGACAACGCACGGGATATTGCCCGCTGCCGATGCGTTTCTTCCCTTCCCACCAGCTACCCGCAGGAACCTTTCCTTTGTCCGACCAGCACGACAATTGCCCCAACGAGATCACCGCCGCCGTCCGTGACGCGCGCGAGCAGGACGATGCGGCCGCCCCATCCAGGGAGGAACACCGCAAGCGCAGCCGCTGGCCGATCGCGACGATCGGGTTCGGCATCGGCTCGGCGGCGCTGGGCGCGGCGATGCTCTATGCCGATCGGAACCGGTCGAAGAAGAAATAAGGTGTCGAGGGGGGCTTTCGGTGTTGTGTGGCTCGCGCTGGTTTGCGCCGTCGCGATGCCTGCGCGTGCGGAGGCGCGCTGCACGATCGGCGCGCCGGGCGTGACGCAGAAGGTGCGCATCGGCGAGACCGGCCGGCCAATGTTGATCCACCTGCCGGCCGGGTTCGACCGCGATGCGCCCGCCCCGCTCGTCTTCCTGCTCCACGGCAGCACCGCCACCGGCGCGGCGATGCTCGCCGATTCGGGGCTGGCGGCGACATCTGACGAGCACGGCTTCATCCTCGCCGCGCCCGATGCCGGTATTCCGGTGGGCAAGGGCTATGTATGGAACATTCCCGGCGTGCCGACCGTCACCGGCGAGATCCCCGGGCCGGACGATCCCGACGATGTCGCCTATCTGGAAGCCGCGATCGACTGGCTGGCGACGCAGGGCTGTGCCGACCGCACCCGCGTCTATGCGACGGGGCTTTCGGGCGGTGGACGGATGACCTCGTGGCTGGGCTGCGTCGCCGCCGACCGGTTCGCGGCGATCGCGCCGGTGGTGGGGCTGCGCGCGGGCAATCCGCTGCCCTCCGATCCCGATCGCCCCGATCCGGCGACGTGCCGGCCGAGCGAGCCTGTGCCGGTGATCGCGTTTGCGGGCGATGCGGACACGGTCAACCCGATCCAGGGCGGCGGCGCGGGATACTGGCACTATACGATGCACGCCGCCGAGCAGCGCTGGGCCGCACTCAACGGCTGCACCGCCGCGCCGACGACCCGCTGGGCGGCGCGCGGCGTGTATGAGGAGCGCTATTCCGGCTGCCGCGGGGAGGCGGATGTGGTTGCGCGGATCACCGTGGGCGGGAAGCACGCCTGGGTGGTGGATAACGATGCGCTGTGGGCATTTCTTGCCGCGCACCGGCGCGACGCCGCGTCGGATTGAAGCCGCACGAGGCGCCGCGCCGGGAAGCTGTCCTAGTCGGTTGACACAGTATCGTTCCGGGGCGCACCACTCGAAAAACAACAAAGATACCGATGGGGGATTCCTGCCATGCTCTTTCGTGCCGCCCTGCTGCTCGGCGCCGCCGTGCTGCCGCTTGCCGCCGCCCAGGCACAGACCACGCCGCCGCCCGCGCCGACCGCCGCCGCGCCTGAAGCCGCTGCCTCCGTCAAGCCGATCGCGTTTACCGAGCGGACGCTCGCCAATGGGCTACGCGTCTATGCGATCCGCGACACGTCGACCGCGAACGTCTCGGTGAATGTCTGGTACGATGTCGGATCGAAGGACGATCCGAAGGGGCGATCGGGCTTCGCGCATCTGTTCGAGCATCTGATGTTCAAGGCGACGCGCAACCTGGTGCCCGAGCAGATGGACCGGCTGACCGAGGATGTCGGCGGCTACAACAACGCCTCGACGGCCGACGATTACACCAATTATTTCGAGGTCGTTCCCGCCAATCACCTCCAGCGGCTGCTCTTCGCCGAGGCCGACCGGATGGCGAGCCTGGTGGTCGAGCCCAAGTCCTTCGCGTCCGAGCGCGACGTGGTCAAGGAGGAATTGCGCCTGCGTGTGCTCGCGCAGCCCTACGGCAAGCTCTTCTACATCTATTTCCCCGAAATCTCGTACAGCAGGCATCCCTATGCGCGGCCGGGCATCGGCAGCATCGCCGATCTGGAGGCCGCGTCGATCGAGGATGTGCGCGCATTCCACGCGACCTATTACCGGCCCGACAATGCGATCCTGGTAGTTGCGGGCAATTTCGATCCGGCGCAGCTCAAGGCCTGGGTGGACAAGTATTTCGCGCCGATTCCCGCGCCCGATCAGCCGATCCCGCGCGTGACCGTGAAGGAGCCGCTGCGCACGCAGGCGACGCATTACACCGTCTATGAGCCCAACACGCCGCTGCCGGCGGTGCTGATCTCCTATCCGCTGCCGCCCGACAACAGCCCGGACACACCGGCGCTGACGGTGCTCAACGCGATCCTGTCGATGGGCGAGAGCTCGCGGCTCTATCACGACCTCGTTTATCGCGATCAGCTTGCGCAGGCGGCCGACACCTTCCTCGATACCAAGCAGCAGGCGGGCGCGCTGGCGCTCTACGCGATCATGGCGGGCGGCAAGAGCGCGGCCGACGGCGAGGCGGCGCTGCGCAAGGAAATCGCGCGGCTGCGCGACGAGCCGGTGAGCGCGGCGGAGCTGGCCGAGGCCAAGAACCAGATCGTCACCGCGACGATCCAGGGCCGCGAAACCGCGGCGGGCAAGGCCAACGTGATCGCCTCCTCGGTGATCATCGACGGCGATCCGCGCGCTGCCGACAAGCAGCTTGCCGCGATCGCGAAGGTGACGGCGGCGGACGTGCAGCGGGTGGCGCGCAAATATCTGACCGAGGCGCAGTCGGCGGCGCTCCGTTACCTGCCCGCCGAGGCGAAGCCGGCGGACGCGACCGGCGATGCGATCGAGGTGCCCGACAGCGTGGTCGTGGCATCGCTCGCCCCGCCCGCCGAGATCAGGATCGTCACCCCCGCGCCGGCCGGCGAGCGCATCCTGCCGCCGCCGCCGGGCAAGCCGGTCACGGTGACGATCCCGACGCCGAGCGAGGTGACGCTCGCCAACGGGATGCACCTCATCACGGTGGAGAAGCACGATCTGCCGCTCGTCACCGCCGCGGTGGTGAGCGAGGGCGGCGGCGCGCTCGATCCGGCGGGCGAGGCGGGGCTTGCGAGCCTGACCGCGGAGCTGCTCACCAAGGGCACGAAGACTCGCTCGGCGACCGAGATCGCCAATCAGATCGAGTCGCTGGGCGGCGCGATCGGCAGCAGCGCCGATTGGGACGGCGCCTCGGTCTCGATCACCGTCACCGCCGATCAGCTCGCGCCGGCGATGGATATCCTCGCCGACGTGGCGCAGAATCCCGTTTTCGCGGCGGACGAGCTCGAGCGTGCGCGGGCGCAGGCGATCGATGCGGCCAACGTCCAGATGAAGGACCCGATGGCGCTTGCCGGGATGGTTGCGAGCAATACGGTGTTCGGCGCCGCGCCCTACGGCCATGTGCTCGAAGGGACGCCCGCCTCGCTCAAGGCGATCACGCGCGACGCGGTGACGGGCGCTTATGCCAGGAGCTGGCGGCCCGGGGACACGACCTTGGTGATGGTGGGCGACATCACGCCCGCCGCCGCCAGGGCGCTCGCCGAGCAGGAGTTCGGCGTATGGAAGCCCGCGGGTGCGGCTGCGGCGGTTGCGCCCGAGCCGGCGGCCTATCCCGAGCCCCGCGTGGTGGTGGTCGATTTCCCCGGTGCGGGGCAGGCGGGCGTGGTCGTCGGGCGGCCGGCGATCGCGCGTGCGGACCCGCGTTACTATGCGGCGCAGGTCGCCAATGCGGTGCTCGGCGTCGGTTTCTCGTCGCGGCTCAACGAAGAAATCCGCATCAAGCGCGGGCTCTCCTACGGCGCTGGAAGCGGCATGCCGGGGCGGCGGCTCGTCGGGCCGTTGATGGCGCAGACGCAGACCAAGAACCCGTCGGCGGCGGAGGTCGTCTCGCTGATCGTGGGCGAGATGGAGAAGCTCGACGCCGCGCCGGTGCCCGAGGCCGAGCTCGATTCGCGCAAGGCGGTGCTGGTCGGCGGGTTCGGCCGCGCAGTCGAAACCACCGCCGGGCTCGTGAGCATCCTCGGCGACTGTGTGATGTGGGATCTGCCCGTCTCCGAGATCCGGCATTATTCGGACAATATCGAGGAGATCTCGCCCGAGGCGGTGCAGCGCGTCGCGGCGCAGCTTTTCGATCCCGAGGGCGCGAGCATCGTCGTGGTGGGCGATTCGAAGCTGTTCGTCGATGACCTGCGCAAGCAATATCCCGATCTGGAGGTGATCCCGGCGAGCGAATTGAAGCTGGGATCGCCGACGTTGAAATGACTCTGCCCGTCGTGCCAGCGAAAGCTGGCATCTCTCGAAACCGAGAGACCCAGCTTGCGCTGGGGTGACGGAAAGAAGCTATCTTAACCAAACAGCGTCCCGCACCGGGACGTGCGGAAAACCGGGCTCTCAAGGGCATGCGATCTGCGCTATGCGCCGGCGTGTGATCGCGCGCCTTGCAACCCACCGGCATTTCCGCGAGCTGGCCTTCGCCTGCCTCGCCTTTCTGGTGTGTGCGGGGTTTTCGGCCCATGCGGCGCTGCGGGCGATCGCCGATCACCCCGCCGTGGAGGCGCCGCCGGTGCCGCAACACGAAGCGGCCGCCGCCGATCCCGGTGCCGCCCTGGCGCCAGGCACGACGGGCACGACGGCGCTGCCCGACCTGCCGGTTCCCACCGATGCCGATCCCGGTGACGGATCGGTGATTCCGGCGCGGCCCTTCTCGATGGCGGCGGCGAGCCCCGTCGATCGCGCGCGGGCGCTCACCTGCCTCGCCGATGCGGTCTATTACGAGGCGGCGTCCGAGAGCGACGACGGGCAGCGCGCGGTGGCGCAGGTGGTGCTCAACCGGGTGCGCCATCCGGCCTTTCCGGGGACGGTGTGCGGCGTCGTGTTTCAGGGTTCGGCGCGGGAGACGGGATGCCAGTTCAGCTTCGCGTGCGACGGCGCGATGGCGCGCGCGCCCGCGCCCGCCGCGTGGAACAAGGCGCTGCGCATCGCAGGCGCAGCGCTGGGCGGATACGTGTTCGCGCCGGTGGGGCTGGCGACGCATTATCATACCTACAAGGTGCGACCCGCATGGAGCCGCGAGCTGGTGATGACCGATGCGATCGGCGCGCATTTCTTCCATCGCTGGGCCGGCTGGTGGGGCACGCCGGCGGCGTTCAGCCGTACCTATGCGGGCGGCGAGCCGAGGCCGGGCCCGCACGGGCGATCCGTTGACCCCGCGGCCGAGCCTATGCCGACGACGATCGCCGCCGGGCAGACGCCCGCTCCCGCCGCGGTGTCGTTCTCAGCCAGGCCGGCGGTCGTCGCGATGGTCCGGCCCGCTTATGCCGAGAGCGGTACGCCGCGCGCTGACGCGCTCCCCGAGAGCGGGGTGCTCGACAAATGGAAGAATTCGGGCAAGCCGATCGAGTGACGGCCTGCCTTCAAGGGGGGATTGGACGGAGCGAGCGCGCGGACCTTAATCGGTATGGCGGTGCCGTCGGCTCGCGCGCGCTTCACGCACATGGCGGCGTGCGGCAACCTCGTGCGTCGACCGACGAGTCCGTGTTGCGGCACGGTGCTTCGGCGCCCGAGCCTCCGCATGTCGGCGGGGCTGGCGATGTGATGCACGGGTGCGCGCCTCCGCCCGGCGCGCCGCGCGCGCGTGCGCCTGTTGTCGGGAGCGGGCACGCTCGGTCGCGCGTTTGCGGGACGCCGCGCGGCTCCTAGCCTGGGCGCGCTGCGCCTTGGCATGGGTTTGCGCGGCGGTGCGCGCTTGTGCCCGCTCGCGCTGCCGTTTCGCCTGTGTTCGACGGGCCTTCGCGGCCTGCGCCTTCGTGCGGGCCGTAGCCTGCGCCTTGCGATCGGCCGTCGCCTTGGCGCGGCGGGCGTGTCGGCGGTGCGCCTGCCGCTCGGCGACGCGACGATGCCGGACGCGCTCGCGCCGCTGCTCGACCGAGCGTTCGCGGCGATAATCGATCGTCTGCCGTTTGCGATGGGCCGCCGCGGCCAGACGCTCGCGGTTGTGCGCGCGCTGCTCGGCGCGTTCGTGGCGTGCGCGCGTGCGCTGCTCCTGTCGCTGCCGCCGCGCCTCGACCCGCTGCCGTGTGGCGCGCCGTTGCGCCGCCGCCTGCCGCGCGTGTTGCCGCTGCTCGGCCCGTTGCTCATGTCGCGCCCGGCGCGCTGCGTGCTGCCGGGCCTGCCGACGGTCGGCGGCGACGATCCGGCGTGCGCGGTGCTTCGCCTCGGCACGGGCTTTCCGGCGCGCGACGGCATCGTAGAATTTGGGTGCGGGGGCACGGAAATCGTGCCGCTGCCAGCGCGCGAACCGGCGGGCGGCGTCGTGGCGCCGCTCGCGTTCCTCGCGCCAGCGGCGCGCTTCGGCGGTCGCGGCCCGCGCGCGGCGGGCATTGGCGCGGGCGATCCGTTCGCGGGATCGCTCGACGGCTGCGCGTCGTGTCGTCCATTGCCAGGCGGAGACGCCGTGATGGCGCCGATGCCGCGCCGCGCGGCGCAGGTGGCGTGCCCGCGCATGATAACGCGCGGCGCGATCCCGCTGATAGCGCCAGCGCGCCCGATCGAGCGCGCGCCCATCGGGGCCGTAGATCACCGTGATGGTGCTGCCCGAATAGCCGTAGCCGTAATAGGGATCGCGCACGAAATAGGGATCGAGCGCGCCGGGTGCGTAATAATAGCTGCGATAGCCGCCGTCGATCGGCTCGATATAGGTCGTGTAGCCGTCGCCGGTCTGCCAGGCCCAGGGCTCGATCCCGTACCCATCGTCGAAATAATAATCGGGCGGTGCGGCGCCGAAGACTGCGTCGAGGGCACCGGCGCGGTCGATCCACGCATATCGCTGTTCGGGGGCGAAGGGCTGAGCGAAGGGGATCGGTTCGGCAAGGGGAAGCGCGCCTGCGGAGGGCGCGAGCGCGATCGGCGCCGCGACGGCGGCCGTCATCGGCTGCGCCTCGGGAAGCGGGGGCAGATTGGGGAGGCCGCTTTCGGCGAGCGCGTTCGCCCATAATGCGTCGGTATCGGCCGGATCGGCGGCGACGGCCGCCTGCTCGCGGGCCGAGGGGCTGCACGCGGCGAGCGCCAGTGCGGCGGCGAGCGCGCCGGCAACCTGCGCCCGAAGGCGCTGTGCGCGACTCATTGCGGCTCTCCCGGTTGTTCCATCAGGCAACAACCATGGCACGGCGCGTCTGAACCCGCCGTGGCGCCGCCGTTCATCCGCGGTGAAGGCGCCGCGGCGCCAGCAACGGGTCAGTGGGTGGCGGTGCTTCCGGGCGGCGGCTCGGGCGTGCGGGGCGGTTCGGGGGCGCGCCGCCCCTTGAGCCAGCGGTCGAGCGCCGCCGCAGCAACGCCCGCGGCGGCATTGGCGAATTGCGCGCCCGCTTCGTGGGCGTCGTTCCGCCGGGTCTTCTCCTCTGCCCGGGCCGGTTCGGCGGCGGCGGAGCCGGGCTCCTGCTCGTGGGGCGCCGCTGCGTGCGCGGCCTTGCGCTTGGAGATGGCCACCGCTGCGGCCATCAGCCCCGCCACCGCCAGCTCGCGCCCGACGGGCGTGTCGAGCGCGGCGAGGAGCTTGCCGCCCTTCTTGCGGAGCTTCCTGGGGATTTTCACGCCGCCGATCTCCTTCGGCAGCTTCTTCTTGTGCTTCTTGCCCATCACGCGTTCCGACCGATTGTGTGTTATTCATATACGACACGTCGCGACGGCCGTCCAGCGGGATCAGAGGAGGCGGCCCTGCTGCGTCATGTCCTCGAGCGCGGCGCGCCTGAACGCGGCGCCGGGATCGACGAGCGGGATGTCGGGCTTGCGGCCCTGGAACAGCTCGGCGAGCGTGATGATCTGGAGGCGCGCGCAGCTTTTGCCCGTGAGCGGCGAGGTGAAACGGCCGACCGCGGCGGCCTCCTGCTCCATCGCGCGCGTCGGCAATGCCTTGGTGACGAACACGCCGATCGGCGCCTTTTCGCGCTCCATCGCCGAATGGAGTTCGCGGATCATCTGCACCCCGACATGATCGCCGCCCTTGACCGAGACGAGCGCCTTTTCGGTCTTCCTGCCTTCGGGGCGGAAATAGATGATGCCGTCCACCCCGCCGTCCGCGCCCTTGCGCTTGCCGCCCTGCGGCATGGCATCGACCATCGACACCGCCCACCATTGGAACTGGTATTTGTCGCGCGCCGCGAGATCCTCTGCCGAGGCGAGATCCCTGGGCGCGCCCTCGACGGTGAAGGCGATCGCCGGAAAGGCGGCGCGCAGGCGCTTTTCGATCAGCGAAATGGCGAGATGGGTCACGTCGATCCCGATCCATTGCCGCCCGAGCTTCTCCGCCGCATGGACCGCGGTACCGCAGCCGCAGAAGGGATCGAGCACGACGTCGCCCTCGTTCGAGGAGGCGGCGAGGATGCGCTCGAGCAACGCCAGCGGCTTCTGCGTGGGATAGCCGAGCCGTTCCTGCGCCCGCGGCGCCAGCGGCGGGATGTCCGCCCAGATGTCCTGGAGCGACACGCCGGGCATCTCGTCCGCGAACTGGACGAGCCGCGGCATGCCGGTCGAGCGGTGGATCAGGTTTCCGGCGCGGGCGAAGGCCTGCATGTTGGCTTTCGAATAGGCCCAATAGCGTTTGTCGTACGGATGGACGGCGGCATACTCCCACCCCTCGACCGGATTGAGATGCTCGTCGTCGAGATCGGCGATCCAGCCGCCGCCTGCCGGGCGTTTGACGCGCCAGGCGTAGCTGACGTCCCCGCCAGGCTTGGCGGCGGTGAGATCGGTTTCCTTGTAGCGGCGGCCGTCGGACATGATGCGCTTGTATTCGCTTTCGAGATAGGCGGGCTCGTAGGGCGTGTAGAGCGTGTTCCACGTCCATGTATCCGACTTCGAATAGAAGAGGATCGTATCGTGGACGCGGCCCGGCTGGCGTGCGCCCTGCTTGCCGTCGCTGTGCGCGCTGCTGCGTTTCCAGACGATCTCGCCGCGTAGCCGCCCGTCGAAGATCGCGTCGAGCAGCAGCTTCAGATAATGGCTCGCGGTGGGATCGCAGTGGAGATAGAGGCTCCCCGTGGGCCTGAGCACGCGATGAAGCTCGATCAGGCGGATCGCCATCATCGCGAGATAGGCCATCAGATCGTTCTGCCCGAGGAATGCGCGCATCGCGTTGAGCAGATCGAAGGCCCGCGTCCGCCCGCTGCGCGCGACCTGATCGAAGGCATCCTCCGCGCTGTCGTTCCAGTGCCAGGTATCCTCGAACGCCTCGATCTGCGCGTCGTTGCCGGTGCCCGTCGGCGATTTGAACAGGATGTTGTAGGTCGCGTTCGAATTGAACGGCGGATCGAGATAGACGAGATCGACGCTCTCGTCGGCGATCTGTTCGCGCAGCACATCCAGATTGTCGCCGTAGAACAGATGGTTGCCGGTCTCCATGCTCCCCCCGCGCTTGCCCGTCGCCCCTGCACGAGGCACGCGCGAGGCTATCGCCGGCCAGGGGGGCGGGCGCGGTGAGATCGATCCGCGGCGAATGCATCTGTGCGCCGCCGCCGGCATATCGGCTCCATAACGGAGACGATGGGCGCCGGCGGGGCGGGTCAGCCCGGCGTCGGCGGGAGGGGCGCGGGCTCCTGCCGGGCGGCGGCAGCGGCCTCTCTGGCATCGCGCCGGCGGCGGGTGCGTTCGGCGCGTTCGGCCATCGCCGTCCAGGCGCGCTCGGCGCGTTCGCAGCGATCGCGGACATTGTCGAGCGTCGCGGCCTCGGCGGCTTCATGCTCGGCCGCGGCGCGGGCGCGGAAGAAAGCGGGGTCATCGGCCATTGGCGGCTCCTCGGGAGAAGACAGGAAAGGCGGCGGGCCCGCAAGGGGCGCCGCCGCCCGCGGCCGGTGCGGTTTATTCGGCCGGCTGGAGATTGACCGCGCTCATCTTGCCGCGGCGATCCTCCTCGAGATCGTAGCTGACGCGCTGGTTCTGGGTGAGCGTCGGCATGCCGGCACGCTCGACCGCGGTGATGTGGACGAACGCGTCGTTGCCGCCGCCATCGGGCGCGATGAAGCCGTAGCCCTTGTCGGTATTGAAGAATTTGACGGTGCCGGTGGTGGCCATCTGGGGTGTCCTTCTGTCGTGCGGGGGCACGCCGACTGCCGACGCGCCCGGTGCTGCGGCTGCAGGGAAAGAAGGAAGAGGGAGCCGCAAAGCGCCGAAGACCGTCGATATGCGACTGTAGCCCGCGTCATATAGTCGGTTTCGTCGCGGATTGTAAGCATGCCGCATCGGGCGCTTCGGGGGCGGCATCGTCTTTGCCGCCGTCGTCGCCCTCGTCGTTGCCATCGCCGCCATCGCCGCTGCTGCCGTCATCGCCGGCGTCCTGCGCGTCGAGATCGATCAGGGCGTCGAGATCGAGGATGTCGTCGGGGCCGAGCGGCGGCGCCTTGCCCTCGATCCCGGCGGCGATCGCGGCGAACCAGGCCTCGCGTTCGGGGGCGTGGGCGGTGCACAGCGCGACATGATCGATCGTTCTGGCCGTTTCCATCAGCATGCGTTCTTCGGGCGTCAGCTCGCGCTGGTAGTCGTCGTCGCCGAAGCTGCCATATTCCTTGCCGACGAACCCGAGCGGCGGCGGCGCGAAAATGGTGAACCAATCCCCGGCATCGGGGCACCACCAGACCGGGGGATCGACCTCTTCTTCCTCTTCCTCGGGCGCCGGTTTCTCCTTTTCGCGAAGTTGACCAACTTGACCGTCCCTGGGGAGTGGCGGCGCGGGCGGCGCGGCGACGGCGATCAGCCCGGCGGCTTCGGCGCGGGCCCATTGTTCGGCGCTCCAGCCCGCGCGTTCCGCGGGATCGAGGTCGGCCACGTCGATCTCGTCGGTGGTGCCGGCGCCGGTGCGCAGCCAGCGATCGGCGCGGGCGAGGGCGACGATCGAGTCAAGTTCGGGATCGTCCTCCCGGCGGGCGCGGCGGGCGAGGAACAGGCCGGCGCGGGCGGGGCCCGCATCGTGCTCGACGAGATCGAGATAGGCGTCGAATTCGCGCGCGGCGAGGCGGGCGGCGTGCGCCTCGGGCCCCTGCGCCGATTCGACCATGCGATCGAGGCGGGCGAGGAGCGTGGCGGCGAGGCGGTTGTCGTAGCGGTGGCGCGTGATCTCGGTGCCGTCGGCGCGGGTGTAGGTTTCGACCTGGCCGTCGATCGCGCGGGTGAGGAGCGTATCGGCGATATGCTCGCGCGCGATGAGGCCGGCGGCGGCCCAGCCGACCGCGAAGGCGGCGCCCGCCGCGCGATTGCGCAGGGCGTAGGCCGATTGCTTGGTCATGCCCACGGCGCGCGCGGCAGCATCGACGGTGTGGCCTGCGGCGATCGCTTCGAGAAACGCGCGCTGGCGCTCGGCGGTCCAGCCGTCGGTGCGGGTGCGGGCGTGCGCGGGCAAAGCGGCGGTGATCTCGGTGATGGCGTTCATGGGTGTCCTCCCCGGATGGGAACAAAAGAGGACCGACCATATATGCCGAAAAGGGGGTTGTAGGACAGCCCCTGCCCGGCGCCCGAGGGATTAGCGGCACGCTAATCGCGAGCGGAATAGCGCGGGCCGGCCGGCGCGGCTGCGAGCCGCGTCCGACGTCACGGGATTTACTCCCGTGACGGCCTCCTCGATTGCAAAAGTGGGAAATATCACACATCTTCTGCCCATGACCCTCTCCGGCTTCCCGCGCATCTCGATCGACCCCGCCGTGTGCGGCGGGCGGCCGACCGTGGCGGGCACTCGGATGCGCGTGACCGACGTGCTGGAAATGCTGGCCGGCGGCGCGAGCGCGGCCGAGATCGCCGCCGACTTCCCCTATGTCAGCGAAGACGATGTGCGCGCCGTGCTGGCCTATGCGGCGGCGGCGGCGGACCATCCGGTTGTGCTCGCCGCCGAATGAGGTTCCTGATCGACGCGCAGCTTCCGCCGGCCTTGTGCCGGTGGCTGCGCGATCGCGGGCATGACGCGGATCACGTCAGCGAGATCGGGCTTGGCCGTGTGACGTGACCCCCAGCTTTCCCCCAGCTGGGATTAGAGCCTGGCGGTTGTTT
>CAZXFY010000042.1:0-31938 GCA_964639855.1 uncultured Stakelama sp. | reverse complement strand
TCAGTTGGTAGAGCAGCGGTTTTGTAAACCGAAGGTCGCGGGTTCGAATCCTGCAACCGGCACCACCGAATCCGTTCATCCGTCGGATGACGAGGATCAGCGGCCCTTCTCCGCCATCACCTCCAGATAGGCGTCGAGCATCGCCTGGTTGGCGCTTTCCCAACTATAGCCTGCGGCCTTGGCGTGGCCGGCCGCGCCCATGCGATGGCGCAGAGCCGGGTCGGCGACGATGCGCTGGATCGCCTGCGCATAGGCGGCGATGTCGCGCGGGGGGACGAGGAAGCCCGTCTCCCCCTCGTCGACCAGATCGACCGCGCCGGTCGCGCGCGCGGCGACGACGGGGACGCCCGCGGCCATCGCCTCCAGCGTCACGTTGCCGAACGTCTCGGTGACGCTGGGGTTGAAGAACACGTCCATGCAGGCGACGGCGCGGCCGAGATCGGTGCCCGACTGGAACCCGGCGAACACCGCGTCGGGCACCTGGCCCGAAAACCAGTCGCGCGCCGGGCCTTCGCCGACGACGAGCACCTTGTGGGGCACGCCGCGGCGGCGCAGCTCGGTTGCGACCCCGGCGAAGATGTCGAGGCCCTTTTCCTTCACCAGCCGGCCGAGGAAGCCGATCGCCATTTCCTCGTCGGTGATGCCGAGCGCGCGGCGCCAGACGAGATCGCGCCGCTCGGGCTTGAAGCGATCATGGTCGATCCCGCGCGACCAGATGCCGGTCGGCGTTTCGACGCCCCATTTCGCGAGCAAGGCCGCGATGCTCGGCGTCGGCACCATCACCCGATCGACGCGGCCGTAGAAGCGCCGAAGCAGCCGGATCGCCAGCGGCTCCATGAAGCCGAAGCCGTAATAGCGCGGATAGGTCTCGAAACGCGTGTGGAGCGAGGCGAGCGAGGCGAGGCCGCTCGCCCGCGCATAGCCCACCGCGCGATGGCCGAGGATGTCGGGTGCGGAGACGTGGATCAGGTTGGGGGCGAACGCTGCCAGATCGCGCCGCACGCGCTCGACCAGGCCGCCCGCGAGCCGGTATTCGCCGCGGCCGATCAGCGGCAGCGCGGGAACATCCACGAGATCGCCGGTCGGCGGAAAGGCCGGCTCGGCGACGGTCGGCGAATAGATGCGCACCTTCACGCCGCGCGTGAGCAGATGGCCGACGAGCAGGTTCAGCGCCTGGTTGGCGCCGTCGCGCACATAATTGTAGTTGCCGCTGAACAGGGCCACGCGGAGATCGCTCGGGCGCATCTGCGCGCCGATAGCGGGATTTTTGCCGAATGACTATCTCATGGCGCGAAGGAGATGAGCATGACCGACCTTTCCGATTTCCCGATCGCCCGCCGCTGGCCCGCGCAGCACCCCGACCGGCTCCAGCTCTATTCGCTCAACACGCCCAACGGGGTGAAGGCGTCGATCATGCTGGAGGAGACGGGAGTGCCCTATGAGGCGCACCTCGTCGATTTCGCGACGGACGACCAGAAGACTCCCGAATTCCTGTCGCTCAATCCCAACGGGAAGATCCCCGCGATCCTCGATCCGAACGGGCCGGGCGGCACGCCGCTGACGCTGTTCGAGAGCGGCGCGATCCTGCTCTATCTCGCCGACAAGACGGGGAAGTTCGTGCCGCACGATCCCGCGGGGCGCTGGCATGCGATCCAGTGGGTGATGTTCCAGATGGGCGGCGTGGGGCCAATGTTCGGGCAAGTCGGCTTCTTCAACAAGTTCGCGGGGAAGGAGATCGAGGACAAGAGGCCGTTGCAGCGATATGTGGACGAATCGAAACGGCTGCTCGGCGTGATGGACGGGGCGCTGGCGGGGAAGGCATGGTTCCTCGGCGACGACTACACGATCGCCGACATCTCGATGCTGGGATGGGTGCGCAACCTGATCGGCTTCTACGAGGCGCGGGAGCTGGTGGCGTTCGACACGTTCGCGAACGTCGCGGCGTGGCTGGAGCGCGGGCTCGCGCGGCCGGCGGTGCAGCGTGGGTTGGGGATACCGTCGAAAGAGTAGTTCGCCGCGCGCTTTCAGGGAGGGAATGATTCGATGTTCCCCTCCCGTTCCGCCTCTGCTACACCGGCGTCATGGCCAGGCCACAGAAGCGCTATGTCTGCCAGTCCTGCGGATCGGTGAGCCATCGGTGGCAGGGGCAATGCCCGGATTGCTCGGAGTGGAACACGCTGGTCGAGGAGGCCGGCGCGGTCGTCACGCCGTTTCAGGCGAAGCATAACCTGCAATCGGGCGGGCGGGCGCTGGAGATCGTCAATCTCAATGCCGAGGTGGCGCTGCCCGAGCGGCTGGCGACGGGGGTTGCGGAGCTCGACCGCGCGTTGGGCGGCGGGCTGGTCGAAGGATCGGCGACGCTGATCGGGGGCGATCCGGGGATCGGGAAATCGACGCTCTTGTTGCAGGCCGCGGCGAAGCTCGCATTGGCGGGGCATCCCGTCGCCTATGTCTCGGGCGAGGAGGCGTCGGATCAGGTGCGGCTGCGCGCGCAGCGGCTGGGGCTAGGCGGGGCGCCGATCAAGCTCGCGGCGGCGACCTCGACGCGCGATATCCTGACGACCTTCGGGCAGGGCACGCCGCCGGCGCTGCTCGTGATCGATTCGATCCAGACGATGCATTCGGACCTGATCGAAGGCGCGCCGGGGACGGTGAGCCAGGTGCGGGCGTCGGCGCAGGAACTGATCCGCTTCGCCAAGGAGCGCGGGACGGCGGTGGTGCTGGTGGGGCACGTCACCAAGGATGGGTCGATCGCGGGGCCGCGCGTGCTGGAGCATATGGTCGATACGGTGCTGAGCTTCGAGGGCGAGCGCAGCCACCAATATCGCATCCTGCGCGCGCTCAAGAACCGCTTCGGCGGCACTGACGAGATCGGCGTCTTCGCGATGGAGCGCGAGGGATTATCCGAAGTTTCAAACCCTTCGGCGCTGTTTCTCACGCATCGCGACGAGAATGTCACCGGGGCGACGGTGTTTCCCGCGCTGGAGGGGACGCGGCCGGTGCTGGTCGAGATTCAGGCGCTGGTGGTGCGGCTCGCGAGCGGGGCGACGCCGCGGCGGGCGGTAGTCGGCTGGGATTCAGGCCGGCTCGCGATGATCCTCGCGGTGCTGGAGGCGCGGTGCGGGCTGAGTTTTTCGTCGTGCGAGGTCTATCTGAACATCGCTGGCGGCTATCGCGTCGCCGATCCGGCGGCGGACCTTGCGGTGGCGGCGGCGCTCGTTTCGGCGCTGAGCGAGACGCCGGTGCCCGCCGACGCGGTGGCGTTCGGCGAGGTGGCGCTGTCGGGCGAGGTGCGGCCGGTGGCGCACGGCGCGCTGCGGCTCAAGGAGGCGGGCAAGCTGGGGTTCGAGCGCGCGCTGGTGCCCGCGGGGATGGCGGACGGGAAGAGCGGGCTGCGGCTCTCGGGATTCGGCACGCTGGGAAGCCTCGTTGACCATATGCTGGGGCGCGGCTAGCCCGTCGGCATTCTTCGGCTTCGCCGCCGCCCCGAACTGTGTTATTCAAGTAAGACAATGGGCCTGACCACGCTCGACATCCTCGTTCTCCTGATCGTCGGCGGGTCTGCCGTGCTCGGCTTCCTGCGCGGATTCGTGACCGAGGTGCTGTCGCTGTTCGCCTGGGTGGCGATCGTGATCGTGCTCAAGCTGTTCCACACCCCGCTCGCCGCGTGGCTGGCACCGGCGGTGGGGACGGTCGGCGGAGCGGCGGTGCTCGCCTTCGTGCTGATCGCGGGTATCACCTGGTTCGCCGGGCGGATGGTCGCGAACGCGATCGGGCGGCGGACGCGAACCTCGATCATCGGGCCGATCGATCGGGCGCTCGGGCTCGGCTTCGGGGCATTGAAGGGGCTGATTCTCGCCAGCTTGCTGTTCCTGCTCGTGCTCCTCGTGCTCGATACGATGCACGGCGGGCCGGAGCAGCGGCCGGACTGGGTGGTTGCCTCGCGCACCTATCCCTTGCTCAACGTCACGAGCGCGAGCATCGCCGATTTCGTCGACCGGCGGCGCCACGGGGAGCCGGTGTTCGGGAATTGGGGCGTGGCGTCGGACGAGGCAGCGACGGAAAACGAATAGGCCGTCATGCCAGCGAAAGCCGGCATCTCTCGATTTCAAGAAACCCCGGCTTTCGCTGGAGTGACGGTTGGGGAATGGCTTCCACCCCGCCGCTTTCCGCCCTACATGCGAGCGATGAATGCGCCGCTCTACAATCACGATATTCTGCGGCTGGCCGCGTCGATCCCCTATCAGGAGCGGCTCGCCGATCCGATGGGGTCGAGCGAGAAGCGCTCGCCGATCTGCGGGAGCCGGGTGACGGTCGATATCGATCTCGACGACCAGGGCCGCGTCGCCGGGCTGGGAATGCTGGTGCGCGCGTGCGCGCTGGGGCAGGCGTCGGCGGCGCTGATGGGGCGCCATGCGGCCGGCCGGACGCCGGCGGAACTGGCGGCGGCGCGCAATGCGCTGACGGCGTGGCTCGCGGGTGAGGGCGCCATGCCCGACTGGCCGGGGCTGGAGGCGCTGGCTCCCGCCTTGCCGCATAGCGGGCGGCATCCCTCGATCCGGCTCGCCTTCGAGGCGGCGGCGGAGGCGGCGGCCGAGGCGCGCGCCCGCGCGGCCGTCGGCTGATGGAGGGGCACGCCACCTCGTTGCTCAAGGACGGGGTGATCCTGCTCGGCTTCGCGCTCGGTTTCGTGTTGCTGTTCCGCAAGCTCGGGCTCGGCGCCACCCTGGGCTATCTCGTCGCCGGGGCGGCGGTGGGGCCGCAGATGCTGGGGCTGGTCGGTGGCGCCGAATCGAAGATGGGCATCGCCGAGCTGGGCATCACACTGCTGCTGTTTCTCGTCGGGCTGGAGCTCAGCCCCGCGCGGCTGTGGCGGATGCGCAAGGAGATTTTCGGGCTCGGCACCGCGCAGGTGGTGCTGTGCGGGCTCGCGGTGACGGCATTGGTGTTCGGCTTCACCGGCTTCACGCTCGCCGCGTCGATCGCGCTCGGGCTGCCGCTTGCTCTGTCCTCGACCGCGCAGGTGCTGCCGATGCTGCAATCGGCCGGCAGACTGCGCACACCGCTGGGCGAGCGCGCCTTCTCCATCCTGCTGTTCCAGGATCTGTCGATCGTGCCGCTCATCACGATCGTCGCGGCGCTGTCGCGCAACCCCGTCGATACCGCGGGGCCGCCGGGCTGGCTGCTCGCGCTCTATACGGTGCTTGCCGTGACCGGGCTGGTCCTCGCGGGGCGCTTCGTGTTGCGGCCGCTGTTCACGCTGATCGGCAATCTGGGCGAGCGCGAGATGTTCATCTTCGCGGCGCTGTTCACCGTCATCGCGAGCGCGGCGGTGATGGAGGCGCTCGGCCTGTCGACCGCATTGGGCGCGTTCGTCGCGGGCGTGATGCTCGCCGACAGCCCGTATCGGCACGAGCTGGAAGCGGATGTCGAGCCGTTCCGGTCGATCCTGCTCGGGCTGTTCTTCGTCTCGATCGGAATGATGCTCGATCTTTCCGCGATCGCCGAGCGGCCGGGCTTCGTCGTCTCGATGGCGCTGGCGCTGATCGTCGCCAAGGCCGCTATTATCGGCGGGCTGGGCCTCGCGATGCGGATGTCCTGGCGGCAGGCGCTCGCGTTCGGGCTGCTGCTCAGCCAGGGCGGCGAGTTCGGCTTCGTGCTGTTCGCCGAGGCGCAGCAAGCCTATCTGATCGCGCCCGAGGCGGCGAGCCTGTTCGGCGCCGTCGTCACGCTCTCGATGGCGACGACGCCGTTCCTGATGATGCTGACGAGCCGCATCCGCGCGGAGCCGCAGCGCAAGGCCGACGGGCTTCCGGGACCGGCGAGCGACGGCGCGCGCGCGATCGTCATCGGCTATGGCCGGTTCGGGCAGACGGTCGCGCAGATGCTGATCGGGCAGAAGGTCAGCGTCTCGCTGATCGACCGCGATGTCGAGATGATCCGCGTCGCGGGCAGCTTCGGCATGAAGGTTTATTACGGAGACGGCACGCGGATCGATCTGCTGCGGCAGGCGGGCGCGGCCGAGGCGCAACTCCTGCTCTTCTGCCTCGACGGCGACGTGCTCGATGCCGACATGCTTGCGAGCATCGGCAAGGCGTTTCCCAGGGCCGCGATGTTCGTGCGCGCCTATGATCGGCGTAGCCTGATGAAGATGGCGGGCGCGCCGATCGCGGGCACGGTGCGCGAGGTGTTCGAATCGGCGATCTGCATGGCGCGGCTGGCGATGGCGGAGCTCGGGATCGACGGGGAGGGGATCGACAATAGCGAAACGGATTATCGCGACCGCGACGCACGACGGCTCAAGCGTCAGACCGAGACGGGCGATATGCACGCCGGCGACGATGCGATGCTGACGCACCGCTCGGCGGCGCGGACGGGAGGAGAATGCGGATGAGCTGGATCGTGGTGCTTGCGGGGCTGTCGGGTGCGCTTGCGGTCGGCGCGGGAGCGTTCGGCGCGCATGGTGCGAGCGGCGAGGCGGCCGAATGGCTCAAGACGGGCGGGCAATATCAGCTCGTCCATGCCATCGCCGCGCTGGTGGCGATGCAGATCGGCGCGCGCGGGCCGGCATGGCTTTTCCTGGCCGGCGGGATGATCTTTGCGGGCACGCTCTATCTGATGGCGCTGGGTTGCCCACGCTGGCTGGGCGCGGTGACGCCGATCGGGGGCGTGCTGCTGATCGCCGGGTGGTTGTGGCTCGCGTGGAGCGGTCTCAGGCCGTGACGGGCTTCTGGCACCAGAGGGCATACATTCCCGCGAAGAGCGTCGGGTGATCGGCCTCGATCGCATCCCATCGGTCGAGATCGAGCGGAGAGGCTGTCCCGAGGAGCACGCGCGCCTGCTCGGGCGCATCGAAGCCGACGAGGTCGAGGCCGGCGGCGGCTATCATTTCGCCGATTTCGGGGAGGCCGTAATGATGCTCCATGACGTGGAAGAGCAGGTCGCGGCAACCCGCCAAACTCCAGAAATCGTCGCTTTCGGTGAGGCGCGCAAGCGAGGCATCGGGTGGAAGCGCGAGGATATGGGCGCGCAGGGCGCGGATGCCGTCGTCGTCTGACCAGCCGTGCTCGCGGATCAGCGTATGCGCCTCGCGGACGAGCGCGCGGCCGCGGCGGCTGTAAAGCGCGATCCGCAGCACGCCGCCCGGCGCGAGAATTGCGGCGAGCGTGCGCAGCCCGTCGAACGGATCGGCAAGGTGGTGGAGCACGCCGGTGCAGGTGACGAGATCGTAACGCCGCCCCACGGGGTCGAGGTCGAGGAGATCGCCCTGAACGAAGGCGATGTCGAGGCCCAGCTCGGCCGCATTGCGCTTGGCGTAGGCGAGGCTCGCGCGGCTGAGGTCGAGCGCGGTGATCGCAAGGCTCGGATCGGTGCGCGCGAGGTCGATCGCTTCGTAGCCCGTCCCGCAGCCTGCGACGAGTGTCGAGAGCGGACCGGCGGGCAGCGCGGCACGGTCGATCCGCGGCAAGGCCGCGAGATGGGCGCGGATGTCGCTGCGGTGCGGCGGCGGCGGGGCATCCCAGCGAGGATAGGGATACGATTCATATTGCTTGCGCACGGCTTGCGAGGCGGGGCGAAGGGCATTGCCGAGGCTCGGCATGGTTTCGGCGAGCCTGCGTTCCTCGACGAGATCGGTGTGCGTCCGCTTCACGAGCGCCGCGACGAGCGGCATGGGCTCCGCGAGCGGCGGCGCGTCGAGGTTGATCAGCGGCGCATACATTGCGCGGCACAATGTTGCGGAGAGCCCCCGCGCCTCGGCGAGACGGTCCAGCTCGGTGCATTCCTCTCGTGAAGCGGGCAGCACGTAGCCGCTTGCGAAGGCCTGCATTGCAAGCGCGGCGGCGAGGGGGGCGATCGCAGGATCGTTGCGGATGAGGACGAGGCGGCGCAACTCGGCGATGCGGGTTTCCATCGCGGGGTGCGTGTTGCGGCAGCGGGCCAGGAACAGGAGCCAAAGCGGATCGCGCGCGGCTCCATCGGCATCGGCGCGGGGATGCGCGCGCAGGAGCAGCTCGGCGGCGAGACGGGCGGCTGGCTGCGGGTCGAGCGTGGGATGGCGGAGGCAGGCGAGGAGGTGCGCGTAGAGGTCGCCCGGCCCTTCAGCCACGGGCTGCATCGAGGAATGCGGCGATCGCGGCGAGATCGACCGAGCGATCGAGATAGGTCTCGCCGATGCCGCGCGCGAGGAGGAAGGGGAGGGTACCCGCGTCCATCTTCTTGTCGTGGAGCATGTGGGCGACGAGCGTTTCGCCGTCTGCATCGACATCCGCGGCGGCGAGCCTGTCGGGAAGGCCGATGGCGCGCAGGTGCGCGGCGACGCGGGCAGCGTCTTCGGGCGGGCACAGGCCCTGTTCGGCCGAGAAGGCGAAGGCGAGCGCCATGCCCGCGGCCACGGCCTCGCCATGGAGCAGGCGATCCGAAAAGCCGGTTTCGGCTTCGAGCGCGTGGCCGAACGTGTGGCCGAGGTTGAGCAGCGCGCGGCGGCCGCTCGTCTCGCGCTCGTCCTCACCGACGATGCGCGCCTTGGCCGAGACCGAATGGCGAATCGCATAGGCGCGCGTATCGGGGTCGCCCGCGAGCAGGGCAGCGCCGTTTTCCTCGCACCAGGCGAAGAAATCGGGATCGTCGATCAGGCCGTATTTGACGACCTCGGCATAGCCCGCGCGCTGCTGCCGGGCGGAGAGCGTGTCGAGCGTGTCGGGGTCGATCAGCACCATCGAGGGCTGGTGGAAGGCGCCGATCAGGTTCTTGCCCGCGCGCGCGTTGATCGCCGTCTTGCCGCCCACCGACGAATCGACCTGCGCGAGCAAGGTCGTCGGCACCTGGACGAAGTTGCAGCCGCGCTTGAGAATGGCGCAGGCGAAGCCGACGAGATCGCCGATCACGCCGCCGCCCAACGCGATCACATGGTCGTTGCGCTCGACGCCGAGCGTCAGCAGCCGGTCGGTGAGCGATTCCAGTTGCGCCCAGCTCTTGGTTCCCTCGCCCGGCGGAAGGATGATCGCTTCGCTGCCGATTTTCGCGGCGGCGAGCGCGGCTTGCAGCGTCTCCAGATGCGGGCGGACGTTCTCGTCGGTGACGATCGCGAGCGTGCGGCCGCGCGCAAGCGGGGCGAGCAGGCCGGCGGCGCGGCCAAGCAGCCCGCGCTCGATATGGATGGGATAACTGCGCGCGCCGAGCGCGACATTGATGGTCATCGATCGAGCGCTTTCAGGATCGCGTTGACGGTGGTTTCGTGCGGTGCGTGGTTGCTGGGCACGTGGATGGGGGCCATCGCGTAGATGGGATTGCGTGTCGCCGCCAGTTCGCGCAGCACCTTGCGCGGGTCGCGATCCTTGAGCAGCGGCCGTGTGTCGCGGCGGCGGACGCGATCGACGAGCACGTCGAGATCGGCGTCGAGCCAGATGGCGAGCGCCGTTTCGAGAATCAGCTTGCGCGTCTCCTCGTTGATGAAGGCGCCGCCGCCGGTCGCGATCACCTTGGGCGTGCCGTCCACCAGCCGCGCGAGCACGCGGCGCTCGCCGTCGCGGAAATAGGCCTCGCCGAACTGTTCGAAGATGTCGGAGATGGTCATCCCCGCCGCCGCCTCGATCTCGCTGTCGGCATCGACGAAGGGCAGGCGCAGCCGCGTGGCGAGCCGGCGGCCCACGGTCGATTTGCCCGCGCCCATCAATCCGACGAGCACGATCGGCTTGCCCTTCCAGCCATGGTTGAGGGAGCGGTTTTGCAACATTGCGGGCGGGGCTATACAGCGTGGCCGTCCGTCGGGCAAAAGGCCGTTCGCCGGTTCCTTCTTCGGTTCGTACAAGGGTTGCCATGTCTCGTTCGCTCGTAATTCTGATCCTCGTCATCGTGGTCGTCGTCGGGGGGCTGTTCTGGCTCGCCGGGCGCGACACCGAGCAAACCCCGGTTCGTGTCGAAAAGGCCGTGGCCCTTGGCAATCTCGCGAGCTGAGGCGGCGCTCGGCGCGGCTGCGCTGCTGCTGGCGGGCGCGGCGATCCCCGCGCTGAGCCAGGAAACGCCCGAATCGATCCTGCCGCCGGGCTTCGGTGAGCCAGCCCCCGCGCCAACGCCGACGCCGCCCGCGCGGCCGACGCCGCGCCCGGCCGCGAGTCCCACGCCGGGCCTCGTGCTGCCCGATCTGGAAGCGGCGCGGAACGGCGTGCAGCCGACGCCGTCCCCAACACCGTCGCCGAGCCCGACCGAACCCCCCGATCAGGCATCGATTCTCGCGCGCTATCAGCTTCCGCCCTTCGCGCAGCACTCGCTGGCACGCGTCGGCGCCTACGGACCGGGCGGCGCATTGCGGTCCAACGCCTTCGGCGATGCCGACGGGCGCCTCCTCGAAGGCTTGATGCGGCGGCTCGATACGCCGCTGCCGTCGCGCTGGCTGCATATCGGGCTGCGGCGGACGCTCGCGTCGAGCCTCGATACGCCCGAGGGCCTCAACGGTGCCGATTTCGCCGCCGAGCGCGCCTGGCTGTTGCTGCGGATGGGCGAGCCGATCGTCGCGCGCCATCTGATTCAGGACGTCGACACCGCCAACTACACGCCCAAGCTGTTCCAGGTCGCGATGCAGGTGTCGTTGGCGAACGGCGATCCGGCGGGGCTGTGCCCGCTGGGCGATGTCGTGAAGCGCTACGAAGGCCGCGCGCGGGCGTGGACGCTGACCAGCGCGATGTGCGCGGCGATGGGCGGCCATGCCGAACAGGCCGATGCCGAGATGCGGGCGGCGCGGCGCAGTCGCGCGGCGACGGGAATCGACCTGCACCTTGCCGAAAAGGTGCTCGGCGCCGCCTCACGCGAGGGCGCGGTGACGATCGAATGGACCGGCGTAGATCAGCTCAACGCCTGGCGTTACGGGCTCGCGATGGCGACGGGCGTGGAGATTCCCAAAGAGCTGCTCGGCACGGTCAGGCCGTGGCTGGCGGCATGGCGCGCGCAATCGCCGATGCTGAGCGCGGTCGAACGCGCGGTGCCGGCGCAGCGGGCGGCGGCGTGGGGCGTGTTCTCGAACGTCGCACTGGTTGATCTTTACGGCGCCGTCGACGCGGGCGACGAGCAGGGCGCCGACGCCAATGCCGTCGCGCGCGATCTGCGCGACGCCTATGTCGCGAGCGAGCGCGACGAGCGGCTCTCGATCCTGACCGAGCTGTGGGATGCCCCCGAAGATCCGCTGCTGCGTTACGGCCGGCTGGTGTTGACCGCGCGCGCCGCCGCGCGGGTTGCGCCGGAGGGCAAGACCGCCGAGGCCGACCGGATCGTCGCCTCGATGCTGACGGCGGGGTTCGATCGCGCGGCGATGCGCTGGCAGCCGCATGTCGAGCGCGGCAGCACCGCCTGGGCGATGCTCGCGCTCGCCGATCCGTCGTCCGCCAAGCGGATCAGCTATGGCGATGTCGATGCGGTGCACGACCGCGACGATGCGACGCTCGCGCGCTCGCGACTGTTCCTTGCGGGGGCGGCGGGGCTGGGGCGGATGTCCGCCGACGATGTCGAACGCGCGGCCGGGGAGCTGGACCTCAGGATCGGCGCGATTAATTCGTGGACCAGGGCCATCGACCGCGCGGCGGCCGAGAACCAGCCGGCGACGGTGATGCTGCTGGCGGCGGTCGGGATGCAGGCGCAGGACTGGCGCGCGGTCCCGCCCGAGGCGCTTTATCATATCGTCGCTGCGTTGCGTGCGACGGGGCTCGAAGGCTATGCGCGGATGATCGCGGCCGAGGCGGTCGGGCGGGTGTGACCGGGGCCGGGGACCGCGCGCTGATTGAGCGCTTCCTCGAGATGATGGCCGCCGAGGCCGGAGCCGCCGCGAACACGCTGACAGCCTATCGGAGCGATCTCGTTTTGGCATCGGCGGCGCTCGACGGGACGCTTGCCGAGGCGTCGGCGGGCGATCTGGCGCGGCTCGGCGAGGAATGGGCGCCGCTTTCCCGCTCGACGGTGGCGCGCAAATCGGCGGCCCTGCGGCGGTTTTTCGCCTTTCTTGCCGACGAGGGGCTGCGTGCCGACGATCCCGGCGCCGCGCTGCCGCGACCGGGCACCGCGCGCGCCTTGCCCAGAACGCTGTCGCACGCCGATGTCGATCGGCTGTTCGCATGCATAGAGGCCCGGATGGCGCGCGAGCCGCGCGATCCGAACGATCTCAGGCTCTCGGCGCTGGTTGAGTTGCTCTACGGCTCCGGATTGCGCGCGAGCGAATTGGTGGCGCTCCCCCGCAATGCCGTCGCTCCGGACCGGCCTTTCCTGATCCTGCGCGGCAAGGGCGGGCGCGAGCGGATGGTGCCGATCTCCGATCGCGCGCGCGCCGCGGTGGCGGCGTGGCGAGGGTATGTCGCTGCCGATCGGCAATGGCTCTTCCCCTCGGGAAAGGGGCATCTTTCGCGCATCCGGCTCTATCAGCTCATCAAGGCGCTCGCGGCCGAGGCGGGGGTGCCGCCCGATCGGGTCAGCCCGCACGTGCTGCGCCACGCATTCGCGACGCACCTGCTCGAAGGCGGGGCGGACCTGCGCGCGCTGCAATCGATGCTGGGCCATGCCGATATCGCGACCACCGAAATCTACACGCATGTCGATGCGCGGCGGCTGGTCGAGTTGGTCAACCAGCGCCACCCGCTCGTTGACGTGGGCAGGCGCCGGGCATAGGCAACGCCCTCAATTCTTCCGTTCGCCCTGAGCTTGTCGAAGGGCCGTCCTGTTTCTGTTCATCGAAGGACGGGGCTTCGACAGGCTCAGCCCGAACGGCAACAGGGAACGGATCACCGCCGAAATGGCAAGCTTCCTCGATTTCGAAAAACCGATCGCCGAACTGCAGGGGCGGATCGACGAGCTGCGCGAAACCGCCGAGGGCGGCACGCTGGACATCGATGCCGATGTCCAGCGGCTCCAGGCCAAGTCCGACAAGCTGCTGCGCGAGACCTATGCGAAGCTGTCGCCGTGGCAGAAGACGCAGGTGGCGCGGCATCCCGAACGGCCGCATTTCAAACACTATGTCGCGGGGCTGTTCGACGAGTTCATGCCGCTCGCGGGCGACCGCGCATTCGGTGACGACCAGGCGATCATCGGCGGCTTCGCGACCTTCCGCGGGCGCCGGGTGATGGTGATCGGCCACGAAAAGGGTGACGACACCGCGAGCCGGCTCAAGCACAATTTCGGGATGGGCAAGCCCGAAGGATACCGCAAGGCGATCCGGTTGATGCAGCTCGCCGACCGGTTCGGGCTGCCCGTGGTGACGCTGGTGGATACGTCGGGCGCATTTCCGGGCGTGCAGGCCGAGGAGCGCGGACAGGCCGAGGCGATCGCGCGTTCGACCGAGCAGTGCCTTGCATTGGGCGTGCCGATGGTCGCGTCCATTCTGGGCGAGGGCGGATCGGGCGGCGCGATCGCGCTGGCGACCGGCGATCGCGTGCTGATGTTCGAACATGCCGTCTATTCGGTGATCTCGCCCGAAGGTTGCGCGTCGATTCTGTGGCGGACCGGCGATAAGGCGCCCGAGGCGGCCGAAGCGATGAAGGTGACGGCGCAGGACCTGAAAGGGCTGGGCGTGATCGACACGATCGTGCCCGAGCCGCTGGGTGGCGCGCATCGCGATCCGCCGGCCGCGATCGCGGCGTTGGGGGATGCGATCGAAGGAGCGATGGGCGAGCTCGCCGGAATGGATCGCGGCGCCTTGTGCGCGCACCGCCGCGCCAAGTTTCTTGCGATGGGGCGGGTGTAACGCCTTTTTTACACAAAAAGAGCGGCGAAGCTCTCGCCTCGCCGCCCCTTTTTGCCGTCAGGCTGCGCCCGATCAGCTATTCGACATGGCGCTCGACACCTCGTTGAAGGTGTTGTTGAGCTGGTCGCCGATACCGGACATCGCGGCGATCGCGGCAACCGCGATCAGCGCGGCGATCAGGCCGTATTCGATGGCGGTCGCGCCCTTCTTGTCGGAAAAGATCTTGCGAATGGTCTTCATGATCCGATCTCCAGTGTTCCAAAACGTTTCAGTCACCCGGCTGGACCGGAGAGACCCGGACCAGCAGACAAGGGATTACGGAGAGGAGGTTGAGAAACTCTAAACGCGACTCTGGCTGACCGATCAGTTGGACGCCTCTACCTTGTTGCTGACATCGCTCCACATATTGGTGGTGATATCCGCCAGATTGGCGAGCGCCGCGATCATCGCCAGAACGATGAGCGCGCACATCAGGCCGTATTCGATCGCGGCGCCGCCCTTGCGGTTGCGGCAGAGCTTGCGGACAAATTCCGGCATCGCGACCTCTCTTGTTGGGACGACGTCGGACCAGGGCCTATCCGAGGAGGGTTAACCAATGGATAAAGCCGCCGGGCGCCTGCCTTGTCCGGTTCATCGGGGCGAGCGCCCGAGCGCGTCGGCGAGAGACGTGCGACCGCTTCCACGCCGCGCCGGCTGCGGCTGCGACGGCGCGGGAGCCCAGCCGGTCACGGTGATGATGTCGAAACGCTCGGGCGTCCGGCCGTCCGCGTCGGCCCTGTCGGCGAACGCCGCGGCGGCGCGGCCCAGCGTCGCGCGGCCGAGCGGCCGCGGATCGGCGAGCAGGCTCGTCGCCGCCATGCCGCGAAGGTCGCGCAACAGCCCGGTGAGGTCGCGGTAGCGGACCGTGAGCGTCTCCACATCCGCGACCGGCAGCGCGAATCCGGCACGGACCATCAGATCCCCTGCCGAGCGCACGTCGATGCGCGGGTGCACACGCGCTGCCGGGCGGTCCGCCTCGGCCTCGATCAGCGCTGCGCGCAGCGTCACGAGGCTTTCGCCACCGAGGAATGCGCCGATGAACAGTCCGTCGGGCCGCAGCGCGCGGCGCGCGAGCGTCAGCGCGCCGGGTACGTCCCCGATGCTGTCGAGCACCCCCGCCGAGACGACGAGATCGACGCTCGCATCGGCGAAAGGCAGGCGATCCTCGTCGGCCTGTACCCCGCCCGCGGCCTGCGCGAAGCGATGGCCGGCATCGCATCGCGCGATTCGCGCGGGATAGGGAAGGGTGAAATCCCCGCCGAAACAGCCCAGATCGAGTACGTCTTCGAAACGCCGCTTCACCGAATCGAGTCGTTCGCGGATACCATCGAGCATCTCGACCCGCAGGAAATCGTGCGCGGCGAACCCCGCGGCTGCGCGATCCCGGCGCAAGCGACGGCGGCGGCGATCGAAGATGTCGGGGCTGCTCACGACGGCGCTTGTGCCGGGCGGGCGCTTTGGCGACAAGGGGGCATGCGGGGACTGGCGACGGCGGCGGGGCTGATCGCGCTATGGGCGCTCCCGCCGCGTTGCCCCGGATGCGGCGCGGTGGCCGAGGCCGATCATCGCTTCTGCGCCGAATGCTGGGGCAGGCTTCGTTTTCTGGGGCCGCCCTGGTGTGCGTCGTGCGGCGAGCCGTTCGATATCGATCGCGGCGCCGATGCACGCTGCGGCGCATGCCTCGATCGGCCGCCGCTCCATGACGGCGCGCGGGCCGCCGTCGCTTATGGCGAGATTGCGCGCCGCGTCGCGCTGCGGCTCAAATATGGCGGCCGCACGGCTTTCGCCGAAACGGTCGCGCGGCCGATGGTGCGGTTGTTGCCCGAAGGGGCGGAGCTGCTCGTGCCTGTGCCGCTCCATCGTCGGCGGCTCTGGTCGCGCGGGTTCAACCAGGCGGCGCTGATCGCACGCGCGATCGGCCGGAGGAGTGGCCTGCCCGCCGATGCGATGGTGCTTGCCAGAACGCGCGCGACGCCGGTGTTGCGCGGCATGAGCCCGCGTGAGCGCGCCAAAGCGGTGGCCGGCGCATTTCGCGTCGTCGAACGGGGCAGGGCCGCGGTGCGGGGCAGGCGGGTCGTGTTGATCGACGACGTGCATACCAGCGGCGCTACCGCCGACGCCTGCACGCGCGCGTTGCGCAAGGCGGGCGCGGCGCGCGTATCGCTATTGTGTTGGGCACGCGTGCTTTCGGGCGAACCGCACGATTGACAAGCGCGTGGCGGCGCCACACCTCGCAGCCATGGCGAAGGTCGAAATCTACACCAAGGCGTTCTGCGGATATTGCTTCCGCGCCAAGCGGCTGCTCGACGGCAAGGGCGTCACGTATCAGGAATATGACATCACGCTGGGCGGCCCGAAGCGCGCCGAGATGATCGATCGCGCGCACGGCCGGACGACCGTGCCGCAGATCTTCATCGACGGCGCGCATGTCGGCGGATCGGACGACCTTGCCGAGGCCGAGCGTGCGGGAAGGCTCGACGCGCTGCTCGGCCGATGAAGCTCGCGCTCCTCCAGATGACGAGCGGGATTGATCCCGCCGCCAATGCCGATACGCTCACGGCAGCCGTCGCCGATGCGGCCGCGGCGGGCGCGACGATGTTGTTCACGCCCGAAATGGCGGGGCTGCTCGATCGCAATCGCGAGCGCGCGGCGGCGCATATCACGAGCGAGGCGGACGATCCGGTGCTTGCTGCGCTGCGCGAGGCGGCGGCGGTGAATCGGCTCTGGGTGCATCTCGGCTCGCTTGCGCTGCGACGGCCCGACGGTCGACTCGCCAATCGGGGCTTCGTGATCGACGATACCGGCGCGATCCGAGCGCGCTACGACAAGCTCCATCTGTTCGACGTCGACCTGCCGACGGGCGAAAGCTGGCGCGAATCGGCGGCGTTTGCCGGCGGGGACGAGGCGATCGTGGTCGAAACGCCGGTCGGCCTGCTCGGCCTCTCGATCTGCTACGATCTGCGCTTCCCGGCGCTCTATCAGGCGTTGAGCGGCGCGGGCGCCACCGTACTGAGCATGCCCGCCGCCTTCACGCAGCCGACGGGCGCGGCGCACTGGCACGTGCTGCTGCGCGCTCGGGCGATCGAATCGGCGGCGTTCGTCGTCGCCGCCGCGCAAACCGGCACGCACGAGGATGGGCGGGCAACCTACGGCCATTCGCTGGTGGTCGATCCCTGGGGCGAGGTGCTGCTCGACATGGGTGAGGAAGCGGGGGTGGGCTTTGCAGAGATCGATCCCGCCGCGATCGATGCGGTGCGCGCGCGGATTCCCGTGATCGACCATCGTCGGGCCGTTCCCGAGGTTCGGCGGGCATGATCGTCTATGATCTGCGCTGCGGCGGCGGGCATGTCTTCGAGGCGTGGTTCGGTTCGTCGGCCGATTACGGTGACCAGCGCGAGCGCGGCCTGCTGTCGTGCCCGATCTGCGGCGACGGGACGATCGAGAAGGCGGTGATGGCGCCCAATGTCGGCGTGAAGGGCAATCGCGGCAATACCGGCATGGCACCGGTCGAGGTCAAGGCTGCGCTCGCTTCGCTGGCCGAGGCGCAGGGCAAGGCGCTCGAAGACTCCGAATGGGTCGGCCGCACCTTCGCCAAGCGCGCGCGGGCGATGCACGACGGCGACGAACCGCAGGCGACGATCCACGGTCACGCGACCGTTGCCGAGGCCAAGGCATTGCTGGACGACGGCGTGCCCGTCGCCCCGCTGCCGTTCCCTGTCGTCCCGCCCGCCGCGCGCAATTGACCGCGCCCGGCCTCGCGACTACCAGACCCGGCGCGCCCCCGTAGCTCAGCAGGATAGAGCGACGGTTTCCTAAACCGCAGGCCAGAGGTTCGAGTCCTCTCGGGGGCACCAATCCCGCGAACAAGCGCGCGTATTCGCGATCACCTCCGACGTGATGTGACCGGCGCGCGCTTTGACACCGGCGCAACCTTCTGGCTAGCGCGGCACAGCTTACCCGAGAGGATTCGTCATGGCCTATTCCGCTCCATATACCGCCGATGTGGACCGCTATGACGGCCGCATGCCCTATCGCCGCTGCGGACGGAGTGGGCTCGATCTGCCGGTGATCAGCCTGGGCCTCTGGCAGAATTTCGGCGGCGCGGACGTGTTCGAGACAGGCCGCGCGATGCTGCGCCGAGCCTTCGACCGCGGCGTCACGCACTTTGATCTCGCCAACAATTATGGCCCGCCCTACGGCTCTGCCGAGGAAAATTTCGGCCGCGTCCTCACGACGGACTTCGCCTCTCATCGCGACGAGCTCGTCGTCTCGACCAAGGCGGGGTGGGACATGTGGCCGGGCCCCTATGGCGATGTCGGCGGCAGCCGGAAATATCTGATCGCCTCGTGCGACCAGAGCCTCCGCCGCATGGGCCTCGATTATGTCGACATCTTCTACTCGCACCGCGTCGATCCGAAGACCCCGCTCGAGGAGACGATGGGCGCGCTCGCGCACCTTCATGCACAGGGCAAGGCGCTCTATGTCGGCATTTCCAGCTATTCGCCGGAGCTGACGCGCAAGGCGGCGGCGATTCTCGCCGAGCACAGGGTGCCGCTGCTCATCCATCAGCCGAGCTATTCCATGCTCAACCGCTGGATCGAGGATGAATTGCTCGATACGCTTGGCGAACTGGGCACCGGCTGTATTGCCTTCTCGCCACTTGCGCAGGGGATGCTGACCGCCAAATATCTGAACGGCATCCCCGCCGATGCGCGCGCCGCCAAATCGGGCGGCCGGTCGCTCGGGCAGCACATGCTGAACGAAGACAATCTCGCGCGCATTCGTGCGTTGAACGCGATCGCCGAGCGGCGCGGCCAGAGCCTTGCGCAAATGGCGATCGCCTGGGTATTGCGCGACCGCCGCGTCACCTCGGCGCTGATCGGCGCGCGCACGGTCACGCAGCTCGACGACTCGCTCGACGCGGTGAACCGGCTCGACTTCACTGACGAAGAACTCGCCGAAATCGATCGGTACGCGACCGAGGGCGACATCAACATCTGGAACGTATCGTCGCGGCTCGGCGAAGCGGAAACCGCCTGATGCTCAGTCGGCGGGAAGCACGATCTCGAACGCAGTGCCCGCCGTGTCGGGCGTGAGCGCGATGCTGCCGCCCACCGCGTCGAGCAGCGATCGCGCGATCGCAAGACCCAGGCCGGTGCCACCCTGCGCCCGGCGCGAGGTGAAGAAGGGAGCGAACAGGCGCTCGCGATCGGCGGGCGGAATGCCGGGGCCGTTGTCACCGACCCGCAGGACGACATGTCCGTCGGTCGGCGTGGCGGCGATCGTAACCTGCGTGGCGCCCGCCTGACGGCTGTTGTCGAGCAACGTGGCGAGCACCGTCTCGATCGTCGCGGGCGCGACCGTAACCGCCGGCAGCGGCTTCGCCGATTTGGCGGATACCAGAAAACCGGGATCGGTCGCCGCGTCGGCGATCCGTCCGAGGAGCGCGCGCGGATCGTCGGTGCGCCCGTCGTCGCCGCGCATCATGTCGGCGCGCGCAAGCTCCAGCAGGCGCGAGACGAGCCGCGCCAGCCGCTGCGCATCGGCATCGGCATTGGCGAGAAAACGGCGCCGGTCCGCCGGCGACATCGTCGCGTCATGATCGTCGAGCAGCTCGATCGCGCCGCGAATCCCGGCGAGCGGCGTCTTGAATTCGTGGCTCATCGCGTGCGCGAAATCGCGCAGATAGCGCGAGCGGCGCTCGATGGCGTCGGCCATGGCGGCGAAATCGCGGTAGAGGCCCTGGATCTCGATCGCGGCGGTGGGCGGCGGATCGGGGACGCGCCCGCGCCCCGCCGCCACGCCGCGCGTCGCCGCGCCCAGCGCCTCGATCGGCCGCGCGATCCCGCGCGAGAGCACGCCGCTCAGCACGATCAGCACGATCAGGATCGCCGCGATCCCGACCGCGATCTTGCCGCGATCCTCATAGAGCCCCTTGAACAGCGATCGTGCCGACCGTGAGAGCAGCAGCACGCCAACGACCTTGCCGCCGGCGATGATCGGCCGCGCATGATGGACGCGGATCGCGGCGGCGCGCGAGAGCCATTCGAAGCGATAGGTCGCGCGGTAACTCCCGTTGCGGCGAAGCACCGTCTCCGGCGTGCCCGCAAGCGCCGCGCGCACTTCCGGCAACGCCGCCAGGCTGCCGCCCGCATTCGGTCCGGTTACGAGCGTGCCGTTGCGATCGAGCAGCACGATGCCGGCCAGCGTCGTCCGCCGCGTCCGCGCGAGCACCGGCAACAATGCTCGCGCGGCGACGACGGCATCGGGCGACGGGGGCCGCGTCGTGGGCGCGGGGACGGGGCGCTCGGCGAGGATCGGCGTCGAATTGAGGTCGATCCGGGGCGGCTCGGGCGCGAGATCGTCGTGCGGGGGCGCCTTCAATGGCGGCGCGCTGGGCCAGCGCGCGGCGGCCGACGCGGCGAGCGCGGCGCCCTGCGCGACCAGCTCGGCCTCGGTCTGGCGGACGAGCGTGTTTTCATAGACGCGCAGGAACACCGCGCCGATCCCCGGCAGCGCGGCGACGAAGAACAGGCTCGCGAACAGGATCGTGCGCAGGCGAAGCGGCGGCCAGCGGCGCTTGATCGCCTCCTTCGCCGCGCGGATCATCCGCCCGCGCACGCGCCGAGGCTGTATCCGATGCCGGGCCGCGTCTCGATCACGTCGCTGCCGCCCGCCTCCGCGAACTTGGCGCGCAGATTGCGGATATGGCTGTCGATCGTGCGGTCGGTGATCGCAAAGCCGGGGCCGTGCAGCCGATCGATGATCGCGTCGCGGCTGAACACCTTGGCGGGCATCGAGGCGAGCGTGCGCAGGATCGAGAATTCGGTGACCGTCAGCGGCACCTCGGCGCCCGCCCACTGCGCGTGCCAGCCTTCGAGATCGAGCGCGAGCTTGCCCTGCCGCATTGTCCCCGAATGATCGGCGGCGGGCGGGTGCGCGGCGGTGCGGCGCAGGATCGCCATGACGCGCGCGACCACCTCGCGCGGGGAGAAGGGCTTCACGACATAATCGTCCGCGCCCAGCTCGATCCCGAGCACGCGGTCGATCTCGTCGTCGCGCGAGGAGAGAAAGAGGATCGGCAGGTCGCTCCCCGCGCGCAGCCGCCGGCACACTTCCAGCCCGTCCATCCGCGGCATGGTGATGTCGAGGATGACGAGATCGGGTGCGTGCTTGCCGGCGAGCGCGAGCGCGGCCTCGCCGTCCTCCGCCTCGATCGCGCCGAACCCCGCTTTGTCGAGCGCGAAGACGAGGAGTTGGCGGATGTGCGGATCGTCATCGACGACGAGGATGGTGCGCGGCATGGGGCACAGGATCATTGTTTCGTCACTCCGGTCAATGGCGCAGGCGCGAGGGCGGGGGCGGAATGAGGCTGCCGTCGCAGGCGCGGCCGTTCGGGGCGGGGCGCGGGCGCGGCGGATTGGCTCCGAGGAGCGCCTCCGCGCGTGCGAGGCGGCGGGCGTTGCGCCACGTCCAGGTGTGCCAATCGGCCTGGTTGCGCGTAACCGTTTCCATCGCCTCGCTGCGAAGCCAAGCCGCGCGGTCGCGCAATCCCGTGCCCCGGGCGCGCCGTTCGAGGTCGATCAGCGGCAGCAGCGCGGAGGCGCCGCGGCTATGGAGATAGCATAGATCGAGGTGCCCGACGGTGCGCGCGTGACGCACGTTCCATGTCGCGGCGACGGCGCTCAGGTCGAACGCGCTCGCGATCGAGAGCATCGTGACGGCGGCTAGAGCATTGGCGTTGATCAGCCACTGCGCAGACTTGCCCGCGATCAGCCGCCAGCAGATCAGTATCAGCCCGATCGCCACAAGCACCATCCATGCGAGCGCTTCGATCCGAAGTTCGGTCAGCGAATAGGCGGCGACATAGTCGATCGTTCGCAGCATGCTAGAAGCGACGAGCAGCACGTTTTGCGCCACCCACAAAACGAGTAGCCGCCGCACCCAAGGGCTCCGCGCGGCGGCGCTTCCCGGCCGCAGCATCACGAGCACGAACGCGCCGGCGAGTAGCGCGGTCGCAATCAGCGTGTAGGCCCCGCGATGCGCATAATCGGCGAGCGTGACGTTCCCCGGCAGCGGTGCGCCGCTCCACAGGAACGCGATGTCGATGCCATTCTCGACCGCGAAGATCGCGTTGAAGGTGGCGAGCGATAGAATGAGCGTGGCAGGCGCGATGTTCGGTAGCGACGGCGCGACCGGGCCGCCGAATGGGGCGAGGGTCACGAGCGGGTGCGGGCGCAGGCTCGGCCAAATCACGAGCAGCACCCAAGCCCAGAAGAGCAGGTGTAGGATCACAGAGCCGAGCGACGGCAGCCGGATCATGCCGATAATGTCGGCGATCACCGGATTTGCATTTGCAAACAGTGCGCCGAACAGCGCTCCGCCGATGACGGGGATCGCCAGCAGGCGCATTACCGTCCGTATTCGCATGCCGGTTGCGTGCCGCCGTCGCATTATCACCCGGAGGTCTCGGAACGGCCCTGCAACGCCGACCAAGCCGTGGAACAAAAGATGCCCGGCCCAGCGTATCGCGTTGCGAAAACCGCAGCGCGGCAGCAAGGCGGCGGTGGCGAGCGCGCTCCAGAACAGCACCCAGCCGAGGAGCGAAGGGTTGTCGATCAACCCGATCGCGAAACCTGATGCGCAGCCGAGCGCGATCCATGCGGGGCCGTTGCGGCGCACATCCGGCCGCGTGATCGCCACGGCGACGATCCAGCACACCGCGAACAGTCCCAGCGTCGCGCCGAACCAATGGCCGTAAAACAGCACGGTCGCGAGCGCGATCAGCGCAACGGCGATGGCGAGCTTGGCGAGGAAAGAATGGCGCATGCGGCTCTCCGGATCGTTTCCGGAAGGCTCTCGCAATGCGCAATGGAGCTGCGGCGGTCGATGCCCAGCAGCGGCGTGGGAATTCAGGTGCAGATTCGATGCAGACCCGTATTCCCGCGAACGCAGGAAGCCAGACTTACGAACGCTGCCGCCTGAAACCCCGCACTCCCGCCTTCGCGGGAGAACGTGGTCAATACCCCTTTGCCAATCCCGCAGGCCGCGCGCGGTCATTTGCTCCATGGAGCATGCCCGTCTTCGGATCGACGAGGATCGCCTCGTCGGCGCCCCATGGGCCCGATTCCCTGAACGTATAGCCCATCGCCTCGAGCGCCCCGCGCGTCTCAGGCGTCAGGTAATCGGGATCGACCATCACCGAGTCGGGCAGCCATTGATGATGGAAGCGCGGCGCGTTGACGGCCTGCTGCACGTTCATCCCGTAATCGACGACGTTGATGATGCTCTGGAGCACCGTCGTGATGATCGTCGAGCCGCCCGGGCTGCCTGTCACCATGAAGGCCTTGCCGTCTTTCAGCAGGATCGTCGGCGTCATCGAGCTAAGCGGGCGCTTGCCGGGCGCAACGGCGTTGGCGGCGCCCTGGACGAGCCCGAAGCTGTTCGGAACGCCGGGCTTGGAAGTGAAATCGTCCATCTCGTTGTTGAGGAAGAAGCCGGTATCGCCGGCGATCTTCCCGACGCCGAACAGGTAGTTGATCGTGTAGGTGACGGCGACGGCGTTGCCGTGTTTGTCGACCACCGAATAATGCGTCGTGTTGGTGCCCTCGTCGGCACTGACGCCGCCCTCGATCTCGCTCGACGGGGTGGCGCGGTCGGGCAGGATGCTCGCGCGCAGTTTCGCGGCATGCTCGTCGGAAATGAGCTTCTGCACCGGATTATCGACGAAGGCCGGATCGCCGAGTTCGGTATTGCGATCGGCATAGGCGCGGCGTTCGGCCTCGATGATGTAATGCGTCGCCTCGACCGAGCCGAAGCCCCATTTGCTTAAGGGATAAGGCTCGACGATCTGGAGGATTTCGCAGAGCGTCGTCCCGCCCGAGCTTGGCGGCGGGGCGGAAACGACGGTGTAGCCGCGATAATCGCAGGTGACGGGTTTGCCCCATGCCACGGTGTAGTTGGCGAAATCCTCGGTCGTGAGCAGCCCGCCGCCCGCCGCGCTCGCCGCCGCCACCGCCTTTGCGGGCTTGCCGCGATAGAAGGCGTCCGTCCCGCCCTTCGCGATCGCGCGCAGCGTCTGGGCGAGATCCTTCTGCACCAGCCGCTCGCCCGCTTGCCAGGGGCGGCCGTTATTGAGGAAGATCGCGGCGACGTTCGGCTCCTTCGCGAAATCCTCCGTGTTGCTGTGGAGGATGCCGACATCGCCGGGCTTGAGGATATAGCCCTGCTCGGCCAGCCGGATCGCGGGCGCGATCACCGTGTCGAGCGGCATCGTGCCGTAGCGCTTCAGCGCCTCGTTCAGCCCCATCACCGTGCCCGGCGTGCCGACGCCGAGCCAGGTGCCGGTGCTGCGCCCCTTCACGACATTGCCGCTGTCGTCCTGAAAGATCGTCGCGGTCGCGGCGAGGGGCGCCTTCTCGCGGAAATCGAGGAACAAATTCTCGCCCGAGGCGAGGTGGATCGTCATGAACCCGCCGCCGCCGATATTGCCGCAGCACGGATGCACCACCGCCTCGGCATAGCCGATCGCGACCGCCGCATCGATCGCATTGCCGCCTTGCTTCAGGATATCGACGCCGACTTGCGTCGCGAGATGCTGCGCGGTGACGACCATCGCATGCGGCGCGCTGACGGGCGTGCTTGCCCGCCAATCGACCTCCGCCGCGCTCGTCGTGTCGAGCGCCTGGTCGGAGATCGACTGACTCGGCGGCGCGGAGGGTGCCGGTATTGCCTGCGGCGCGCAGGCAGCGAGCGCCAGCACCAGGGGTGAAAGGAAGGTGCCGGCGCGCCGCATGCAATTGCTCCAGATCAGAAAGGCTTCGTCTCTCTGCCTAGAGCAAGTATCTGCCGATTCAACCTACCACCCGAAGTTGAGCGTCACCCGCGCCGACACCGCGGCATGGCCGAGTTGCTCCTCGGCGCCCGCCTCGCCGGTGATGCTGAACCGGCCCGCGCCGCCGCCCGCGCGGATGCGACCGAGCCAGCCGCTCTCGCGCTCGTCGGCATGGAGGGTGAACGGATCGCCGTCCTCGAAATGCGCGACCGTGTCGCCCATCGAGCCGCTCACGATCTCGCGCCGCCCGCCTTCGAGCTCGACGCGGAACCAGCCGTCCTCCGGATCGAGATTGCCGAAATCATAGCCGAGCGTGAGCAGGCCGGTCGCGGCCGCCTCGTCGCTGGTGCGTTTCGCGACCGTCAGGTTGAAGGCCGGGCCGCCGCCCTGGTCGGTATGCGCATCCTCGCTGAGCTTGTAGTAATCGAACTGCGCGGCCGGGCGGAGGTGAAGCCGTTTGCCGATTCGGATGTCGTAGGACGCGCGCGCGATTCCCGACACGAGCGTGCCGCCCCAGTCGGACGAGGCGACGCGGCTGAAATCCGTCGCATCGAACCGCCGCTGTCCGTCGAAATCGACCTTCGCGACGCCGCCGCGTAGCGCGAGCCCGAGCCCGCCCCAGCGCCCGCGCCAATGGCCGGCGATCTCGTACTGCTCGGTCGAGACCTCGTTGTCGGTCGAGCCGTCATCGTCATGCCCCATCGCGGCGCCGAGCGTGACGCCGAGGAAGCCCGCGCCGCCGAGCGCGCGCTCGATTCCCGCGGTCGCGCCCCAGCCGCCGATATCGTAGGCGGCGGTATCGCCGAGATCCTTCGAGGTGCCCCAGGCGATCTGCTGCACCCAGAAATTCCAGCCTGCGCGATGCACCATCGGCTGATAGTCGCCGAGGAACCGTGCCGCGGCGCGCGACGCCTGCGTCACCGATTCGAACAGGCCGCCGGCATGATTGGGCAGGAAGCTACGGTAACGGTCGCGGAAGGTCTCGCCGTCGTCGATGGCAAGGAAGGTGCCGGCGATGTCCTCGTCCTTGTCGAGCGCGGCGAACACCGCGTCATAGGCCGACGCCTCGGATTGGTTGAAGCCCAGCTCGGTCGCATTCTTGCGGTCGATCGTCAGCGTCACGGTGCCCGCATCGGCATCGCTCGAAAGCTCGCTCTTGAACAGGAAGGGCAATTCGGTGTCGGCGCTCGCGACATTGTCGCCGCCCGTCAGCGTCCCCGCCTCGACGATCACATGGTCGCCGACCGATCCTTCGATGCTGGTGAGGTGTACCCGCACGGTTGAGCCTTCGGCGAAATTCGCCGCGCCTGCGACCTCATAGACCGTATTGGTGTTGTTCTCACTGTCGATCGTGACGCCGAGCACGCCCTTGGCGCCGACATCGAGCGAGGCGAGCGCGACATTGCCGGTGTTGGTCGGATCGAGCGTGCCGCCAATGGTCGCCGTCACGCCCGCGCTGTTGCTGAGCGTGCCCGCGAACAGCGTCCCTTCGCCCATCGTCAGGACATCCGCGCCACCGCCGAAATCGACATCGGCTGCGAGCTGCGAGGTGCCGGTGAGGCTCAGCGTATCGGCGCCCACGCCGAACGCGACGCTACCCGATTGCTTGGCGTCGCCCGACAGCGCGAGCCGACCGGTGCCCGCGCCGAAATCGATTGCGCCCGCGACGCTGCCGTCGGCCACGTCGAGCACGTCATTGCCGCCGCCGAAGCGGATATCGCCCTCGATCGACGGCGCGCCGCCTTCCTCGACCGCGAGCTGCTTCACCGTCGCGCCGCCGTCATTGGCCGTCAGGTCGATGGCGATCGCGTCGGCGGTGGTGTCGGAGGTTGAGGCGGCGATCGCGCCCGAATTCTCGATCAGGTCCAGCCCGCCCGCGCCGTCGCGGATCGCGGTGGCGACGCCCTTGCCGCTGGTCGATGCCTGGATCGTGCCGCTATTGACGAGATGGGTGACGGTCGCGCCCTCGGTGATGTCGATCGCGCGCGCGATGTCGCCGTCGCCGCTGCCGCCCTTGGCGCCGATCGCGCCGCTCACGGTGAGGTCGGGGGCGGAGGTGCCCGCGCCGATCCTCAGCGCGGTGGCGTCCGCCTGCCCCTCCGCCGCGATCGTGCCGCCGACGGCGATGCCACCCGCGAGATCGACCGCATGGCCCATGCCGCCGATCGACACCGCGACCGCATCCACATCCGCATAGACGCCGCTCGAGGCGATGCCGCCGTCGATGACGAGCCCGTGCCCGCCGTCGTCGCCCGCGACGCCCAGCGCGATGTCGCGCGTCGTCGAGCCGACCTCGAGCGCCGGCGCGCCGGCATAGGAGGCGATCGCGGCGGTGCCTTCCTTCGAATCGTCGATGCCGTCGCCGTCCTCGTCGTCCTCATCCTCGTCATTGTCCGCGGGCGGTCTGGCGAAGATCACGCCGCCCGAAACATTGCCGGCGATGCGCACGGCGGGTCCGCCCTGAAGCAGGTCGTCCGCATCGAGATCGTCGGTTTCGGACGGGACCGTGGTCGAGCGATAGCCCGTGGTCGAGACCGCGCCCTGAAACACTGCGGCCCCGCCGATATCGCCGTCGAGCGCGACGCCGACGGCGTTCTCGCCCTGCACCTTGACGGTGCCGCTGATCGTGACGTCGCCCGAGACGTCGCCGGCGCTGATGCCCACCGAATCGTCGCCCGTAACCTGCACGGTGCCGCTGCTGGTCAGCGATCCGGTCAGCGGCCCGCCGAGCGCGATGCCACCAGAATCGTTGCCCTCGACCGTGATCGAGCCCGAATTGACGATGCTGCCGGTGAACGGTGCGTCCGTGCGGATGCCGAAACGGCCGCTGCCTTGCGCGAACGGCCCGTCTATATCGCCGTCATCGTCTTCGTCCTTGGCGGTGTAATCCTCGTCGATGACGATCTTGCCGCTGCTGGTAATGGTGCCGCTGCCCGCTGCGGTGGCGCCGATCCCGACCGCGCCGTCGGCGTCGCTCACCTGGATCGTGCCCGCATTCTTGACATCGTTGTCGCTGTCGAGCGTCACCGCGGTGCCGCCGGTGGGCACGACCGAGCCGTCCTTGGTGATCTTGATGTCGCCGGCCGCGCCGTCATCGGCGGTCGAGGTGCTGATCGGGGTGGTGACCTTGGTGTCGATCGTCGTCTGCGCCGCGGCAGGGAGCGCGGCGAGCAGGCCGATCGTGGTCAGGCTGGTGGTGCACAATAGGGTACGCATGTCGCTCCTCTGAACCTTTGGTTTCGAGAGGCGAGACGGACCGGCGCCGCCGATCCCGTAAGACCGGACTCGGGAATGCGCCGAGCCGCATTTCGGGTCGATGCGTATTCGGGCATCGAGTGCCCTCGTGCCACGCTTTGGCAGGAGCACTGGTTTACTCGATTATGAGGCGTTCAGAATCCGACCTCGATGCCGAGGCGAACCGTGCGCGGCCGGAGGGGCGTGATCGCATCCTGCCGATCCAGCAGGAATGGGCTGCCGAGCGCGAAGCGGTTGCCGCGCGCGTCGAACAGGTTGGTGACGCTGAACGAGATGGCGCGCCCCGCCTGCCCCAGCCTCACCTCCAGCCCGGTGTCGAGCAGGTCGCCTTGCGGCTCGTCCAGCCGGGGGCCGATGCCGAGCCGCGACTTGCCGATATAGCGGCCATAGCCGCTCAGCCGGAGCAGCGTACCGTTATCGAGCGCGGTGGCATAATCGAACCCGGCGCGCGCGGTGACGCCAGCGATATTGGGCAGCGAATCGGCGATCTCGCGCGCATCGGGGGCGGGCGCCTCGCCCAGCCCCGCCGGCGGCGCGAAGGTGGCGAGCAGCACCGGCGCGGGCGCGGTCACTTCGCTGTCGTTGAGGTAGATCGCGGCGTCGAGCGTCAGCCCGCGCACCGGCCGCCACGCCGCGCTGATCCCCGCCGAATGGATGCGCCCGTCGCCGATATTGGCGGTGGTGGGAAAGCCAACGCCGTCGATCAGGTCGGCCTGGATGTCGCTCCATTTCGTCGCCGCGAGCGAGAGGGCGATATCGAACGGATCGTCGGCCGAGCTGCCGTAGCGCAAGCCGATTTCGGCGGTGCCGACGCGATCACCCCGGAAACGCTGGATGAAGTCGCTGTCGATCGAAAGCCCGCCGGGCCGATAGCCTTCCTCGTAGCGCGCGAACAGGGCGAGGCGGTCCGCAGGGGAGTAGAGCACCGAGACCGAGGGCAGGGCGCGCCACTCGCCTCGGCTCGCGCGGGCGGCGGTATCGAAGCGGAAAGCGTAGGTCGCGGGCAGGTCCTCGGCGCTGCCCGAAAGCCACGAATAGGTGATCCGCCCGCCTGCGCTGATCGCAAGGCCTTCGGTCGGTGCGATCGTCGCCTCGCCGAACAAGGTTGCCTCGTCGATCTCGTTGGAGACGCCGGGGGCAGGCGCGATCATCGCCGCCACGCCCATTTCGCGGCGCAGCTTCGCGCTGTTGTGAAGCAGGCTGACGCCGACCAGCCATCCGCTTCCATTCTCCGCGCGCCGCGACAGCCGCGTCTCGGAGGTGATCATGCGGATCTTGCTCGTCTGCGCGAAGGTTTGCGGCACGTCGCCCGTCGTCGCGTCGAACTGCTCGGCGACATATTGGTCCGACACGCCCGTCGCCGACACCAGGCGGATGTCGCCGATATTCCCCCGGATCGTCAGCTCGCCGAGCAGGTAATCGTTGCGGAAGGGCTGCGCGACCGCGCTCGCGCGGCTCAGCCCGCCAACGGCGCGATCGGCATATTGGGCATCGTCCCCTTTGATGCTCTGGAAGGTGCCCGAAAGATCGACTGTCCAGTCGAGCGCGGCGGCGATCCGCACCGCGCCGCGAGCGCCGAAGGTGCGCACGCGGTTGACGTCGTTCTCATCGCGCCGCCGGTCGTCGATATAGCCGCCGTCGATCCCGCCATAGACGAGCCCGCGAAATGCGGCCGTGTCCGCCGCGATCGGCACATTGAGCAGCGCCCCGGCATCGCCGCCGAGATCGCCGTGCCACGTGGCCTGCGCGCCCGCCCAGGCGGCGCCGCCGGTGCTGTCGAGCTGCGGCGGCATCGGCACCACGCGCATGATCCCGCCGAGCGAGCCGGCGCCGTAGAGCGTACCCTGCGGCCCTTCGAGCACCTCGACCGAGGCGACGTCGTAAAGCCTGAGATCGGGGTCGGGCGCGCTGTAGGTCAGCCGCGCATTGCCCCAATATTGGCCGACGGTCGATTGCGTCGGCCCGGTGAAGCTCGAATCGGCGATGCCGCGGATGAAGAGCTTGTTGCGCCCCGGCCCCAGATGCGTCGAGGTGAGGCTCGCGACGCGCGTCGCGATCGCCTGCGTGCCTAGCCCCGCTTCGGCAAGCGAGAAGGCGCCGCCGTCTATCACCGTCGCGGAGCCCGCAAACTGGCTGAGCGGTGTCTCGCGCTTGCTCGCGGTGACGATGATTTCCTGGGGGACGTCAGGTTCGGGCTTGGGCCGCGGCGTCACGATGGGCTGCACGATAGGCGCGCGCTCGATCAGGAACGTATTCGGGGCGATGCGGCGTGCGCGGACGGGCGTGTCGGCGAGCAGGCGGGAAAGCGCCTCGGCGGCGCTCAACTCGCCTTTGACCGGGCCGACGCGCAGCCCCGCGAGCGTCGGATCGCGCAGCCCGATGCTGGTGTCGGTCTGCTTGCCGATCGCGATGATCGCGCGATCGAGCCGGGTTTCGTGAACCGAGACATGCGCGCGCTGCCGCCCGGCCTGCGCCGGTGCGGCGAGGGCGGCCACGAGGGCAATCGGAGCAATCGATAGGCTAAGGCTGCGCACGGTTCGGGCTGGTCAGGGTCCAGCCGTCGCCTTTAGGCTGCGGCACGACCCCGAGCAACGGCGCGATCCGTGTCAGCGTCGCGCCCGCGCCGTCGTCCCCCAAGGCGATCGTGCCGGTAAAGCGCTGCTCGGCAATCGCGGGCGCGACGGCGATCGAGCGGCCCAGATTGCGCGAAAGGTCGGCGGCAACGCTGCGCAGCGGCATGTTGGCATAAGCGAGCGTGCCGTGGCGCCAGCCGCCGATGTCCCCGGTCGATATCCGGCCGAGCGTCACCGAATCGCGCTCGATCACCAACGTCGCGCCCGCGTCGAGCATCAGCTTGTTGGTGTCGGGGTTGTAGATCACCTTGCCATCGGCGACCTGCACGCGCGTCATGCGCGGATCGCGGACCACGTTGAAGACGGTGCCCGCATCGACCAGCCGATCCTCGCCGATCGTCACGACGAACGGATCGTCGGCATCGTGGCGGACGTTGAACATCGCCTCGCCGCGCTCGAGGCTTGCGAGGCGCGGCGCGGCCTTGTCGAGCACCAGCCGGGTGCCGCCGTTGAGCTCGATCGTCGAGCCGTCGGCAAGCGCGATCGTGCGCCGCGCGCCCGGTGCGGTTTCGACCGTATAGGGTGCGCTCGCCGGGCCGGTCATCTCGATCCCGATCGTCACTGCCAGCGCCGCCGCGATCGCGCCGCCCGCGCCAAGCCACAGCGCACGCCGCCGGGTCGGGCGCCGCGCGACGACGACGATCGGTTCGGGCACCGGGAACAGCGCATCGACGCGCTCGTGCGCGTCGCATGCCGCGTCATAGGCCGCTGCGTGCGCCGGGTCGGCGACGAGCCAGTCGGTGAACGCGTCCCATTCCTCGAACGCCGGATCGGCGACGCGAATCGCCCACAGGCGCGCGGTTTCGCGAAGCTCGTTCGAAGGTGCGGTCATGTCCATGACTCCGGAAAGACGGAACCGTGCGCCTCATTCCGCATCGAACTGCTCCCGAAGCTCGGCCAGCGCGCGATACGCCTTCTGCAGATCCTTCTCGACCGTGCTGAGGCTGACGCCCAACTGGCGCGCGATCTCGGCCTGGCCTGCACCTTCGAGCCGATAGCGCCGGAACACGACGGAGGCGCGCGGTCCCAGCCCCTCCAGCACCGCTTCGGCCTGGCGCAGCCGCTCGCGCGCGATCAGCACATGCTCGCCCGAGGGGGGCGAGGTGGGAGCGCCGTCACTGTCCTGCCAGTCCTGCTCGCGCCGTTCGCGCGCCTGGGTTGCGCGGTGGCGGTCGCGCATCAGGTTCTCGGCGGCGCGGAACAGATACGAAAGCGGCTGCGACACCGGCTTGTCCGGCACGGCGGCGATCTTCTGCCACAATTCCTGAAAAACGTCCTCGGCCTCGTCGCCCGCGCCGCGCGCCGCCAGAAAGCGGACCAGCCGCGCCCGGTTGTCGAGGAGAATGCGTTCGAGGCCGGTGGTCGGCGCTGCGGTCATCGCGTCAACCGCCTTCGTGCAAGCATTTGGAGGCCCGAGCCGGAATCGAACCGGCGTGCAAGGATTTGCAGTCCTCTGCGTA
>CAZXFY010000041.1:0-32274 GCA_964639855.1 uncultured Stakelama sp. | reverse complement strand
CGGAAGCGCCCAAGGTTCCGGCGATGCGCAGCATCGTTGGAATGGCGCTGGAGGGTGGTGCCGACCTCGATCAAACGAAAAACCGTTGTTCGCACGGCCCCGGCTCGGCTAAGAACCGCAGCCATGCGTATCCCCCCGTATCGCCGGGCGCTCGCCCGCCCGCTCGCGCTCACGCTGGTCGCCGCGCTCGCGCTCCCCATTGCGGGCTGCGCGCGCAACAAGACCACGAAGGCGGACATCCCCTATGTCGCGCGCGACGTGGGCACGCTCTACACCGCCGCCAGGGTGCGGCTCGATCGCGGCGACTACAAGCAGGCCGCCCTGCTCTTCGCCGAGGTCGAGCGGCAGCATCCCTATTCGATCTGGGCGCGCCGCGCGCAGCTCATGAGCGCGTTCAGCTATTATCTCGATCGCGATTACACCAACTCGCTCCAGGCCGCGCAGCGTTTCCTCTCGGTCCATCCCGGCAGCGCCGACGCGCCCTATGCCTATTATCTGATCGCGCTCGATTATTACGAGCAGATCTCGGACGTGACCCGCGACCAGAAGATCACGCAGCAGGCGCTGGACGCGCTTGGCGAGCTGACGCGGCGCTATCCCAATTCGCGCTACGCGGCCGACGCGCGGCTCAAGATCGATCTCGTGCGCGATCACCTCGCGGGCAAGGAGATGGAGATCGGTCGCTTCTACGAGAAGCGCGGCGAATGGCTCGCGGCGACGCTCCGCTTCCGCAAGGTCGTCGACGAGTATCAGACGACCACCCACGTGCCCGAGGCGCTGATGCGGCTGACCGAAAGCTATCTCGCGCTCGGCATGCCGCAACAGGCGGAGAAGGCCGCCGCCGTGCTCGGCGCCAATTATGTCGGCAGCGAATGGTACGAGCACGCCTACGAGCTGATGCAGAAGCATCCGCCGCAGGAGGTCGCCGCCGCGGCCCCCGGCCAGGTGATCGCGCCGGGAACGCCCGGCACCTCGACCACGCCCGGCGTCTCGGCCATGCCCGACGCGCCGCCGCCGAGCGCCGAGGCACCCGCCCCGCCGACCCCCGCGAGCCCGGGCGGCGACACGACGGGCGACACCGTCCCGGCGGGCGATCCCGAAACGACGGGCTGAGCCGATGGGCGGTCGTCGGCGCGCGCCGTGCTGAGCGCGCTCTCGATCCGCGACGTCGTGCTGATCGAGGCGCTCGACCTCGATTTCGAGCCCGGCCTCGGCGTGCTCACCGGAGAGACGGGCGCGGGCAAGTCGATCCTGCTCGATGCCCTGGGCCTCGCGCTCGGCGCGCGCGCCGATTCGGGGCTGGTGCGCAGCGGCGCCGCGCAGGCGGTCGTCACCGCCAGTTTCGCGCCCCCGCCCGGAATCGCGGCGATGCTCGCCGAAAACGGGATAGAGATCGAGCCGGGCGAGCCGCTGATGGTCCGCCGTATCGTCAAGGCAGACGGCGGCAGCCGGGGCTTCGTCAACGATTCTCCCGCATCGGCCGGCCTGCTGCGCGAGCTCGGCGGCGCGCTTGTGGAAATCCATGGCCAGCACGACGAACGCGGCCTGCTCAATCCGCGCGGCCACCGTGACCTGCTCGACGCGTTCGGCCGGCTCGATTCCGCCCCGGTCGCCGATGCGTGGCGCGGCTGGCGCGCGGCCGAGGACGCGCTCGCCGAGGCCCGCATGGAGCAGGAGGCCGCCGCGCGCGACCGCGATTTCCTGGAGCACGCGGTCGCCGAACTGCGCGCGCTCGGCCCCGAGCCGGGCGAGGAGGAGGTGCTCGCCGGGCGCCGCGCGACGATGCAGCGCGGTGAGAAGATCGCCGGCGATCTCCAGGCGGTCGCCGACCTGCTCGACGGCGCCGAAGGCGGGCTCGCGCGGTTGCGCCAGGCGGCACGCCTGCTCGAACGGATTGCGGGCGATCACGAATCGCTTGCCGAGGCGCTCGCCATGCTCGACCGCGCGATCATCGAAGGCACCGCCGCGCAGGACAGGATCGACGAGGGCGCCGACGCGCTCGCCTTCGACCCTGCCCGGCTGGAGGCCGACGAGACGCGCCTGTTCGAGCTGCGCGCGCTTGCCCGCAAGCATCGTGTCACGCCCGACGAGCTTGCCGCGCTCACCGACGAGCTCGCCGCGCGCCTCGCGCGGATCGAAAGCGGCGGCGAGCACATTGCACGACTCGACCGCGAGGCAGCCGAGGCGGCGCGTGCCTATGAGGCCGAGGCCGAGGCGCTGTCGCAGGCGCGCCACGACGCGGCGGCACGGCTCGATTCGGCGGTGACCGCCGAGCTCGGCCCGCTCAAGCTCGACGCTGCGCGCTTCCGCACCGTCGTCGCCGAATTGCCGCGCGAGCATTGGTCGCCCGCGGGCCACGACCGCGTCGAGTTCGAGATCTCGACCAATCCCGGCGCGCCCTTCGGCGGCCTGATCCGCATCGCCTCGGGCGGCGAGCTGTCGCGCTTCATTCTCGCCTTGAAGGTCGCGCTCGCCGAGGAAGGCGCGGCGGCGACGATGATCTTCGACGAGATCGACCGCGGCGTCGGCGGCGCGGTCGCGAGCGCGATCGGCGAGCGGCTGGCGCGGCTCGCGGCGGATGCGCAGGTGCTCGTCGTCACCCACAGCCCGCAGGTCGCCGCGCGCGGCCGCCAGCATTTGCTCATCGCCAAGAGCCATGACGGCATTGTCACGCGCACCGGCGTCCGCACGCTCGATGCCGAGGCGCGCCGCGAGGAGATCGCCCGCATGCTCTCCGGCGCCGAGATCACGCCGGAGGCGCGCGCCCAGGCCGAGCGGCTGCTGGAGCCGGCGTGAGGCGCGGATCGGGCACTCCAATCGCAGCCTGGGCCACCCTCGCCCTTCCGCGCCCCCGCTGTCGCGGTGCCGCTCCCTCTCCCTCCCTTAAGGGAGAGGGAAGGGGCCCGCGAGCCGAAGGCGAGTGGGAGGGGTGAGGATGACCAACGCCACGATCGGCTCCCATGTCCTAGGGCCGATCGACATTCAGAAGATGGCGAGTCGAAAATGGTGGATTTTCGAGACCCGGCGCGCAGCGTGCTTCAAGGCACGTGAGCACCGGAAGCTCGAAAAGCCGCCATTTGCAGGCCGCCAGAGCTGAATGTCGATCGGCCCTAGTATCTCGCCCGCCCCCGATGCTAGCGCTCGCCCGATGAGCAGCCACCACGCGCATGATCACGGCCACGCCCACGCCGCCAGCTTCGATCGCGCATTCGCGATCGGCATCGCGCTCAATGTCGTCTTCGTGGCGGTCGAGGCGCTCTACGGCTTCCTCGCCGATTCGGTCGCGTTGCTCGCCGATGCCGGGCACAATCTGTCCGACGTGCTCGGGCTCGCGCTCGCCTGGGGCGGGGCGACGCTCGCCAAGGCGCCGCCGTCGAAGCGCTTCACCTACGGGCTGGCGGGCTCGACGATCCTCGCCGCGCTCGGCAATGCGGTGCTGCTGCTCGTCGCGCTGGGCGCGATCGTGCTCGAGGCGATCCAGCGATTCGCCGACCCGCCCGAGGTCGCCGGCGTGACCGTCTCGATCGTCGCCGCGATCGGCATCCTCGTCAACGGCGGCACCGCCCTGCTCTTCGCGCGCGGGCGGAAGGGGGACATCAACATCCGCGGCGCCTTCCTCCACATGGCGGCCGATGCCGCGGTCTCGGCCGGCGTGGTGATCGCCGGGCTCGTCATCTGGCGCACCGGGATCGGCTGGATCGATCCCGTCACCAGCCTCGTCATCGCCGCGGTGATCTTCTGGCAGACCTGGGGGCTACTCCGCGAATCGGTCGAGATGTCGCTCGCCGGCGTCCCCCGCCGGATCGATTTCGATGCGGTCGGCGTCGCACTGGGCGGGCTTCCCGGCGTCGCGGACACGCACGATCTGCACATCTGGCCGATGAGCACCACCGAAACCGCGCTCACCGCGCATCTCGTGATGCCCGGCGGCCATCCCGGCGATGCCTTCCTCGCCGCCACGCAGGCGATGCTGCACGATCGCTTCGGCATCGCGCACGCCACCTTGCAGATCGAGATCGATCCCGGTTGTGCGCTGGAGAGCGGGCACGCCGTTTAGATTCTGTTTCAGCGGATCTGAAACGGTAGCGGCGCCGCCCTCCAGCGCCATTCCAACGATGCTGCGCATCGCCGGAACCTTGGGCGCTTCCGCCGGCGCCGATTCAGCGTAGCTGGAAACGACTCCGGAAGCCCGCTCGGCGGGACGGCCTCACTGCGTCGCGTTCGCCATCGAATCGGGCTCCGCGATCGGCAGCGCAGGCGGTGCCGCGGCCTGGTCTTTCACCTCCGCCGCCGGTGCGGTGCCCGCGCCCACGGTCGGCATCGCGGGCTCGCCCTGGCCGAGAATCGCCGCGGTCTCGATCACGTCGAGCGCCCGCCGCGCATCGACATAACGTTGCGCGGCGGCGATCCAGCGGTCGGCGCGCGCGGCGCCGGGGAGCCGCTGCACCTCGGCAAGCGCCGCCTCGATCTGCCCGCCTTCGAGCAGGTGACGCGCGCGAGAGAGGCGATCGGAGGGGCGCGACGACAGCGCGCCTTCCTTGTGAATCACGATCAGGCTCGAAAGCTCGCGCTTCACACTGTCGAGCCAGCTTTCGCTGCCGCCGCTCATCAGTTCGCCGCCGATCGACGACAGGCCGAGCCGCAAATCCTCGCTCGTCACCGGATTGCGTGACGCCTGCACGATCGTCGCCACCGCGCGCGGCTGCGTCGCACCGAAACGCTGGCGGAGCTGCCCCTCGATATAGCCGAGCCCCAGCCCGCGATCGAGTGCGCGGCGTGCGGCGAACGCAACCAGCAGCCCCTCGGCGCGCGTGGCGTTGCCGCTCGCCTGCTCGGCCTTGGTGTCGATCGTCGCGGTGCGCGCCTCCAGGTCGGCGAGCCGCGCCGCGAGCGCCGCCTCGCGCGCGTTGAGCGAATCGAGATCGGTCGCGGTCGGCGATACCGGCACGGGCGGCGTGTCGGTCGCGCCCGCCTGCTTCCCGGCGGTGCCGGGGTGCAGCGTCGTGGGCGTCGGCTGGCCCTCGAACCAATGGCCGTAATTCTTGATCGCATAGCCGATCGCGATCGCGCCGATCAGGAAGGCGACGATCCCGACGATCCCCAGCATACGCCATCCGAGCCGGGGCTCGGGCTTGTCCTCGAGGGGCACGTAATCGCGGCTCATGCCCGCCTTATCCCCGCGCCGCCCCGCCCGGTCAATCGGCGAGACGATGCGCGAGCGCGACCAATGCCGCCTCCTCGGGAACGGGCACGGCCTCGACCCGCGCCCATCCGCCGCCCGCCGCCGCCGCGACGGCCGGGCTGAGCGCCGCGATGCGGACCGCGCTCCTGTCGAGCGCGCCCGCAAGCGTATCGAGCCGCCGCGCCGCACGGGGCGAATGGAGCAGCGCCACGCTCCCCTCGATCGCGGCGAGCGCGCGCGAATCCATGGGCAGCGGCTCGCTCGCATAGACGGCGATCGCCTCGGCGATCGGCCCGCCCGCGTCGAGCTTGCGCGCGCGCCCGCCGAGCAGCAGCGCGCGGGCGACACCGCGCTCGGCCGCCCGCGCGATCAGCGCCGCGCCGTCGGTCCTGCCCGTCTCGACGACCGAAAAGCCCGCCCGGCGCGCCGCTTCGGCGGTCACGGGGCCGACCGCATGGACGGGCAGCGCCTTGAACGCCTCCAGCCCCGGCCCGCCGCACCGCACCGCATTGGCGCTGGTCAGCATCAGCGCATCGAAGCGCGCCGGGTCGGGCGGCGACCAGCCGAGCGGGCGCACCGCGAACAGCGGCAGGCGGATCGCGGCGAGCCCCGCCGCCTCGATCGCCGCGGCGGTGCGTGCGTTCCCCGGCTCGGGCCGCAAGATCGCGATCGGACGGCTCATCCCGCGAACAAGGCGCAGATCGCCGGCGGCGCCCGATCCAGCAGGTCGCGCGCCAGCCGGGCGCCGATCGTCGCGTCGTCGGGCGCGCCCTCGATGCTGCCGAACACCGTCTCGGCGCCGTTTTCGGAGAACAGGGCCGCATCGATCCGCAGCCGCTCGCCCAATGTCGCGAGCGCCGCCACCGGCGAGTGGCAATCCGCCTCGAGCGCGGCGAGCAGCGCGCGCTCGGTCATCACGCAGGTGCGCGTCGGCCCATGGTCGATCGCGCCGACCAGCGTTCGCGCCCGCGCGTCCTCCGCCCGCACCTCAACGCCGATCGCGCCCTGCGCGGGGGCGGGCAGCATCACGTCGGTCGCGATCGGCGTGCCGACATCATCGCGCCCCAGCCGTTCCAGCCCCGCCGCCGCGAGCAACGTCGCATCCGCCTCGCCCGCCGCCAGCCTGGCGAGCCGCGTATCGACATTGCCCCGGAACAGCGTGATCTTCAGGTCCGGCCTGAGGTGCAGCAGTTGCGCCGCGCGCCGCGGCGAGCTTGTCCCCACCGTCGCGCCCTCGGGCAGCGAGTCGATGCCGTCCGCCCCGATCAGCCGGTCGCGCACGTCGGCACGCTGGAGCATCGCGGCGATGAGAATCGCGGCGGGCCGGATCGTCTCGACATCCTTCATCGAATGGACCGCGCAATCGATCTCGCCCGCCATCAGCGCGCGGTCCAGCTCCTTGGTCCACAGCGCCTTGCCCCCGATCTCGGCGAGCGCGCGATCCTGCACCCGGTCGCCGGTAGTGCGCACCGGCACGATCGTCGCGTCATCGGCCGCCCAGCCATGCGCCGCCGCCAGCGCATCGCGCACCATGCCCGCCTGAACAAGCGCCAACGGCGATCCGCGCGTGCCGATGCGAAAGGGTCCGGGCAATTTCATCCTCCGTTCGTGCTGAGCCTGCCGAAGCACCGTATCGTTCGCGTCGGCCATGAAGAAAGAACGGCCCTTCGACAAGCTCGGGGCGAACGGCTAGGCAGGGCGCATGCTGATCCTCGGCCTCGAATCCTCGTGCGACGAAACCGCCGCCGCGCTCGTACAGGGCGACCGCACGATCCTCGCGCACAGGCTCGCCGGGCAAGAGGCCGCGCACCGCCCCTATGGCGGCGTGGTGCCCGAGATCGCCGCGCGCGCGCATGTCGAGATCCTCGCGCCGCTCGTCGAGCAGGCGCTCGACGAGGCGGGCGTCGCGCTCGCCGACATCGACGCCGTCGCCGCCACGGCCGGCCCCGGCCTGATCGGCGGCGTGATGGTCGGCCTCGTCACCGGCAAGGCGCTCGCGCACGCGGGCGGAAAGCCGCTGGTCGCGGTCAACCATCTCGAAGGCCATGCGCTCTCGCCGCGCCTCGCCGACCCCAGCCTCGATTTCCCCTATCTGCTGCTGCTCGTCTCGGGCGGCCATTGCCAGTTGCTGCTGGTGGAGGGTGTCGGCCGATACCGCCGCCTCGCCACCACGATCGACGATGCCGCGGGCGAGGCGTTCGACAAGACGGCCAAGATCCTGGGGCTAGGCTTTCCCGGCGGCCCCGCCGTCGAGCGCGCCGCGGCCGAGGGCGACCCCAGGGCCGTCCCCCTCCCCCGCCCGCTCAAGGGTGCCGAGGAGCCGCATTTCTCCTTCGCGGGCCTCAAGAGCGCGGTCGCGCGCGCGCACGATGCCGGCACGTGGCCACCCGAGGACATTGCCGCCTCCTTCCAGGCCGCCGTGGTCGATTGCCTGATCGACCGCACCCGCAAGGCGCTCGGCGCGATCGACGGCGCGACCGCGCTCGTCGTCGCGGGCGGGGTCGCCGCCAACACGGCCGTCCGCACTGCCCTCGAAGCGCTCGCCGCCGAACACGGCCTGCGCTTCGTCGCGCCGCCGGGCTGGCTTTGCACCGACAATGCGGCGATGATCGGCTGGGCGGGGGCGGAGCGGTTCGGCGCGGGGCTGGTCGATCCGCTCGACACGCCCGCGCGCGCGCGCTGGCCGCTCGATCCGGATGCGGCAAAGGCGCGCGGGGCAGGAGTGAAAGCATGAAAGTTGGCGTTCTCGGCGCCGGCGCCTGGGGCACCGCGCTCGCGCAGGTCGCCGCGCGGAACGGCGGGGAAATCCTCCTCTGGGCGCGCGAACCCGAGGTCGCCGAGGCGATCAACGCGACCCGCGAGAACCCCGTCTTCCTCCCCGGCATGGCCTTGAGCGCCAACATCCGCGCCGTCTGCGACCTTGAACCCCTCGAATCGTGCGACGCGCTGCTCGTCGTCACCCCCGCCCAGCATGTCCGCGCGACACTTTCGCAAACTTCGGTTCGCGCCACCCCCCTCGTCCTCTGCGCCAAGGGGATCGAGGCCGGCACGCGCCTCCTGGTGGGCGAGGTCGCGCGCGAGGTCCACCCGGACGCCCCGATCGCCGTCCTCTCCGGCCCCACCTTCGCGCACGAGGTCGCGGCGGGCCTCCCCACCGCCGTCACCCTCGCCTGCGAGGATGCCGATCTGCGCACCCGGCTCGCCGAGCGCCTCGCCGGCCCCGCCTTCCGCCCCTACGCCTCGTCGGATGTTGCCGGCGCGGAGATCGGCGGTGCGGTCAAGAACGTGCTGGCGATCGCCTGCGGCGTGGTCGAGGGCGCGGGGCTCGGCCAGAATGCCCGCGCCGCGCTGATCGCGCGCGGCTTCGCCGAGATGACGCGCTTCGGCCTCGCCCGCGGCGCCCGCGCCGAAACGCTCGCGGGCCTGTCGGGGCTCGGCGACCTCGTCCTCACCTGCTCTTCCACCTCCTCGCGCAACTTCTCGCTCGGCCTCGGGCTGGGGCAGGGCAAGCCCGCCGCCGCCCTCCTCGCCGATCGCAAGACCGTCGCCGAGGGCGCCTTCACCGCCCCCGTCCTGCGCGAGGCGGCGGCGGCGGCCGAGGTGGACATGCCCGTCACCGAAGCCGTCTGCCGCCTGCTCGACGGCGCCGATATCCGCGCCGTGGTCGAAGACCTGCTCGCCCGGCCCTTGCGAGACGAGATCGCCTGACCCCTTCGCCTCGCCGATGAATTGCGTTATGCAACTCATAAGCAACGGGGAGAGGGTGATGCGGCGGACGATGATATTGGCGCTCGCAGGCGCGGTTATGCTCGCGGGGTGCGATTCCGCGCCCGAGACCGATGCCAACGGCTTCGTGGTCGATCCGGGCTTCGAACAGCACCTCCAGCAGCGATTGCTCGATGCGAAGCCCGGCGACGTCGTCACCATCCCCGCGGGCAAATACGCGCTCACCCGCAGCCTTTCGGTGACCGCCGACGGCGTGACGATCGCGGGCGCGGGAATGGACAAGACGATCCTCTCCTTCGCCAACCAGGTTTCGGGCGCCGAGGGCATCCTCGTCACCGGCGACGATTTCACGATCCGCGACATCGCGCTGGAAGACACGAAGGGCGACGCGCTCAAGATCAACGGCACGAAGAACGCGGTGATGCGCCGCGTCCGCGCCGAATGGACCGGCGGCCCCAGCACCGACAACGGCGCCTACGGCCTCTATCCGGTGCAGGTCGAGAACGTGCTGATCGAGGGCAGCGTCGTGAAGGGCGCGTCCGACGCCGGCATCTATGTCGGCCAGTCGACAAACATCATCGTCCGCAACAACCGCGCCGAGGGCAATGTCGCCGGGATCGAGATCGAGAACTCGACCGACGCCGACGTTTACGGCAACGTGACGACCGGCAATACCGGCGGCATCCTCGTCTTCAACATGCCCGATCTACCCGTGCCCGGCAGCAGGACGCGCGTGTACAAGAACAAGATCGTCGCCAACAACCACGCCAATTTCGGCGCCAAGGGCTCGGCGGTATCGTCGGTGCCGCCGGGATCGGGCGTCGTCATCAACGCCAACGACCAGGTCGAGATTTTCGACAACGAGATCGCCGACAACAAGACCGCCAACGTCATCGTCTCGAGCTATTTCTCGACCGGCTTCGACACCCGGCGCAAACGCACCGCGGCCTATGATCCCTGGCCGCAGAACATCTACGTGACCAACAACCGTTTCTCGGGCGGCGGCACCGATCCGATAGACCAGTTCAAGCCCTTGATGGCGCTCACCGGTGGCGCGCTGCCCGATGTGGTGTGGGACGGGTTCGTCGATCCCAAGGTGCCCGATCCCCAAATCTGCGTGCAGAACGGCGATGCGACGCTGCTCGACGTCGATGCGCCGCATGATTTCGCCAATCCGCGCATCGTCCCCGCCGATTGCGCGCCCGGCCGGCGGCTTCCGCAAGTGACGCTGCCTGCGGAGATGACGACCGAATCGTGACGCGCTTCCTCACCGCGTTATTCGGCCTGCTGCTCGTCGCGGCGTGCGCCCGCGCGCCCGATCACGTCACCTTCCACGCGACGGACGATCCCGAAAACCTCGCCGATTGGGGGCTGTTCACGATTGCGAACGGCCGGATCGCGCCCCATGCGGGCATGGTCACCTACGAGCTGGCGACGCCGCTGTTCAGCGATTACGCGCAGAAATGGCGCACCGTCTTCGTGCCCAAAGGCAAAAGCGCGGGCTACGAGCCGGTCGAGGCGTTCGATTTCCCCGTCGGCACGATCGTCACCAAGACCTTCTATTATACCGTGCCCGCATCGGCGGCCGATCCGGGCGCGAGCCGCGAGGTCGTCAAGATGACGCCCGCGCTCTACCAGACCGGCGTGGACGGGCTCGATCTCGCGCATGTCCGCCTGATCGAGACGCGCCTCCTCGTCCGCCGCGCGGACGGCTGGGCCGCGCTCCCCTATGTCTGGAACGAGGATCAGACCGAGGCGACGCTCGCGCCCGCGGGCGCGTCGGTGCCGCTGACCATGATCGACGGAGAGGATCGCACCGATTTCGTCTATACCGTGCCCAACGCCAACCAGTGCGCGGGCTGCCATGCGACCGACCACCGCACCCGCGCGATCCACCCGATCGGGCTCAAGGCGCGCCACCTCAACCGCGCCTTTCCCGGCCCCGGCGGCGAGATCAACCAGTTGAAGCGGCTGGCGGCGCTTGGGGTTCTGACGGGGCTTCCGTCATCGAACGTGCCGCAGGACGCCGACTGGAAGAACGCCGCCGCCCCGATCGCCGCGCGGGCGCGCGCCTATCTCGACATCAACTGCGCGCATTGCCATTCGGAAACCGGCCCCGCGCGCGTCTCGGGCCTGTGGCTCGATTCGGCCAATACCGACGCCCGCGCGCTCGGCGTCTGCAAGCCGCCGGTCGCGGCCGGAAAGGGCGCGGGCGGCTACGCCTTCGACATCGTTCCCGGCGATCCGCACGAATCGATCCTGTCCTTCCGTATGGAAAGCCGCGACCCCGGCGCGATGATGCCCGAAACCGGCCGCAGCCTCACCCATCACGAGGGCGTCGCGCTGATCGACCGGTGGATCGCCCAGCTCAAGGGCGAATGCCGCCTCGTCGACGCCCCCGAACTGGCGATGCGCTGAAAGGCAAATCCGTTCGTGCCGCGCCCGGCTAAGACAGGACGCGAAGGCAAGGAAAGCCTCGCATTCAGTCGATTTGAATCGCCATCCGGACTCGGCTCTCCTGAGCGAAGCCGAAGGACTGAAGGTCGATACAGGTCACCGCACGCCGATCCCGTTGGCCAGCATGTCGGCAACCGTATCGGCCACCTCGGCGGGGGAGCGATCCTCGTCCCACACACCGTAGCGCAGCCCCAGAAACACGTTCATTCCCATGATCGCCCAGGCGTGGACCTCGCCGATGTCGCCGCGCACCTCGCCGCGCTCGCCCGCCGCAATCAACCGCTGGGCGATGCGCTCGGCGGTGGTCCGGTAATGCGCATGGAAGCTCTCGGGATCGACGAATTCGGCTTCGTCGATGATCCGGTAGATCTCTTTGTGCCCGCGCACGAACTCCAGAAATTCCAGCAAGCCTGCGCGCTCGGCGGCAAGCTGGTTCGGTGCGGCACCGAGCACGGGGGCCACCCGGTCGCGCACCTGCGCGGACATGTCGCGCACCAGCGCCCGGAACACCGCGTCCTTGCTGTCGAAATAGGTGTAGAAGCTCCCCAGCGCGACGCCCGCGCGCCGCGTGATCCCGCTGATCGAGCCGTCGTGAAACCCCTTCTCGCCGAACTCCGCCGCCGCCGCGTCGAGGATCGCGCGCAGCGTGCGCCGGCCGCGCTCGGTGCGCGGCGCCTTGCCTTCGCTCGCCGCCGCATCGGGAGAGCGCCCGGCAATTGTGGCCGCGGCGCCACGCTTGTTCGCCATTCCTCGCCTCTCCCGCATCACAAAGTTGAAACCTGGTTCAGGTTTCATTATAGCGTGCTCGACCGACGCACAACCGGCAAAGATTCGTGCGCCGCTTCGGGAGGGGAGAATAGATCATGTCGCGCCGCATCACATCACTCCGCGCGCTGCTCGGCTCGGGCGCCGCGCTCGCCGCCTTCGCCGCCGTGCCCGCTTTTGCGCAGGACGTGCCCGCAAGCGATATCGCGGATGAAGCCAACGCGGTCGATCAATCGGGGATCGGCGACATCGTCGTCACCGCGCGCCGCCGCGAGGAGAGCCTGCTCGACACGCCGGTCGCGATCACCGCCTTCACCGGCGAGCAGCTCGAACAGCACGGCGCGATCGACATCACCGACATCGCCGAGACGACTCCCAACGTCACCTTCGAGCCCTCGCGCGGCACCAATTCGACGCTCACCGCCTTCATCCGCGGCGTCGGCCAGCAGGATCCGGTGCCCGGCTTCGAGGCGGGGATCGGCGTCTATCTGGACGATGTTTACCTCAATCGCCCGCAAGCGGCGGTGCTCGACATCTATGACGTCGAGCGGATCGAGGTGCTGCGCGGCCCGCAGGGCACGCTCTACGGCCGCAACACGATCGGCGGCGCGATCAAGTACGTGACGAAGCGTCTCCCCGATGATTTCGAGGTCAAGCTGCGCGCCACCTACGGCAGCTACGATCAGGCCGATGCCGTGGTCAGCGTTTCGGCGCCGATCGGCGACATGCTCAAGGTCGGCGTCGCGGGCGCGCGGCTCTCGCGCGGCGGCTTCGGCGACAACATCAATCTCGGCATCGAGAATTACAACAAGGATATCTGGGCGGGTCGCGGCACGATCGAGTTCAAATCGCCCGATGGCGGCCTGTTCGTTCGCCTCACCGGCGATTACACGCACGACAAGTCGAACGCGCGCAACGGCCACCGGCTGTTCCCCGGCCTGCTTTCGGGCGCGCCGGTGCTCGACAACGAATATGATACCCGCGCCGGGCTCAACAATCCGGAGGAGGACGTGCAGGCGGGCGGCCTGTCGATGACGGCGGAGGCGCACCTCACCGATGCGCTCACGTTCAAGAGCATCAGCGCGTGGCGCAAGGATCGCAGCTACACGCCGATCGATTTCGACGCGTTGCCCGCCGCCGATGTCGACGTGCCGGCGGTCTATCGCAACGAGCAGACGAGCCAGGAATTCCAGCTCCTCTACGACGGCGACCGGCTGCACGGCATCTTCGGCTTCTATTATCTCGGCGCCACCGCGCAGACCTCGTTCGACGTGATCCTGGGCCTCACCGGCGCCGCGCTCGGCCTGCCCGGCCTCAACGCCTACACGTCGGGTGACGTGCGCACCGAATCCTCGTCCTTCTACGGCGATTTCACCTATGATCTCACCGATCGGCTCAGCATCTCGCTCGGCGGCCGCTATACGTGGGACGAGCGCAAGTCGCACATCGTCAAGCAGACCAAGCTCGGCGGCACCTCACCCGAATTCGGCGGCTCCGCCGTCGTGATCGCAACGGCGACCGATTTCCGCGGTCGCGCGATGTTCCGCCGCTTCACCCCGCGCGCCTCGGTCAGCTTCAAGCCCGCGCCCGATCATCTCCTCTACGTCTCCTATGCCGAAGGCTTCAAAGGCGGCGGCTTCGATCCGCGCGGCAGCGGCACCGTGGCGCCCGATCTCAACGGCAACGGCGTGAACGGCGCGGGCGGCGATTACGACGACATCTACAACTTCCTCTCCTTCGACCCCGAAAGCGTCGATACCTATGAGATCGGCTGGAAGGCGGCGCTGTTCGACCGGCGCGTCACCTTCGCGCTCGACGCCTTCTATTCCGACTACAAGGACGTCCAGATCCCCGGCTCGATCGGCTACGACACCAATGGCGACGGCGTGAACGACACCTTCGTCGGCGTCACCTCGAACGCGGGCAAGGCGACGATCAAGGGCGTCGAATTCGAGGGCAACGCCGTGCTCGCGGAGGATTTCGCCGGGCTCGGCTCGTCGATCAATCTCGGCACGACGGTCGGCTATATCGACGCGCACTATGATCGCTACATCGACGCGTTCGGCAACGACGTCGCCGACGAGCGCGCCTTCCAGAACACGCCCAAATGGACGCTGTCGGGCACGCTCGGCGCGCACCTGCCCGTCGGCGACGGCGCGGTCGATGCCTCCACCACGGTCGCCTATCGCAGCAAGACGCACCAGTTCGAGGTGCCGATCCCCTGGCTCGACCAGCCCGCTTATGCGCTGTGGGACGCGAACCTCGTCTACAGCTTCGCCGACGACCGCTACTCGATCGGGCTCCACGCCAAGAACATCCTCGACAAGCGCTACATCACCTCGGGCTACAACTATCTCGCCCCCGACGGCGCGGGCGGCTACACCTCGACCCTCGGGCTGGAGGGCATCGCCACCGCCTTCTACGGCAACCCGCGCCAGGTGTTCGTGACCGTGGGCGCAAAGTTCTGATCCAGGCCGTCATGCCGGCGAAAGCCGGCATCTCTCTGTTTCAAGAGACCCCAGCTTCCGCTGGGGTGACGACCGGGCTACGATCGCAACCATGACGGCCATGCCGCTCCGCACCGCCCGCGCCCCCTCGCGCACCCTCGTGCTCGCGATGCTGCTCGTCGTCTATACGTTCAACTTCCTCGACCGGCAGATCCTCGGCATCCTCGCCGAGCCGATCAAGGCGGATCTCGGCCTTTCGGATGCCGAGTTCGGCGCGATCGGCGGGACGGCCTTCGCGATCCTCTATTCGGTGCTCGCCGTGCCGCTCGCGCTGCTCGCCGACAGGACGAGCCGGAGCTGGGTGATCGCGGGCGCGCTCACCGTGTGGAGCGGCTTCACCGCCCTGTGCGGCGTCGCGACGAGCTTCTGGCAGCTTTTCGTGTTTCGCCTGGGGGTCAGCGTCGGCGAGGCGGGCGGGGTCGCGCCCTCCTACGCGCTCATCGCCGATTATTTTCCGATCGAAAAGCGCGCCCGCGCGCTCGCCGTCTATTCGCTGGGCATTCCGATCGGGCTTGCGGGCGGCGTGCTGCTCGGCGCCTATATCGCCGCTCTGGTCGACTGGCGCGCGGCGTTCGTCACGATGGGGATTGCGGGGATCGCGCTCGCGCCGATCTTCATCGCGCTGGTGCGCGATCTGCCGCGCCCGCCCAAAACGGCCGCAACGACGCCCGCGCCGCTCGTCTCGGTCTTCCCGACGCTGGCGAGGAAGCCCAGCTTCTGGCTGATGGCGTTCGCCGCCGGGTGCAGCTCGCTCTGCGGTTACGGCCTCGCGCTCTGGACGCCCGCCGTCCTGATGCGCAGCTTCGGCTTCGATCTCATCATCACCGGCCAGTTCATGGGTTCGCTGCTGCTCGTCGGCGGCACCGTCGGGGTGTTCGCGGGCGGCTGGCTGGCAGACCGGCTCGGCACCGTGGACCATGCCTGGTATGCGCGCCTCCCCGCGATCGCCTGGGCGATCACCGCGCCCACCTTCGCCGCCGGGCTGCTGCTGCCGGTGCCCGCCGCTTCGTGGGTGCTGCTGCTCATCCCCAACGCGCTCAATATCCTGTGGCTCGGCCCCGTCACCAATGCCGTCCAGCATCTCGTGCCGCCGCACATGCGCGCCACCGCGAGCGCGAGCTTCCTGATGATCAACAACCTGATCGGCCTCGGCGTCGGCCCGCTGCTGATGGGCTGGCTCTCCGATCAGCTCACCACCTCCTACGGCATCGACGCGCTGCGCAACGCCGCGATCCTGTGCCTCGGCTTCTATCTGATCGCCGCCGTCCTGATGTTCCTCGCCGTCAGGCCGCTCCGCCGCGACTGGGTCGATTAGGGGCCGGCCTTACCCGATTCGCCACGCGGCGGCGTCTCATCCGCCTGCTCGGCCCGCGCGCGTGCCTTGCGCTTGCGCAGATTCTCGCGCAGCTTCGCCGCCAGCCGCGCGGCCCGATCGTCCTTTTCGGCCATGGCCCGCGATTATGCCCCCGCGCGCACCTTGACAATCCCGTCCGCGCACGGCCATAGGCGCCGCTCCCCGACCGGGCCCCGTGCTGCCGTAGCTCAGTGGTAGAGCGCATCCTTGGTAAGGCTGAGGTCGTGAGTTCAATCCTCACCGGCAGCACCATTTTTCTAACGGAATGTGAATAACTTACCCCCTTTGTGGGGTGTCCGTTTACCTTTACCCGAACCTTCGGGTAACGGGTCGGGTAACGCCACCCTCTGCCTTGTTATTTATCGTACGCTCGGCTCTGGGCGGCATTGTTTCCTTTCTTCCACGCGATGATACATTGCCGGACGGGGGCTAGCATGAGCGATGACACGTTCGGGCGACCGGCTGAGGCCGTATCGATTCAATCCGAGTCAGTTCGATACGTGAAAAATGGTCCGAGCGGCCGGTGGTGGCAAACAGCAAAAGCTCGTGCGCAGATACACGCAGGATGGCCGAAAATCCCGCATGAGCTTCTTAACGCCGGGTGTCTTGCCGAGCTCGAAAGAGTTATACGCGCCGAGTTCGGGACGAGGCCCGGCGCAACGCAGGACTTCAATGCCCTAAAATCGCTTCTCGATAAGCCCAGCCAGCACGTTTGGATCACGTTCGAGGACGGATGCCTCTGGTGGTGCACCACGACCGATGAGGTCAACTACGCGACCGAGACCGGACGCGAGGACTGCGGGCACTTCTGGCTTAGCTGCGATCGCCCTTGGAGCAATCGAGCGCTGAACGACCGACATCTTATCATGTCGGACCTGCCCGGCGTAGTCACCGCCACGGCGGGCTTTCGAGCGACGGTGTGCGAGCCCAAAGGGTGGAAGGCGGCACTTCGCATCATTCGAGGTGAAGTCGACCCGCTCGTTTCAGCGGCGACCGTTGCGCGAGAGGCCTATGAAAAGGCCATCCTTGCGATGGTGCAACAGCTAGGTCCCAAGGACTTCGAGCTGCTCGTCGAACTGTTACTCGCGCGCATGGGCTGGGTCAGGATCGCCACACTCGGCGGTAGTGTTGAGGGCATAGATGTTGAGGCAGAGAATGCCGCGATCGATGAGATCGCGTTCGTCCAAGTCAAAAGCACCGCCAATCAAACAGTCCTGGACGACTATATCGCTCGATTTTCGGAGCGCAGAGACCGTTACCAGCGAATGATCTTTGCTGTGCATACGTCGGACGGAATAAGCGATCCTCCGGTCGAGGGACCGGTTCAGCTCTGGGCTGACGCCAAGATCGCCGCCTTGGTCGTCCAACAGGGGCTCGGGCGGTGGGTGGAGAACCGATTATAGGTCACACCGCGTAGGGGCTCGCCTCCGCCGACCTCGCCCGGCAGGGATCGCACATGCGGTTGCCCGGCCCCAAGCTGTCGAAGGCACGACGGCAGCGCAGGCAGGACCGCCGCTGCGTCTGACGCCGCCTGCCGTCTACGCCGATCACGTCACGCCTGACTTGCGCAGCTCGCGGGCACCCAGCGGACCGCGGCTCGGGCTGCGCCGTCGGCTTCGGCGGCGTCCAATGGGTCAGCTCCCCCGTCAGCGCGCGCTGCGCATTGCGCTCGGCGGCGCGCAGGATGCCCACCCGCACACCAGCGTAGGGCAGCGCCGCGGCCCGCGCGCGCGCATCGGCGAGGATGCGCACGGCAAGCGCCTCGCGTGCCGCCAACTCGTCGCTCAATCCACCGCCCCCGGAGGCGAAGCGTCCTGAAAGGCGCACAGGAACCCGAACGCGATCGCCTGCTCCCGGCTGGCGCGGTCTCGCGCGGTGTAGGAGGGTACCGCGCCCCTCATCGCGTCGACCCAGATCGTCCGGCCGCCCTCACAATAGCCCAGGTAGCCGAAGAACGCGGCCAGCTCGGCGCCGGGCACGCCGTAGAGCTTGGCGAAGGCGAGGCACGACAGGATCGTCGGCCAGCCGTCCTCGCGGTCGAGCCGGGCGTGCTCAAGGCACGCGCGATGCGCGGCGCGGACGCGCTCGTCGAACAGCGCCTCGTAGCCCGCCTCAAGCGTCTCGGCCGAGAGGTTCACGCCGCCTCCGGCCGGTGGCGCTTCGTGACCTCGACGGCGTAGGCGCCGCAACGCGCGACCTCGGAGGCGTACGCGAGGTCGCGCAACGCCGTGTCGGTCGTCAGGCACTTCGACAGCGCCTGCTCGGGCGTGCAGCCCCTCTCCTTGCCCAGCTCGGCCGCCCGGGCGAACATGGCGTCCTCGTAGTCGGGAACGCCGAAGGCGGGATCGGCGCCGTCGACAACGGCGGCGGCGTTCTTGCGGATGTCGATTGTGGTCACGTCGGTTGCTCCTGCGGACTTCATGAGGACGGACACGGCGCCCACCTGCGCCGGGCGATCGACCGAGCTGATCTCGGCGAGCTTCAGGTTGTGGACGCGGTGGCGCTTGCGGGCTGGAAGGCTCATGCTGCGGCTCCCTTGATGGGTGTGACGTTGCCCGGGCCCGCTGCGTGCAGGTCGAGCGTGGAGGTGTGGATCACGAAGTCGACGAACGGCATGGCCTGCGTCGGCGCGACCTTCACGCCCAGCAGGCGGGCGAGGCGCGGCGCCTCGGCGACCACGTCCTTCGCCGCGGTGAACTGGAACATGCGCTCGCGCGAGCGGCGAAGCTCGTTCAGCGCCGCCTGCTCGTGCTGCACGTCCGACCGATAGAAGCGGTCGTTGGCTTCTTTCATGGCGTCGAGCGCGGCCTCGGCCTCGCGGATGGCGGCGACGAAGTCGCGGGCGGCGCGCTCGCGCTGTGGCACGGCGTCCGCGCGCTCCTTGTCGATGCGGCGGCGCTTGAGACTCCCGATCATGCTGACTCCTCCTCGAATTGCGGCGCGGCGGTGGCGGCGGGCTGGACGCGCTGGCGAACGTCCTCCACCAGCGCGGTGGCCTGTTGTGCGGTGAACCCGGCGCCCACCAGATCGGCCGTGCGCGCGAGCCAGAAGGCCGGGTCGAATGGGGCGGCGGCGCGCTCGCGCTCGGCCCGGGCGAGGTCGAGCCGGTCCTGCATCGTCTCGGGCTGGCGGCGGCCGTCCAGCAGCGCGTCGATGCGGTCGAGCCGTTCGAGCAGGCCGTCGCGGTGTGCTTGCGGCGTGTCGGTGGCGTCGGGGTGGCGCAGCAGCGCGAGGCGCAATCGGCGGCGGGCATCGGCGCCCATCAGGCGGAGGCCCACAAGGAAGGCGAAGCTGTCGAGGGCCGCGTCAGGCGTCATCGTCGCTGCCCCCGGCGGGCGTGGCGTCGATCAGCACCGGCTCCGGTCCCCGGAAGGTGCCGACCAGACGCAGCGCGACGGACGTGACGGCATCGCCCAGCACCCCGGCCTCGATGTCGTGCGTCACGCGCTTGTTGACGTTCAGCGCGGCGGCGTCGCGGTAGGCGGGCAGCAGGGCGCGGGCGCGAAGTTCGAGCAGGCGGTCGCTGTAGCGGCGCACGGTGCCGACCACCGTCTCTTTGTACTTGCCGCCGAAGACGGGCTCCTCGTAGCCCTCGGTCGAGCGGCGGTATATCTCGTGCTCGATGTCGGCCCGGGCCATCTCGATCGCCTCGGCCCACGCCGCCGCGAACTCGGGATCGCGCTGGCGCTCGTCGTTGAACGTGGTCGAGGCGCCGCCGGGGCTGTGCGGCGAGGCCGCGCGCGCCGCCCGCATCACGATACCGTGGCGCGCCAGCTCCGCCAAGAAGGCCGCCTTGCGCTCGGGCGAGAGGGGAACGCCGTTTGCCATGCCAGCGAGTCTAGCTGGCGACCGGCTAGAACGCGCCGGTAATGTATTGTGATATCCCCCGGGGAGCAGTTGCGCTCAGGGGGTTGGATATCGCCAGAAGAACCATGCAGCTGCTATCGCAGCAACCGCCAGCACGGCACTAATGCCGCCGAAGATCGTCCCCCATCGCGTCCACCTGCCGTTTCCGTCACCCTCCGGCACGTTGTGAATCCCGCCCCCGTGAACAGCCCCATAGAAGTGGTTGATGTCACGCGCCGCTACTTGGGTCGCGGAAGGCCGAGTATGTGGGCTCGGCGCAGGCTTTGCCTTCTTGTCGCAGGTCAAAAGCATCCACTGGTCGGGGAACGGTATCAGACCGTCCTGATCCTGTTCCTCAGCATCAGTGAGGATGTGCTTCGTCGCCCAGTCCACCTCGAATGTGTCAGCGTTCAGCGCGTCAAGAATCTTGCCTAGCGCGACCTTGTAGGAGTCGGAGTGCAGGCGGATCGCGTAGGTTGCACCTTGGGGAACCGCTTTGATAATGGATCGCTTCCGTAAGTCGGCAACGATGCTGTTGAACAACCTGTGGTCGATATCGGTGTGATAATCCGACTGGAAGTCCTGCCTCGTCATGTATCTACGTTCAGGCCGGTGCGCGTCGATAAACATGCTGACGAGAACGCGGTGCTCGGTTAGTTCAAATCCCTTCACCCACCATCCTCCATCCCGGCGCAGGCAAGCGCTTTTGGCTGCGGAGCTCTTCTTGCTAGCTGGATAGGTTTCTTTCTCTACCTCTTCAATAAGTCAGCATTCGACGAGCAAGCTTGGATCAGCGCGCGGGGCGGCATAGCCGATCCTCCAAATGATCGGGCTTCGATAAGCCGAAATTACCCCACCGTTACCCGACAGGGCCCAACACGCGGCGCGAGGAGCTGGAAACGTGGATGTTATGCCCCGCGACCCCGGCCTAGCAGAGGGTCGGCTATGGCTATCGGGTTCGCGCCCGCCCGCGTAGGCGGGCCGGAAGCAACGGTTCGGTGGGTGTGCCGAAGCCCAAGCACACCACGTCCAGCCCACAGGCGTAACCCCGCCGGGCGGACGAACGCGCCCCCCTGAGGTTACGCACAAACCCAGTATTTCCAAGGCTCTCCGAGCCGTAACCCCCGTAACCCCCTATCAGAAAAAGGGGGAAGAGAGGGGCGGGGCGGGGGTATCCCCTACCTGGGCTTCGCAGGAGGGTATAGGGAGAATGGGATTACGGGCATTACGGCGGTTACGCTCGCAGAAAAGTCCATATTTCCGATGGTCTAGGCGTAACCCTCCCCCGCCATCCCCGGCGACAGGGTTACGGTTACGCCTCAGTAGGGTCCATCGCCGTGGGCGCTGCGCTCAAGCTCCATCGCCTCCTGTCGCCCGGGCAGGTCATCGCCCTCAAGGTAAGCGTCCCACGCGCCGCCGATGCCGTTCTCGCCGGGCACCCAGACAACAAGAATGCGCCGCGCTCGCTCCTCTTCGGTGCCCCGCAGATACGCCCACTCCGGGCCGCCTCCGAACCGTCGATGCTTCCGCTCGAAGCCCAGTTCCCGCACGGCCGCGCCCAGCCGCCGCTCCAACTCCGGCGTGCGGAGCCCGATCGGCGTGCCGATCACGTCCCACACGTCCTTGCTGCGGACCTTGCCGTTGAGCCCGCCGAACACGTCAGCGAGGACCGGGACAAGCGGGTCCACCGTTCGCCGTTCGTCTTGCTCCAGCGCCGCCGCCTGCCACAGTGCGCGGTCGAGCCGGATGCTTGCGCCCGTCGCCTCTTGCGCCGCCGCTTCTGCCCATAGTTGGTCGCGGTCGCGCGCTAGTGCATCAAGGTCTATGTCCCCGACCCGCACGGGCCAGAAGCGACGGTTGCCGGTGCTGTCGCTCAGATAATTGTCGTCGTTCGTCGTGCCGACGATGATGAAGTGCCGGGGTACGTCTTGCGACAAGCGCTCGTAGGCCATGCGCGAGCTGTCGCGCCGACGCGACAAGAAGTTCTTCAGGTGCTCAACGTCTCTGCCCTTCATCCCCTTCAACTCGCCCGCCTCGATGATCCAGCGGCCCTGCGTCTGCTCGATCACCACCTGCGCCTTGGCGTTCAGTGGCAGGTCGTCGGAGAACCAGTCCTCCTTCACCGCCAGCACCGCCAGCGCGCTCGACTTCGCCTTGCCCTGCTCGCTTTCCAGCACCACCATCTCATCGAACTTGCAGCCGGGCTGACGAACGCGCCGGACGGCCGCGACGAGCATCAGCGTTCCGACCGCGCGCGTGTAATCGCCGTCGTCCGCTTGCAGATAGGTGGTCATCCAGCCGTCCAGTCGGGGGGTGCCGTCCCACGTCAGCCCGGCCAAGTAATCGACCACGGGGTGGAAGTCGTCCCGCCGCGCGGCGTCTGCCACCACGTCGCAGAAGAACTCCTTGCCCACCTTGAGCCTGTGTTCCTCATCAATGCGGAGCCGCATCCGCGTCAGCGCCGCATCGTCCAGATGCGGCCCGAAGCCTTCCAGTCCGGTCAGCGCCACGCGGTCGGCGAATCGGTTGTAGCGGACGCGCACTCCCATCTTGGTCAGCGCCAGTCGGATGTTGTGCTGGTTGGGGTAGGGCTTGCCGTCCTTGTCGGTCTGGAAGGGCTCGCCATCGGCTTCCACGGCGGCACGGGCGCGCTCGATCTGGCGCGCGGCGTATTCGCGCGCCTTGTCCCCCTTCGAACGGCAATGCGCCGAGATGGGCAGGTCCTGGTCCAGCAGGATCGCCGCGATCAGCTCGTTGTTGCATCCCGCGCGAACCAGCTCGCAGGCCACGAACCACATGGCCTCCGAACGCGAGGTATAGCGGGTCACGTCGTCGGGATCGTCGCCCTGCGCGATCAGCATCCGCGCCCGCGCGTCCAACCCTTCGGGCAACAGGTCGAGGTCGGCGGGCGGAATGGCGTCCGGCAGCTCCACGGCGGCGCCGGGGCCGGTGCGCACCTTCGCGCCGTCCTCGGGCGCCGGGGTGAAGTCGTGCAGGGAGTAGGCCTCGTCTCTCCCGCCCGCCAGCATTGCGCGTCGGGCAATGCGGCCCTTCTTGAGCTTCTTCCCGTCGGGCCAATTCACCGTCCCCGCGACACGAAGAATGCGGTCGATGTTGAAGCAGTTGTCGCCGCCGAGGACCTTCTGGAGCTGGCGGGTATACGCCTCAATGTCGGTCCACCGCTCTGCGGTGCCGCCGACATAGAACAGCTCGTCGAGGCGCCACAGCGCTTGGTATCCGCCTCCGCTGTCCACCACGACCGTCGGCGTCGGCTCGAAATCGGCCAGCGCCCCCTCAATGCGGGCGCGCTCGGCGTCGTTCCACTGCGCGAGTTCGTCGGCGCTCATATCCGGGCGCGGCGGCTTGCGCGGGTCCACATCGACATGGAGGTAGCGCGCGTGCTCAATGTCCGGCTTGGAGGGCTTCTTGTCGATGGCCTCGCGAACTACGTTCACGGTCCAGTAGAGGTTCGCCCCGGCGGCGTTCCGGGCCTCCGCCCAGCCCGCCGCCGCGCCGACGTCGAAGAACGTCTCGGTCTGGGTGCGGCCGCCCTCCGGCGGGATTGCTGTCAGCACAATCGGCCCATCCGTCACGGGGGTCACCGCGCTCAGGAATTGCTCAATCGCGTCGCGGTCGGGTTCAGGTTTCGGCTCATCAGCCATCACGTTCGCACTCACTCTGGCCCGGCGGCCGGAGCGGGTCGGCTCACAGATGCGGCGATGCGATCAATGGAAGGGGCTCTGCCCTTCGCGGCGGGGGAGCTATACTTGGCCCCGGCGCTCGATTGGTCTTGATCGCCACGTCATGAACTCGGTCCCGCCCCTACCAGTCTCCGGGGTGGGACCATTTTTATGCGGCCTCGCGGGCCGCCGCCTTTTTGCCGATCCAGCCGAGCACCTCCGAGCGCAGCCACGCCACCCTGTTCGGGCCAAGGCGGACCTGCTTGGGGAAGCTGCCCTCGCGGATCATCTGGTAGATCGTCGGCTTGGAAAATGGCACGAGCTCCTTGAGATCGGCCATCGTCAGAAGTGTGTCGTCGTCTCGCATCTCGGCCTCCGTTAGGGCGGGGATGGCCGGGGCTAACGCGGGTTTGGTGTCCGACGCTATTTAGCGAATCCCGCCGGGTTTCGGGATCACGATCGGCGGCCGGGGCTCGAACTCAGTCCAGTGCGGCGGCTCTTCATCGCGCCACCGCGTCCGCCACGCCTGCGCGATGGTGTAGGCAGCGTCCAGAGCGGGCGTCCAGCCCGGCCGGGCAGCGGCGCCTTGCCCAAGCCACGGCACGATCTTCGGCAACTGTTCGGCAAGCCACGCGACGGCGGCCGAGGGGGCATATGTGCGGCCGTCCACATCGCCTGCCCCGGCTTCTCCCTCGGCGCCCTGCGAGCGATCAACCTTCGTGGCCGTGACACGGTTGCCCTGTTCCCGCCACCAGTCGAGCAACTCGAAACCCGCCTCCCGCAGCTCAGCACCGCCCGGACTGCCCGCGTCTTGCTTAAGCCACGCCAGCACCTCCTCCTTGGCCCGTTCGGCTTCCGCTAAGTCACGCGGCCGGGGGATGCCCCACCAGTCGAGTTCTTCTAGCATCGCACGCGCACGCTCGCGCGGCTTGGGGTGCAACATGGATCGGGGGGAGACGTCGCGGATGCGGTTGCGGGCGGCGGTGATCTCGGGACGGGCGTGCATCACCGCACGCTTCTCGGCGTAAGCCCGCCGCGCCCGCTCCAGCGCCGCCTCTAGGCCTTCCACAATTTCCCCCACGTCTCCAGCGCCGCCCGCTTCTCGTCGAGGTAGGAGTAGCGGTTGTAGGTGCCCGCCACGCCCTGCACCACGTGCCCAAGCACGCGCTCGACGTGTTCCTGCGGCACGCCCAGCCGGGCGAGGTGCGTGGCGACGGAGCGGCGGATGTCATGGACGACCCAAGGCGCCATCGGCGGCACGTCCTGGCCCTCCGCGCGGGCCTTGGCGTCGCGCTCGGCGATCTTCTCGTCTAGCAATTCCTTCGCCTTCGAGAAGCCGCTGATGGCCCGCTCGCCCCCGGTCGTCGAGAACATGCAGTCGCCCGCGTTCCAGTGCGGCAGCGCCTCCACAATGGCCCAAGCCGGGGCGGAGAGAGGATAGACCTGCGCTACGCCCGTCTTGTAGCGAGAGGCCGGCGTCTCGATCGCGCGAAGTTCGCGGTCGATCCACGGGCGCTCGGCCTCGGCGATCTCCGAGCGGCGCTGGCCGGTCAGGATCAGCAGCCGGTACGCCGGGCCGAAGGGATAGCCCATGTCCCCCGCCGCGTCCCACACGCGGCGCAGCTCGTCCATCGACAGCACCCGCTCCCGTGCCTTGTAACCCAGCTCCGGTCGCCGCATCCCCGCAATCGGGCTTGCGGCCAGGTGCCCGCGATCCGCGGCCCAGTTGAACAGCGCCGACAGGTGCTTGCGAAGCTCCCGGGCGCGGGCGATGCCGTCCTCGGCGATCACGTCGTCCAGCAGGTCGTGGACCTCGGCGCGGGTGATCGTCTCGACGAGCCGCCCGCGCCAGTGCGGCAGCGCGTCGTCGGCGATGATGCGCTCGGCGGCGACGCGGCCCAACTTCGTCTTCGGCCCCTTGAGCTTGCCGCGCGGCGCCCCCTTGTTGGGCTTGGGCACGGCCGCGCCGTCGCCCGCGAGGGCCTGCGCGGCAACGGCATCGCCAGCGGCGGCGGCCTTCGCCAGCGCCGCCGCGCGGTCGCGGGCGAAGCGACCCTCCTTGGTGTTCTGCTTGACGTGCAGCTCGATGAACCGCTCGAACACGACCTCGAAGGCGCGGGTCTGGCGCGTCTCTATCGCGGCGGCCTTCAATACCGCCGGGTCTTCGCCCCGGTCGGCGGCCTTGATGGCGTCGCTGGCCTTCTCGCGCGCCTCCTTCAGTCCGACATGGGGATACGTGCCCAGCGTCAGCCGCCGCAGCTTCCCCCGCTGGCCGCGCTCGCCCGCCCCGGCGACGCGATATGTCACCGTCCACGTCTTGCTGCCATGCTGCGTCACCCGTAGCTCCAGCCCGGGCATCAGCAAGTCGGAAACCTCCACGCGCTCCACGCCCACGGGGGCGGGCCACTTCTCAACGGCCTTCTCGGTCAGTCTCACTTTCGCGCCCATGTGCTTCCTCCGGGTAACGCTCGGGTAACGGGACGGCCAGTTTATCGAGCTTACCGCCCGTTACCCGCCTTAACCGCTATTAGCGCTGAACCCGCAGGAAACCTAGTGTTTTTAGGCCATGACCTTACCCAAACATACCCCGCCATACCGCCCCGCTGAGAATTGGTAAGGCTGAGGTCGTGAGTTCAATCCTCACCGGCAGCACCATTCTCCCCCGCCGCACCGCGCCCGCCCTTGTCGATGGGCGGGGCGGACGAGTCGGTTGACGCCCGCACCGCCCCGCCGCAAAGCCGCGGGCATGCGCTTCTTCTCAGACAATGCCGCGCCCGTCTGCCCGCAGGTGCTCGCCGCGATGGCCGACGCGAACACGCTCGACACCGCCTATGACGGCGACGCATGGAGCGCCCGGCTCGACGCCCGCTTCTCCGATCTGTTCGAAACGCCCGTCCGCGCGCTCTGGGTGCCGAGCGGCACCGCCGCCAACGCCCTCGCGCTCGCCGCGCTCTGCCCGCCTTATGGCGGCATCGTCTGCCACCGCGACGCGCACATCCAGAACGACGAATGCGGCGCACCCGGCTTCTACACCCACGGCGCCACCCTGATCCTCGCCGACGGCCCCGGCGCCCGGCTGACGCCCGAGGGCATCGCCCGCGCGCTCGCCCCGATCCGGAACGACGTCCACCAGGTCCAGCCGCACGCCGTCTCGATCACCAACGCGACCGAATACGGCCTCGTCTACACGCCGGAGGACGTGGCCGCGATCGGCGCGCTCGCGAAGGATCGCGGCCTCGGCCTCCACATGGACGGCGCCCGCTTCGCCAATGCGGTCGCGCATCTCGGCTGCGCCCCCGCCGACCTCACCTGGCGCGCGGGCGTGGACGCGCTCTCGTTCGGCTTCGTCAAAAATGGCGGCATGTCGGCCGAGGCGCTGGTCTTCTTCCGGCCCGAGCTTGCCGAGGCCACGCTCTACCGCCGCAAGCGCGCCGGGCTGCTCCTGTCGAAAGGCCGCTATCTCGCCGCGCAGATCCTCGCGATGCTCGACGACGATCTGTGGCTCGCCAACGCCCGCGCCGCCAATGCCGGCGCGCGGCTGCTGGCCGAGGCCGCGGGAGACCGCCTCGTCCACCCGGCCGAGGCCAACGAGGTGTTCCTGCGCCTCGCGCCGCAAGAGGCGGCGCGCCTGCGCGCGCTCGGCTTCGATTTCTACGATTGGGGCATCGGCGAGGCGCGGCTGGTCGTCTCGTGGGATCAGCGCGAGGAGGCCATCCGCCCGCTCGCCGACGCCATCGCCGCGCTCGGTCCATCGACGGGCCTTGTGACCCCATAAGGAAAATGATGGTTCGCGAAAGCGCCCGTCGCGCCTACATCCCCGTTCGCCCCAGTGATGGGCCGTTCTTTTCCTAGCCCAAGGCAACAGCGGTGCTTCAGCAGACTCGGCACCAATCGATCGATTCCGGCGCGCCCCGCTCCACCCGGCTCGCGATCCTGATCCCGTTCGCGATCGTCACCCTTTTATGGGGCTCGACCTGGATCGTCATCGTCGATCAGCTCTCGGTGGTGCCGGCGAGCTGGTCCGTTACCTACCGTTTCACCGTCGCGGGGCTGACGATGCTCGCCTACGCGCTCGCAACGCGCCAGTCGCTCGCGCTGGACGCGCGCGGCTGGCGGTTCGCGGCGGCGCTCGCGCTCACCCAATTCTGTCTCAACTTCAACTTCGTCTATCGCGCGGAAGAGCACATCACCTCGGGCCTCGTCGCCGTGGTGTTCGCGCTTTTGCTCGTCCCCAACGCGCTCTTCGGCCGTATCTTCCTCGGCCAGCGGCTCGGGCGGCAGCTCGTCATCGGCTCCGCCGTTGCGATGGCCGGCATCGCGCTCCTCTTCCTCCACGAAGCGCATAGCGATCCCAACGGCCCGGCCGAGGCGCTGATCGGCATCGGCATCACCTTGCTCGCGATCCTTGCGGCCTCGGCCGCCAACGTCCTTCAGGCGACCGATACCGCGCGGGCCTATCCGATGGCGCCGATGCTCGCCGTCGCGATGCTGCTCGGCGCGGCGATGGACGCCGCAATCGCCTTCGCGCTCGCCGGGCCGCCCGTCATCGAGCCGCGCTGGAGCTATATCGCCGGCATCCTCTATCTCGGCGTGTTCGCCTCCGCGATCGCCTTCACGCTCTATTTCGGCGTCATCCGCGTGATCGGCCCCGCCAAGGCCGCCTATTCGAGCGTGATCGTGCCCGTGATCGCGATGCTGCTCTCAACCCTGTTCGAAGGCTATCGCTGGACGCCGCTCGCGATCGGCGGCGGCGTGCTGACGCTCGCAGGGCTGGTCATTGCGCTCAAGGCGCGCAGGCCGAACCGGTAATCGGGAAAGGCCGGCGCCCAGCCCAGCACGCGCTTCGCCTTGCCGTTGGCGACCCGCCGGTTCTCCGCATAGAAGCCGCGCGCCGCGGCCGACAGACGTTCCAGCGGCACAAAAGGCGGCGGCGCCACCCCGAGCAGCCGCGCGGCGAACGCGATCACGTCGTTCTGCGGCGCGGGCGCATCGTCGGCGAGGTTATAGGCCCCCGCCGGCCCGTCCAGCCCCGCGATCACGCCCGACACGATGTCGTCGACATGCACCCGGCTGAACACCTGCCCCGGCGCCGAGATGCGATGCGCCCGCCCCGCGCGCACCCGGTCGAGCGGTGAGCGCCCCGGCCCGTAAATCCCCGGCAGCCGGAACACCCGCGCGCCCAGCGCCAGCCACGCCGCATCCGCCACCGCCCGCGCCCACCGCCGCCCGGCCCCGACGGGCGCGCTTTCATCGACCCACGCGCCGCCTGTATCGCCATAAACCCCGGTCGAGGAGAGATAGCCGGTCCAGCAATCCCGCTCGCGGATCGGCCCCTCATAGGCGGCAAGCACCGGATCGGCGTCGTCGGCTGGCGGCACCGAGCAGAGGATATGCGTCGCCGCCGCGATCTCCGCCCGAACGCGCGCCGCATCGGCGAAGGCGATCGTCTCCGCCCGCCCCGCGCGACTCGTGCCCACGACCTGCCACCCCTCGCCGCGCAGCCGATCGGCGAAGCGCGTCGCGGTATAGCCGAGGCCGAAGACGAGAAGGCGGGGCATGCGCTTCCCCTACCCCGTTCGCCCTGAGCTTGTCGAAGGGCCGTTCTGTCCTGCAACCGAAAAGAAGAAAGCGCCTCGACGAGCCCGGCGCGACCGGCGGTGTGATTCCGATGCCCCCCCGCATCATCGAAATGCGCTGGCATCCTCCTATCCCAAACCTGTAGGTAACCATGATGCTCGACGTTCAGACCGCCCCCGCTCTTCCCGCCGTCACCCGCCGCGAGGACTATCGCCCGCCCGATTGGCAGGTTCCCGATCTCGCGCTGGATTTCGATCTCGATCCGGCCGAGACGCGGGTGCGCGCCACCCTTTCCGTCACCCGCAACGGCGTGCACGATCGTCCGCTCCGGCTCGACGGCGCGGGCCAGGTGCCGCTCTCGGTCACGGTCGATGGCGCCCAAGTCAACGACTGGCGGCTCGAAGGCGACACGCTCGTCATTCCCCTCACCGGCGACATGCATACGATCGAAACCGAGGTGACGATCGCCCCCGATCGCAACACCCAGCTCATGGGGCTTTACGCCTCGGGCGGCCTGCTCTGCACCCAGTGCGAGGCCGAGGGCTTTCGCCGCATCACCTATTTCCCCGACCGGCCCGACGTGCTCACCCGCTACACCGTGCGGATGACGGCGGACAAGGCGCGCTACCCCGTGCTGCTCGCCAACGGCGATCCGGTCGGCGAGGGCGTGTCCGACGATGGCCGCCACTGGGCCGAATGGCGCGATCCCTTCCCCAAGCCGTCTTACCTGTTCGCGATGGTCGCGGGCGATCTCGCCCCCAATCGCGCGACCTTCACCACCATGTCCGGCCGCGAGGTGCGGCTCGCCATCTGGGTCCGGACAGGCGATCTCCCCAAGACCGACCACGCCCTCGACGCGCTCAAGGCCGCGATGGCCTGGGACGAGCGCGTCTACGGCCGCGAATATGATCTGGACGTGTTCAACATCGTCGCCGTCGACGATTTCAACTTCGGCGCGATGGAGAACAAGGGCCTCAACATCTTCAACGCCCGCTACATCCTCGCCGACCCCGACACCGCGACCGATGCGGATTACGACGCCATCGCGGGCGTCGTCGCGCATGAATATTTCCACAATTGGTCGGGCGACCGCGTCACCTGCCGCGACTGGTTCCAGCTTTCCTTGAAGGAAGGCTTCACCGTCTATCGCGACCAGAGCTTCTCGGCCGATCAGGGCTCGGCCGCGGTCAAGCGGATCGAGGACGTGCGCATCCTGCGCGCCGCGCAATTCCCCGAAGATGCCGGGCCGCTCGCACACCCGATCCGCCCCGATTCCTATATCGAGATCTCGAACTTCTACACCGCGACGATCTACAACAAGGGCGCCGAGGTGATCCGCATGATGGCGACGATCCTCGGCCCCGAGAAATTCCGCGCCGCCACCGACCTCTATTTCGATCGCTTCGACGGCACCGCCGCCACCTGCGAGGATTTCGTCGCCTGCATGGAGGAAGCGGGCGGCGTCGATCTCGCGCAATTCCGCCTCTGGTACAGCCAGGCCGGCACCCCGCGCGTCTCGGCCGATCTCGATCACGATATGGCGGGCGGCCGCGCGACGCTCGCGCTCGGCCAGCATGTGCCGCCCACGCCGGGCCAGCCGGACAAGCAGGCGATGGTGCTCCCGCTCAGGCTCAGGCTGTTCGGCGCCGAGACCGGGGCGCCGCTCACCGACGAGCGCCTCGTCCTTCTCGACCGGCCCGCCGAGAAGATCGCCTTCGACGGATTGCCCGAGCGCCCCGTCCTCTCGATCAACCGCGGCTTTTCCGCGCCCGTCATCGTCGAGGCGCACCGCAGCGCCGCCGATCTCGCGCGTCTCTCCGCGCATGACGACGATCCCTTCGCCCGCTACGAGGCGATGCAGCAGCTCATGCTCGATACGCTCGTCGCCGCGGTGGCGACGGGGCGCGCCGACACCGCACCGGTGATCGCCGCCGTCCGCGCGACGCTGGAGGACGGCGCGCTCGATCCCGGCTTCGTCGGCGAGGCGGTGCTGGTGCCGTCCGAAAGCTTCATCGGCGATCAGCTCGCGACGGTCGATCCCGACGCGGTCTTCCGCGCCCGCACCGCGCTCCGCCGCGATCTCGGCGCCGCCCTCGAAGACCAGTGGCGCCGCGCCTATGCCGGAAACGCCGCCGATCGCTACGAATACACCCCCGCCGCCAAGGGCCGCCGCCGCCTGCGCAACGTCGCGCTCGACTATCTCGCCGCCGGCGGCGCGGAGGATGCCGCCGACCTCGCCTTCGCCCAGTTCGAGGGGACCGACAACATGACCGACCGCCAGACAGCGCTCACCATCCTAGCGGGCGGCACGTCGGACAAGCGCATCGCCGCGCTCGATATCTTCTACAACCGCTGGTCGGACAACGCGCTCGTGCTCGACAAATGGTTCCAGACGCAGGCGCTCTCGGCCCGCGACGATACGCCCCAAGCCGTCGAGGAGTTGGCGCGGCACCCCGATTTCACGCTCGCCAACCCCAACCGCGCCCGCGCGCTGATCGGCGCCTTCTCGGCCAACCAGCGCGCTTTCCACCATGTTTCGGGCCGCGGCTACCGCTTCCTCGGGGATCAGCTCATCGCGCTCGACAAGCTCAATCCCCAGACGGCCGCCAGGATGCTTCCGCCGCTCGGCCGCTGGAGGCGCTTCGACGAAGCGCGCGCCGCGCTGATGCGCGCCGAGCTGGAACGGATCGTCGCGGTGCCGGGCCTTTCACGGGACATGTTCGAGCAAGCCTCGAAAAGCCTGGAGGGCTGATGCGTCGAACAGAAATCATTCCGCTGTCGCATGGAGTGCCGAGGGTCGATGACCGGCGGGTGATCTCGGGCATTATCTTTGTGATCCGCAACGGTGCGTTGCCGCGATGCGCCAAAAGAGCACGGGCCGCACAAAACGATCTACAACCGCTTCATCCGGTGGAGTCGGCTCGGCGTGTTCAGCCGCATTTTCGCTGCGCTCGCGGCCAAAGGCGGCAAGCCCGACCGGCCAGCGGCAGAACAAGGCCCGCAAATCCGCTGAATATGCCCGCATCCATGCCGGCCTCCTCACCAGCAGGAAGCTTGAATCACAAAATCAGACGAAACGGATTCCCTTCGATTTGATCGCAAGCGGAAAAACTCTATTTCGGCGTTTGACGTGACCCCCTGATTTTCCTCCAAGTTGGATTAGAGTCCGGCCCTGACAGA
>CAZXFY010000040.1:0-32601 GCA_964639855.1 uncultured Stakelama sp. | reverse complement strand
ACAAGCTCAGAGCCTGCCCCGGCGAAGGCCGGGGGCGAACGGTGTTGGGTCAGATCAAACGCACGTTGCTCTAGATCGAGCGGCGGCCAGCGATGAGCTGCCAGATGATCACGATGACCGCGATGACCAGCAGGATGTGGATCAGCCCGCCCGCAATATGGAAGGCGAACGCCCCCAGCAGCCACAGGATGAGCAGGATGACGGCGATGGTCCACAACATGTTTCGATCCTCCTGTTGAGGTGAGGAGAACGTGGGAGGGCCGACAGGCGTTCCGCGGCGCCGGCGCGCTCCCGCGCTTTGTTGCCGCGCCCGATCGTGGTAAACGCGCCGTTCATGGGGGAGACGGGGATAACGGCGACGCACGCCAGGTCGTTGCGCTATCGGACGACGCTCGATCGCGCCGGGCTCGCGCTCGCGGCCGGCGGGTCGCTCTACGGCCTGGCGACGGTGCTGCTCGCACTGGGCAGCGGCGGGCGCGATGCCGGGATGCTCGTCGAGCTGTTCGCCGTCGGCACGGTGCTGGCGATGCTGGCGATCACCGCGACGTTCGGGCCGCTCTGGCTGGCGCTCCATGCGAGCGGACGGCGCGGGCCGGGCCATGCCGCGGTGCTGGGGGGCGTGGTGGCGCTCGCCCTGTGGGCCACCGCTGCCGAGGACGCGCTCAGGAGCTATGCCTTCGCGACCACGGGCGTCGCCGCGATCGGCTGGCTGCGTGCGATCGGGGTGGCGCTGATCTTCACCGCGATCGCTGCCGCCATCGCGCTCGTGATGTGGCGCGTCGCCTATCGGCGAACGGGCTGAGCCGCGCGCCCGCATCCGCGTTGCCGAGCGCGTGGGTGTGCCCCATATTCGCTCCATGCCCATTCAGATCCGCACCAGCCTCGCCGAGCCCGAGACGGGGCAAGCCTTCGTTCCGCATCGTCCCAACCGGCCGGAGAAGGCGGAAGGGGGCAAGGCGTTCAAGATCGTCAGCGAGTATGAGCCGTCGGGCGATCAGCCGACCGCGATTGCGGAGCTGGTCGAGGCGGCGCGGGGCGGGGAGCGCGATCAGGTGCTGCTCGGCGTGACGGGCTCGGGCAAGACCTTCACGATGGCGAAGGTGATCGAGGCGGTGCAGCGGCCCGCTTTGGTGCTCGCGCCCAACAAGATCCTCGCGGCGCAGCTTTATGGCGAGTTCAAGAGCTTCTTTCCCGATAATGCCGTCGAATATTTCGTCAGCTATTACGATTATTACCAGCCCGAAGCCTATGTGCCGCGGTCGGACACGTATATCGAGAAGGAAAGCTCGGTGAACGAGGCGATCGACCGGATGCGGCATTCGGCGACGCGCGCGCTGCTGGAGCGCGACGACGTGATCATCGTCGCCTCGGTGTCGTGCCTTTACGGCATCGGCTCGGTCGAGACCTATTCGGCGATGATCTTCGACTTGAAGAAGGGCCAGACGGTCGATCAGCGCGAGATCGTGCGCAAGCTGGTCGCGCTGCAATACAAGCGCAACGACGCCGCCTTCGCGCGCGGCAATTTCCGGGTGAAGGGCGACAATCTGGAGATTTTCCCCTCGCATTACGAGGATACCGCGTGGCGCGTGTCGTTCTTCGGCGACGAGATCGAGGAGATCGTCGAGTTCGACCCGCTGACGGGCAAGAAGGTCGCCAGCCTCGATCACATCCGAATCTATGCCAACAGCCATTATGTGACGCCGGGGCCGACGCTCAAACAGGCGATGGAGGCGATCCGGCACGAGCTGGCGGAGCGGCTGAAGGAGCTGCACGCGGAAGGGAAATTGCTCGAGGCGCAGCGGCTCGAGCAGCGGACCAACTTCGATCTGGAGATGATCGCGGCCACCGGCTCCTGCGCGGGGATCGAGAATTATTCGCGGTTCCTCACCGGGCGCCTGCCCGGCGAGCCGCCGCCGACCTTGTTCGAATATCTGCCCGAGAATGCGCTGCTCTTCGTCGACGAGAGCCACCAGACGGTGCCGCAGGTCGGCGCGATGGCGCGGGGCGACCATCGCCGCAAGATCACGCTCGCCGAATACGGCTTCCGCCTGCCGAGCTGCATCGACAACCGGCCGCTCCGCTTCAACGAATGGGACGCGATGCGGCCGCAGACGGTGTGCGTGTCGGCCACCCCCGGCGGCTGGGAAATGGAGCAGACGGGCGGGGTGTTTTCCGAACAGGTGATCCGGCCGACCGGGCTCATTGATCCCCCGGTCGAGATCAGGCCGGTCGAGGAGCAGGTGCAGGACCTGATCCAGGAATGCCGCAAGACCGCCGAAGCGGGCTATCGCACCTTGGTGACGACGCTGACCAAGCGGATGGCGGAGGACCTGACCGAATATATGCACGAAGCGGGGATCAAGGTCCGCTACATGCATTCGGACGTCGAGACGCTGGAGCGGATCGAGCTGATCCGCGATTTGCGGCTCGGCGTGTATGACGTGCTGGTGGGAATCAACCTGCTGCGCGAAGGGCTGGACATTCCCGAATGCGGGCTGGTCGCGATCCTCGATGCCGACAAGGAGGGCTTCCTGCGCTCCGAGACCTCGCTGATCCAGACGATCGGGCGCGCGGCGCGCAACGTCGACGGGCGCGTGATCCTCTATGCCGACCGGATGACCGGCAGCATGGAGCGCGCGCTGGGCGAGACCAACCGGCGGCGCGAGAAGCAGCTCGCCTATAACGAGGCGCACGGCATCACGCCCGAAACGGTGCGCAAACAGATCGGCGACATCATCGCGCATGTCGCCTCGAAGGACCAGGTGACGGTCGAGATCGACGAGGACCGCCCGCACATGGTGGGCCACAATCTGCGCGCGTACATCGAGGAACTCGAAAAGAAGATGCGCGCCGCCGCCGCCGACCTCGAATTCGAGGAGGCGGGCCGCCTGCGCGACGAAATCCGCGCGCTGGAAGCGGAGGAGCTCGGGCTGCCCGAGGAGGAGCGCAAGGCGCCGATGATGGGCCGCAGCAACGAAGGCAAGCCCGGCACGCGCAAGATGCGCTACGGCAAGACGCAGAAGATGCGGATGGGGGGACGAAGGGGGCGGTAGCGGTGGAAAACTCTACCTGCCGCTAGGCTCATCGGTTCCGGCGGATTACGCTAGCGGAATGACCAGAATTTCCAAGCTCTATGCAGGCGTGATCGCCAATCCGCGCGCCTCGATCCCGTTTCGCGATTTCGAGCGGCTGATTGTGGCATTCGGGTTCACGCTCAAGCGAACCACCGGCAGCCATCGGCAATATGGCCACACGGACGTTCCGTTCGTCGTGAGCGTCCAGCCGCGCGGCAAGGAGGCCAAGAGCTATCAAATCCGGCAGTTCATCGCTATATGTCGGGAGTACGAACTGACGTTGGAAGACTGATGCGCCCCCGCTACCACATCGATCTGTTCTGGTCCGATACCGACGAGTGCTGGATCGCGAACGTGCCCGATCTCAAGGCATGCTCGGCACATGGCGATACGCCCGAAGAGGCGCTGGCGGAGGTTCAGATCGCGATGGACGGGTGGCTCGAAGTCGCCTCCGAAATGGGTTTTCCGATTCCCGAACCGCGCCATCGGCCGGAAAGTCGCGCCGCCTGACCCATGGCACACATGCGCAAAGGCCAATTGACTCCGTCGCCGCAATGGTGGGTCCATCTGCGCGCCTGGAAACGAACCTTCTGGAAAGCAGAGAGGAAGGCCGCGCGGGCCGATGCGATGGAACGCTGCCTCGAACGCGATTGATCGGGGTTGAGCCGGTCGCTCGCGGACCGCATAAGCGTAGCCATGCGTAAATTCCTCGTCCTCGCTGCCGTCGCCGTGCTTGCCGGCTGTATTCCGAGCGCACCGCCGCCCGTGGCGCCGGCGCCTCGACCCGCGCCTGCGCCGGCCCCGGCCCCGACGCCCGCGCCCGCGCCCACGCCCGCGCTTACCGGCGACTGGCGCGATTGGCCGCTGACGCCGGGGAACTGGACCTATCGGCAGGACGGGCGCGGGAGCATCGCGCTGTTCGGCCTCCCCAATGCCGGTGCGCGCTTCTCGATCCGGTGCGATTCCGGCGCGCGGCAGGTATATCTGTCGCGGGCGGGCACGGCGTCGGGCAACGGCGCGATGACGATCCGCACGACCAGCCTCACACGCACGCTCGCTTCGCAGGCGAGCGGCGGCGCGGCGCCGCAGATGACGGTGACGCTCGCCCCGCGCGATCCGCTGCTCGATGCGATGGGCTATAGCCGCGGGCGGTTCATCGTCGAGCAGCCGGGGCTGCCGACGCTCGTTATTCCCGCTTATGCGGAGATCGAGCGCGTGACCGAGGATTGCCGGGCGTGAGGCGACTGATTGCGGTGGCGTTGCTGGCGGGACTCGCCGGGTGCGAGCAGCACGAGCAATCGAACACGACGATGCCCGTGCCGGCGCCCTCGGCGAACCTGCAGGATGCCGGCCGCGTTCCCGCACCGACCGCCAATATCGGCACCGCGGCGCTGCCGACCCCCGAACTGGACGGGGTGGAGACCGCGCGCGGTGCATGGCGCTTCCAGGTATCGGCCGACGGGGACCAGGCGGTGTTCGGCGATGCGGGCGAGGCATCCGAATTCGCGATGCGCTGCGACCCCGAGACGCGGCGGATGATCTTCACGCGTGCGGCATCGGGCGGGAGCGGTGCGACGATGCAGATCGTCGCCTCCAACGGCGCGGCGACCTTCTATACGCAGCCGGCGGCGAACGGCCGCACGCGTGCGAGCGACCCGGCGACCGATACGTTTCTTACCGAGGTGCTCGCCGAGGCGAAGGGGCGGATCGGGGTGAAGGTGGGGAACAATCCCACCTTCGCGATGCCGGTCGATCCGGTGATCCGGCAGACGATCCTGCGCTGCGCCGCACCCAAGGGATAGGAGCGGCGCCCTCGCGCGTTGTTCGCGGGCGAGGAGAAAGCCCATGATCCGCAAGCTCAAGTCCGGCTGGCGCATCTATTCGCGCAAGAAGGACCCCGACACCGGCAAGCGTCGCAACCTCGGCACGTTCGACACCAAGGCGGCGGCCGAGAAGCACGAGCGCGAAATCCAGTATTTCAAGCGGCGTTGATTGGAGGGCGGTGCCGAACCCATCGGAGGAATGACGATGGCAGAAAGCAAGAAATGGTCGCAGGACGTGACCAAGCATTCGGACGCGCTCGATCTGGAGGAGGGCGTGTTCACGTGGGACGATCCCAGGCGGATCGCGCAGTCGCTGAAAGCATCGGCGGAAAAGAGCAAGCGCCGCAAGGGCACGCCGCTGCAATCGGCGATGTCGATGCTGACTTTCTACATCAACCGCGCGGGGCACGATCTCGACGCGGATCAGAAGAAGGTGCTGGAAGAGGCCAAGAAGGAGCTGCGCAAGGCGTTCGGCAAGGATTGACCCGGCGAACCAGCACAGACCTGAGATCATTGCGCAGACCGCGATGCAATACAAGACTTGTATCGCACGAATCGCTGACTCACATTGAGGATGCAGCCGGCAACGGGTGCGCAGTGCTTCAACTAGCGAAAGGAGGTGATCCGATGTCTCATGGTTCAGCAATGGGGTCGGTTCAGTTCGTTCGGGAGACGCGCCGCTAAGCTCCGCCGGGTGCCGCCGGGGGGTATCCTCCCCCAGTCAACGGCAGCATTCACAGGAGTTGCGGCTCGCATGGTCTCCCGGGCTGGAGCTTCCGGCCGCTGACCATGCGAGAGGCTGTCGGGTACCCGGGAGGGGCCCGGCAGCCTCTTTCATTTTGCCGCCCTTGTCCCCGACGCCGCGGTGCCGCAGGATCGGCGCCGACGGGCCAGGCCTGGGACGGCAGGCATGTCCCGGCACGAGGGGAGAGGGCATGCGCGTTGCGGCGATAGCGATCGGTCTCAGCATGGCGGCGGCAATGCCGGCCGCCGCACAGGACGCGCCGAAGGTCGAGGAAGCGACGATCGGCGACGTGCGCGCGATGATGGCGTCGGGGACGTCGAGCGAGGCGATCACGCGCGCCTATCTCGCGCGGATCGCGGCGATGGACCGCAAGGGGCCGAGCCTGCGCGCGGTGATCGCGATCAACCCCGATGCGATTGCCCAGGCCAAAGCGAGCGATACGCGGCGTGAAGCGGGCACGCTGCTGGGTCCGCTCGACGGGGTGCCGATCCTGATCAAGGACAATATCGAGACCAGGGACCCGATGCCGACCACGGCGGGGAGCCTCGCGCTCGCGGACAATCTCACGCACCGCGACGCGCCGGTGGTGGCGCGGCTGCGCGCGGGCGGCATGGTGATCCTGGGCAAGACCAACCTTTCCGAATGGGCGAACATCCGATCGACCCACGCGATGAGCGGGTGGAGCGCGGTCGGCGGGCTGGTGAAGAACCCCTACGCGCTCGATCGCACCGCCTGCGGTTCGTCGAGCGGATCGGGCGCGGCGGTGGCGGCGAGCTTCGCGCCCGCGGCGCTCGGCACCGAGACCGACGGGTCGGTGGTGTGTCCCGCCTCGATCAACGGGCTGGTGGGGTTGAAGCCCACGATCGGGCTGGTCAGCCGCACGCATATCGTGCCGATCAGCCACAGCCAGGATACGGCGGGGCCGATGGCGACGACCGTCAAGGGCGCGGCGATGCTGTTCTCGGCGATGATCGGCAGCGATCCGGCCGATCCGGCGACGAAGGATGCCGACAAGCACCGCAAGGATTATGCGGCGGCGCTTTCCGACAGCGCGCTCAAGGGTATGCGGATCGGTGTGATCCGGCCCGAAGGCACGCCCGCGGCTGTGATCCGGCTCTACGACGAGGCGCTCGACGTGTTGAAGGCCGAGGGCGCGGTGCTGGTCGAGGTGAAGGAGCCCGCGCTCGAAGGGTTGGGCGATGCCGAGTTCACGGTGCTCAAGACCGAACTCAAGGCCGATCTCAACGCCTATCTCGCGACCACGCCGCCTGCGGTGACGGCGCGCACGCTCGCCGACCTGATCGCGTTCAACGAAGCGCATGCGGCGGAGGAGATGCCGTTCTTCGGACAGGAGATCTTCATCGACGCTCAGAAGACCAGGGGGCTTTCGGATCCGCATTATCTCGCCTCGCGCGCGGCCTCGCTGCGCCTCGCGGGCGAGCAGGGGATCGACGCGATGCTGAAAGCGGCGAATGCCCGGATACTGGTCGAGCCGACCTATGCGGCGGCGTGGCTGAGCGATCCGGTTTATGGCGATCAATATGGCGCGCCGAACTCATCGACGCTGCCCGCGGTGGCGGGCTATCCGAACCTCACCGTGCCGATGGGGCTGGTGGACGGGTTGCCGGTGGGGCTGTCGTTCATCGGCGCCGCATATAGCGAGGCCACCCTGCTCGACGCCGGTTATGATTACGAGCAGGCGAGCCGGGCGCGGGTGCCGCCCAGATACCTGCCCCATGCGGCTGTCGGGCCGGGGCTGGAGGGAGCCGAGCACTGAGGCTCATTTTTCGCGATCTCCGGCGTACTCCTTTCAAAGATGGATGCGCCCCGCAGTCTGCAACCCGTAAGCAACCTTCCACCGCTGGGCCAGGCTCGCCTGCCAGAGCATCAGGATCGGCATCAGCACGAGTTCCATCGCGAGGCCGGCGAGGTGGCCGGGGGACGGCCCGCCGACCGTCAGCAGCGACACCAGCCGCGCGCAGCCGCCGGTGATGACGAGCGCGCCGAGCAGGCGGAAACGGCCGATGACCGCCTCGATCCGCGCAATGCAGCTCGCCAGGCCGAGGCCGAGCGCGAAGAAGATGCCGGAGAGATAGCGGAAATGGCTGTCGAGATCGGCGGGAACGACGCCGAGCTCAGCTATCGCGGCCGGACCGCGCACGACGCCGAGCGCGCCGACGACCAGCGGCGGCAGGCAGGCGAGCGCGATCACGATCTGGAGCAGGCGCCTCTCGATTCGCGGCGTCATTGCATCTTCCGTTCGAGCAGCTCGTTGCGGACATGCGTCGCCCTGAGCGACAGGCGAACCTCGACCACGAACATGACGAGCCCGGAGACGAGCAGCAGCATCGCCATGATGAAGCTCAGCGCGACGATCGTGCCGATGTGGAGCACCGCAAGCTCGCCGACGAAAAGCAGCGCCACCACCGAGCAGGTCGCGATCGCGCTCGATACGCAAAGGAAAAGCGCGGTGTTGATCACCCTCATCCGCCGGTCGAGCAGGCGCAATTCCCAGACGTGGCGCTCGCGCTCCTCTCCGTTCGAGACGGGGTGAAGCTGTTCGAGCGTGCGGGCGCGATCGACGACGCGCGCGAGCCGCCCGACGAGTACGTTGAGGATCGCGCCGATGCCGGCGAGCATGAAGACCGGGCTCAGCGAGAGCTGGATCGTCTGGGCGATCGTGGTGACGGCGGGGAACATTTCCATGGGTTCGCGCATGATGAGGCGAAATCCGCGCGATGCAAGCCGCGGGGGATAAAACCATGGAGATTGGCATGATCGAATACCGCACCGATCCCGATGACGGCGTCGTCGAATTCACCGTCGACGGACCCGTCCACAAGGAGGATTACGACCGGGTGGTTGCCGAGATCGACGCCGCGATCGATCGGTTCGGCAAGCTCCGACTCGTCGAGATCGTCAAGGATGTCGGCGCGATCGATCGCGACGTCTGGTGGACCGATCTCAAATGGGCGGTGCGGCACATCAAGGATGTCGCGCGGTGTGCGGTGGTGACCGACAAGGGCTGGCTCGGCGCGATCACCCGTGCGGCGAGTGCGGTGCTGCCGGCCGAGGTGCGCGTCTTTCCGCTCGCCGAGGCGGCGGCGGCGCGCGCGTGGGTAAGGGAGCGGTAGGCGACCGACGGACGGCGCGGCGAACGGGCATCCACTTCTTGGTAACATCGTCGCTATAGAGCCCGAGAGCGATGTCCAAGCCGATGCCGCTCGACGCCTTTGCAAGGCTGCCTGCCGTCGCCCGCGCGATGACACTCGACGGGCTGTCGGGACTGATCGATGCCGTTGCGACCGAGGCGGCGCCGACGCACCGGTTCCTGCGCTTTCAATGGTATGCCGCCGCGCTCGAAGCCTATGGCGGCCAGGCGCGGACGATCGTGGTGGAGCGCGAGGGCGATCCGGTGATCGCGCTGCCGCTGATCGCGATCGGCCCGCGCCGGGCGCGGTTCGCGGCGGTGCCGGGCTGCTATTGGCCGTTCCGCAGCTTTCCGGTGAGCATCACCGCCGATGCCTCGCACATCGCGATGCTGCTCGGCGAGCTGGGCCGCCAGGCGAATGCGGTGCGGATCGGCCCGGTCTATGACGATGATGCGAGCGTCGCGTCGCTGATCGAGGCGGCGCGGGCACGCGGCTGGGCGGTGCTCGACCGCTTCGTCGCCGACAGCTATCTGCTCGACATGGCGGGCGGGCAGGCGGCGGGCACCTGGCCGCGCAATTCGACGCTCAAGAAGAACCGCTTCCATGAACGCCACCTCGCGCGCATCGGTGCGCTCGATTGGCGCTACGAGAACGGGCCCGCGCTCGTGGCGATGTTCGACGCCTTCGCCGCGATCGAGGAAAAGAGTTGGATCGCGAGCTACAGCGACGGCGGCCGCGACGCCAAATTCACCGAGACCGGCCACGGCGTCTTCTGGCGCTCCGCGGCGACCGATCCGGCGCTCGCCGAGATGTTCTGGGGGGCGCTGATGACGGTGGGCGGAAAGCCCGTCTCGTTCGCGTTCGATATCGACGCGGGCACGATGCGCTATGCGATCGCCAACAGCTACGATCAGGATTTCGCAAAGCACTCGCCGGGCCGCGTGCTCGATTACCGCAAGCTGCTGCGCGGGCTGGAGCGCGGGATCGAGACGGTCGATTGGGGCGCCGGCGACAGCGGCTACAAGCGCGAGATCGGCGCGGTGAAGGCGGCGGCGATCCGCGACTGGCTGCTGCTGCGGCCCGGCCTGCCCGCGGCGGCGGGCAAGCTGATCGCCGGGCGCTGGCGGCGCTCGGGCAACGCGGAGCAGCCGTTGCAAGCGTAACAAAATTCCGTTCGCACTTGCAGCGGCGCACGTTTCGGTTAATGGCGCTCGGGTGATGAGCACCCGACCGCTGACGCTTTACGAAAAGATCTGGAACGCGCACGTCGTCGAACGGCGCGAGGACGGCACCTGCCTGATCTATATCGACCGCCACCTCGTCCATGAAGTGACGAGCCCGCAGGCGTTCGAGGGGCTGCGCGCGGCCGGGCGCCGGGTGCGCCGGCCCGATCTGACGCTCGCCGTGCCCGATCACAACCTGCCGACCACCGCGCGGGTCGATGCGCAGGGCCGGCGGCTGCCGATCGCCGATCCCGAGAGCGCCAACCAGCTCGCGGCGCTGGAGCGCAACACCGCCGAGTTCGGGATCGACTATATCGACGCGACCGCGCCCGAGCAGGGCATCGTCCATGTGATCGGGCCGGAGCTGGGCTTCACGCTGCCGGGCGCCACGCTCGTCTGCGGCGACAGCCACACCTCGGCGCACGGCGCGCTGGGCGCGCTCGCCTTCGGGATCGGGACGAGCGAGGTCGAGCATGTGCTCGCGACGCAGACATTGCTGCTCGCCCCGTCGAAGACGATGGAAGTGCGTGTCGAGGGCAGTCTCGGTTTCGGGGTGAGCGCCAAGGACGTGATCCTGGCGATCATCGGAAAGATCGGCGCCGCGGGTGGCACGGGGCATGTGATCGAATATACCGGCAGCGTGATACGCGGCCTTTCGGTCGAGGGAAGGCTGACGGTCGCCAACATGTCGATCGAGGGCGGCGCGCGCGCCGGGCTGATCGCGCCCGACGAGACGACCTTCGCCTATCTGAAGGGCCGCCCGATGGCGCCGGGCGGCGAGACGTGGGACAAGGCGGTCGCGTGGTGGAAGACGCTGCCGAGCGATCCGGGCGCGGCCTATGACAAGACGGTCGTGCTCGACGCCACCGACATCGCGCCCGCGCTCACCTGGGGGACGAGCCCGGAGGACGTGGTGCCGATCACCGGCACGGTGCCCGATCCGGAGAGCTTCGCCGATGCCTCGAAGCGGGCGGCGGCGAAGAAGTCGCTCGATTATATGGGGCTGACGCCGGGCATGCGGATGCAGGATGTCGGCGTCCAGCACGTCTTCATCGGAAGCTGCACCAACAGCCGGATCGAGGATCTGCGTGCGGCCGCCTCCGTGGCGAACGGGCGGCACGTGGCCGATGGCGTGCGCGCGCTGGTCGTGCCGGGGTCGGGGCTGGTCAAAAGACAGGCCGAGAAGGAAGGGCTGGACCGGATCTTCACCGCCGCCGGCTTCGAATGGCGCGAGCCGGGCTGCTCGATGTGCCTCGCGATGAACCCGGACAAGGTGCCGGCGGGCGAGCGTTGCGCTTCCACATCGAACCGGAATTTCGTAGGACGGCAGGGTCCGGGGGCGCGGACGCACCTCGTGTCGCCCGCCATGGCGGCCGCGGCGGCGGTCACGGGTAAATTGTCGGACGTCCGCGAGTTGATGCGGTCGTAACGAAAAGGGGTTGCAGATGAAACGAGCCTTGATCCTGCTCATCGCGGGCGCGGTGCTGAGCGGTGTTGCCGCCTATGCCGCCAGCGCATCCGGATCGCCGTCCGATACCATGGCGACGGCGGCGCCGTAACGCCGATGGAACCGGTCGATCAGGTCTCGGGCCGCGCCTATCCTTGGGGCGCGAAGAATGTCGATACCGACGTCATCATTCCCGCGCACTGGCTGAAGACGGTGACGCGCGCGGGGCTGGGCAAGGGCGCGTTCGAGACGGTGCGCGCGGAGCCCGGCAATCTGTTCGACGATCCCCGATATGCCGGCGCGCCGATCCTGATCGCGGGCGACAATTTCGGCTGCGGGTCGAGCCGCGAGCATGCCGCCTGGGCGCTGGCCGACATGGGCGTGAAGGCGGTGATCGCGCCGAGCTTCTCCGACATCTTCTCGGGCAACGCCTTCAAGAACGGGATCGTCACCGTGGTGCTGCCGCAGGAGGCGATCGACCGGCTGATCGAGGTCGCCAAGGACCAGCCGGTCACGATCGACCTCGAGACGATGACCGTCACCACGCCCTTTCAGGACCGCTTCGCCTTCACCCTCGATCCGTTCCGCCGCGCCTGCCTGATGCAGGGGCTGGACGAGATCGGCCTCACGCTGGCACAAGATACCGCGATTTCGAAATTCGAATCCGCCGTCGCCGGTGAGCGGCCGTGGATCGCGAGGGAGAGCGGGTATGCGGGCATTGCTGTCGAAGGCGCCGGGCGGACCTGAAACTCTGGAATTGAGCGAGGTCGCCGATCCGGCGGCCGGCAGGAACCAGGTGACGGTCGCGATCCGCGCCTGCTCGATCAACTATCCCGACGTGCTCGTCATCGAGGACAAATATCAGTTCAAGCCCGAACGCCCCTTCGCGCCGGGCGGCGAGATCGCCGGCGTGATCGAGCATGTCGGCGAGGACGTCGAGGGCTGGACGGCCGGCGACCGCGTGATCGCCATGGTCGGCAATGGCGGGCTTGCCGAGAGGATCGCGGTCGATGCGGCGCGGCTCTACCGTTTGCCCGAGGGCCGCAGCTTCGCCGAGGGCGCAGCATTGCTCCTCACCTATGCGACGACGATCCACGCATTGCTCGATCGCGGGCGCCTCGGGGAAGGGCAGACGCTGCTCGTGCTCGGCGCGGCGGGCGGCGTCGGGCTGGCGGCGGTCGAGCTGGGCAAGGCGTTCGGCGCGCGGGTGATCGCGGCCGTCTCGTCCGAGGAGAAAGCCGCTGCCGCGCGCGAGGCGGGAGCGGACGAGGCGCTGATCTACGACCGCGCGCCGTTCGACAAGGCGCAGTCGAAGGCGCTGGCGGACCGGTTCAAGGCCGCCGTCGGGCCGGCGGGCGCGGACGTGATCTTCGATCCGGTCGGCGGCGATTATGCCGAGCCGGCGCTGCGGGCGATCGGCTGGGAAGGGCGCTATCTGGTGGTCGGCTTTCCCGCGGGCATCCCGCGGCTGCCGCTCAACCTGACGCTCCTGAAAAGCTGCGACGTGTGCGGCGTCTTCTGGGGCGCGTTCGCGGCGCGCGACCCGCAAGCCAACCGCGCGCATGTCGAGCGGCTATTCCGGCTGTGGCAGGAAGGCCGCATCGCCCCGCGTGTCACCGAGACCTTTCCGCTCGAACGCGGCGGGGAGGCGATTGCGCGGATGGCGGCGCGGCAGGCGATCGGCAAATTGGTGGTGACGATCGGCGGCTGAGAGTCCGTTTCGAAACTCGCCGTTCCGGCGATTTTCGGGTTCCGGCACCGGCCCTCTCCCTCACCCGACCACCCATGGGACCGTACGCTAGGGGTGGCAGGGTGGGGGAGGGGGCCGGTGCCGCACTTTCGAGACAGACTCCGAGCGATCCGAACACCGTTACGTTCCCGTTGCGTGGGCTTCGCCGGACCCCTATCTCGGATGCACCGCCACCGGTGCATCAGGGAAAGGCCGTTTATGACCACCTTCGACGATCGCGAGCGCGCATTCGAGGCGAAATATGCCCGCGATGAGGAGATGGCGTTCCGCGTGACCGCGCGGCGCAACAAGCTGCTCGGCCAATGGGCCGCCGCGAAGATGAAGCTGACCCCCGAGGAGACCGACGCCTATGCGCGCGCGGTCGTCCATGCCGAGTTCGAGGAAACCGGCGACGAGGACGTTGTCCGCAAGCTGGTCGGCGATCTGACCGCGGCCGGGATCGAGATCGACGAGGGCGACGTGCGCGCCGCGCTCGACGAGAAGATGATCGAGGCGCGCCGCCAGCTCATGTCGGAGCTTTGATCCGATGGCGATGCAGGCCGACGAGATCGAGGCGCTGATCCGCGAGGCGATCCCCGATGCGCATGTCGAGATCACCGATCTTGCCGGCGACGGCGATCATTATGCCGCGCGCGTGGTGAGCGAGCGCTTTCGCGGGCTTCCCCGCGTGCGTCAGCACCAGACGGTCTATGCCGCGCTGGGCGGTCGCATGGGCGGTGCGCTCCACGCGCTCCAGCTCACCACCGCCGTGCCCGAGTAGAGGAGTGATGACGATGACCGACGACGTTCAGGCCCGTATCGACGAGAAGGTGAAGGGGAGCGAGGTGCTCCTGTTCATGAAGGGCAGCCCGCTTTTCCCGCAATGCGGCTTTTCGAGTCGTGCGGTGGCGATCCTCCAGCATCTCGGTGTCGAGTTCGACAGCGTCGACGTGCTCCAGGACCAGGGCATCCGTCAGGGCATCAAGACCTATTCGGACTGGCCGACCATCCCGCAGCTCTATGTGAAGGGCGAGTTCGTCGGCGGTTCCGACATCATGATGGAAATGTACGAATCGGGCGAGCTTGCGGACCTGCTCGGCGCGAAAGGCGTTGCCTAGGCTGCATCGACCTTCAGCCCAGGGCGGCCTGCAAATGGCGGCTTCCCGCGCTTCCGGTGCTCACGCACCTTTACGTGCGCTGCGCTCCGGGTCACGGGAAACCACCATTTTCGGCTCACCCTGAGCTGAATCTCGATACAGCCGGGAATCCTGACCTTCGAGGAGGTGCCCCGCCATGCTGCTCGACCAACAGCCGCGCGGGGATGCAGAGCGGCCGTTGCTCGTCTGTGATCTGACGCAGAGCTGGTCGCCGATCGCGGGCGGCGGGATCAGCACCTATCTGCGCGAGAAGCGCGATTACGTGCTCGGGCGAACACCGCATCACCTGCTCCAGATCGTGCCGGGGCCGGAGGACAAGGTCACCGTCGACGGCCGCCACATCTTTGCCGAGGTCGGCGCCGATCCGGTGCGGGGCAGCCCCAATTACCGCTTCATCCTGCGCACGCGCGTGGTGCGCGATCTGCTCGCGCGGTACCGGCCGAACATCGTCGAATCGCTCTGCCCCTGGGTGCTCCCCTGGACGGCGATCAACCACCGCCGCGCTTTCCCGAAAACCGCGTTGGTCGCGGGCTACCGCACCGATTTCCCCAACGCGCACGTCTATCGCGTCGGCAAGGACAAGTTCGGCCCCACGATCGCCCGTGCGCTGCGTTGGCTGATCTACGGCTATGCCGAGATCACCTATCGCGAGTTCGACTGGGTCTATACGCTGGGCGAAGACGCGCGGGCGATGCTCGCCGGGCGCGGGATCCGGCGGAGCGACATCCTGCCGCTGGGCGTCGATGCGGCCATCTTCACCCCCGAAGTGCGCGATCCCGGCTATCGCGCCTCGCTCGGCCTCGGCGGCAAGGGGCCGCTGCTCGTCTATGCGGGGCGGATCGACAACGAGAAGCGGGCAGACCGGCTGGTCGCCATGTTCCGCCGCCTGCCGCCTGATCTCGGCGCGGCGATGGTGATGATCGGCGACGGCAAATTGCGCGAGCGGCTGGTTGCCGAAGCGGCCGGGCTTCCGATCGCCTTTCCCGGTTTCCGGAAGGGGCGCCGCGACCTGGCGCGCGCGCTCGCCTCGTCGGACGTCTACGTTTCGGCGATGGCCGACGAGACGTTCGGTATTTCGGTGCTCGAGGCGCAGGCATGCGGGCTGCCGGTGGTCGGTGTCGCGAGCGGCGCGATGCCCGACCGCGTGCCCGATGGGCTGGGGCTGCTCGGGCCGGTGGATGACGTGCAGGCAATGGCCGATAACGTCGCGGCGCTGTGGCGTTCCGGCCGCGCCGCGGAAATCGGCGCGGCGGCACGCGCGCATGTCGAATCGCGCTATGATTGGGCGCGCACCTTCGAGACGCTGTTCGGCGATATCTATCCGAAGGCGCTGCATCATGCCGCAGCACGCGCGGCATCGGGGCGCGGGTGGCGGTTCGAGGGATTGAAGGAACCGGCAGCGGCCGGGTGAGGGTGGACCGGCGCGAGATCGGTAAAAGCGGCCGGCCCACCCTGCTGAAGCGTTGAACGCTCGGGGTGCGGTTCGAGATGCAGCGGGCGTGCCAGGCGGGCGATGGCCAGCGATCGCGCGGCGGACGAAGGTTAATGCGCCGGCGACGGGCGGCTGAGCTGTAAAGTGGGTCGACACCTGCCAGTGCTCCTGCTTTCGCAGGAGCACGTCGTCTCAAAATCGGCCCGACCCAATATCCGCTATTGACTACAAGCGTAATCGATGCGATTACATCTGTAGTCAAAGGGAGAGCGCCAGTGGCCGAGCGGATCAGCGATGCCGAACATGCGGTGATGGAGGTGCTGTGGGATGAAAGCCCGCTCACCGCGCAGGAGGTCGCCGAGCGGATCGCGCCCGAGCGCGACTGGAGCGCCAACACGGTCAAGACCCTGCTCGGCCGGCTGCTCGCCAAGGAGGCGATCGCGCACGAGGCCGAGGGGCGGCGCTATCTCTATCGTCCGCTGATCGCGCGCGAGGGCTATGTCGCGGGCGAATCGCGGCGGCTGATGGATCGGTTGTTCGGCGGGCGGCTGGCGCCGCTCGTCGCGCACCTCGCCGAGCGCGACGCGCTCACCGACGACGACATCGCCGAGATCGAGGCGCTGCTGAAAGGGCTCAAGGCATGAGCGCGGGGCCGTTCGTCGCCTGGGCCGCGGAGGCGATCATCGCCTCGACGCTGCTGATGCTGCTCGTGCTCGCGATCCGCGGGCCCGTGCGCCGCCAGTTCGGATCGGGCGTGGCCTATGCGCTATGGGCGCTGCCGTTGCTGCGCATGCTGCTGCCGCCGCTGCCCGCCGACTGGCGCTCGACCGCGGCGCCCATCGCGAAGGCGAGCGAAACGATCGCGGTGTTCGTCGTCGAGCCGCTCGGCCTCGCGCCTGCGGCGGATATCTCCAATTCGCTGCCGCTCGGCACGATTTTCCTGGCGCTCTGGGCGCTGGGCGCGGGCGCGTTCTTCGGCTGGCACCTGATCGCGCATGCGCGCTTCTGCCGGCGGATGCTGGCGGGAAGCGTGCGCGAGGAGGTGAGCGCCGACGGCATCCGCGTGGTCGAGACCGATGCGGCGACCGGCCCGCTCGCCTTCGGGGTGCTGCGCAAATATGTCGCCTTCCCGCGCGACTTCGCCGAACGCTACGACGCCGACGAGCGCGATCTGGCGCTGGCGCACGAGCTCGGCCACCATGCGCGCGGCGACCTGATCGCCAACTGGGCGGCGTTGTTCGTGCTCGCGATCCACTGGTTCAACCCCGTCGCGTGGCGCGCCTTCCGCGCGTTCCGCGCCGATCAGGAAATGGCCAACGATGCCCGTGTCCTCGCGGGCAAGAGCGCCACGTTCCGCCACGTCTATGCCTGCGCGATCGTCAAGGCCGCGCATGGCGGCGCGGTGTCGGCGGCGTGCCATCTGCACACGATCAACGACCTGAAAGGAAGGCTCAAGATGCTATCGACGAACAAGCCTTCGCGCACGCGGCTGATGACCGGGATCGGCGCGGTGGCGCTGGTGACGGCGACCGGGCTGGGTGTCACCGCCTCGGGCACGCAGGCGGCGGAGACGATCCGTACCAGGGTCGGCAAGACGATCGGCGTCGAGCTGCCCAAAGCGGAGGCGGTGTGGGCCTATGCGCCGGTGACGGTGAAGAAGACCGCCGAGGGCGCCTGGCACATCGCCGCGAGCGGCCAAAACGCGCCGCTGCCGCCCCCGCCGGTCGAGACGGTGCCGGTGCCCCCCTCGGCACCTGCCGCGCCCGCCGCCCCCGAGGCAGTGCCGGCGCCGCCGAGCCCGCCTGCGCCCGGCGCGTGGAGCTGGCAGGTCGCGGATGGCGAGGACGGCAAGCGCACCGTGACGCACGTCAAGGTCGTCAGGGACGGTGAGGTGATCACCGACGACATCATGGCCGATATGCCAGAGATCAGCTCGCGCAATTGCACGATCACCGACAAGGCGGACGAGCTCGTCATCAACGACAATTCGGGCAAGCGGCCCAAGGTCATCATCTGCACCGACCGGATCGAGAAGGTCGCGGCGGAGGCGTCGAGGCTTGCGGCGAACGCGGCGACGATGTCGATCAACGCCGCCGAGATCGAGCGCAACGCCTATCGCTCCGCGCTTTCCGGCCTGCGTGCGGCGCGCGTGCGGGTGCAGGGCGATTCAAAGCTCAGCGCGCAGAAGCGGCGGGAGGCGCTGTCCAGCATCGACGAATCGATCCGCGACATCGAGCAGGACCTCGCCGACGTGCGCGCCGACGACTGACGAGGATGGGGAGGAGGGCAGGGCCGGCACCCGCAAGCGCGGGGCCGGCCCTTTGCCTTGCGCCTTCGCATGAAAACGAGCCTGCCCGCCTTCATCTTGCCAAGTCGGCCCCGAGCAGCCATCTCGCCCCTATGGACGCTCCCCTGACCGGCGAACGCATCGCGCTCGAGCCGCTGGTGGCGCGGGTGCTGGCGCCCAATCCCTCGCCCTACACCTATACCGGCACGCAGACGCATCTGGTCGGCACGCGCGATCTGGCGGTGATCGACCCGGGACCGGACGAGCCCGCGCATCTCGACGCGTTGCTGCGCGCGATCGAGGGGCGGCCGGTCACCGCGATCGTCATCACCCACACGCATCGCGACCACAGCCCGCTCGCCGCCGCGCTCAAGGCGGAGACGGGCGCGCCGATCGTCGGCTGCGCGCCGCTCGCGCTCGACGATCTCGGCCCGCGCGCCGATGCCGCGTTCGATCGGAGCTATGCGCCCGACCGGGTGCTCGCCGATGGAGAATCGGTGACGGGCGAGGGGTGGACGCTGACGGCGGTGGCGACGCCGGGGCATACCTCGAACCACCTCGCCTTCGCCTTGCCGGAAAGCGGCGCGCTGTTTTCGGGGGATCATGTGATGGGCTGGTCGACCACCGTGGTGTCGCCGCCCGACGGCGACATGGCGGCGTATATGGAGAGTCTGGCAAAGCTCCAGGGGCGCGACGATCGCATCTATTATCCCGCGCACGGTGAGGCGATCCGCAATCCGAAGCGCCTGGTGCGCGGGCTGATCGGGCATCGCAAGCAGCGCGAGGGGCAGATATTGCGGCTGATCGGGCGCGACGGCGTGCGGGCCGTCCCCGCGATGGTCGAGCGCATGTATATCGGCATCGATCCGCGGCTCTTCCCCGCCGCCGAGCGATCGGTGCTCGCGCACCTCATCGATCTGCGCGATCGCGGGCTCGTGATCGAGGAGGGCGAGACGTGGCGGAGCGCGGCGTGAACGACACGGCATCCCCCGCGCCCGTTCGATCCGGCGTCGGCGGGTTTCTCGCGAAATTCGCAGGAAGCGTCGCGATCCTGCTGATCGTCGTGCTCGCGCTGATGTGGGCGGCGCAATCCTATGTCGGCAAGAAGCTGAGCCCCGATCCGGTGACGATCGCCAATGCCAGTCTGCAAGGCTTGCAGGAGCAGAACCGGCTTTCGGCCTTCGCGGCGCGCTATGTCGCGGTGGTGACCTCGAAACAGACGCGGCTCGGCCTGACCGCGCAGAAGACGCTGATTATGCCGGGCATGGTCCGCTACGAGGTCGATCTGGGCAAGCTGACCCAGCGCGACGTGACATGGGACGCGGAGACGAACACGCTCGGCGTGCGGCTGCCGCCGGTCGAGGTCGATCAGCCGCAAGTCGATCTGTCGGCGATCCGCGCCTATGACGGCGGCGGTATCCTGATGTCGCTCACCAATGCCGAGAAGGACCTCGACACCGCCAACCGCAAGGCCGCGCAGGCGGAGCTGGTACGGCAGGCGCGCGCGCCGATGATGATGAAGCTCGCGCGTGATGCGACGCGCCGCGCGGTCGAACGCAGCTTCGCCATGCCGCTGCGCGCCGCGGGGATCGATGCGACGGTAAAGGTCCGCTTTACCGACGAAACCAATGACGAGCGCTGGGATACGTCGCGATCGTTGCGCGAGGTGCTCGAGAACACCAGATAGGGGCAATCATGGACGCACGTAACGGCATCGGCGGCAATCTGACGGGGCTCGATCTTCGCGCCGAGATCGATCGGCTGCGCCGGACACGCAACGCCGTGATCCTCGCGCATTATTACCAGAAGCCCGAGCTTCAGGATCTGGCCGATTTCGTCGGCGACAGCCTCGACCTCAGCCGCAAGGCGCAGGCGACCGACGCCGAGGTGATCGCCTTTTGCGGCGTGCGCTTCATGGCGGAGACCGCGAAGATCCTCTCGCCCGACAAAATTGTCGTGCTGCCCGACATGGATGCCGGGTGCAGCCTCGAGGATTCGTGCCCGCCCGAGCAGTTCGCCGCGTTCCGCGCCGAGCACCCGGACGCGATCGCGCTGACCTACATCAACTGCTCGGCGGCGGTGAAGGCGCTTTCCGACGTGATCGTCACCTCGTCTTCGGCGGAAAAGATTCTCTCGCAGATTCCGAAGGACCAGCCGATCATCTTCGGCCCGGACCGCAATCTCGGCGGCTATCTCGCGCGCAAGACGGGGCGCGACCTGATCCTGTGGCCGGGCGTGTGCATCGTCCACGAGGCGTTCAGCGAGACCGAACTTCTGAAGCTCAAGGCCGAGTATCCGGGCGCGCCGATCGCGGCGCATCCCGAATGCCCGGCGGTGATCCTCGATCATGCCGATTATGTCGGCTCGACCAGCGGCATCCTGGCTTATGCCAAGGAAATGACCGGCGACACGCTGATCGTCGCCACCGAGCCGCACATCATCCACCAGATGGAAAAGGCGGTTCCGGACAAGACCTTCATCGGCGCGCCCGGGGCGGACGGGAACTGCAACTGCAACATCTGCCCGTATATGGCGCTCAACACGATGGAGAAGCTCTACGTCGCGCTGCGCGATCTGGAGCCGCGGATCGAGATCGAGGAAGAGCTGCGCCTCAAGGCCAGGAAAAGCCTGGACGCGATGCTCGCGATGGCGAGCGGGAGCGTGGGGATGGGCGATCTCGGCCCGGTGAAGGTGACGGGGGATTGAGTCCCTGTTGCTGAAACCTCCGTCATGCTGATGAAAATCAGCATCCAGACGCCTTCGGTCAGTTCACCGTCACCAATGTAGGACATCTGGATTCTGACTTTCGTCAGAATGACGATCGTAGAGGCGCTAAGCCGCGCCGCCCAGCACGTCCGCGACGGTGCGGAGGACTTCGGGCTTCAACTGCACCCCCATATGGCTGCTGCGCACCTCGATCGAGCGGCAGGCGGGATCGTCGGGCGCGTGGCAGATCATGCCGTTGACCAGCCCGTCGTCGCGGCTCCAGATCGCGGTGGCGGGGACGGGCAGCGGCGCGGCGGCCTCGGCGAGCAGGGCCTGCTGGCGCGGATCGTCGACGCGTTCGCCGGTCAGCCATTGATAGGTGCGCCACAGGTTGGTCGCGCGCGGATTTCCTGCAAAGGGCGAGGCCACCGTGATGACCTCGCGGACGTGCGCCGGCCAGCGCTGCGCGGCGAAGCGGGCCATGATCCCGCCCAGGCTGACGCCGATCAGCGTCACCGGCTCGCCCGTTTCCGCGGTGATGGCGAGGATGCGGTCGCGCAGCTTCTCGCCCTCGGGGCCGATCGTGCGCAGCGAGAAATTGTGGCCGAGCCCCCAGCCGAACGCGCGATAGCCGAGCGCGTTCAGGTAGCGGCGCATGATGAAGTTGGAACGATCGGAGACGAACAACCCCGGCAGCGCCAGCACGGGGCGCCCGTCTCCTTTGGGCGCGGCCGCGAGCATCCGGCGCGAGAAGGCGTGGCTGGTGACGCACCAGGCCGCGCGCGGCAGCTCGGCCGCCAGCGTCAGCTTTGAGGGAGGGGCAATCTCGTCCGCGCGCGTCGCCATCAGAACCACCGCATCACCGTCACGGGAAAGGGCGTCCACATGCCGACGCGCACGCCGGCATGCCGCAACGCCGCTCCCGTCCAGGCATTGCATGTCCACAAAGCGTCATAATGCCCTTTTGCTCCATAAAAGGTATCGAAATCCTGATAGCCGGGGAACACGGTGAGCCGCCCGTCGGCGCCGATATCGATGCTCGTGCGGATGAATTGGGCGAGGCGGCGATATTCCTCCGGCCTGAGCACGATCCGGCGAACGTCGGCGGCGGGCATGGGTTGGGGCAGATATTCGACATGGACGAGCGTCTCGTCGCTGCCGATCGCGGCGGCGAGCACGGTCGTCGCGCGGGCGTCGGCCCAGGTCGGGGTTTCGAGATAGAAGGTCCGCTCGCCCCAGCCGAAGGCGAGATGTCCGTAGCCGGCGTATCGCGGATCGGCGAAATGCCCGGGGCGGACGAGCCGTGTCCAATCCACCCCGGCGGCGCGGACGGGGAGCACGAGATCGGTGTGGACGCCGTTCGATTCGACATAGATCGCGATGCCTTGTTCGGGCGGATGCCAGCCGCGATTGGCGGGAATCGCGCCGCCGATCAGGCCCGCGCCCGTATAAGCGAGGACGAGCAGCACCAGTATTGCCGCCGCGCGGCCGAGCCACCGCGCGCTTTGCCTCCCGAGCCGTTTCATCCGCCGATCTTCGCGCATTGCGGCGCTTATGCTATGCTGTTTCGATGACAGGCGAAACGCACGTATTGGATCGGCCACCCGAAGGCGCCGCGGCGGACTGGACCGTTCCGCAGCATTGGGAACATTATACCGAGGAAGAGCATCGCACCTGGGATACGCTGTTCGAACGGCAGGCGAAATTGCTGCCCGGCCGTGCATCGGACGCCTATCTGCGCGGGCTGGACGTTCTCAAGCTCTCCAAGCCCGGGATTCCCGATTTCGAGGAATTGTCCGAGCGGCTGATGAAGCTGACGGGCTGGCAGGTCGTGGCGGTGCCGGGGTTGGTGCCCGACGCCGTATTCTTCGACCATATGGCGAATCGCCGCTTCGTCGCGGGAAACTTCATCCGCCGGCCCGACCAGCTCGATTACCTCCAGGAGCCGGACGTCTTCCATGACGTGTTCGGCCATGTGCCGATGCTCGCCGATCCGGTGTTCGCCGATTATCTCGCGGCTTATGGCCGCGGCGGGCAGCGGGCGATGGGGCTCCACGCGCTCAAATATCTCGGGCGGCTTTACTGGTACACGGTCGAGTTCGGGCTGATCGAGGAGGCGGGTGCCTTGCGCATCTACGGCTCGGGCATCGTCTCCAGCTTCTCCGAAAGCCGCTTCGCGCTCGACGACCCGAGCCCCAACCGCATCCGGTTCGACCTCAAGCGCGTGATGCGCACCGAATACCGGATCGACGATTTCCAGCAGAATTATTTCGTGATTCCGAGCTTCGACGAGCTGCTCCGCGTGACCGTGGAAACCGATTTCGCGCCGCTCTACGGCGAGATGCTGGCCGAGCCCGACATTCCGATCGCGACGATCCTGCCCGAAGACTCGGTGATCACCCGGGGCACGCAGGATTACGCGCGGAACAGGGCGCCGGCGGTGGTGGGGTAGAGCTTCTGTCGGGGAGGTTAAATAGCCGCTTATCCCCGTCGCTTCCGCAGCCGCAGGATCGCCCAGTCTCCCAGATCGAGGCGCTCGGCCAGGCGATAGCCTTCGCGGCGATAGGCGCGGGCGACGGCATTGGCCTGCGTCTCGAGCAGCCCCGCGAGCACCAATTGCCCGCCCGGCGCGGCGATCGGGCCGATATCCGGCGCCAGCTCGATCAGCGGGGCGGCGAGGATGTTGGCGACGATCAGGTCGTAGGGCGCGCGGCGATGCACCATCGCATTGTCGGTGCCGTCCGCGACGGTGAGCGCGAGCTTGCCCATTCCGAGGCCGAGCGGCACGCCGTTCGCCTCCGCATTCTCCGCCGTCACGTCGATCGCGATGGGGTCGATGTCGGTCGCGGTCGCATAGGCGCGGGGCCACAGGTGCAGCGCAGCGAAGGCGAGCAGCCCGGTGCCGGTGCCGAGGTCGATCAGATTGTCCACCCGCGCGCCCCGCCGCCGGATGCGGTCGAGCATGATCAGGCAGCCGGTCGTGGTTTCGTGATGGCCGGTGCCGAACGCCTGGCTCGCCTCGATGCGGTAGCGGCGGATGCCCGGCACGTCGGCCATGTCGTGCGCCGAGGTGTGGACGACGAACCGCCCGGCGCGCACCGGCTCGAGCCCTGTCTGGCTCAGCGTCACCCAATCGGCTTCCGGGACTTTTTCGGGTTTGGCTTTGCTGTCGGCCGCGCTCGGCACCAGCGCGCGGATCGCCGTGACCGTTGCGCGATCGGGCTTGCCTTCGAAATAGGCTTCGAGCCGCCAGTCGTCGGGATTGTCGGGCGTGCCCTCGCTCGTCATCAGCACCGGCGGTGGATCGAGCATGGCGAGCGCTTCCATGTCGACCTCGATTTGCTCCGCTTCCGCCTTGGTGCAGGGCAGCGTGAGCTTCCAGCTATCGGTCACCGTTTACCTCCTCCCGTTCGTCCTGAGCTTGTCGAAGGACGAGTTGCCGAGGTGCCCTTCGACAGGCTCAGGGCGAACGGGCAGAAATCATCGCACATAGCTCGCCCCGTTGATGTCGATCACGGCGCCCGTCATCGATGCCGGGGCTTCCAGCGCGAGATAGCGCGCAGCATTGGCGACCTCGGCCGGGTCGGCGACGCGGCCCAGGGGAATGTCGGCGAGCAGCTTCTCGCCGCCGCGGCTTTCGAGATAGTCCTCGGCCATGCCCGTCATCGTGAAGCCGGGGCAGATCGCGAAGGCAAGCACGTTCTCTCGCGCATAGGCCCGCGCGATCGTCTTGGTCATCGCGACCATGCCCGCCTTGGACGCGGCATAATGCCAATGCGCGGGGCTGTCGCCGCGATACGCCGCGCGGCTGGCGACGTTGACGATGCGGCCGGAGCGGCCGGCCTCCTGCCAATGGCGCACCGCAAGACGGCATAGCTCGGCCGAGGCGGTCAGGTTGACGCGCATCGTGCGCTCCCAATCGGCGACCCATTCCTCATGCGGTTGATCGAGTGGGGAGGCGTCGAATATCCCCGCATTGTTGATCAGCACGTCGATTCGGCCGCCGAGCGCATCGAGTGCGGCGTTCCACAACGCCTGCGGGGCGGCGGGATCGGTGAAATCGGCGGGGATGCCGCTCTTCGTGCCGTGGCCGACCAGGCGGACATCGTCGCGCATCGCCAACGCCTCGGCGATCGCGGCGCCGATCCCGCGGCTCGATCCGGTGAGGAGGATGTTGGGCATGGGTGCCGCTTAGCCGTTCCGTCACCCCGGCGAAAGCTGGGGTCTTTCCGATCGACGAGATGCCAGCTTTCGCTGGCATGACGAATGAGCGATCAGGCGGCGACGCTCGCCGAAAAGCGATCCGCGGCGGTGTTGAGATTGGCGAGGCGATCGTCCACGTCGCCGAAATCGCGTTGGAGCGTGTCGATTTCGCTTGCCACGGTTTCGGTGTCTTCGCGGATGGCGGCGATGGTGTTGGACATGGAGTCGGCGGCGAGGGCGGTTTCGTCGACGGCGGCGGTGATGGCGGTGACGGTCTGGGCCTGGGTTTCCATGGCGGAGCGGATGCGGTTGGCGCTTTCCTGCACCTCGGTGACGGTGTCGCGGATCGAGGCGTTGGTCTCGACGGTCGAATGGGTGGCGGACTGGATCGCAGCAATCTTGGCGGCGATGTCGTCGGTGGCGCGCGCGGTCTGGTTGGCGAGGGATTTCACCTCCTGGGCGACGACGGCGAAGCCGCGCCCCGCATCGCCGGCGCGTGCTGCCTCGATCGTGGCGTTGAGCGCGAGCAGGTTGGTCTGCCCGGCAATGTCGCGGATGAGGCCGAGGATCGATTCGATCGACTTGGCGTGATCGCTGAGCGCTTCGGACGTACCCACCGCGGCGCCCGCCTGATCGGACGCGCGGGTTGCGATCTCGGCCGCGGCCTCGACCTCGCTGCGCGCATCCTCGATCGCCCGGATCAGCCCCGCCGCCGTCTGTGCCGCCTCGCGCATCGCGATCGCGGATTGTTCCGACGCGGCCGCCACTTCGGAAGCCTTGCCGAGCATGCCGCGCGCCGACGTTGCGGCGTTCTGCGCTTGGAGCCGGGCACGCGAGCCCAACTCGGCGGTCGCTTCGAGTGTCAGGCCGATCGTATCGCGGAACTCGGCCGATTGCGCGTGGCGCTCCCGGCGCGCCCGTTCTTCGTCGCGATGGCCGTAATGCTCGGCCATCACCGCCGCCTCGACCATCGCGAGCCGCTGGATCACGTCGCTCAGCCGGCATGCGTCGGCGACGCTGGGGTTCGAGGCGCGAATGATCTCGATCACCCGCGTATGGCCCGCCGAAAGCGCCGAGAGATAAGCATGCATCGGCACGCCCGCCTTGTGGCAGCGCCCGGCGTTGCGCAGCGCCATCTCGACCCATTGGCCGCTCAGCGGCTGCGCATATTTCTGGCGGACATAATCGGCCGATTCGCGGCGTTGGCGCTCGCGTGCGTCCGGCGACATCTCGCCCGCCTGCGCGCGCACGTCGGCATCGTCGAGGAACGGCTCGAGAAAGGCGTCGGCGATCTCCTGGCAATGACCGGAGATCAGCGCGCTGATCTCGCCGCTCGCCGCCGCGATCGCGCCGTCGCGATCGTATGACTGGAGCCGCTGCCGAACCGCCTCGCTCGTCGCTGCGCGGCGCGTCCTCACTTCCCCGCGATCGTCCATGCCCTGCGCCTCTCCCGGCTATTCTCAGGCCGCGACCTTGGCCGCGAAATCGCCCGCGCTGTGCTTGAGGCTGCCCAACCGGCCGTCGAGCGCGTCGAAGCCGTCGCCGACATTGTCGATTTCGCTTGCCACGGTTTCGGTGTCTTCGCGGATGGCGGCGATGGTGTTGGACATGGAGTCGGCGGCGAGGGCGGTTTCGTCGACGGCGGCGGTGATGGCGGTGACGGTCTGGGCCTGGGTTTCCATGGCGGAGCGGATGCGGTTGGCGCTTTCCTGCACCTCGGTGACGGTGTCGCGGATCGAGGCGTTGGTCTCGACGGTCGAATGGGTGGCGGACTGGATCGCAGCAATCTTGGCGGCGATGTCGTCGGTGGCGCGCGCGGTCTGGTTGGCGAGGGATTTCACCTCCTGGGCGACGACGGCGAAGCCGCGCCCCGCATCGCCGGCGCGTGCTGCCTCGATCGTGGCGTTGAGCGCGAGCAGGTTGGTCTGCCCGGCAATGTCGCGGATGAGGCCGAGGATCGATTCGATCGACTTGGCGTGATCGCTGAGCGCTTCGGACGTACCCACCGCGGCGCCCGCCTGATCGGACGCGCGGGTTGCGATCTCGGCCGCGGCCTCGACCTCGCTGCGCGCATCCTCGATCGCCCGGATCAGCCCCGCCGCCGTCTGTGCCGCCTCGCGCATCGCCACCGCCGATTGCTCGGCGGCCGCCGCGACCTCGCTCGCCTTGCCGAGCATCCCGCGCGCGAGCATCGAGGCCCGCCCGCGCTGCTCGCGCAATATCTCGCCCTCCTGGAGCGCGTTTTCGACCATCGTCACGATGCCGTCGCGAAAATCGGTGGTGAGCCGGTCGCGGCCCTGCTGCGCACTATATTCGCGATAGGCGTTGTAGATCGCCACCGTCACCTCGCCTTCGAGCGCGGAAAGGCGCATCAGCGTGTCGATCAATGTCGGCAGCCGGGCGTCGCTGCGATCGATGCGCGCCATCAGCGAATCGAGCGCGGCGCGATCGCTCGCGTTGATCATCGAGAGCAACGCCATCGGCGACACGTCGGCGGCATAGGCCGCGGCGACCGAGCGCTCGACCGATTCGATCCAGGCACGGCCATAGGTGTCGAGAAAGCGGCTCTTCAGGAAGACGATGCCGAGATCGATCATCTTCTCTGTCTCGTGCGGCGCCCAGACGCGCTCGTCGGCGAAGCAGCGCAGCCATTGCTGCCAATAGGCTTCCGACACCTTGCGGATATCGGGCTCAATCAGGTTCCACACGTCGCGGCTCGCCGCTACGAGCGAGCCGTCATAATCGAACACGCGCAGGCGCGCGCCCAGATCGATCGTCGCCGCCAGCGTTCCGGGGGCGGGCAAATCGCTGCTGTCCAAGGCCGAGTCTCCGTCACATTTCCCGTGCCCGACCGAACGCGGCCGGTTTGATTGCCGAGGCTTAGGTCGATTTGGTTAAAGCGGAGTTAGGGACGCCGCCGCGGCGCGCTCGCTGCTTGCATCGCGGCGCGCGGGGCGTAATACGGCGCCATCATCTGAACGAGGACCCTGGTCTTGGCCACGCAAGCCCCGCGGACACGCCCGCTTTCGCCGCATCTCACCATCTGGAAATGGGGCCCGCACATGGCGGTCTCGATCCTCCATCGCGCGACGGGGGACGGGATGGCGGTCGTCGGCACGTGCCTGCTCGTCTGGTGGCTCGCCGCGCTGGCGGCGGGCGAGGCCTGGTATGCGGGCTTCGTCGATACGTTCACGCTGTCCGACGGCAGCCTCAATATCGCGGGCTATGTGATCGGCATCGGCCTTTCCTGGGTGTTCTTCCAGCATCTGGCGAGCGGCGTCCGCCATCTGGTGATGGATACGGGCGCGGGCTACGAGCTCAAGATCAACAAGACCTTCGCGATCCTCACCTTCGTTTTTTCAGTTCTCGCGACGATCGCCTTCTGGGCCTGGTTGCTGGCGGGGAAATGACCATGGACAAGAGCACCTCTCTCGGCCGCGTGCGCGGCCTCGGCAGCGCGAAGGAAGGCACCGAGCACTGGCTGCGCCAGCGCATCACGGCGGGATCGAACCTGCTGCTGATGCTCTGGTTCGTCTTCTCGCTCGCGCGGCTGCCCGCTTACGATTACGCGACGATGACGGCGTGGCTCTCGTCCCCCTGGGCGGCGATCCCGATGGTGCTGCTCGTCACCAGCGTCTTCTATCACTTCCGGCTGGGCCTTCAGGTCGCGATCGAGGATTACAGCCACGATGCCGGCCGCATGGCGCTGATGGTGCTGCTCAACTTCTTCACCGTCGGCGCCGCCGTCATCGCCATCTTCTCCATCCTCAAGATCGCCTTCACCGGAGCGCCCGCCTGATGACCCCCAATATTCCTGGCGCCTACAAGATCATCGATCACACCTATGACGCGGTGGTGGTCGGCGCGGGCGGATCGGGCCTGCGCGCGACGATGGAATGCGCGCAGAACGGCCTCAAGACCGCGTGCATCACCAAGGTCTTCCCGACGCGCAGCCACACCGTCGCCGCGCAGGGCGGAATCGCCGCCAGCCTCGGCAACATGGGCCCGGATCACTGGACCTGGCACATGTACGACACCGTCAAGGGCTCCGACTGGCTCGGCGACCAGGACGCGATCGAATATCTCTGCCGTGAGGCGCCGGCCGCCGTTTACGAGTTGGAGCACGCCGGCGTGCCCTTCAGCCGCACCGACGAGGGCACGATCTACCAGCGCCCGTTCGGCGGCATGATGCAGAATATGGGCGAAGGCCCGCCTGCGCAGCGCACCTGCGCCGCGGCGGATCGGACGGGGCACGCGATGCTCCACGCGCTCTACCAGCAGAGCCTCAAATACGACGCCGATTTCTATATCGAATATTTCGCGCTCGATCTGATCATGGAGAACGGCGCGTGCCGGGGCGTGATCGCGCTCTGCCTGGAGGACGGGAGCATCCACCGCTTCCGCAGCCATTCGGTCGTGCTCGCGACCGGCGGCTATGGCCGCGCCTATTTCTCCGCGACCAGTGCGCATACCTGCACCGGCGACGGCGGCGGGATGGTGCTGCGCGCGGGGCTCCAGCTTCAGGACATGGAATTCGTCCAGTTCCACCCGACCGGCATCTACGGCGCGGGCGTGCTCATCACCGAGGGCGCGCGCGGCGAGGGCGGCTATCTGACCAACTCCGAGGGCGAGCGCTTCATGGAGCGTTACGCCCCGAGCGCGAAGGATCTCGCCAGCCGCGACGTCGTCTCGCGCTCGATGGCGATGGAAATCCGCGAGGGCCGCGGCGTCGGCAAGGAGAAGGACCATATCTTCCTCCACCTCGATCATATCGACCCCAAGGTGCTGCACGAGCGGCTGCCCGGCATCACCGAGACGGGCAAGATTTTCGCGGGCGTCGATCTGACGCGCCAGCCGCTCCCGGTCGTGCCCACGGTGCATTACAATATGGGCGGCATCCCGACCAATTATCACGGCGAGGTGGTGCAGCTTCGCGACGGCGATCCCGATGCGGTGGTGCCTGGCCTGTTCGCGATCGGCGAGGCGGCGTGCGTCTCGGTCCACGGCGCCAACCGCCTGGGCTCGAACTCGCTGATCGATCTCGTCGTGTTCGGCCGCGCGACCGGCAAGCGCATCGCCGAGACGGTGAAGCCCAACACCCCGCACAATCCGCTGCCCAAGGCGTCGGAGGAACTGGCGCTGGGCCGGCTCGACCATTTCCGCAACGCGAACGGCGGGTCGCCGACCGCCGACGTGCGCGTGGCAATGCAGAAGACGATGCAGAAGCACGCCGCCGTCTTCCGCAATGACGAATTGCTCGGTGAGGGCGTCACCGCGATCGCCGACGTCTACAAGCGGATGGAGGACGTCCACGTCACCGACCGCAGCCTGATCTGGAACACCGATCTGGTCGAGACGCTCGAGCTGGACAATCTGATCGCGCAGGCGGTGGTGACGATGAACGCGGCGGCGAACCGCAAGGAAAGCCGCGGCGCGCATGTGAACGAGGATTATCCCGAGCGCGACGATGCGCACTGGATGAAGCACACGATCATCACCTTCGACGGCTGGGGCGGCAAGGGCGGCACCACCAACATCGATTACCGCCCGGTGCACGATTACACGCTGACGGATGACATCGATTATATCGTGCCGAAGAAGCGGGTGTATTGAGAACGGCGTACGTATGGACGAGGTGCCGACCTTTGATGCGCTCATGTGGCCCGTGATTGAAGCTCTTAAGAGCACGGGTGGCTCGGCATCCAATGATGAACTTGTAAGTGCGATCATTGAGATGCAGAACATCCCGGACGATCTAGCCTCAGTTGCGCATTCGGACGGCCGTCAGTCGAAACTGAGCTACAATACGGCTTGGGCAAAAACGTATCTCAAGAAGGCAGGACTGGTCGATAACAGCCAGCGCGGGATTTGGTCGCTGACGGAGCTTGGAGAAGCGGCGGATCGCGCCATGGTCGCAGCCGTCCCTGCCAAGGTTCGCCGCGCGGCGTACGATCTACGAAAGAGTGCGGATGGAGAAACCGCAGATGTCGGAATCGATGCGGTTGATGACGCGAACGAAATAGCTTCATGGCGCGACCATCTCCTATCTGTGTTGAAGGAAATGGAGCCCTCAGCGTTTGAGCGCCTGTCTCAGCGCCTCTTAAGGGAGGCGGGGTTTATCAAAGTTGAGGTGACTGGCCGTTCAGGCGACGGAGGCATCGATGGTGTGGGTGTCTTGAGGCTGAATTTGCTAAGTTTCATTACGTTGTTCCAGTGTAAACGGTATTCCGGAACGGTCGGGCCAGGCCCGGTGCGCGACTTTCGCGGGGCAATGGTAGGTCGCAGCGACAAGGGCCTTATCATCACTACCGGAACATTCTCAGCCGACGCCCGGAGAGAAGCAACGCGCGATGGAGCGCCCGCCATCGACCTGATCGACGGAGATCAAATGTGCACCTTGCTGAAAGACCTGAAGCTTGGCGTCCAGACGGAGGTCGTTGAACGAGTTACGGTAAATTCCGATTGGTTTGCCCAGATTTAACGCGCATCTCTGGTTTGATGCTGTGATGCATCACGGTTTGCTTGCTTCCGCCGCTCTCTCGCCATATCTTCGCGCTATAGAGAGGCACCGATGGCGCTTTGGACCCTTCACGCCGCATATGATCCCGAGCAGCAAATCTGGTACACGCTCGATTGCGATGTGCCGGGGCTAGTTACCGAAGGCGAGACGCTGGAACTGCTGCGCGAGCGGGCGATGGCGGTGCTCCCTGAGCTGATCGCCGACAATACAGAACATATCGATCCTGACCGACGGGGCGGCCCGCATTCGCTGCGGCTAGTCGCGTTCCACGAAAGCACGTTTCCGGTCGCTGCCTGATGGGCGGTGCTTATGGCCGGCAGCTCAAGCGCATTCTACGCGATCACGGCTGCCGTTTCGTGCGCCACGGCAAGGGTGACCACGAAATCTGGTTCAGCCCGATAACCAACCTGCATTTCACCGTCGATGCGGGCACGCGCAAACGCTTCACGGCGAACGCAATCCTCAAGCAGGCGGGAATCGAAACGAGGCTCTGACCGCCGCTCCGAACGGTTTGCGATGCGCGGCGCGCTGATGTAACGCGCGAACATTCATCCATTCATTCGCTCGGGAAACCGCCATGGCCGAATTCGCCCTGCCCAGGAACAGCAAGATCAAGAAGGGCAAGGCGCACAAGGCCGCACCCGGTGCGAACCGCGTCAAGACGTTCAAGATCTATCGCTACGATCCCGATTCGGCCGACAATCCGCGCTACGACACGTTCGAGGTCGATCTCGACGAATGCGGGCCGATGGTTCTCGACGCGCTCATCAAGATCAAGGCCGAGCAGGATTCGTCGCTCACCTTCCGCCGCTCGTGCCGCGAGGGCATTTGCGGATCGTGCTCGATGAACCTCGACGGCAAGAACGGCCTCGCCTGCACCACCGCGATCGAGGACATCAAGGGCGAGATCCGCATCACGCCGCTGCCGCACATGGACGTGATCAAGGATCTCGTCCCCGATTTCACGCACTTCTACGCGCAATATGCCTCGATTCGGCCGTGGCTGCAGACGGTGACGCCGCCGCCCGCGGGCAAGGAGCGGCTCCAGAGCCCCGAGCAGCGCGACAAATTGAACGGCCTTTACGAGTGCATCCTGTGCGCCT
>CAZXFY010000039.1:0-33859 GCA_964639855.1 uncultured Stakelama sp. | reverse complement strand
CGCTGCTTGTGCTGGGCGGTGACGACGGGGCCGTAATGCGCTTCGGCATCGGTCGAGACGCCCACGCGCAGGTTGGCGATGGCGGGGATCAGCTTCTCGCGGAGCGCGTCGGCGGTCTTGTCGCCCACCGGCACCACCACCGGAAGCGCCATGCAGCGCTCGCCTGCCGAGCCGAAGGCAGCGCCGGCGAGGTCGTTCACCACCTGGTCGAGATCGGCATCGGGCATGACGATGCCGTGGTTCTTGGCCCCGCCCATCGCCTGCACGCGCTTGCCGTTCGCCGTACCGCGCGAATAGACGTAGTGCGCGATGTCGCTCGATCCGACGAAGCTGATCGCGTGGATATCGGGATGATCGAGGATCGCATCGACCATTTCCTTGTCGCCGTGGACGACCTGCAAGATGCCCTCGGGCAAGCCGGCTTCGAGCATCAGCTCCGCCAGACGCACCGGCACCGACGGATCACGCTCGGAGGGCTTGAGGATGAACGCATTCCCGCACGCGATCGCCGGGCCGAACATCCACATCGGGATCATCGCCGGGAAGTTGAACGGCGTTATCCCCGCGACCACGCCCAAGGGCTGGCGCATCGAATAGACGTCGATACCGGGACCTGCGCCTTGGGTGTATTCGCCCTTGAGCGCATGCGGGATGCCGCAGGCAAACTCGATCACGTCGAGACCGCGCTGCACGTCGCCGCGCGCATCCGCGATGACCTTGCCGTGCTCCGAGGCCAGCAGGTGGGCAAGCTCTTCGAGGTTCGCCTCGACCAGTTCCTTGTATTTGAACAGCACGCGCGCGCGGCGCTGCGGGTTGGTCGCGGCCCAGCCGGGCTGCGCGGCCTTCGCCGCCTCGACCGCGCGGTCGAGTTCGGCACTGGTGCCGAGCGCCACCGTCGCCTGCACCTGGCCGGTATTGGGATCGAACACGTCGTGGCTGCGCGCCGACCCTCCGCCCGAATGGCCGACGATATGATGGTCGATGGTGCGCATGATCTCTCCTGTATCCTGGCGTATCGCCGGGCCAACGCGCGAGCGCGCGCGGCCGGTCCGCCGAACCTGAGTCGGCGTTTGTAATAAAATTGCTTTTGCCACAAGGGGGCGGCGGAGTCAGCCGTCGGCGCGCGCAATCGGGATGCACAAGGGACGACCGTGACTCTGCATGACCGCTACGTCGATCGCGAAAACGGCGCGCAGGTGATCCGGGGTGAGCACCTCGGCGGCCGGGCCGAAGGCGGCGACCGCGCCGTCCTTCAGAAGCAGCACGTCATCGGCCGCACGGCCCGCCCGGACGAGATCGTGGAGCACGATCACTACCCCAGCCCCCGCCGCCGCACGGGCGCGGAGGCGATCGAGGATGTCGATCTGGTGCGCGGGATCGAGGCTCGCGAGCGGCTCGTCGGCGAGCAGCCAGTCGGGCGCCCCCGCCAGCACGCGCGCGAGGAGGATTCGGGCGCGCTCGCCGCCGGAGAGCTCGTGGACGGGGCGATCGAGCAGGTCGGCGGTTTCGGTGGCGGCGATGGCGTCGGCGACAGCGGCGCGGTCTGCATCGGAAAGACCCGCGAAGAGCGAGCGGTGTGGGGCACGGCCGAGCGCGATCACGTCGGCGGCGGGGACGTTCCAATGGAGCGCGGCGTCCTGCGGGAGATAGCCGATGCGGCGCGCGCGCGCGTGTGGGGGAAGTGCGGCGATCGGCTGATCGCCGAGGCGGGCGGTGCCCGTTGCGGGGATGAGGGCGGCGACGGCCTTTACCAGCGTCGATTTGCCCGCGCCGTTGGGGCCGAGGATCGCCGTCACGCGGCCGGGGCGGAGCGTGGCGGTGATGTTGTGGAGGACGGGGCGGTTGGAGAGGGTGACGGAGAGGGAGTCTATGTTGAGGGGAACCACGCCCTTTTCCAAGCTTCGGTCGCCCTCACCCTTCCCACTGCCTTCGGCAGCGGGCCCCTTCCCTCTCCCCGCGGGAGAGGGAGGGAGCGGCGAAGCCGCGGAAGGGTGAGGGTGACCAAGGTTCGGCTGCTTCACACCCATCCCAGCCTCCGCTCCTTGAGCAGCAGCGCGAGGAAGAACGGCGCGCCGATAAGCGCCATCGCGACGCCGAGGCGGACCTCGCCCGGCCCCGGTGCGAGGCGGCAGAGACTGTCGGCGGCGAGCACCAATGCCGCGCCGCCCAACGTTGACGGGAGCAGCAGCGCCGAGGGGCGGTGGCCGAAGATCGGGCGCAGCAGGTGCGGGACGACGAGGCCGACGAAGCCGACCACGCCCGTCACCGCGACGCTCGCGCCGACCGTCAGCCCGGTGCCGAGCACGACCAGCGCCTGCAATCGACCGAGCCGTACGCCCATCGACCGCGCGGCGGGCTCCCCCAGCGTGAGTGAGTCGAGCGCGGGGCCGGTGAGGAGGAGCATCGCGGCGCCTGCGACGAGGAACGGCAGCGCCGGCAGCAGGTCTGCCCAGCCGCGGTCGGTGAGCGCACCCATCAGCCAGTCGATCACCGCCTGCGTCGCATACGGATCGGGCGCGATCGAGATGAGGAAGGCGGTGATCGACCCCGCGAGGCTCGCCAGCACCGTGCCCGCGAGAATGAATCCGACGGCGCTTTGCGAGCGCCAGGTGAGCGCGGCGAGCAGCGCCATCGCGCCCCCCGCCCCCAGCATCGCGCAGCCGAACAGCGCGCCCGGCACGCCGAGCACGATCGCGGCCACCGCACCCAGCGCCGCCGAGGAAGAGACGCCGACCACCGCGGGATCGGCGAGCGGGTTCCTGAGATAGCCCTGGAGCACCGCGCCCGAGAGGCCGAGCACCCCGCCGAGCACGAGCCCGAGCACGGCGCGGGGGACGCGCAGCTGGAGCACGATCCACCACAACGGGTCGCCGCTCCACCATGCATCGAATGGCACCCAGACCTTGCCCGCCATCAGCGAGGCGACGAACAGCAATGCCGTCAGTGCCGCGAGCGCGGCGAGTTTGCCCGCCCGGCTCATTCGAGCACCGCGCGGCGGATCGCGGCGAGCTTCTCGACCGCGGGGACGATCGTCGGCCCGCCGCAATTGACGAGATTGCCGGGAAAGATCGCGTGGCGCGCACGATAGGCGAGCACGTTCGCGCGAAGCTCGGCGGTGCGCGTCTCCAGACCCGGCGTCAGGATGAGATCGGGCGGGTTGGTCATGATCGTTTCGAGCGGAAGGCGGCCGGTATGCGTCAGCCCGTAATCGGCGGCGGCGTCGCGCAGGCCCACATGGGTCATCAGCGCGTCGAGCAACGTCCCCGCGCCGCTCACCAGATCGCCGCTGATGTAGAGGAGCGTCGAGGGGCGTTCCGGGCTGGCTGGCCGCGTTGCCGCCAGCGCCGCGTCGATCCGGTTCACCAGCGCCACGCCGCGCCCATGCCGATCGACCGCATCAGCGATCCGCATGATCTGCGCCTTGCTCGCGGCGATCGTGGTCGGCGAATCGAGCAGCAGCACGTTGAGGCCGGCGCGCTCATAGGCGGCGCGGGTCGTGGCGGGGGTGAAGGTGGAGGTGACGACGAGATCGGGGCGGAGCGCGATCACCTCCTCGGCGGTGCCCGAGGTCGCGCGGTAGCGGCGGGCGACGTCGAGCGGGAGCGAGGTGGCGGCAGGATCGTGCGAGTATGCGCTGATCGCGGCGATGCGATCGGGCTCGACAAGCGAGACGAGGATCTGGTCGGCGCATGGATTGGTCGAGACGATCCCGCCGCGCGTCTCCGGCGCCGGGGGCGCGCAGCCAGCCAGCGCCAGCGAGAGCAGCAGGATCGCGCCCAATCCGTCATGCCGGACTCGTTCCGGCATCCACCGTCGGGCAAAAGCAGCGAGCCGGAAGCGTGCGCGCCGGTGGACCCCGGAACAAGTCCGGGGTGACGGGGAATTGCGGAAAGAACCTGGTGTCCCGTCCACTAGTCGAGCCTCACCCTGATCCCGCCATAGGCCGTGCGACCGAAGCTGCCGTAGGTCGCCACCGTTCGATAGCGCGCGTCGAACAGGTTTTCGATGCGGCCGTAGAGCGAAAGCCGACGCGTGACCGGCATTTCGGCGCGAAGATCCGCGAGGACATAGCCGTCGAGGCGCACGGTGTTGCCGGGATCGTCGAAGCTGTCGCCGACATGGGTGAGCGTGGCGCCGACGCCGAGGCCGAACGGGAAACGGTAATCGGCCGAGATGCTCACCGCATGGCGTGGGCGGCGGGCGAGATCGTTGCCGACATTGGCGCCGGGGGTGCGGTTCTCCGCCTTCAGATAGGTGTAGCTCCCCGAGAGCGTGAACGCCTCCACGGGCCTGAGCGCGAGCGCCAACTCGACGCCCTCGGCGCGGGTGCGGGCGATGTTGGCATAAGTGAAGGTGCCGAGGTCGAAATCGATCTGGTTGACCGTGTCGCGGTGGAACCAGGTGGCGCTTGCGCGGGCGGCGCCGTCGAGGAAGGATTGTTCGACGCCGAGATCGTAGCTCTTGGCGCTTTCGGGGACGAGGCCGGGCGTGCCGAAGCTGCCGTGGAGCTGATAAAGCGTCGGCGCCTTGAACCCCTCGGCATAGCTCGCGCGCAGCGTCGTGCCCGTGCCGAGCGCGAGCGCGGCATTGGCGCCGAAGGTCGTATGACCGCCGAAATCCTCGTGATCGTCGTGGCGGACGCCGCCCGTCACGGTGAGCCGCCGGATCGGCTGGACGATCAGCTCGCCGTAGAAGCTGGTGATGCCCGTCGAAGCGCGAGTGGTGCCGTCATCGAAGCGGCTGTCCTCATGCTCGGCGCCGGCAACGATGCGTAGCCCCGCGAGCGGGCGGATGTCGCCCTGATACGCATACCGCTCGGAGCGGCCGCGGCCGATGAAGCTGGGTGCCTCGCCCGTAGCGGGGTTGTAATTGTCGCGGTTCACGTCGGCGATGGTGACCGCGGCGCGATTGCGAAAATCGCCGAAATTCGCGTGCAGGCCGGCATAACCGTACAGCTCCTGCGCGGTGGAATATTCCGCGGTGTCGGCGAAGGTGAAGGCGGGCGGCGGGTAGCCGTCGAGATCGATGCGGCTGTGCGCGTAATAGCCGCGCAGGTCGAGGCCGATCGCGTCGGTGAGGTCGACGCCCAGCCGCGCGCTGCCGCCGACCTGCTTCGCGCCATCCGCCTCGCTGCCGATCGCCGCGGCGGAGATGCCGTCGGTGCGGCGGTATCCCGCCGTCAGCGCACCCGATAGCGCGCCGCTGCGGCCCGAGACGGCGGCGTTTGCGTAGAGGCTGTCGTGACTTCCCGCTTCGGCGCGGGCGCGCGCCTGGAGCCCCTCGCCCGGCGCCTGCGTGACGATGTTGACAACGCCGCCGATCGCCTGGCTGCCCCACGGCACCGAATTGGCGCCGCGCAGCACCTCGACACGCTCGACCGAGCCCGCGAGCAGGCTGCCGAAATCGAACGCGCCGCCGGGCGAAGAGGGATCGTTGACGCGCACGCCGTCGATCAGGACGAGCGTCTGCTCGGCCTCGGCGCCGCGGATGCGCAAATAGGTGACGGTGCCGGGGCCGCCATAATGGCTGACGGTGACGCCCGGCGTGGTCGCGAGATAATCGGCGATCGACACCGTCTGACGAGTTTCGAGATCGTCGCGGGTGATGATCGTGATCGCCTCGCCGGTGGTGTCGGCCTCCTGCGGCGCGCCGGTCGCGGTGACGACGATCGGCGATTCCTGCGCGACGGCGGGTGCCGCGAGGAGGGTGGTGGAGAGCAACAGCAGTCGGAACGGGTGCATCGGGTCTTCCTCATGTGCGCCCGACACGCACCATGCGAGCGGACGATCAAGCGTCGCTCGCTCGAGGAAAGCCCTCGTCCGCCCGGCACACCCCGACCGCGCAGAGGATCGACCGTGGCGGGCAGGTCTCCTGGCTTCCGGGTCAGCGCCTGCGCCCCGCCTTCCCGGGCATTGTCGCCCAGTGGCTGCATGAGGCCGGCTATCCGGTCACAGTTGCGGGGGCAGCGCCGGATTCGCGGGGTATCCCCGCGCACCGGACTTCCCTTTTGATCCCCTCTCGGGGAACCCGTCACAGCCGCCCCCTATCGATTTGCGATGAATCGATCAAGTTTCGACCAAAAGAGGGGTTTCCAAGACGGACCGTTTATGATTCTTTAAGGAGCCCGGTGACATGATCAAAACGATATCTTTGGGCGGGGGTCGCTATGAAAGGTATGTTGGGACAGGCACTCGACGCTCCTCCGGCGGAGGTAGATGGCCAGCCGGTGATGGGCATCGTCATCGGATCGTTCGGCGCGCTGGCGCTGTGGGTCGGGATCGTCGCGCTGATCAGCGTGATCGTCTGAAGGCCCGTATCGCTCAGTGATTGTGCCGCGGCGTCTTTGCCGCGATGCCGCGATAGTCGAGCGCGAAGTCCAGCACCGCCCCGTCGGCAAGCTGGCCCGTTTTTTCCCGAAACAGCTCCTCCCAGGGCGAATGGCTCTCCGGCACGGGCGGCGGCGCCTCGGCCCGGCGCCGCGCGATCTCCGCCTCGTCCACCAGCGCATCGCAGGTGCCCGCGTTCAGATCGACGCGGATCATATCGCCCGTGCGCAGCCATGAAAGCCCGCCACCGACCGCACTTTCGGGGCTGACGTTGAGGATCGAGGGGCTGTCCGACGTGCCCGACTGGCGCCCATCCCCCAGCGTCGGCAGCCAGGTGATGCCGCGCCGGATCAGCGCATCGGGCGGCTGCATGTTGACGACCTCGGCCGATCCCGGCCAGCCGATCGGCCCCGCCCCGCGCATCACCAGGATGCAATCCTCGTCGATCCCCAGCGCGGGATCGTTGATGCGGTGGTGGTAATCGTCCGACCCCTCGAACACGATCGCGCGCGCCTCGAACGCGCCCTCCTGCCCCGGCCGTGCCAGATAGCGCGCGCGGAACGCATCCGAGATCACCGAGGTCTTGAGGATGCCGAGATCGAACAGATTGCCCGTCAGCGCAAGGTATCCGGCCTTTTCCATCAACGGCGTGCCGAACGGCCGGATCACCTCGCGGTCGCGCGCCTCCCGGCCCTCGACATTCTCGGCGACCGTCCGCCCGGTGCAGGTGAGGCAATCGCCGTCGAGCCTGCCCGCCTGAAGCAGCTCCCAGAGGATCGCGGGCACCCCGCCCGCGCGGTGGAAGCGCTCGCCGAGATAGTCGCCGGCCGGCTGGACGTTGGCGAGCAGCGGCAGATCATAGCCGTGATCGGCGATGTCGCGGGGCGCCAGGTCGATCCCGGCATGGCGCGCCATCGCCATGATATGCGGCTGCGCGTTGCTCGACCCGCCGATGGCGGTGAGCAGACGGATCGCGTTCAGGAAGCTCTCGCGCGTCAGGATAGTCGAAGGCCGCAGGTCCTCATAGGCCATGTCGACGATGCGACGGCCGGTTTCATAGGCCATCTGTCCGCGCTCGCGATAGGGCGCGGGGATCATCGCACAGCCGGGCAGCGACATGCCGAGCGCTTCCGCGATCGCGTTCATCGTCGAGGCAGTGCCCATGGTGTTGCAATGGCCCGCCGAGGGAGCGCTGTCGCATGCGCGGTCGAGGAACTCGTCCTCGTCGATCTCGCCCGCCGCGAGCTTGCGGCGCGAGCGCCAGATGACGGTGCCGGAGCCGACCAGCTCGCCCTCGTGCCAGCCGTCGAGCATCGGCCCGCCCGAGAGCACGATCGCAGGGATATCGACGGTGGAGGCCGCCATGATCGCGGCGGGCGTGGTCTTGTCGCACCCCGTCGTCAGCACCACGGCGTCGATCGGATAAGCGTAGAGCAATTCGGTGAGCGTCAGGTATGACAGGTTGCGGTCCAGCGCCGCGGTGGGACGACGGCAATTCTCGAAGATCGGATGGACGGGAAATTCCATCGGGATACCGCCCGCGTCGCGGATGCCGTCACGCACGCGCTGCGCGAGATCGAGGTGGATGCGGTTGCACGGGGCCAGGTCGCTCCCCGATTGCGCGATGCCGACGATCGGCCGACCGTCGCGCAGCTCGGCGGGGGTGAGGCCGTAATTCATGAAACGCTCGAGATAGAGCGCGGTCATGTCCGCGCGCGCGGGGTCGGCGAACCAGTCACGCGAGCGGAAGCGGCGCTTGGGAATGCGGGTAGTCATGGCAGCGTGTTAGCGCTACCGAAGCGAGGGTTCAATGCCGATCGGATCCCGCCGTCATCCTGACGAAAATCAGGATCCATTATCGTGTCGCTCCGGTTTAAACCGAGTGCCAATGGATGCTGACTTTCGTCAGCATGACGAACGGGGTTTCCGCGGCGCCAGTGGCGCAAAGCCGAGATCAATCGCTCGGTCTTCCCAGAACGGATTATCGCATTCGATCAGCGCGACTTTCCAATCGCGCCGCCACGCCTTGAGTTGCTTCTCGCGCGCGATCGCCGCCTCCATCGTCTCCGCCATTTCGAAATGGACGAGGCGCTTGACTCCGTATCGCGACGTGAACCCTCGAACGGAGCCGGTGCGATGCTGGTGAAGCCGCGCCATCAGATCGGACGTCACACCAATATAGATCGTGCCGTGGCGACCGCTTGCGAGAATATAGACGCACGGTTGTCGTTCGCGCATTCCGTCACGCTAGCCCGTCATGCTGACGAAAGTCAGCATCCATTATCGCTCGGGATGTTGAATTGGCGCAGCGTCAATTCTGATTTACGTCAGGATGACGAGCCGCTCAGCGCTTCTCGGCGACCACCTCCGGGCGGCGGCGGCGGGGCGGGGCGTCGGAATGGCGGCGCACCAGCGCGAAATCGAGCAGCACGCGCCGAGGCGGGGCACGCTTGCCCGCGCGGCGATCGCGCGTCTCCGCGACGAGCTGGTCGAGCGCGGCGCGCGACATGTCGGCGATCGGCTGGTGGATCGTCGTCAACTCGGGCCAGATCGTCGTCGCGAAGGGCGTGTCGTCATAACCGCAGATGCTGAGATCGCCGGGCACGTCGATTCCGCGACGATGCGCGACCGCGATCGTGGCGGCGGCCATGTCGTCATTGCTGGCGAAGATCGCCGTGGGGGGCGGATCGTGCGACAGCAGATGCTCGGCTGCGTCGAGCCCCGAGCGATAGGTGAACAGGCCTTGCGCGATCAAATCCTCGTCGGCCGCAAGTCCCCGCTCCTCGAGCGCCGCGCGATAGCCTTCGAGCCGACGCGCGCTGGCATGCTGGTTGGGGTTGCCGATGATGAAGCCGATCCGATCGTGCCCCATTGCGAGCAGGTGGCGCGTCATCGCGCGCGCGGCCTCGAAATCATCGATCCCGACCGACGAGACGTGCTCGGGCGGGCGGGCGGTCGCGACGAGCACGACGGGCACCTCGGCCTCCCCAAGCATCGCGATCACCTCGCCCGAATCGCTGAGCGGCGGGGGCAGGAGCACGCCGTCGACGCCGCCGTCGATCAGGTGGCGCGCGGCGCGGCGCTCGTCCTGGCCGGGCTCGCATTTCTCGATGACGAGCTGGACGTCGCCGCGCGCCGCCGAATCGAGCACGCCGACGAGGAACTCGCTCAGATAAGCGGCGCTGGGATTGCTGTAGAGCAGGCCGATGCGCACCTGCCCGCCGCCTGCAAGGCTGCGCGCGGCCGAATTGGGGGCGTAATTGAGCAGGCGGATCGCCTCCTCCACCGCGGCGCGGGTGAGCGGGCGCACCGTCTGCTCGCCATTGATGACGCGGGACACCGTCATGGGGGAAACGCCGGCGCGCTTGGCGACATCGGCGATCGTGGGGGCGCTGCTGCCGCGCCGATTGGGTTTCTTGGCCAAAGTCGTTCCTCTGTTGGGCCGATTAATGCCCCGGAGCATGGGGGAAGCGCAATGCCTGGTAATATTCAAGGCCATGCGCGGGCGGTTTTTCGCCGGACGGCAACGGCAATTGCGACAGCGACTGGAAATAGGCGATCGAGGCGTCGCGCCACCATTGCGCCTCGCGATGCTGGATTTCGAGGAAGGTTGCGGCCTTCCGGTAGCGCGCGCGATCGACATAGGGGGCGAGCCGTTCCCATGTCCGCTGCATCGCCGCGACCGCATCGACGCCGCGGGTGTAGCGATGAACGAGCGTGTTCCAGAGCGTGTCGCCCGAGGGCATCCGATATTCCCACGGCAGATGGTGGAACCAGAGGAGATACTCCTCGCCCACCGTGTCGAGATCGGCGAAGCGCTTGGCCACGGGCGGCGCATATTGGGCGACGGCATTGCTGCCGCTCGCGGTGCGATCGAAGCCGATGCCCTCGGCGTCGGCGCGGTTGTAATAAGCGGGGTTCCATTCGGGGCGCGCCAGGTCGCTTACCCAGGGCGCGGGGCCGTAATGATGGCCGGTGCCCATCTGATGCGCGAGGCCGAGCGGCGTCATGTAATCGACCGCGGCCTGGCGCGAGGCCATCATCATGGCCGCGACGGGCGCGACGAAGGCAGGATCGGCGGTGAAGGTCTGCGCGATCCATTCCTCGGCGATCGCGCGCGACGACAGCGCCGGATCCCAGGCAAGGCGGCCGAAGACGTACCAGTTCGCCTGATTGAAATCCGAGCCGCACCAATCGCGGTCCGAGCCGATATTGGCGACGCCCGCAATCGCGCTCAGCGCGTGGCCGCCGAGCCTGCCCTCGACCACCTTCGCGACCGTCGAGCCCTTGCCCTTCGCATAGGTATCGGCGTCGAGCGCTTCCTCGAACAGCGGCCCCAGATAGACGAGGTGGGTCGCGAAGCCGAGATATTCCTTGGTGATCTGGAGCTCGAGACCGAGTGGCGTTTCGGGCATCGCGCCGAAGAGCGGTGAGAAGGGCTCGCGCGGCTGGAAGTCTACGGGTCCGTTCTTGACCTGGATGATGACGTTATCGGCGAACTGCCCATCGAGCGGCTTGAACTCGTCATAGGCCTGCTTCGCGCGATCCTCGTCATTGTCGGCCGAATAGACGAAGGCGCGCCACAGCACGACGCCGTGATGGGGGCGGAGCGCGGCGGCGAGCATGTTCGCGCCGTCGGCATGGCTGCGGTGATAATCCTGCGGGCCGGGCTGGCCTTCGGAGTTTGCTTTCACGAGGAAGCCGCCGAAATCGGGGATGGCGGCGTAGATCTCGTCGGCCTTGGCCTTCCACCAGGCGCGCACCTTCGGATCGAGCGGGTCCGCGGTCTTCAGCCCGCCGATCTCGATCGGAGCGGAGAAGCGCGCCGAGAGATAGACGCGGATGCCGTAGGGGCGGAACACGTCCGCGAGCGCCGCCGCCTTGGCGATGTAGCGCGGGGTCAGGCTGTCGGCGCCGGCATTGACGTTGTTGAGCACCGCGCCGTTGATCCCGATCGAGGCATTGGCGCGCGCATAATCGGTGTAGCGCGGATCGCGCCAATCGGGGAGCTTCCACCAATCCCAGATCGACTGGCCCGCATAGCCGCGCTCCACGGTGGAATCGAGATTGTCCCAGTGATCGAGCATACGCAGCCCGATCTTCGGCGCCGAGGCGATGTCGAGCGCGCCCATGTCGGCGCCGGTCTGCGCAAGCCGCAGCCAGGCGAAGGCGCCGTAGAGCAGGCCGATATCGGTATTGGCGGCGATGACCGTGACGGGCGCGCCGTCGAGCGTGACGCTGCGGATCAGATAGCCCTCGCCGCCGAGCGAATCGAGCGGCAGGCCGAGCGCGGCGATTCGCGGCAGCTCGGCGGGCGTGCCGATGACGAGCGCGCCGGGGCGCGGCGCCGCCACTCGAGGCACGGAGGCGCCGAGCAGACCGCCCGTTCCGCGGCCAAGCTCGTCGAGCGCGGCGGCGAGGCTGGGCGACGGATTTTCGGGCGCGAGGATCGCGGTGACGTGCGCCGCCAGTGCGGCGCGCGGCGCCGGATCGAGCAGATGATAGCGCAGCCAGAGATCGTACCCATCCTCCGCCCGCGCCGCCGGCATCGCCGCGAACATCGCCGCCAGCGCGAGCACCAGCTTCGTCATCCAGCGCATCGCTCTCCCCTTCGCCATTGACATCCCTCTATAGCATGGTAGCGCTATCAGCAAAGCTGGACGGCGCAATCATGGCGCGCCGCCGACCAAAGGGGAGGAATCGCATGTATGTTCGAGCAATATTATGCGCCGTTTCGGGGCTGGCGCTGATTTCGGCGGCGCCTGCCCCCGTGCCCGTCGCGCCCGTCGCGCCCGCGGCGCAGGCCGCCGCGCAGCCGCTCTACAAGCAAGCCTCCGCGCCGGTCGCAGACCGCGTGGAGGATCTGCTCCGGCGGATGACGCTCGACGAGAAGGTCGCCCAACTCGAAGTTGTCTGGACGGGCAAGACGAAGATTTTCGACGCCGACGGCCAATTCGATGCGGCAAAGATGTCCGCCGTCTATCCGAACGGAATCGGCGGCGTCGCGCGGCCGGGCGACGCGCACGGCCCGATCTCCCCGCGCGAGTTGCCGTGGCGCGATGTCGCGGAGACGGTCGCGCTGGTCAACGCGATGCAGCACTGGGCGGTCGAGAGGACACGGCTCGGCATCCCGATCCTGTTCCATGAGGAAGGACTGCACGGCTATGCGGCCCTGGGCGCGACGAGCTTCCCGGTGCCGATCGCGCTCGCCTCGTCCTGGGACCCGGACCTCGTGCGACGCACCAACGCGGTGACGGCCCGCGAAATCCGGGCGCGCGGGGTGACGCAGGCGCTCTCGCCCGTCGTCGATATCGCGCGCGACCCGCGCTGGGGGCGGATCGAGGAGACGTTCGGCGAGGACCCGTATCTGGTCGGCGAACTGGGTGTCGCGGCGGTCGAGGGGCTACAGGGGCCGGGACGCGCGCGCATGCTCAAGCCGGGGCACGTTTTCGCGACGCTCAAGCACCTTACCGGGCACGGCCAGCCCGAGAGCGGCACCAATATCGGCCCCGCGCCGATTTCCGAGCGCGAATTGCGCGAAAATTTCTTCCCGCCCTTCGAGGAGGTGATCCGCCGCACCGGCGTTGCCGCCGTGATGCCGTCGTATAACGAGATCGACGGCGTGCCGAGCCACGCCAACGCATGGCTGCTCAGGGACGTGCTGCGCGGTGAATGGGGGTTCAAGGGCGCCGTCACCAGCGACTATTCGGCGATCGACCAGCTTCGCGACATCCACCATGTCGCGGGCGACCTGGAGGAAGCCGCGCGGATGGCGCTCGCGGCCGGGGTCGATATGGACCTGCCCGACGGGCTTTCCTATGCGACATTGGTTGCGCAGGTGCGCGCGGGCAAGGTATCGCAAGCGGCCGTGGACGAGGCGGTGCGGCATGTGCTCGACATGAAGTTCCGCGCCGGCTTGTTCGAGCATCCCTATGCCGACGCGAAGGCAGCCGAGGCGATCACCAACAATGCCGATGCCCGCGCGCTGGCGCTGGAGGCGGCGCGCAAGTCGATCGTGCTGCTCAAGAACAGCGGCGTGCTGCCGCTGAAACCGCAGGGCACGATCGCGGTGATCGGGCCGAACGCGGCCAAGGCGCATCTCGGCGGCTATTACGGGATTCCGCCGCATACGGTATCGTTGCTCGACGGGATCGAGGCCGAAGTCGGCGACAAGGCGCGCATCGTCTATGCCGAGGGCGTCCGCATCACCGAGAATGACGATTGGTGGGCGGACGAGGTGACGCTCGCCGATCCCGCCGAGAACCGGCGGCGGATCGCCGAGGCGGTGGAAGCGGCGAAGGGCGCCGACACGATCATCCTCAACATTGGCGGCAACGAGCAGACCAGCCGCGAAGCCTGGGCCGACAGCCATCTCGGCGACCGCGACAGCCTCAAGCTCGTCGGGCAGCAGAAAGCACTGTTCGACGCGCTCCATGCGCTCGGCAAGCCGATCGTGGTGGTGCTCACCAACGGCCGGCCGCTCGCGATCACGGACGTGGCCGACAAGGCCGATGCGTTGATCGAGGGATGGTATGGCGGCGAGCAGGGCGGCACCGCGATGGCGGACGTGCTGTTCGGCAAGGTCAATCCGGGCGGGAAGCTGCCCGTCACCTTCCCGCGCAGCGTCGGGCAGCTTCCCGTTTTCTACAATTACAAGCCGAGCGCCCATCGCGGCTATCTGTTCGACAGCGCCGCGCCGCTCTTCCCGTTCGGCTATGGGCTGAGCTACACCAGCTTCGAGATCGGCGCGCCGCGCCTGTCGCAGCAGCGGATCGGCACGGCGGGGACGGTGACGGTGTCGGTCGATGTCGCCAACACCGGCGACCGCGCGGGCGACGAGGTGGTCCAGCTCTATATCCGCGACACCCAAAGCTCGGTGACGCAGCCGGTGAAGGAGCTGAAGGGCTTCGAGCGGGTGACGCTCGCGCCGGGCGAGCGCAAGACCGTCTCCTTCACGCTGGGGCCGCGGGACTTCGCCTTGTGGAACATCGACATGAAGCATGTCGTCGAGCCGGGGACGTTCGAGATCATGGCCGGACCCGATTCGCAGCACCTCAAGACCGTGACGCTGGAGGTGTCATGAGGCTGCTCCTCCTCGCCGCCGCGCTCGTCGCCGCACCGCTCCATGCGGAGGACACGCATTGGGTCGCCTCCTGGGGTTCAGCACAACAGGTGCCCGAGCCCCACAACGCGCTGCCCGACGCGGCGCTCACCGATGCGACGCTCCGGCAGACGGTGCGCCTCTCGCTGGGCGGCGAGCGGCTGCGGGCGCGCCTGTCGAACGCCTTCGGCACCGAGCCGCTGCGAATCGACGCGGCGCATATCGCGCGCCCGGTGATGCGCGGCGCGCCGGACATCGTGCCGGGCACCGACACGCCGCTTACGTTCGGCGGCAAGAGCGCGGTCGTGATCCCGGCGGGGGCCGAAATCTATTCGGACCCGGTGGCGTTCGCCGCGCCGGGCGGATCGGACGTCACCGTCAGCATCCATTTCCCCGGGCCGCCCGCGCGGCAGACGGGACATCCCGGCTCGCGCGCCACCTCGTTCGTCGCCAAGGGCAATCATGTCGGCGCCGCCGGCCTGCCCGACGCGCTGCGCGTGGAGCATTGGTATCAGCTTTCGGACATCGAGGTCGCCGCCGACCCGGACGCGCGCGCGATCGCGACGATCGGCGATTCGATCACCGACGGGCACGGCGCGACCACCGACGGCGACGACCGCTGGCCCGATGCGCTCGCGGCGCGGTTGCGCGCAGCGGGGGCGAACATCGCGGTGGTCAATACCGGAATCGGCGGCAACCGCGTGCTGCTCGACGGATTGGGGCCGAACCTGCTCGCGCGGTTCGACCGCGACACCGCGATGCGCAGCGGCGTGACCGACGTGGTCCTGCTCGAAGGGATCAACGATCTCGGCACGCTGACGGTCGATCATCCGGTGCCGCAGGCCGAGCATGATGCGCTCGTGCAGCGGATCATCGAAGGATATCGTCAGGTGATCGCGCGCGCCCATGCGCAGGGGCTTCGCATCTGGGGCGGGACGCTGACACCGTTCGTCGGCAACGATTATTACCATGCCGACGCCGCCAACGAGGCCGACCGGCAGGCGATCAACGCCTGGATCCGCACCTCCGGCGCGTTCGACGGGGTGATCGATTTCGACAAGGCCGTTCGCGATCCGGCGCATCCCGAGCGGATGCTCCCCGCTTACGATTCCGGCGACCATCTTCATCCCTCCCCCGCCGGTTACGCCGCAATGGCGGCTGCGGTGCCGATCGAAGCGTTCATGCGCGACGGCCCGGAGATCGCGATCACCTTCGACGATCTGCCCGTGCATGGGCCGCTGCCCGAAGGCGAGAGCAGGATCGCGATCATGGCGGCGATCAGCGATGCGCTGAAGGCGGCGGGCGTGCCGCCGACCTACGGCTTCACCAATGGCGGCTTCGCCGAGGCCGAGCCCGCGTCCAAACCGGCGCTGGCGGCGTGGCGCGCCTCGGGGCAGGTGCTCGCCAACCATAGCTGGTCGCACATGAGCCTCGACGAGCACAGCCTCGCCGACTGGGAGGCCGACGTGCTGCGCAACGAGGCCGTCATCGCGCCGCTGATGGAGGGCGGTGACTGGCACTGGCTGCGCTATCCCTATCTGGCGGAGGGCGAGACGCCCGAAAAATGGCGTGATGCCCGCGCCTTCCTGGCCGGGCATGGCTACAAGATCGCCAGCGTAACGATGAGTTTCGGCGATTATGCCTGGGCGGTGCCTTATGCGCGCTGCGTCTCCAAGCATGACGCACAGGGCATCGCCGCGCTGGAGGCGAGCTACATGCAGGCCGCCGCCGATACGCTCGCCTGGGCCGAGGCGGCATCGCGCAAGGCGACGGGACGCGACGTGCCGCTCGTGCTGCTGATGCATGTCGGCGCGCTCGATGCGAAGCTGCTGCCGAGGCTGCTCGCCTTTTACCGTTCGCAGGGCGCCCGCTTCGTTTCGCTCGCCGAGGCCGAACGCGACCCCTTCTATGCCGGAGACATCCGGCCGGCGATCGCGCACCATCCGGCGACCTTCGAAGCAGCGGCCAAGGCCAAGGGAATCGCCCTGCCGCCCGCCCCCATCCTGCCCGCGCTGCTTGAAACCGTTTGCCAATGAAAACCGCTTTCGTCCATTGACCGGCCCGCAAATGCTTGACATGAGCGCGCTGCCGAATATTGGTAGCGCTATCAGATAGGGGTGGCGATGACGAATATTGCGTTCACGGTGGAAGCGCTTCCTGCGGACTGGCGCGAAGGGTTGTTCGTTGGCCGGATCGACCGCGGCGAGGGCCCGTGCATCGTGCTGGTGCGTGACGGCCATGTGTTCGATATCACCGCGGCTTTCCCCACCGTCTCCGCTTTTGCCGCGGCGGGCGCACCCGATTGCGCGGGCGAGGAATTGGGGCCGCTCGATGCGATCGGCCTCTCGACCACGGCGACTCCGCGCCTGCTCAGCCCGATCGACCTGCAATGCGTGAAGGCGTCGGGCGTCACGTTCGCCGTATCGGCGCTGGAGCGCGTGATCGAGGAGCGCGCGCGCGGCGATGCGGGCAAGGCGGCCGACCTGCGCGGCCGGCTCGAGGAGCGCATCGGCGGCAGCATCCGCTCGGTCGTGCCCGGCAGCGACGAGGCGGCAACGCTCAAACAGGCGCTGATCGACGCGGGACTGTGGTCGCAATATCTCGAAGTGGCGATCGGGCCGGATGCCGAGATCTTCACCAAATCCCCTGTGCTCTCGACCGTCGGCTGGGGCGCGGAGATCGGGGTGCGCTCCGATTCGACCTGGAACAACCCCGAGCCCGAAGTGGTGCTGCTGGTCGCGCCCGACGGGCGTGCGCTGGGCGCGACATTGGGTAACGATGTCAATCTGCGCGATTTCGAGGGGCGCTCGGCGCTGCTGCTCGGCAAGGCGAAGGACAACAACGCGTCATGTTCGCTGGGGCCGTTCATCCGGTTGTTCGACGACCGCTTCACGATGGACGATGTGCGCGGCGCCGAGGTCGATCTCAGGATCGAGGGCGAGGAAGGCTATGTCCTCACCGGCCACAGCTCGATGGACCAGATCAGCCGCGATCCCGAGGAGCTGGTGCGCCAATCGCTGAGCGAGCACCATTATCCCGACGGCTTCGTACTGTTCCTCGGCACGCTGTTCGCGCCGACGCAGGATCGCGACGAGCCGGGGCGCGGCTTCACCCACAAGGTCGGCGATCGCGTCTCCATCTCCACCGATCGGCTCGGTACGCTGGTCAACCACGTCGTCACCTCGAAGGACGCGGCGCCGTGGACGATGGGGATCGGCGCGCTCTTCGCCAATCTCGCCGGCCGCGGCCTGATTCGAGGCGCCGCCGCATGACCGATCACACTTCTTCTACGACATCAAGGATCCGCTGAATGCTGCAAGAATCCGGGGCCGGCACGAGCATGGCCCAATCGGCGCGCTATCCGAGCCTCGCCGACAAGCGCGTGTTCATTTCCGGTGGCGGATCGGGGATCGGCGCGGGGCTGGTCGAGGCGTTCACCGCGCAAGGTGCGCGCGTCGCCTTCGTCGATATCGCCGACGCGCCCTCGCGCGCGCTGGTCGATCGGCTGAGCCCAGGCGCGCGCCATGCGCCGCGCTTCGACCATTGCGACATCACCGACATGCCCGCGTTCAAGGCGGCGCTCGCCGCCGTCGAGGCGGAGTTCGGCGGGATCGACGTGCTGATCAACAACGCCGCCAATGACGACCGGCATTCGGTGGACGAGGTGACGCCCGAATATTGGGACGACCGCATGGCGGTGAACCTCAAGCACCAGTTTTTCGCCGCGCAGGCGATATGGCCTGGGATGAAGGCGCGCGGCGGCGGGGTGATCCTGAATTTCGGGTCGATCTCGTGGCACCTGGGGCTGCCCGACATCGCGCTCTACCAGACCGCCAAGGCGGCGATCGAGGGGCTGACGCGCAGCCTGGCGCGCGAACTGGGCCGCGACAATATCCGCGTCAACACGATCGTGCCGGGCAACGTCAAGACGCCGCGCCAGATGCAATGGTACACGCCGCAGGGCGAGGCGGAGATCGTTGCCGCGCAATGCCTGAACGGGCGCATCCAGCCCGCCGACATCGCCGCGATGGCGCTGTTCCTCGCCTCCGACGACGCGCACATGTGCACCGCCCACGCTTATTGGGTGGACGCCGGCTGGAATTAGGGAGCGCTGCCATGGCCGAAGGATTGACGCGCCGGGAGGGACTGACCCTGCTGGCGGGGCTCGGCGTGGCGGCATGTGGCGGGCGGGCAGCCGCGGACGAGGCATCGGCGTCGCTGCGCGATGCCGCCGCGGCGCGTGGGAGGCGCTTCGGCTCCGCCTTCGCGTGGAGCGCGCCCGGCGCCGATGCGGGGAGCTTCGCCAATCCCGATTACGCGGCCTTGCTCGACCGCGATTGCGGGATCCTCGTCCCCGAAAACGAGCTCAAATGGCGGCGGCTGCGGCCCGATCCGGAGACCTTCGCGTTCGATCATGCCGATGCGATGCTGCGTTTTGCCGGGGCGCGCGGGCTCCCCGTGCGCGGGCACACCCTGTTGTGGCACCGCCCCGAACGGATGCCCGACTGGGAGGAATCGCATGACTTCGGCGCCCGGCCGGCCGCCGAGGCGGCGCGGCTGCTGACGACGCATATCGAGACGGTGATGCGCCATTGCGGCAACCGCATCGCGAGCTGGGACGTCGTCAACGAAGTGGTCGATCCCGAGACCGGCGAACTGAACGAGATCGCGCTGTCGCGGGCGATGGGCGGCGCGCGGCATTCGACGGACCTCGCCTTCCACGTCGCCCGCACCGCGGCGCCGGGCGCGGAGCTGGTCTATAACGATTATGTGGGCTGGGAGGCGGGCGGGGAGACGCATCGCGCGGGCGTGCTGCGGCTGCTCGAAGGCTTCCGCGCGCGCGGTGTGCCGGTCGATGCGCTGGGCCTCCAATCGCATCTCACCACCAACGATCCCGATATCGCCGCGACGGTAGCCGGACAGGAACGCGCCTGGCGTGCCTTTCTCGACGAGGTGACGGGTATGGGCTACCGCCTGCTGATCACCGAGCTCGACGTGCGCGACAACGCGCAGCCCGCGGACGCGGCGGCGCGCGATGCACGGGGCGCCGATTATGTGCGCGCTTATCTGGACCTGATGATGGACTATCCGCAGCTCCGCGACGTGCTCGTCTGGGGGATGTGCGACAAATATAGCTGGCTCCAGGGGTTCGATCCGCGCGAGGACGGGCAGCCGCGGCGGTCCTGCCCCTATGACGCGCAATTCCGGCCCAAGCCGATGCGCGACGCGATCGCGCGGGCGTTCGCGGGCGCGCTTTCACGCGCCTGATTTCCACGCCGCAATCCACCGGGCAAAGTTGACCAACTTGACTGTCCCGCGGGGGTAGCGCGTCATCCCGTTCCATGATTTCAAAGAGCTGGCACCCAGCGACGAGGGCGGCGAGTCAACTTTGTCCCGTTACGGCGCCCGGATCGGATCGGATCACGATCGCCCTGGGCCGTCACGCCCCACATAGCGCAAAGCCATCGTGTAGGACAGCGCGCCGCCACCGCCGGCCGACGCGCAAAAGGGCGCCCCACCCGAAGGAGAGGCGCCCTTTGCTTGCGGCCCGAGGCTCCCTCGGGGGCGCTACAGGCTGCCGCGGATGATGAACGAGAAGCGGCGGTCGTTCATGAAATAGGACCGCGGCCCCCTCAACCCGCTGAGCGTGAACATCTGCGAGGTCTTGGTGATCTCGTTGGTGAGGTTCACCGCCTGGACGCCGATCTTGACGCCCTTGGTGATGTTGAAGAAGGCCGAGGCGTCGAGCTGCCCCGTCGGCTCGTTGAAGATCGGGTAATAAGGGAAGATCACGTCCGACGAGGTGAGCAGGAAGCGCGAGCGCCAGTTATAGGCGGCGCGGAGCGAGATCGGCCCCTTCTCGTAGAAGACCTGGACGTTGACATTGTGCTTCGACAATTGCTCGAGCGGCAGCTTGTCATTGATGCCGATCGGCGAATTGTTCACCACTGCGCCGTTGTTCAGCCGCGAATTGGGCAGGCCCTCGCTTTCGATATAGGTGTAGCTCGCGCTCGCACCGAGCCCACTCAGGAAACCCGGCAGGAAATCGTAGGTCTGCTGATAGGCGATCTCGAAGCCCTTCACCTTGCCCTTGCCGTCGTAATTGGCGGGGCCGCGCGCGGCGAAGGTTTCGGTGATGCCGTTGTTGGTAAGCTCGATCGGCACGACCGACTGGTAGAAGAAGTTCTTGATCTCCTTGTAGAAGGCATCGAACGTCAACGAGCCGACACGGGCAAAATACCATTCGGCTGTCACGTCGAACTGATCCGACAGTGCGGGCTTCAGATACGGGTTGCCCCGCGTCGTCTGGAGCTGGTTGGTATTGCCGTCGAAACTTGCCTGAAAATAGGGCCGCACATCGGCGAGCGACGGCCGCGCCAACGCCCGCGACGCCGCAAACCGGAAGATGAGGTTGTCGGTCGCATTGAACTTGAGGTTCAGGCTCGGCAGGAAATAATGGTATGTGTTGACCGCCGTCGTCGGCTGCGTGCTGCCGTCGCCCGCGAATTGCTGGAGCTCGGCATAGGCATCGGGCCCAAGCTCGCAGATGCCACCGGGCATGCTGTCCGGCGTTCCAGCCGGTGCATTGGTGGGCGGCGGCTGAACCGCGCAGCGCACATCGAACGGATCGGTCGCGCCGAGTTGCGTTGCCGTCGGAATGGCGAACGCGCCGCGCGACACGAGCTTGGTGTCGACATAACGCACGCCGATATTGCCCGACAGCCTGAACCCGTCATCGACATATTCGTCGTTGCCGAAGCTCAGCATCGCATAGGCCTCGACGTTTCGCTCGCTCACCGCCTGGATTTCGGTCGCCAGGAAATCGGTGCCCGCGACGGTATTCGGCCGCTCGCGCGCCGGAACCCAGCGGTTGGTCGCGGTGGCCCCGTTCTCATTGTGCCAGATGTCGTTGAGATGCTTGAAATATTCCGCAGCACCCGGATAGGCCTCGATCAGGTTGCCGCTGTAATAATAGCCACCGACGGGCCCCGGCGTCTGACCGCGGAAGAAGTTGTTGAAATCGTAGAATTCGGCGTGATCGAGCCCCGATTGCTCGAAGCTGACCGCAGTGCCCGACCAGACTTCGCTGATCGCACCCCAGTTATAGGCCGAATAGCGGATCTTCTGATCGCGGTCGGCATAGCGCGCGCCGACCTTCACGTGCTTCAGGAACGAGCCGTCGTCGAAATTATATTGGGTATCACCGCGGAACGCCCATTCATTGCCGACGCTGTGCTCGATGTGATCCATCGCCGCGCGCCAGAACGAAAAAGCGGGGTTGCGGAAGTATTCCGAATCGCTCGCCGCTGCCATGTCCGGATTCGGGGTCGCCCAGCCCGCCGCGAGCGTGAGCGGCTTGTGCGGTGTCAGATGCGGAATGTCGCCGGTGAGATCCAGCTCCTGGTCAGCGAAGGTCGAGCCGAAGACGCTGACGTCGAGTGTGTCGTGCTCGGCATGGACATATTGACCGTCGACGTTGAACGACCAGCGATCGTTGGGCGTGAACTTGAAGTTGAGGCCGTAGTCCTCGACGACATTCTCGTCCTCGACCTCGCGCCGCGACAGCGATTGCTGGACGCCGCCGGTGGGCACGTTCGTGGTCGCCTGGCCGCTGTCCGCAGTGCGCCAACCGGAGCCTGGCAGCGTGATGAAGCCCTTTTCGAAGACGCCGTTCTCGTCATATTGATAATTGTCGAACGCGCCCATCGGACATTCGGCGCGTGTCGTGCCGCCCGCGCCCGGCGCATTGCCCGGGCCGTTTCCGTTCTGGAGGCAGCCCGCCGGATAGGTATTGTATTCGGCGAGATCGGGGGCGCTTTCGAACGTGTGCTCGCCCCAACGCTGATAGGCATCGGTGCGCAGGAACTGCGCGGTGAGGAGCGCCCGGCGATCGAGGCTTTCCCATTGCCCCGCGAGTGCGATGCCGGTGCGCTGACGGTCGTAATCCTGGGTGCGGAACTGACCGCCGAGCGGCGCATATTGCAGCGCGGAGAAATCGGCGAAACCGTCCGCCCCGGCTGTTCCAGCGGTACCGCACGGCGGCGTACCGCTGGTCTGATCCCAGGCCGGCGGCAACGTCATGTCGTCGCTGTTCGACGGCAGCGCGTTGCGGCAGACGCCGGTGCTGGTGGAATTGGCCGCCGTCGTGATCTGGTTGTCGCGGGTCTGGAAATTGGTGACCTGGATGCCGTCGGCGCGCGAGTAGAGCTGCGAATAGGAATAATCGGCGAGCAGGCCGATCCGGCCGATGCCGGTATCCCAGGTGTTGCTGACGAGCGCGGAGACGGTCGGCGACCATTTCTTGGCCATGTCGCCGTAATTGGCCTCGGCATCGAAGCTGAACAGGAACCCGTCCTGATCGAACGGCTTGCGCGTGTTGAGGTTGACCGTGCCCGAAAGCCCGCCCTCGATCATCTCGGCGGTGGTGTTCTTGTAGACCTCGACCGAGCCGAGCAGTTCGGAAGGCACGTCGGAGAAGTTGATCGCCTGACCGTAGACACCTGTCGAGAAGGTGTCGCGGCCGTTGAATTCGGAGCGGACGAAGCTGAGGCCGCGGACGACCACGCCCGAGCCCTCGACCGAGAAGTGATCGGGATCGTTGCTGCCCGCGAAGCGGTTGATCGCGACGCCGGGGACGCGCTGGAGCGCCTCCGTCACCGAGCGATCGGGCAGGGCGCCGATGTCCGACGCGGTGATCGCATCGACGATCGTGTCCGAATTGCGCTTGATCGACTGTGAATTGGCGAGGCTTTCGCGGATGCCGGTGACGACGATCTCGTTCGTCTGCCCCTCGTCCGCATCCGCCGTATCGGCCTGCGCGGCGGGCGCGTCCTGCGCCCAGGCCGGCACTGCCGTCAGCGCGCCGCCCAGCGCGAGCAGCGAGGCGCCGCAGCGCAACGCCCTTTCGGTAGCGCTCCCACGACGCGACCGAGTCGTTCCGACCGAACTACGGAAGTCCCCCATTCTCCCCTCCCACCTGATAGCGCTAACAACGTGCGTCGCGCTTCTTTCGTGGTTATTGCGTAACCCAAGACCGGAGTGGCTGCAAGTTTGCGCAAGATGCTTTTGAGGATCGCATCATGATTGTGACAAAACTGCCACGGCCGATTCGGCCGTTTCCGCGCTCCAACGGCCTGCGCGGGCGTGCCGGCAGGCGATGTATCGCTATCTTGAGGGTTTGACGCTGATGCCGCGGCGTCTCTACTATGTGGCGCATGGGAGGGGTGGCGATGACGACAGCGCAGGATCGCGCGAACCGGCGGGCCGCAGCATGACCGCGACGCGCGCACCGATCGAGCGGCTGGTGATCGTCGGCGGGGGCACAGCGGGCTGGATGGCGGCGGCGGCCTTCTCGCGATATCTCAACAACGGCCGCACGACCGTGACGCTGATCGAATCGGACCAGATCGGGACGATCGGCGTCGGCGAGGCGACGATCCCGCCGATCCTCACCTTCAACAAGATGCTGGGCATCAACGAGAACGAGTTCATCGCGGCGACGCAGGGCACGTTCAAGGCGGGGATCGAGTTCGTCGACTGGGGCGCGATCGGCGAGCGATACGTGCATCCCTTCGGCGGCCAGGGGCACGAGATCCACGGCGTCGCCTTCCACCAGCTTTATCTGCGCGCGCGCGCCGCGCGGGCGATGCCGCCGATCACCGACTGGTCGATGAGCGCCGCCGCGATCCGGCACGGCCGCTTCGCGCGGCCCGGCGCGGGCGCCACGACGCCGCTCAGCGAACTGTATTACGCCTATCAATTCGATGCGTCGCTCTATGCGAAATATCTGCGCGCCTATGCGGAGCGCGGCGGCGCCCGGCGGATCGAGGGCAAGGTGGTCGATGTCGCGCTCGACGGCGAAAGCGGGTTCGTCCGCCACGTGACGCTCGCCGACGGGCAGCGGATCGAGGGCGATCTGTTCCTCGATTGCTCGGGCTTTCGCGGGCTGCTGATCGAGCAGACGCTGAAGACGGGCTATGACGATTGGGCGCGCTGGCTGCCGTGCGACCGCGCGGTGGCGGTGGCGACGGAGAATGTCGCGCCGCCCGAGCCGCTGACGCGCGCGACCGCGCGGGCACGCGGCTGGCAATGGCGCATCCCGCTCCAGCATCGGACGGGCAACGGCTTCGTCTATTCGAGCGCATGGTGTTCGGACGACGAGGCGCGCGACACGCTGATGGCGAACCTCGAAGGGCCGCCGCTCGCCGAGCCGCGCACGCTGTCGTTCACCACCGGGCGGCGGCGGCTGGCATGGAACCGGAACGTCGTGACGCTCGGCCTGTCGAGCGGGTTCGTCGAGCCGCTCGAATCGACGAGCATCCATCTCATCCAGGCGGGGATCGCGCGGCTGATCGCGCTGTTCCCCGACAAACGCTGCACCGATGTGGAGCGCGACGAATATAACCGCGCGATGAAGGATCTGGCCGAGGACATCCGCGACTTCGTGATCCTGCATTATCATGCCACGCGCCGCGACGATTCGCCTTTGTGGGAATATTGCCGGACGATGGAGGTGCCCGACAGCCTGGCGCGCAAGATCGCGCTGTTCCGCGAGAAGGGGCGCGTGTTCCGCGACAATATGGAGCTGTTCGCGACGCCGAGCTGGGTCGCGGTGATGTTCGGCCAGGGCATCTGGCCCGACGGCTACGACCCGATCGCCGACGCGCTGGACGAGGCGAAGGTCGATGCGGCGATGGCGGAGATGCGCCGCGGCTACGAAGAGACGGCGTTGCGGCTGCCCACGCAGGCCGAGTTCATCGCGCGCTGCTGCGCCGCCCAGCCCGAGCGCCCGGCGATGGCCGCCGCATCGTGATCGACGATCGCATCCGCCGCATCGTCATCGTCGGCGGCGGCACCGCGGGGTGGATGGCGGCCGCCGCGATGGCGCGCGTGCTGGGCGGGATGCCGGACCTGTCGATCGAGCTGATCGAATCGGACGAGATCGGCACGGTCGGCGTCGGCGAGGCGACGATCCCGCAGATCACCTTGTTCAACGCGCTGCTCGGCATCGACGAGGCCGAGTTCGTCCGTGCGACCAACGCGACCTACAAGCTGGGCATCGAGTTCATCGACTGGGTGCGGCCGGGGCATCGCTATACGCACCCGTTCGGCTTTTACGGGCTCGACATGATGGGGATCGAGTTCCACCATCACTGGCTGAAGGGCCGCGCACTGGGCGATCCGCACCCGCTCGACGATTATGCGATCTCGGTGGTCGCGGCGCATGCGGGCAAGATGCTGCGCCCGCAGCCGGACCAGCCGAAGTCGCCGATCTCGAAGCTCGCTTACGCCTTTCAGTTCGATGCGAGCCTCTACGCGCGCTTCCTGCGCCGGATCGCCGAGGCGGGCGGGATCAGGCGGACCGAGGGGCGGATCATCGATGTGGCGCAGAACGGCGAGACCGGGCTGATCGAGGCGGTGACGCTGGCGAGCGGCGCGCGCATCGAGGGCGACCTGTTCATCGATTGTTCGGGCTTTCGCGGGCTGCTGATCGAGCAGACGATGAAGGCGGGGTTCGAGGATTGGGGCGCATGGCTGCCGTGCGACCGCGCGATGGCGGTGGCGTGCGAGCGCACCGCCGACTGGCAGCCGCTCACCCGCTCAACCGCCAAGCCCGCCGGGTGGCAATGGCGCATCCCGCTCCAGCATCGCACCGGCAACGGCTATGTCTATTCGAGCGCGCATTGCTCGGACGACGAGGCGGCAGCGACCTTGCTCGCGGGGCTCGACGCGCCGCCGCTGGGCGAGCCGAGGGCGCTGCGCTTCAAGGCGGGGCACCGCAAGGCATGCTGGGTGGGCAATGTCGTGGCGCTGGGGCTGGCGAGCGGGTTTCTGGAGCCGCTCGAATCGACGAGCATCCACCTCGTCCAGTCGGGCATCGCGCGGCTGATGACGCTGTTCCCGACGCGGCGGCCCGATCCGGTCGCCATTGCGCGCTACAACGAGCAGAGTGTGCAGGAATATGTCGATATCCGCGACTTCCTGGTGCTGCACTATATGGCGACCGAGCGGAACGACACGGCTTTCTGGGATACTTGCCGCACAATCGACCCGCCCGACGGGCTGAAGGCCAAGATCGAGATGTTCCGCGCCAACGGGCGCGTGTTCCGCGAGCATAACGAGCTGTTCACCGAGACGAGCTGGCTGTCGGTGATGATGGGGCAGGGAATCGAGCCGCAGGGCTATCATCCGGCCGCCGACCTGCTGCCCGACGAGGAGACGCTGGCGCGGCTGGCGCATATGCGCGACGTCGTGGCGCGCACCGCGGCGGCGATGCCGACGCAGCAGGATTTCCTGCGCGGCGAGAACAGCCTTTCCGGCCAGCCGCTCGCGCGCGCTTCGTGACGCTTCCCCCGCCCCGACCGATCGCCGAGTATGAAGGCGTCGATCGCGCGCGCTTTCTGGAGGAGATCCGGCCCGCCGGGCGGCCGGCGGTGCTGCGCGGGCTGGGCGCCGGGTGGCCCGCGGTGGCGGCGGCGCGGCAATCGGACGAGGCGGTCGTCGATCATCTGCTCGGCTTTCGGCCGGTGCGCGATGTCGGCGCGATCATCGGGCCGCCCGAGATCGAGGGGCGGTTCTTCTATCGCGACGACATGCGCGCGCTCAATTTCGCGCGCGGGCGGGCGCCGCTGGGCGACGTGCTCGCCCGGCTGCTGCGCGACCGCGCCGATCCCGCGCCGCACGCGATGGCGGTGCAATCCGAGACGCTGCCCGAATTGCTGCCGGGCTTCGCCGAAGCGAACGCGATTTCCCTGCTGCCGATGGCGGCGGCGCCGCGCATCTGGATCGGCAACGCGATCCGGGTGGCGCCGCATTACGACCTCAAGGAGAATATCGGCGTCGTCGTCGCCGGGCGGCGGCGGTTCACGCTCTTTCCGCCCGAGCAGATGGCGAATCTCTATCCCGGCCCGCTCGAGCTGACGCCCGCGGGAACGCCGGTGAGCATGGTCAGCCTCGCCGAGCCCGACCTCGACCGTTACCCCCGCTTCGCCGAGGCGATGGCGGCGGCCGAGGGCGCGACGCTCGGCCCCGGCGATGCGATCTATATCCCCTTCCACTGGTGGCACGGCGTCGATTCGCTCGACCGGTTCAACATCTTCGTCAATTACTGGTGGAACGAGGCGCCCGAAGGGCTGGGCAACCCCTATGACGCGCTGATGCACTGCCTGTTCGCGATCCGGCATCTGCCCGAGGACCAGCGCGCGGTGTGGCGTCAGGTGTTCGACCGCTACGTCTTCGCGACCGAGGGCGATCCCGTCGCGCACCTGCCGCCGCACGCCAAGGGCGTGCTCGGCCCCGATCCCGACCCGGCGCTGCTCGCGCGGATGCGCGCGACGCTCAAGCACATCGCGGGCGGATTGTAGGAGCGAACAAGGACAGCCGGTTCTGGCCAAGCCGCATTGTCCGTGTTAGCGGTAGCATCAAACGAGCGGGGAGCGGGATGCGGAAGCGATCGCGGGTCGGACAGGCGTTGTTGCTGGCCGTGGGAGCGCTCGCATCCTTGGGCGCCGCGCCCGCACCACGCACCGCGACCTTCGCCTGGGTGGATTATGCCGGCAGCGATCCGCTGCCGCCCGGCGTGGCGATCGGGCCGGGCGATTATCGCAACCCGATCCTCGCGGGCTTCTATCCCGATCCGAGCATCACGCGCGCGGGCGATGCCTATTATCTCGTCAACTCGACCTTTTCCTATTTCCCCGGTCTGCCGGTGTTCCGGAGCACCGACCTCGTCCACTGGACGCAGATCGGCAATGCGATCGACCGGCCCGACATGGTCGATTTCAAGCGGCTCGGCATGTCGCGCGGGCTTTATGCACCCGCGATCACCCATGCCCGCGGCCTGTTCTGGATCGTCAATACCTGCGTCGATTGCGGCGGCAATTTCGTCATCACGGCAACCGATCCGGCGGGGCCGTGGTCGGACCCGGTGTGGCTGCCGGAAGCGGGCGGGATCGACCCGTCGCTGTTCTTCGACGCGGACGGCAGCGCGTGGCTGGTCAACAACGACGTGCCGCCGGGCGGGCCGCTCTATGACGGGCATCGGGCGATCTGGATCCAGCGGTTCGATCCCGATGCGAAGAAGCTGGTCGGGCCGCGCAGCGTGCTGGTCGACGGCGGTGTCGATCCGGCCGCGAAGCCCGTATGGATCGAAGGGCCGCACCTCTTCACGAAGGACGGGCATTATTACCTGATCGCGGCCGAGGGCGGGACGGGCCCGAACCATTCGGAGGTCGTGTTCCGCGCCGACAAGGTGACGGGGCCGTATGCGCCGTATCCCGGCAATCCGATCCTGACGCAGCGCGATTTGCCCGCGGATCGGCCGTCGCCGATCACCTCGACCGGGCATGCCGGGTTCGTCGATACCGGGCATGGCTGGTGGGCGACGTTTCTGGGCGTGCGGCCTTATGACGGGCGCAATTTCAACACCGGGCGCGAGACCTTCCTGCTGCCGGTGACGTGGCAGGACGGCTGGCCGCGCATCACCGCGCCGGGCGCGCGGGTGCCCCATGTTCATGCGCGGCCGCAGTTGCCCAAGGGCTCTGCGCCGACGCCGACCACCGGGCCGATGCGGCTGCACGAGGCGTTCGCGGGGGCCGGCCTGCCGCTCGACTGGATGATGCTGCGCAACCCCGACGGGCGCTGGTATCGGCTGGGCGGCGGGGCGACGTTGGAGGCGCGGCCGGTGGGGCTGGGCGATAACGGCAACCCCTCGTTCCTTGCACGGCGGCAGCAGCATCTGAACGCGAGCATCGCGACGCGGGTGCGGTTCGTGCCCGAAGCGGACGGCGATCGCGCGGGGCTCGCGGCGTTCCAGAATGACGATTACTGGTTCTTCCTCGGCATCGAGCAGGCCGAGGGGCAAACGATGATCCGGCTCGCCCGGCGCGCGGGGAAAGACATGCCGCGCGGTGGGGTGACGGTAGCCGAGGCGCCGCTGAGCGTGGCGCCGGGGGCGCCGGTGGATTTGAAGATCACCGCGCGGGGCGGGCGATACGACTTCGCCTATGCGACCCGGCCCGGCACATGGCGGGTGCTGGCGCATGACGTGGACGGGACGATCCTGAGCACCGATGTCGCCGGCGGCTTCGTGGGCGCGACCTGGGGGATTTATGCTTATGCCGCGCAATGAGGCCCGCCGCTTTTTCCCGGCGTCGCAAGGGGGAAGAACGGCCCTTCGACAAGCTCAGGGCGAACGGAGATCGGGTGGCCCGATCATACACTTTTCCCGAGCGGCGCTGCTCGCGCTGGCGCTTTCGGGGGCGAGCGCCGCCCCCGTCCCTTCCGCGCCGATCCGGCTCAACCAGGTGGGGCTGCTGCCCGACGGGGTGAAGCGGGCGGTGATGCCGGAGAGCGCGAGCGCGCCGCTCGGCTGGACGCTGACCGATGCGGGCGGGAAGGTGGTCACGTCGGGCAAGACGATCGTGATCGGCAAGGATGCCGATTCGGGCGAGCATCTGCACCTGATCGATTTTAGCGGCTTCGCGGGGACAGGCGACGGATTCCGGCTGCATGTCGGCACGCGCGAGAGCCGGGCGTTCGCGATCCGGCCGGATCTTTATGCGCCGCTCAAAAAGAGCGCGCTCAACTATTTCTACCAGTCGCGCGCGGGGACGCCGATCGAGGCCGCCTATGCGGGCGGTGCGCGCTGGGCGCGGCCCGCGGGGCATCCGCACGAGGTGGTGACGTGCGTTTCGGGTGCCGACGAGAAGGGCAACGACTGGCCGGGCTGCCCGGCGAGCTATGACGTGACCGGCGGCTGGTACGATGCGGGCGACCAGGGGAAATATGTCGTCAATGGCGGGATCGCCTTGTGGACCTTGCTCGATCTGTACGAGCAGGGGCGGCGCTGGGCCGCGCCGCCCTTCCCCGACGGCAGCGCCGCCTTGCCCGAGGCGGGGAACGGGGTGAACGATCTGCTCGACGAGGCGCGCTGGGAGATGGAATTCCTGCTCTCGATGCAGGCGCCCGAGGGGACGCGCATGGCGCTGCCCGTGGGCATCGCGCGGGCGCGGGCGGGGCTGGATTTCGAGACGATCGACGTGTCGGGCATGGCGTTCCACAAGGTCGCCGACGAACATTGGACGGCGCTGCCGACACCGCCGCAGGACGATCCCGAAAAGCGGCAGCTTTTCCCGCCGAGCACGAGCGCGACGCTCAACCTCGCCGCGACCGCCGCGCAATGCGCGCGCATCTGGCGGAGCATCGACGCGGCCTTTGCCGAGCGCTGCCTGAAGGCGGCGAGGCGGGCTTATGCCGCCGCGATCGCGCATCCCGACATCTATCCGATCGCCGCCTTCACGGGCAGCGGCGGCTATGGCGATGCGCATCTGGCCGACGAATTCTATTGGGCAGCCGCCGAACTGTTCACGACGACGGGCGACGCGCGCTATCGCACGGCGATCGTCGAAAGCCCGCTTTTTGCCAAAGCGGGCGATTTCGGCTGGCCGACCACCGCGGCATTGGGCACGATCTCCCTCGCGACATTGCCCAATGCGCTCTCCGATGCCGACAGGGTGCGGCTGCGCGCGAGCATCGTGGCGGCGGCGGACGCGTTCCTCGCCGACGAAGCGGAGGTGGGATATCGCATCCCCTACGACCCGCCGGCTTATCCCTGGGGTTCCAATTCCAACCTGCTCAACCGCGCGATCCTGCTTGCGCTGGCGGCGGACATCACCGGCGAGACGCGCTATCGGGACGGCGTGATCGACGCGATGGACTATATTCTCGGGCGCAATCCGCTCGATCGCTCCTTTGTCTCGGGGTTCGGAGCGCGGCCGATGAAGCAGCCGCATCACCGCTTCTGGACGCATGCGGCGGACCCGAACCTGCCCCCGCCGCCGCCCGGCGTGCTTTCGGGCGGACCCAATTCGAGTTCGCACAGCGCCGACGAGATCGGGGCGGCGATGCCTCCTTGCGCGCCGCAGATGTGCTGGGCGGACGATTGGCGCGCCTTTTCGATGAACGAGGTCGCGATCAACTGGAACGCGCCGCTCGTCTGGGTCTCCGCCTGGCTGGATGCGCACCCGTGATTGCTTTCGCCACAACAGCAAGGCTAAGGGCCGAGCCAAGGAGGGGGCGTGCCCAAATCCAGCCGTAGGAGCCGGGGGACGGCAACGATCCTCGATGTCGCGAGTGCCGCGGGCGTCTCGTCGATGACGGTCTCGCGCGTCGTCAACGGCGCGCCCAATGTGCGCGACACGACGCGGCGGCGCGTGCTCGAGGTGATCGAGCGGCTCAATTATTCGCCCAACACCGCCGCGCGCTCGCTCGCCGCGGGATCGGCGACGCATATCGGATTGTTCTACGCCAACCCCTCCGACGCCTATCTGACGCAGTTCCTCGTCGGCGCGCTCGACGGCGCGCGGCGCGCGGGATGCCATCTCGTGATCGAGGTGTGCGAGGGCGAGACCGCCGATGCGCAGGCCGAGGCGACGCGGCGCTTCGCCAACACCAAGGTGGAGGGCGTGATTCTACCGCCGCCGGTCTCCGAATACGAGCCGGTCCATGCCGAGCTGGCCGCAGCCGGCATCCCGGTCGTCAGCGTCGCGCGCGGGCTCGCGCCCGACGACGCGCTCAACGTGCGGATCGACGATTACGAGGCGGCGAAGACGATCACGCGGCACCTGATCGAACTCGGCCATCGCGCGATCGGGCATATCCGCGGCCATCCGGGACATATGGCAAGCGCCGAGCGGCATCGCGGCTTCCTCGATGCGCTCACGGAAGGCGGGCTCGATCCGGACGCGGCGCCGGTCGAGCAGGGCTATTTCACCTACCGGTCGGGGCTGGTCGCGGCCGAGCGGCTGGTCGCGCGGGCCGATCGCCCGACGGCGATCTTCGCGGGCAATGACGACATGGCGGCCGCCGCGGTGTCGGTGGCGCACAGAAGCGGGCTAGAGGTGCCGCGCGACATCAGCATCGTCGGATACGACGACACCGCGCTGGCCACCTCGATCTGGCCCGAGCTGACGACGATCCGGCAGCCGATCGCGGCGATGGCGGCCGCCGCGCTCGAGCTGCTGCTCGCGCATATCGGCGGTGGACGGAGCGGCGGCGCACACGAGCGGGTGCTCGATTTCGAGTTCGTGATACGCGATTCGGCGGGGCCGCCGAGCGGCTGATCGGAGGCATTCAAAAAGAAAAGGCTCGCGTCGAGCGATGCTAACGCTAACATGGGTAGCGCCGATCCGTCGAGAATCGGGTCGATACGAGGGAGAGCGGGGATGACGGAAGACACCGGGGAACGGGCCAATCGCGGCCTGATCGCGCTGATCGTGGCCGTGGCGACGATCGGCGGCTTCATGTTCGGATACGATTCGGGCGTGATCAACGGCACGCAGGACGGGCTGCGGCAGGCGTTTCAGCTCGACGATGTGGGAATCGGCATCGCGGTTGCCGCGCTGCTGCCCGGCTGCGCCGTCGGCGCCTTCCTGGCGGGGCGGCTGGCCGATGCGATGGGGCGGCGATCGGTGATGATGCTTTCCGCCGCGGTGTTCGTGCTGAGCGCGCTGCTCGCGGGCGGGGCGCCGTCGGAGGCCGTCTTCATCTTCGCGCGGTTCTTCGCGGGGCTCGCCGTCGGTGCGGCAAGCGTGCTCGCGCCCGTCTATATCAGCGAAGTGACGCCGGCATCGGTGCGCGGGCGGCTGTCCAGCGTGCAGCAGGTGATGATCATCGCCGGGCTTACGGGCGCGTTCCTCGTCAATTACTGGCTGGCGAACACGGCGGGGCTTTCGACCGCGATCTTCTGGCTGGGCTATCCCGCGTGGCGGTGGATGTTCTGGGCACAGGTGATCCCGGCGGGGCTCTACCTCATCCTGCTGCTGCTGATCCCGGACAGCCCGCGCTATCTCGTCATGAAGGGGCGCGACGCGGAGGCGGAAGGCGTGCTCTCGCGAATCCTCGGCGCGGGCGCGGGGCGCCGCAAGGTGGGCGAGATCCGCAATTCGCTCGCCGCCGACCACCAGCCGCGCCTTTCGGACCTTGTCAGCCCCGAGACGGGGAAGGTCCGCAAGATCGTGTGGGCGGGCATCGGGCTGGCGGTGTTCCAGCAGCTCGTGGGGATCAACATCGTCTTCTATTACGGCGCGGTGCTGTGGCAGTCGGTCGGCTTTTCCGAAAGCGACGCGCTGCTCATCAACATCCTGTCGGGATCGCTCTCGATCCTCGCCTGCCTGTTCACGATCTTCACGATCGACAGGATCGGGCGCAAGCCGCTGCTGCTGGTCGGCTCGGCGGGCATGGCGGTGACGCTGGCGATCGTCGCGATCTGCTTCGCGAGCGGCACATTCATCGACGGCACGCTGGAGCTTTCCGACCGCTCCGGCCTGATCGCGCTGATCGCGGCCAACGCCTATGTCGTCTTCTTCAACGCGAGCTGGGGCCCGGTGATGTGGGTGATGCTCGGCGAGATGTTCCCCAACCAGATCCGCGG
>CAZXFY010000038.1:0-35016 GCA_964639855.1 uncultured Stakelama sp. | reverse complement strand
GAACATCAGCGCGATGGCGTGTTCGGCGGTGGTGATCGAATTGCCGACCGGCGTGTTCATCACGACGACGCCCTTCGCGGAGGCGGCGGGAATGTCGATATTGTCGACCCCGATCCCCGCGCGGCCGATCACCTTCAGGTTGGGCGCGGCCTCGAGAATGTCTTTCGTCACCTTGGTCGCGGACCGGACGGCGAGCCCGTCATACTGGCCGATGATCGCCTTCAGTTCGTCCGGCGTCTTGCCGGTGATCTCGTCGACCTCGACGCCGCGCTCGCGAAAGATCTGCGCGGCCTTGGGGTCCATTTTGTCGGAAATGAGGACTTTGGGCATGACGAATTGCTCCTTTGCAATTCGTCATCCTGACGAAAGTCAGGATCTCGATCGGCAAGCGCGCGGCTCGTGGCACGAGATCCCAGCTTTCGCTGGGATGACGGTAAATGGGAATTAAGCGGCGGTGAGCTCAGCCCAGGCCCAGTCGAGCCATGGGCCGAGCGCCTCGATATCGGCGGTATCGACCGTCGCGCCGCACCAGATGCGCAGGCCCGGCGGCGCGTCGCGATAGCCGGCGATGTCATAGGCCGCGCCTTCGGCGTCGAGCAGGGCGGCGAACTTCTTGATGAAGGCCGCGTCCGCGCCCTCGACGGTCAGGCACACGCTGGTCTTCGATCGAATACCGCGATCGACGGCGAGATGGTCGAGCCAGTCGCGCTCCGCGACGATCTTGTCGAGCGCGGCGGCATTGGCGTCCGACCGCGCGATCAGGCCTTTGAGCCCGCCCGCCGCCTTCGCCCATTCGAGCGCGACGATCGCATCCTCGACCGCGAGCATCGACGGCGTGTTGATCGTCGCGCCTTCGAAGATGCCTTCCACGAGCTTGCCGCCCCCCGCCTGCGCGGGGGCAGGCTTTGTCAGGCGGAACACCTTGGGAAGCGGCCAGGCGGGCGTGTAGTTTTCGAGCCGCTCGACCGCGCGCGGGCCGAGGATCAGCACGCCATGCGCGCCCTCGCCGCCCAGCACCTTCTGCCACGAGAAGGTGGCGACGTCGATCTTGTCCCACGGCAGGTCGTAGGCGAACACCGCGCTGGTTGCGTCGGCGAAGCATAGCCCCTCACGATCCGCCGCGATCCACTCGCCGTCGGGAACGCGCACGCCGCTGGTGGTGCCGTTCCAGGTGAACAGCACGTCGTCCGACCAATCGACCGTATCGAGATCGGGAAGCTGGCCGTAATCGGCGCGCAGCACCGTCGGCTCCAGCTTCAGCTGCTTGACCGCGTCGGTGACCCAACCCTCGCCGAAGCTCTCCCATGCCAGCGTCGTCACGCCGCGCGCGCCCAGCATCGTCCACATCGCCATTTCGAACGCGCCGGTGTCGGAACCGGGCACGATGCCGATGCGGTGCGTGTCGGGAAGCGCGAGCATCTCGCGCATCAGGTCGATGCAATATTGCAGCCGCGCCTTGCCCAGCTTCGAGCGGTGCGAGCGGCCGAGCACATCGGTGGCGATCTTGTCGAGAGACCAGCCCGGCGGCTTGGCGCAGGGGCCCGAGGAAAAGAACGGGCGGGCAGGCCTGGTGTGGGGCTTGGCGGACGCACGGGTGGCGTCGGGTACGGTCGTATCAGTCATGTCAGACTCTCCTTGCAGAGAGCACGCGCTGCGTTGGGACAGCGTGGCCCGCCGCCGCCCCTACAGATGCGCGCGGCGGTGTCAAGCGGCGGCGTCCTACTATTTTGGCGTGAAGGCCGGCTTCGGCCCATGAAGCAGCCCCTGGTCGGAAAGCCAGTCGATCACCCGGTCGGGCCAGTGCTGCAGGCTGACGAGCGGCGTGTCCTCGCCCAGGTTGAAGGCGTGCCCGCCCGCCGCATAGAGGTGCATTTCCACCGATGCGCCCGCCTTGCGATAGGCGTTGAGCACATCGACGGCGGGGCCGGAGCAGCACGCATCGTCGTTGGCCGCGCTCAGCAGCATCGGCGGCGAATCGGCGGTCACCTGCTCGGCGGCATGGAGCGGCCCGGGAAATTCGAGGATCGCGAAATCGGGCTTTTCCGATACCGCGTCGATCGCGTCAGGCGTCCCACGGGGCGGCACCGGCGGGCTCAGCGCCGTCATCCGCGCCAGCTCGCCGCCCGCCGAAAAGCCCCAGATGCCGATCCGGTGCGGGTCCACCCCGAATTCGGCGGCGTGCGTGCGCACGGTGCGCATCGCCCGCTCCACATCGGCGCGTGCATCCTCGAGCGAATAGGGCGAGCCTTCCTCGCGGAACAAGCGGTAGCGCACGACGAACGCCGCCACCCCGCGATTCGCGAGCCAGTGGCCGACATCGTCGCCCTCGGTGGTGGTGACGAGCAGCCGATGCCCGCCGCCCGGCACGATCACGATGGCGGTGCCCGTCGCGTTGGCACGCGGCGGCAGGAAGGCGGTGATGCTCGGATTGTTGACGCGCCTCGTCCAGTAATCTTCCGACAGCTCGGGGATCGCCGCGCGATCCTCGAACCCCGGGGCGCCATGCGCCCAGAGCGGGATGCGCGTCGCGTTCTGCGCCGCCGCGCTCGCCGCGACAGGTAGCGCTACCAGAATCGCCAGCAACCGAAGAATTGCGTGCCCCATAATCCCCTCCCATGTCGCTTGACGCCGGCGAGCTTCCGCGCTGCCGCCACTGCTGTCAATCGCGTTTGCATCGGGCGAGACGCGACACAAATGCAACAGCCTCCGGGAAAGCGCGCAGGCCTCTTGCGCGCCGGCCGTGGAAACGGTTACAGAGCTGTGGAACCGGTTACAGGCCGCGAGAGCCTCGAACCGGGGCGGAGGATGCGAACCGGTTCGGCACATGATCGGAACCACCCGTCCTCCGTCGCGCGGAAAGATGTCCGGCTACGGGCACCAAAGCCGCGTCCAATGCGTTTCCGGTGATGCGTCGCATCGCCGGCGGATCAATCAGGCACACGTACCGACACCAAAAGAAGGTCGGAACGGGGGAGAACACGCTATGATGTCTCACGATACGTCCTCGCGCAGCCGCCGGCTGCGTTTCGCCGCCGCCCTGCTGTTCGGCACCGCGTCGGCCGCTCTGCTCGCAACGCCCGCCGAGGCGCAGGTTTCGGCCGCATCGCTGCGCGGCACGATCACCGAGAACGGTCAGCCGACCGCGACCCAGGTGACGATCGTCGAGATCGCCACCGGTTATCGCCGCACCGCGCCGGTCAGCGCGAGCGGCCAGTACAATTTCCCGTCGCTGCGCCCCGGCGAGTACCGGCTCGAAGTGACCACGCCCGATGGCGTGCGCAACACGCAGTCCTTCACGCTCCAGGTCGCGCAGAACGCCGAGCTCAACTTCGATCTCTCGGAGACCGAAGCCGCGGCCGGCGCGGCCGCCGAAGAGCCCGGTGAGGAGATTGCCGGCGGCGGCGGCGCGATCGTCGTCACCGCCTCCAAGCTCCAGAGCCTCGAGGGCGGCGAAGTCGGCGCGGTCGTCACGCAGCGGATGATCGAGCAGCTTCCGCAGAACAACCGCAACTTCCTCGCATTCGCGGACATCGCGCCGGGCGTGCAGTTCATCACCGGGAGCAACGGCAACTCCCGCCTCCAGGGCGGCGCGCAGGACAGCCGCACCGTCAACATCTACATCGACGGCGTCGGGCAGAAGGATTACGTCCTCAAGAACGGCATCACCGGCCAGGATTCGACGCAGGGCAACCCGTTCCCGCAGCTCGCCGTGGGCGAGTATCGCGTCATCAGCTCCAACTACAAGGCGGAGTTCGATCAGGTCAGCTCGGTCGCGATCACCGCGGTCACCAAATCGGGCACGAACGAGTTCCACGGCGAAGGGTTCTTCGACTTCACCAATCAGGATCTGCGCGAGAAGATCCCGGACGAGGTCTTCAACAACCGCGAAAAGGTGAAGACCAAGGACATGCAGTTCGGCGGCGCCCTCGGCGGCCCGATCATCAAGGATATCGCGCACTTCTTCGTCACCTACGAAGGCAAGCGCCAGCAGGTGCCCGTCGATATCTCACCGGGCCTCAATTTCCCGATCAGCTATTTCCCGAGCGAATATCAGGGCTATTTCGGCACCACCAACAAGACGTTCAACGAGGACCTGTATTTCGGCAAGATCGACGTCGTCCCGACCGATTCCGACCTGTTCGAATTCTCGGTCAAATATCGCGACGAGAGCGGCGAGAATCTCAACAGCGGCAGTTCCGCGCGTGAGACGCTGAGCCTCGTCGATACCGAGGAATGGCGCGGGCTCGCGCGCTGGCAGCACAGCGCCGACACCTGGATCAACGATTTCAAGGTCGCCTACGAGAACGTCCACTGGGCGCCGCAGCCCGACATCTTCGAGCCGGGCAGCATCTTCCTCTACGACGGGCCCGACATCATCGACGGCGTCGGCACGGTGCGCGGCCAGGTCCTGCGCGTCGGCGGCAGCGCGAACTATCAGAACAAGGGCCAGAAGGGTTGGACCGTCTCCGACGACTTCACCTATACCGGCTTTTCGGGGCACACCATCAAGGCGGGCGTGAAGGCCAAGTGGGTCACGCTCAACGCCGAGACGCTCAACAACTTCAACCCGCAATATACGTACAATCCGGCGTTCAACCCGAATGGCGGCAGCTTCAACGATACGGTTCCCTACACCGTCGCGTTCGCGGCCAACACGGGTGAAGGCGATCCCGTCGTCAAGTCGAACAACTTCCAGCTCGGCCTCTACATTCAGGACGATTGGGAGGTCACCGACCGTCTGACGCTAAATCTCGGCGTGCGCTGGGATTACGAGGAGACGCCTTCCTACCTCGATTTCGTGACGCCGCAGGATGCGGTGGATGTCCTGACAAGCTGGGCGAACATCCAGAACACCGATTACGACATCAACGACTACATCTCGACCGGCAACAATCGCCATGCGTTCACGGGCGCGTGGCAGCCGCGGCTGGGCTTCACCTACGAGCTGGATGACGAAGGCCGGTTCGCGATCTTCGGCGGCTACGGCCGCTCGTACGACCGCAACCAGTTCGATTTCCTTCAGCAGGAGATCAGCACCGGCTCGTTCACGACGCGCAGGTTCAACTTCATCACGGGCGATCCCGCCAACACCTGCGATCCGGTTCAGAACCCGACCACCTGCGTCGCGTGGGATCCGATCTACCTGACCGAAGAGGGCCGCCAGCAGCTATTGGCGGGCGCCGGTTCGACGGGCGCGCGCGAGCTGCACCTCGTCAACAACGATCTCAAGGTCCCGTATTCGGATCAGTTCAGCCTTGGCATTCGCGGCCGGTTCGGGCTGTGGCAGCCGGAGATCGGCTACAGCCACATCGAAAGTCACGATGGCTTCGCCTTCCTGCTCGGCAATCGCGACGAGAACGGCAACTTCTTCATCATCAACAAGAATACGGGCGAGCCCGGGTCCCCCTGGGCCTATGCGCCGCCGGGATTCGGCAACCTGCTGCTGGGCAAGAACGGTATCGAGACCAAGGCGGATTCGGCCTATGTCAAGATCGTCAAGGATTACACCGCGACCTCGCCGTGGAGCTTCAACGCGACCTACACCTATACCGAGGCGGTCGAGAACCGCTTCTTCGGCGAAACCTTCGCGTTCGACTTCCCGGATTTCGGCGGCAGCGACGGCTATCCCGAAAGCTATCCGTTCGCGCGCTCGGCGGGCGTGCGCAAGCATCGCCTGGTGATGACGGGCAGCGTCGATCTGCCGCTCCATTTCGCGCTGTCGGGCAAGTTCCAGATCGCCTCGCCGCCGTATCTCGCGCGGTTCGTCCGCACCGATGCGCCGTCGCTCACGGTCATCTCGAACGAAGCCAAGGGCAATGGCGATCGCTGGGGCCTGCGTCAGCTCGATCTCGCGCTGACGAAATACATCCCGATCCACTTCGTGACGGACGAATCGCAGCTCCGCCTGCGCGTCGATGTGATCAACGTCTTCAACGATCGCAATTACGTGAATTATTTCAACGATCCGAACAACGCCAATTACCTGCAGCGCAGCGGCTATTCGGTCGGCGGCAACCCGCCGCGCACGATCAAGCTGACCGCCGGGTTCAGCTTCTAACAGTCAGGAGGCCCTTCCCCTCCTCGCCTCATGGCGCGCTCCCGAAAGGAAGCGCGCCATTTCTTTATCCTCCCCGGAACGGGGAGGGGGACCATCGGCGCAGCCGATGGTGGAGGGGCTTCGGCTCCGGGCGATTCGCTTGAGCAAAGGCCCCCTCCACCGTGCTTTGCACGGTCCCCCTGCGGGGGAGGATCAAGAGGCGCCGATGCGCCCGCTTCGTTACTGCGCGCCGGAAAACACCAGCGTCGCCGTCACGGGATAATGGTCCGACGGATAGACCGCGCCGCGGTGCGTGGTGATCGTCGCCGCGCCGGTTGCGTCGAAGCCGCGGGTGAGAATCCAGTCGATCTGCCGGTTGGGCGTGCCGGTGAAATTGTGGAAGGTCGCGTCCGGCCCCTTCGGGTCCTCGACCGACTCGCGTGCATCGGTCAGCACGGTCGTCAACAGCGTGTGCGCCTCGCTGTCGGGCGTCGTGTTGAAATCCCCCGTCAACACGAACGGCACGCCCGGCGGCAACGTCTTGATCCGCGAGAGGATGACCTCGGCGCCCTTGGTGCGCTTGTCCTCGTCCTCGGCGCGATAGGGCAGGTGCGTGTCGTACATGTAGAAGCGCTTGCCGTCGGCCTTGCGCTCGAACAGGCCCCAGGTGACCATCCGCGGAAAAGGCGTGCCCCAGGTGTTGCTCCCCACCACGTCGGGGGTGTCCGACAGCCAGAAATTGCCGAGATCGACGAGCTTCAGCCGGTCGCGCCGGTAGAAGATGCCCATATGCTCGTCTTTGTGGCCGCCGCGCCGGTCGATCCCGAACCAGGCATATTCGGGCAGTTGCGAGATGATGTAGTCGCCCTGCGACTTGTAGAGTTCCTGCGTGCCGATCACGTCGGGATGCTCTTCCCGGATCGTCTCGACCAGCAGGTCGCGGCGCTTGGGCCACACATTCACGCCGTCGTCGGGTGAGGGCCAGCGCACGTTGAAGCTCATCACCTTCAGCGGCTCCGCCTTGTCGGCGGCATGCGCGGGAAGCGCGAGTGCAAGCAAGGCGACACCGGCGGCGAGATGGAAACGGATCATGGACTTCTCCCTTGCTGGAGCGGGACGTGAATGGAATTCGTCATGCTGAACGCGTTTCAGCATCCAATGCCGCGCTTGGCGCGAACATCGGTATGATGCTCCCGCCGAACGACAGCGGCAGCCAAGTTCAGGATGACGGCATTTGCAAGCCCGGCGCCGCTTTATCCCCGAACCAGTTCGACGCTCACCGGCTCGCCCGCCTCGGCGGACGGGGCGATCCACACGTCGAACAGGCCCGGCTCGGCCGTCCATTGCCCTTCCGGCCCCACGAACATCAGGTCCGATCGGGTCAGCGTGAAGCTGATCGTTTTCCGCTCGCCCGGTTCCAGCGCGACCTTCTGGAAGCCCTTCAGCTCGCGCACCGGCCGCGTGATGCTCGCGGTGCGGTCGTGGATGTAAAGCTGGACGACCTCCTCGGCCGCGCGCTTGCCGGTGTTCGCGACGGTCGCGCTGACGGTGAGCTTGCCGTTCCAGCCGAGCTTGCCCGGCCCCGCATCGGCCGCGCCATAGCGAACCGTCGAATAGGTCAGCCCGTGCCCGAACGGATAGAGCGACCTGTTCAAAATGCCGCGGAAATGCGTCTTGTATGCCTGCGGCGGTTCCCCCGGCGGGTTGGGGCGGCCGGTGGGCTTGTGCGCGTAATAATAGGGTTCCTGCCCCGATGCCTGCGGGAAGCTGACCGGAAGCCGCGCGGAGGGTGCCGCATCGCCGAACAGCATGTCCGCCGTCGCCGGGCCGCTTTCGCTGCCCAGGAACCACGTCACCACGATCGCCGGCGCGTCGCGCACGGCGCCTTCCAGCGCGAGCGCGCGGCCGTTCTTGATCAGCATCACGACCGGCTTGCCCGTCGCCGCCACCGCCTCGGCCAGCGCCTGCTGCGGCGCGGGGATCGTCACCGAGGTGCGCGATTGCGCCTCGCCCGACATGTTGGTGCTCTCGCCGATCGCGAGCACCACCACGTCCGCCGCCTTCGCCGCCGCGACCGCCGCCTCGATCCCGCCGGGCAGCGCCGCGTCGACCTTCGATCCGTCCGTCACGCTGAGCGCGGCGCCCTTGCCCATCACCGCGCGGATGCCCGTTTCCAGATCGACCGCCTGCTTGTCGTCGCCATAGACGTTCCACGGCCCGACCAGATCGTGCTGCCCGCGCGCGAACGGCCCGATCAGCGCAATGCGCTTGCCGCTCCTGGGCAGCGGCAGCAGGCTGCCCTCGTTCTTGAGGAGCACGATCGAGCGCCGCGCCGCCTCGCGCGAGACCGCAAGATGCTCGGGCGTGCGCACGAGCCGCTCCTCGCGGCCCGGCTGGATGCGCAGATACGGATTGTCGAACAGCCCCAGCGTCGCCTTCAACTCGAGCACGCGGCGCACCGCCTCGTCGAGCCGCGCCATCGGCACCTCGCCCTTGGCGACCAGATCGGGCAGGTGGTCCATGTAGAAATGCGATTGCATGCTCATGTCGACGCCCGCGAGGAACGCCTTCTTCGCCGCGTCGCGCGGATCGGCGGCATAGCCCGCCGCGATCAGTTCCATGTCGCCGGTATAATCGGAAACGACCACGCCGCCGAAATTCCATGCTTTCCGCAGCATCTCGGTCAGCAGCCAGTGATTGGCGTGCGCGGGAACGCCGTTGATCTCGTTGAACGAGGCCATCACCGTGGGGCATCCGGCCTCCAGCGCGGCGCGGAAGGGCGGGAAATAGACTTGGCGTAGCAGCCGCTCCGAAATATCGACCTTGTTGTAGTCGAGCCCGCTTTCGGCCGCGCCATAGGCGGCGAAATGCTTGGCGCAGGACGCCACCGTGTCCGCCTGCGCGAGGCCGTCGCCCTGGAATCCCTTGACGCGCGCCGCCGCGAACAGGCTGCCCAGATACGGGTCCTCGCCCGATCCTTCGACGCCGCGGCCCCAGCGCGCATCGCGCGCGATGTCCACCATCGGCGCGAAGGTCCAGTCGATTCCCGCCGCCGACGCCTCGACCGCGGCGACGCGCGCGGTGCGCTCCGCCAGCTCGGGCTCGAAGCTCGCCGCCTCGCCCAGCGGCACGGGGAAGACGGTGCGGTGGCCGTGGATGATGTCCGCGGCGACGATCACCGGAATCTTGAGGCGCGATTGCAGCGCCGCGTCCTGAAGCCGCCGCGCATAATCGGCGCCGCGCCCGTTGAACACGCCCGTCAGCCGGCCTGCGCGCGCCTCGGCGAGCTGATGCTCGACATTGGGTGTGGTCGTCACGGGGTTGAGCGCGCTCGCCGCCGCGCCGCCGAGCGCCGCCGCCATCAGCGTGAGCTGCCCGGCCTTCTCCTCGACCGTCATCTTCCCGATCAGCGCGTCGATGAAGGCGGGGGTGGCGCGCGTCGCGCCGAGCCCGCGCGCGACGGCGGGCGTCTTCGCCAGCAGGACGAGGCTCAGCGCGCCGGTGATCGCGCCGCGGCGGGTGGTGGTCAGCTTGGTCATCATCCTGTCCTTATGCCCGGTCGAGCCAGCCGCCGGTGAAGCCCGCGCGCTTGAGGCCGGTGACGATCGCCGGATGCCGGCGCATGTATTTCCACACGAAATCGGCGCGATGGTTGGCGATCATCGTCAGGATCGCGCCCTGATCGATGCCCAGATAGTCCTGGTCGAACCAGCCCAGCTCGGGATCGGTGATCGAATGGTCGACCGGTGATTGCCAGGTGTAGCTGGGATTGAACGAATCGAGGAAGCCGTAGCGCCCGTAGAGTCGCCGGCCGTAGCGCGCGACCATCGTCTCGGCGGCGGCTTTCGCCTCGTCCGGCACGAAGGCGATCGAGCCGAGCGCGGCGGTCGGCGCGATCGTGCCGTCGTCGAAGGCGTGCGGCCCGCCGACGCCGCGCGCCGAATAGGAACGGAAGGGCCGCTCCTCGCCATTGTAGAGCTTCTTGCCCCCGCCTGGCCCGTCGCAGGCGGTGAGGCCCCAGACGTCGGCGTCATAGCCGCGCCAGCCCATCGGGTTGTCGGCGGCATAGGCGCGCTGGGCGAGCGCGGCGCGGCGGCTGTTCTCGAAATAGTCGAGGCCCGCCTGCCGCATGGGCGCATCCTTGATGCCGCGAAAGTCGATCCAGACATGGCTGTACTGGTGCCCGAACAGCGGCGGGAAACCGAGATAATGCTGGCCGTAAAGGTCGATCCAGTCCTTCGCATAGCCTGCGGTCCAGCCCTGCCAGGCCTCGGGCGGCAGCGGGTGCGTCGGCGAGGCGAACGCCAGCACGTAGAGCAGCATCGCCTCGTTATAGCCCACCCAATCGGCCTCGACGAACCCCGATTCGGGGTGCCAGCCCATCGAGACGACGGGGTTGTCCTCGACGAACCAGCCCCATTCGGCACGCTCGTAGAGCCGCTGCGCGAGATCCCGGATTTCCGCCTCGCCCGCCTCGTCGCGATCGAAATATTGCGCGGCGAACAGCACGCCGCCGAACAGCAGGGTGGTGTCGATCGTCGAAAGCTCGGTCCGGCCGTGGCGCAGGCCGGTTTCCATGTCGAGGAAATGGTAGAAGAAGCCCTTGTAGCCGGTCGTGCCGGTCGGCTCCGGCCCCTGCGGCGCGTTCCAGAAGAAGCGCAAGGTCGTCAGCGTGCGCTCGCGCGCCTGGGCACGCGTGATCCAGCCTTGCTCGACGCCGTAGGGATAGGCGGTGAGCGCGAAGCCGACCGCGGCGATCGAGGCGAACGCCTCGGTGGGATAGCGATCGGGCGCGAGGCCGTTTGTCGCGTTGGTCGTTTCCCAGAAGAAATCGAAGGTGCGCTTCGAAAGATCGTCGATCAGCGCCTCGCCGCGCAAGGCGCCCGCGTCCGTGCCAACATCGGCGGCCGTGCTTGCCGCGCAGCCCGAAAGCAGCCCGCCCCCCAGCAGCATCGTGCTCGCCAGCAGCTCGCGTCGATTGGGTCGCGGCGCACGCGCGCGCGCCGTTTTCGGCCTGGACATCCGTCTCTCCCTGATCCGCGGCACCAGCGCCGCCACCGCCCGTGTAACCGGTTACACGGGTGCACCGCAAGGGCTGTTCGCGACACTTTCGCAAACTTCCGCCGCTGTCGATCCTCCTTTCCCCCGTGCCGCCGATCCGCCATATCGCCCGCGCCATGAATGCCGGTTCCACGCCTCTCGCGCTCTACGTCCACTGGCCGTTCTGCGTCTCCAAATGCCCCTATTGCGACTTCAACAGCCACGTCCGCGAATCGGTCGATCAGGAACTGTGGCGCCGATCGCTCCTCACCGATCTCGCCTACGAGGCGGAACGCACGAGCGGCCCGCTCGGCTCGATCTTCTTCGGCGGCGGCACGCCCTCGCTGATGCCGCCGGAAACGGTCGCCGCGGTCATCGATGCGGCAGCGCGCGCATGGGGCTTCGCGCCCGATATCGAGATCACGCTGGAGGCGAATCCCTCGTCGGTCGAGGCGGCGCGGTTCGCCGATCTGGCGGCGGCAGGGGTCAACCGCGTCTCGCTCGGCCTCCAGGCACTCGACGACGCGGCGCTGCGCTTCCTCGGCCGCGCGCATGATGTCGTCGAGGGGCTGGATGCGCTCGCCACCGCACAACGGGCATTCGCCCGCGTCTCGTTCGACCTCATCTATGCGCGCCCCGGCCAGCCGTGCGCCGCATGGGAAGCCGAGCTGCGCCGCGCGCTGGCCTTCGGCACCGGGCACCTCTCGCTCTACCAGCTCACGATCGAGCCCGGCACCCGCTTCGCGACCGAGGCCGCGGCGGGGCGGCTCATGATCCCCGACGCGGACGCCGCCGCCGATCTGTTCGAAGCGACACGCGAGATGACCGCCGCCGCGGGGCTGCCCGCCTACGAAATCTCGAACCACGCGCGGCCGGGCGCGGAGAGCAGGCACAACCTCGCATACTGGCGCTATGCCGATTATGTCGGCATCGGCCCCGGCGCGCACGGGCGGCGCGGCGGGCTCGCCACCTTCCGCCGCCGCAAGCCCGAAAACTGGCTCGCCGCGCTCGAACGCAACGGCCACGGCATCGAGACGGAGGAACCGCTCGCCCCCCGCACCCGCGCCACCGAGGCGCTGCTGATGGGCCTACGGCTGGAAGAAGGGGTGGACCTTGCGCGCATCGCCGCGTTGGGCGGCACGACCGCCGACGCGCTGATCGAGTCCCGCGCGGTCGAGTGGCTTGCCTGCGACGGGCTGGTCGCGCGCGAGGACGATCGCCTGCGCGTCACCGGCGCCGGCATGCTGCTGCTCGATGCGATCCTGCCGGCGATCGTGGCGGCGGCATAAAGCGGTCCGGAACGGCCTGTCCTACAAGCCGGTGTTCTGCTACTGTCCACGCGTCGTCACGGCACCGCTCTTTCTCAGCGCGAACCGCACACGATGTCATTCATTCGCTGGGGAAGGCGTTCATGTCCGTTTCCCGGAACTTTCGGAACTTTCGCTAGCGCGAGTCGAAGGCGCGCCTGGCCTGCTCGACGCGATCGAAATTGGCTTCGGCCCAGTGCCATACGCCGCAAAACGCCTCGCCCAGGCTGAGCCCCAGCTGTGTCAGCCGGTAATCGACGCGCGGCGGCACCACCGCATGCACGGTGCGCGTCACCATGCCGTCGCGTTCCATCTGGCGCAGTGTCTGGGTGAGCATCTTCTGACTGATCCCGTCGACCAGCCGAAAAATCTGCGTGAAGCGCAGTTCGCCATGCTCCTCCAGCACGTCGAGCACGATCATCGTCCATTTGTCGGCGACGCGGCCGATCAATTCGGTGACGAGCGCCTCCACCTTGGGATCGATCGGTTCGGGCGGGACGGCGGACGGGCGGACACTTTCCATCGGGTAAGTATAAATCTTTCGGGTGCCTTCTTTCCAGCCGATCGCGACACCTTAGATCGCCTGTCGTCATTCCCGAAGCAGGAGCACGACCCATGAAGAAGAGCGGCAACACCATCCTCGTCACCGGCGGCGGATCGGGCATCGGCGAAGCGCTGGCGCATCGCTTCCACGATGCCGGCAACACGGTGATCGTCGCGGGGCGGCGGCAGGAGGCGCTCGATCGGGCGATACGGGGCCGCGAGAACATGGCGGCGCTGACGCTCGATATCGAAGACCCGATCGCGATCGAGGCGTTCGCCCGCCGCGTCGTCGCCGAGCATCCCGGCCTCAACGTCCTCGTCAACAATGCCGGGATCATGCGCTTCGAGGATGCGACGGCGCGCCGCGATCTCGCCGATGCGGAGGCGACCGTCACCACCAACCTGCTCGGCCCGATCCGGCTGACCAACGCGCTGGCCGATCACCTTGCGGCGCAGGAAGGCGCGGCGATCGTCAACGTCACCTCCGGCCTCGCCTTCGTGCCGCTGCTGACGACGCCGACCTACAACGCCACCAAGGCGGCGATCCACTCCTATACGATCGCGCTGCGCGAGCTGCTCCGGGGCAAGATCGAGGTGATCGAGCTTGCCCCGCCCGCCGTTCAGACCGATCTGACGCCGGGCCAGGCGACGCGGCCGGGTTATCAGCCGCTCGGCGCGTTCGCCGACGAGGTGATGGCGCTGTTCGCCCAGGAACCCACGCCGAGTGAAATCCTGGTCGAGCGCGTCAAGTTCCTGCGCAATGCCGAGGCGGATCGCCGTTTCGGCGAAACGCTGGATCAGCTCAACGCCTTCGCCCAGGCCGCCCGGGAGGGGCAGGGCTGAACAGTCGCGGCGGCTTTATTTGCCGAAGCCCTTGGGTGCAGGGGACACCGTCACGATCGAGCCGTTCCTGATCTCCTGCACTTCGAGCGCGCGCTGGGCGATGCCGTCGCGGCCGAAGCGGAACGCGCCGTCGATCCCCGAAAAGCCGCCATCGTCATGAAGGCGCGATTCGGGGAACTCGCTGCCCGGCTTCCAATCGCGCGCGATCCGCACCGTCAGCAGCACGACGTCGTAGCCCAGGCTCGACAGGCGATACGGTGCCGCGTTGAACCGTGCGCGGTATTTGGCGGCATATTGCCGGTAGAGCCCGTCCGAAACGCTCGCAAACCACGCACCGCTCAGTGCGGGTTTCGAGGCGATCGACGGCTCGGTGTTCCACAATTCGGTGCCGAGGATGCGCGCGGTGCCGCCGTCCTTGCGGATGAGCGGCGCGGCGGCGGCGGCGGTCTCGCCCGTGTCGGCGATCAGGATCGCTTCATAAGGGCCGTCGCGCATGACCCGCGTGACCGCTCTCGACAGCCCGCTCTTGGTGCGATCGTAGGTCTGCAAGGTCACGACCTCGCCGCCCGCATCCTCCACCGCGCGCAGGAACGCGGTCGAGGCGCGCCGGCCGTAGAGGCCGGTCGGGATCAGCCCGGCATAATGCGTGACGCCATGTTCGTGCGCGTAATCGACGACGCGGTCGATCGCCTGCGCAGGCGAATAGCCGAGCACATAGGTGCCGTTCCCCGCGACCGAGACGTCGTTGGAGAACGTAATGACGGGAACGTCCGCCGCATGCGCGATCGGCGCCACGATCCTCACATTCTCGGACAAAAGCGGCCCCAGGATCAGCTTGTTGCCGTCCGCGAGCGCCTGCCGCGCCGCGAAGGCCGCGCCCTTGCTGGTGTCGTAATTGGTGATGCGCACCCGATCGCTGCCCGAATCGAGCAGCGCCATCATCGTCGCATTGGCGATCGACTTGCCGACCCCGGCATTGGGGCCCGACAGCGGCACGAGCAAAGCGACGCGGTTGCGGGCGGTATCAGTGGGAAGGCCTTCCTCGACCGGCGCGGGCTCGGTCGGCGGGGGCGCGGTGGGTTGAGTAACGGGCGGCGGTGCGCCCCTGGGCACCAGCGTCTCGCAGCCCGCAAGCAAGGCGGCGGCAAAAACCGACAGCGCCTTGAGGAGCACACGGCCCCGTTGCGGTTTGACCATCGCCTCTGCCATGACTGCTCCTCGCATGAACGCTGTACTTTCCCCCGGCCTCTATATCGTCGCAACCCCGATCGGCAATCTCGGCGATCTTTCGCCGCGGGCTGTGGAGATTTTGTCGCAGGCCGACGTGATCGCGGTCGAGGACAGCCGCGTGACGGCCACGTTGCTGCGCCATATCGGCGTCAAGCGGCCGATGACGCCCTATCACGACCACAATGCGGAAGGCGTGCGGCCCGCCCTCGTGGCGCGGATGGGGAGCGAGGTGGTGGCCTTGGTGTCCGACGCGGGCACGCCGCTGATTTCGGACCCCGGCTACAAGCTGGTGCGCGATGCGCGGGCGGCGGGGCACGCGGTGACGACGATTCCCGGCCCCTGCGCCGCCATCGCCGCGCTGACGCTGGCGGGCTTGCCGACCGACCGCTTCCTGTTCGCGGGCTTCCTGCCGCCGAAGGAAAAGGCGCGCGCCGAGGCGATCGCCGAGCTGGCGGGGGTGCGCGCGACCCTGGTCTTCTACGAATCGGGCCCGCGCCTCGCCGCGACGCTGACGGCGCTCGCCGAAGGACTGGGCGACCGTGAGGCGGCGGTGGCGCGCGAGATCACCAAGCGCTTCGAGGAAGCGGTGACGGGCACGTTGCCGGAACTTGCCGAACGCTATGCTGAGGCGCCGCCCAAAGGCGAGATCGTCGTGGTCGTCGCCCCGCCGGGCGCCCCGCCGCCCGCGAGTGCGGAGGATGCCGACGCCGCGCTCGCCGAAGCGCTGATGCGCCTGCCCGCATCAAAGGCGGCCGGTGAGGTGGCGAAGCGGCTCGGGCTCGACCGCAAGGCCCTCTACGCGCGGGCGCTGGAGATGAAGGCTTGAGGGTGCGCGGAACCGGCGAGCGCCGCCGCGCCGAAGCCTCCGGCCGCCGCGGCGAGCGGCTGGCGGCCTGGTGGCTGCGGCTCAAGGGCTGGCGCATCCTCGACCGGCGCGTGCGCACGTCGGCGGGCGAGGTCGATCTCGTCGCGCGGCGCGGCGATCTGGTGGCCTTCGTCGAGGTGAAGATGCGCAAATCGGCCGCCGAGCTGGACTTCGCAATCGACGAACGGCGGCTGGCGCGGGTCGCGGCGGCGGCGGAGGTGCTCATGCCGCGCTACGCCGCCAATGGCGAGGATATCCGCGTCGATGTCATCCTCCTCGCCCCCGGCGCCCGGCCGCGCCATATCGAGAATGCCTGGATCGGGTGACTTCGCCGGGGCGCGTGCCTACATGCCGCACCGTCATGCCGGCGCAAGCTGGCATCTCTTTGTGGCCGAGAGACTCCAGCCTTCGCTGGAGTGACGGTTGAAGGAGAATGCAATGCCGCTTCGCGTCGCCGTCCAGATGGACCCGCTCGACAGGATCAACATCGCCGGCGATTCGAGCTTCGCGCTGATGCTCGCCGCGCAGGCGCGCGGCCATGCAATCTACCATTACGCGCCCGAAGACCTCAACTACGCCGATGGCTGTGTCTGGACGCAGGCGCATCCGGTGACGGTGCAGCGCGTCGAAGGCGATCATTTCACCTTCGGTGCGCCCGTGCGGCTCGATCTCGGCGACGACGTGGACGTCGTGCTGATGCGGCAGGACCCGCCCTTCGACCTCGGCTACATCACCGCCACGCATCTGCTCGAACGCATCGCCGACCGGACGCTGGTGGTCAACGACCCCGCGAGCGTGCGCAATGCGCCCGAAAAGGTGTTCGTACTCGATTTTCCGCAGTTCATGCCCCCCACGCTCGTGACGCGTAGCGCGGAGGAGGCGCGCGCTTTCCTCGCCCGACACGGCGAGATCGTCATCAAGCCGCTCCACGGCCATGGCGGCCGCTCGGTATTTCGCATCGGCAGCGACGCGGCGAACCTGGGGGCGTTGATCGAAATGCTCAACGGGGCCTTTCGCGAGCCGCACATGATCCAGAAATTTCTCCCCGAGATCGCCGAGGGCGACAAGCGCATCGTCCTGGTCGACGGCGAGGTGGCGGGCGCGATCAACCGGGTGCCCGGTGCGGGCGAGATTCGCTCCAACCTTGCGGTCGGCGGATCGGCGGCGAAGACGGGCCTCAGCCCGCGCGAGCAGGAAATCTGTGCGGTGCTCGGCCCCGAGCTCAGGAAACGCGGGCTGCTGTTCGTCGGGATCGACGTGATCGGCGGGGAATGGCTCACAGAGATCAACGTCACTTCCCCCACGGGCATCGTCGCGATCGACCGCTTCAACGGCACCGACACCGCGGGCATGATCTGGGACGCGATCGAGCGACGGGCCGCGGCGTGACCGAGCTCATCCTGCGGATCATCACCGGCGGGGGCTATTGGGGCATCGCGCTGCTGATGGCGCTCGAGAACATCTTCCCGCCGGTCCCTTCCGAGGTCATCATGGGCTTCGGCGGGATCGCGGTGGCGCATGGGCAGATGACCTTCTGGCCGCTGCTCGCCGCGGGCACGATCGGATCGGTGGCAGGCAATTATTGCTGGTATCTGGTCGGACGGCGGCTCGGCTATCGGCGGTTGAAACCGCTGATCGACCGCTGGGGCCGTTGGCTGACGCTCGACTGGGAGGAGATGGAGCGGCTCGAGCGCTTCTTCCGCGCGCATGGCGGCAAGACGGTGCTGTTGTTCCGCGTCATCCCCACCTTCCGCACGATGATCTCGCTGCCCGCGGGGCTGATGCATGTGCCGACGGGCAAGTTCCTCGCGATGACGGCGGTCGGCACCGCGGCGTGGAACACCGTGCTGATCGCCGCCGGATATTGGCTGGGGCACAATTTTTCGCAGCTCGAACACTATACCGGCCCCGTCGCGATCGGCGTCGCGGTGCTCGCGATCGGCTGGTATGTGTATCGCGTCGCGACCTGGAAGCGGCGGCATTGAGCGGCAGATCATCCTCGCCTGACAGGGAGGGTGGATAAGATGTCACGCCCGGGGATGAGCGTTGCGATAGACATCCATCAGGTGTGCGGCGTCCACCGCGGTGTAGATCTGCGTCGAGCTGAGGCTCGCATGGCCGAGCAATTCCTGGAGCGCGCGCAGGTCGGTGCCGCGCCCCAGCAGGTGCGTCGCGAAACTGTGGCGCAGCGCGTGCGGGGTGGTTCGCTCCGACAGGCCGAGCGTGCCCCGTGCCCGCTGCACCGCGCGCCGCACGATCGCAGGCGAGAGCGGCCCGCCTTTGGCACCGCGAAACAGTGCCGCCTCTCGCGGCAGCGGCCAGGGACATGAAGCCGCGTAGGCCTCGACCGCTTCGCGCACTTGCGGAAGCAGCGGCACGATCCGCGTCTTCGAGCGCTTGCCCGTGACCGCGATGGTTTCGCCGAGCGGGAGCACCGCTGCGGTGAGCTCAACCGCCTCGCCGATACGCAGGCCCGCGCCGTAGAGCAGCAGCAGCACCGCCCAGTCGCGCGCGGCGATCCACGGTTCGGCCGCATTCTCCGCCACCTCCTCGGCGAGCGCGATCGCCTCGTCGGGCGAGACGGGGCGCGGCACGCCCTTCTTGACGCGCGGTCCCTTCAGCCGGGGCGCGGCACCTTCTCCGCCGCAAAAGGCGAGAAAGCCGCGCACAGCCGAGAGCTCGCGCGCCGCCGAGGCATTGCCGATCCCCTGCCCCCGCCGATGCGCGAGGAAGGCGCGCAAGTCCGCCGCCGACACGCGCGCAAGGTTGCCGCGCCCGACCGGCTCGCCCCAATGCTGCGTCAGGAATCCAAGCAGCCGCTCCGCGGTTGCCTGATAGGCCCGCACCGTATGCGCCGAGCGCCGCCGATCGCGCGCGAGGTGTTGCCCATATTCCCCCGCGAGCGTCGTCATCAGCCGATCGTCTGCCCCGTCTTGGCCCAGTCGTTCAGGAAGCCTTCGATCCCCCGATCCGTCAGCGGATGCTTGACGAGCTGGCGGATCACCGCGGGCGGAGCGGTCATCACGTCGGCGCCGAGCTTGGCCGATTCGAGCACGTGCACCGGGTGGCGCACGCTCGCGACCAGGATCTCGGTGTCGAACGCATAATTGTCGTAGATCAGGCGAATGTCGGAGATGAGCTGCATTCCGTCGAATCCGACATCGTCGTGCCGGCCCACGAAGGGCGACACGAAGGTCGCGCCCGCCTTGGCCGCGAGCAGCGCCTGATTGGCCGAGAAGCAGAGCGTGACGTTGACCATCGTGCCGTCGTCGCTCAGCGCCTTGCAGGTCTTCAGGCCGTCGATCGTCAGCGGCACCTTGATCGCGACATTGTCGGCGATCCGGCGCAGCACCTCGGCCTCCTTCATCATCGTCGCGTGATCGAGCGCGACGACCTCGGCCGAGACGGGGCCCGGGGTGATCGAGCAGATTTCCGCCACGACCTCCAGGAACTTGCGGCCGGACTTGTGAATGAGCGACGGGTTGGTGGTGACGCCGTCGACCAGCCCCGATTCGGCCAGATCGCGAATCTCGGCGGTGTCGGCGGTGTCGACGAAGAACTTCATGTGGGGGAGCCTCTGATTGTCCGGTTGGTGCCCCGCATCATGGCAAATTCGCACCGCTGTGGACAGCGCCTAATCGATCCCGACTCGGTCGTACCGATCTGCTAAGGCTATGCCATGCTCGCACTCGTTCTCGGCCTCGCGACGGCGGCGCAATGCCCGCACGATCCCGCCACCGCGGCGGGGCTGCGCACGGCCGAAGCCGATTGGGTCGCCGCGCTCGAATCGCGCGACGTGCAACGGCTCGGTTGCCGGCTCGCTGCCGAGTTCGCCGATTCGACCTGGCAAGGGCAGCGGATTGCGCGCGTCGAGGTGCTGGCACGATTGCCCTCGCGACCCGACAGCCGGCTCGCCTTGAGCCACATCGAAGCCGAGACGATCGGTGCGGCGGGCATCGTGCGCGGCATCAACACGCAGACCGGCGCCCACGGGCAGGTAATCGGCCGCGTGCGCTTCACCGACGTGTTCGCGTGGCGCGACGGCCGCTGGCAGGCGATCGCCGCGCAGGAAACCTTGATCGCGCGATAGGCGACGTGCGGCGGCGCCCGGCGCGGGTGCCTGTAACAATAACGTCGTCGCGCTGTCACAACCGTGTCATCGATCCGTCGCTAAAGCGTTCGCCATTCGAAACCGCGAAAGATCTGAATCGATGCGCTTGCTGCTCGCCTTTCCCCTGATCGCGCTCGCCGCCCCTGCCTGGGCGCAGACCGAGACCGACACGCAGGTCTGGACCACCGTGAGCGGCTCGACCGAGCTGGCGGAGGGGGTCGCGCTGACGCTCGAAGGTGTTGCGCGGTTCGGCGACGATGCCGACGGGATTTACGAAGCCGAGTTCGGCGGCTGGCTGGAGTTCGACGCGGGCGGCGGCGTCACCGTCTCGACCGGCTATGTCCGCGTCCCCGGTTATTCGAACGGCGACCTCACCAAGATGGAGGATCGGCCGCGCCAGCAGATCGCTTTTCCGCTCGCCGCATTCGGCGGTGGCAAGCTTTCGGGACGCGTGCGACTGGAGGAGCGGCTGCGCCGCGACGGCGAAATCGGGCTCAGATTGCGCCCGCAGATCAAATATTCGCTGCCCTTGCGCGCCGGCGGCAAGACCGCGCTGGTGCTGAGCCACGAAAGCTTCGTCGAATTGAACGACACCGATTGGGGGCAAGTCTCAGGCTATGCCCGCATGCGCAACGCGATCGGCGTGAAGACGCCGCTCAACGACGTGATCTCGATCGAGGCGGGATATCTCAACCAGTATAATTTCGGCAGGAAGGGCGCGCACGACGAGATGGCGCACGTCGCGACCGTGTCGTTGTCGCTGGACTTCTGACGAGGGGATTCATTCCGCGCTCCGACGCGCTATGTGGGGGCGATGGCCTCCATCCGCGCCCGCGTCCTCGTCATGAATTCGGCGCTCGGCCCGCTCGATTATCGCGTGCCGCACGGCATGACGGTTGAGCCGGGATCGATCGTGGTGGCACCGCTCGGCCCCAGGCAGCTCGCCGGAATCGTTTGGGAGCCGGAGCGGATGCGGTCCGATGCGGAGGTCGGCGATAACCGTCTGCGCAACCTGATCGGCGTGCTGCCCGCGCCGCCGCTCAAACCTGCGCTCAGGCGGCTGATCGAATGGACCGCCGATTATTATCTCAGCCCCCCCGCCGCCGTGGCGCGGATGACGCTCGCCTCCACCTCGGCGCTCGAAGGCGGGCGCACCATCACCGAATATCGCGCGACCGGCGCGACTCCCGAGCGGATGACGCCCCAGCGCGCCCAGGCGCTCGAGCGAATCGGCGAGCGGCAGGGGCTGATCCGCGAACTCGCCGCGGCGGCCGACGTATCCGACGGCGTGATTCGCGGTCTCGTCAAGACGGGCGCGATCGAGCCGGTCGAGGTGGATATCGACAGCCCCTTTCCGATCCCCGATCCGGCGCACGATGTGCCCGGGCTTTCGCCCGATCAGCGACAGCCGGCGGATGCGCTGATCGATTCGGTGCGCGCGCGGGCATTCGAGCCCTGGCTGCTCGACGGTGTCACCGGGTCGGGCAAGACCGAAGTGTATTTCGAGGCCATCGCCGCCGCGATTGCCGAGGGGCGGCAGAGTCTGGTGCTGCTACCCGAAATCGCGCTTACCGAGCCCTTCCTCAAGCGCTTCACGGCACGCTTCGGGTGCGCGCCGGTCGCATGGCATTCGGGGCTGCGCCAGTCGCAGCGCCGCCGCGCATGGCGCGCGATCGCGAGCGGCGAGGCGCTGGTGACGGTGGGCGCGCGGTCGGCCTTGTTCCTGCCTTATGCGAATCTCGGGCTGATCGTCGTCGATGAGGCGCACGAGACGAGCTTCAAGCAGGAGGAGGGCGTCCATTACCACGCGCGCGACGTCGCGGTGATGCGCGGGCTGTTCGAGCAGTGCCCGGTGGTGCTCGCCTCGGCGACGCCCGCGATCGAGACGCGCCAGCAGGTCGAGATCGGGCGCTATGCCGAACTGAAGCTGCCCGGCCGCTACGGTGCCGCCGAGATGCCGACGATCGAGGCGATCGACCTGATTCGCTCCCCGCCCGAGCGCGGCCGCTGGATCGCGCCGCCGTTGGTGCGTGCGATCGACGAGACGCTGGGACGCGACGAACAGGTGCTGCTGTTCCTCAACCGCCGCGGCTATGCGCCGCTGACGCTCTGCCGGACGTGCGGCCATCGCTTCCAATGCCCCAATTGCACCGCCTGGATGGTCGAGCACCGGCTGGTGCGCCGCCTCGCCTGCCACCATTGCGGGCATGTCGAGCCGACCCCGCGCGCCTGCCCCGAATGCGGCAATGAGGACAGCCTCGTCGCATGCGGGCCGGGCGTCGAGCGGATCGCGGACGAGGTGGCGGCGCTCTGGCCCGATGCCAAGGCGGCGATCGTCACCTCGGACACGATCTGGTCGCCCGCCAAGGCCGCCGAGTTCGTCCACCGGATGGAGGCCGGCGACATCGACATCGTCGTCGGCACCCAGCTCGTCACCAAGGGCTATCATTTCCCCAACCTGACCTTGGTGGGGGTGATTGATGCCGATCTCGGCCTCGACGGTGGAGACCTGCGCGCGGCGGAGCGGACCTTCCATCAGATCATGCAGGTGTCGGGACGTGCGGGGCGCGGGGAGAAGCCGGGCCACGTCTACCTCCAGACGCACAGCCCCGGCGCGCCCGTGATGCAGGCGCTGGTGACGGGCGATGCCGAGGCCTTCTACGCCGCCGAGACGGAGGCCCGGCGCGAGGCGGGCGCACCGCCCTTCGGCCGCTACGCCGCGATCGTCGTCTCCTCCGAAGACAAGGACGTGGCCCACGAAACGGCGGTACGCATCGGCCGTACCGCGCCCGAGGTGGAGGGGATGGCGGTCTACGGGCCCGCGCCGGCGCCGCTCGCGATGCTGCGCGGCCGCCACCGCTTCCGCCTCCTCGTCCACGCCCGCCGCGCGCTCGACGTGCAGGACGTGATCCGCGACTGGCTCGGCGCGCTCCAATGGCCCGCCAAGGTGCGCGTGACGGTGGACGTCGATCCGTACAGCTTCCTGTGACGGATGGCGGAATTCCCTATGTGTATATCTTGGCCAAAGGATACCACATCATGCGCACCAATATCGTGATCGACGACGACTTGATGAACAAAGCGCTCGCCGCAACGGGAGCGAAGACCAAACGCGCCGTCGTCGAATTGGCGCTTCGCCGGCTCATCCAGATGAAGCGCCAGGAGGAAATCCTGGCCTATCGCGGGAAGCTCAAATGGGAAGGTGATCTCGACGCGATGAGAACCGATTGATGATCCTGGTCGATTCGAGTGTCTGGATCGACTTCTTCAATGGCGTCCGATCGCCGACAACCGACCGTTTGAGCGAGCTGCTGGCGTCGAAATCGGTCATCACCGGCGACCTCATACTCACGGAGGTGCTCCAGGGCTTCGCGAGCGAGCGGGATTTCGCGATTGCCCTGTATCTCCTCACCATTCCGGACGTCGTATCGATCACGAGCAGGCAGGTCGCGATCGAGGGCGCCCAAAACTCCCGCGCGCTCCGGGTTCGCGGGATCACGGTACGCAAGACGATCGACACGCTGATCGCGACGCGTTGCATCATTGACAGCTATCCCCTGCTCTTCAGCGACCGCGATTTCGCGCCCTTTGTCGAGCATCTCGGGCTTGTCGATGCGATGCGCCTGCCTTCCCCTTGAACGGCGCCGCGCGATGCCCGAAAGCATGCGGCGATGATGCGGCTCCTGCTTCTGTTGATGGCGCTCGTCGCGTTCGCGCGGCCGGCCGGGGCGGACGACATTTCGGCGGCCGCGCGCGGGGTGGTGCGCGTGGTGACGATCGCCGTCATCGACGACGAGGTGGTCGATTTCAGCCATGGCAGCGGGTTCGCGGTGGCGCCCGACCGGATCGTCACCAACGCACACGTCGTCGAGCTCGCCGCGCGCTATCCCGGCGATGTGGTGATCGGCGTCGTGCCATCGGAAGGCGACCGCTCGTTCGAGGGCCGCGTGATCGCCTACGATCCCGCGCGCGACCTGGCCGAGATCGCCTTCGACGGCGCGGCGCTGCCGCCCCTCACGCTCTACAACGGCCCTGTTGCCGAGGGCGCGTCCGTCGTGGCGCTGGGCTATCCGGGCAATGTCGATGTCGCGACGGCGCAATCGGCCTATGATTACATCACGCCGCAGCGCCCCGTTCGCTCGGAGGGCATCTATTCGGGTGCGCGCAGCCTGTCGGGGGTCCATGTGCTGCTCCACACCGCGGATATCGCGCGCGGCAATTCGGGTGGGCCGCTGCTCGATGAATGCGGGCGGGTGATCGGGGTCAATTCGGCGCTTACGCGCGCGCAGGCCGGCGACGCGAGCTTCGGCTTCGCGATCGCCGACAGCGCGCTCATGCAGTTCCTGCGCGAAGCGGGGCAGGACTATCGCGCCGTGGGCACGCCCTGCACGAGCATGGCCGATCAGCTCGCGGCCGATGCGCAGGCAGCGCGGCAGGAGCGTGAGGCGACCGATGCCGCCGAACGCGCGGCGGCCGCGCAGGAGGCGGCGGCGAAGGCGCAGGCACTCGCCGATGCGCGCGCCCATGAACAGCGGATGGCGGAGAATTTCATGGCGCTCGCGGTCGTGCTGCTCGTCGCCGGTGCGCTCGCACTCGGCGGCGCGGTGCTGCTCGAGTTGCGGGGCAGGCGGCGCGAGGCCATCTGGGCGGGCGTCGCGGCGGCGGCGTTCCTCGTCGCGGCGGTCGCGGTGTTCTTCAGCCGCCCCGACGGCAGTGTCTCGCTGGCGACGGCGGGGCTCGCCGGCGCGAGCGGCTCGACTGCCGCGCCGCCCGATCCGGGGCGGATGCGCTGCCGCTTCGTCCCCGAGCGCAGCCGCGTCACCGTCTCGACCACCGAGGAGGTGCCGCTCGAATGGCATCCTGGCGGCTGCGTCAACGGCCGCACGCAATATGCGCCCGCGGGCGGCGCGTGGGAGCGTGTGCTCGTGCCCGACGAAGAGGATACGGTGTCGGTCGCCCGCTTCGATCCGACGACGATGATCTACACCAACACGCGCTACCTGCTCGATACCGATGCGATGGCGGCGATGCGCGCGCTCCGCGACGAGACGCAGGTCAAGGCCTGCACGCACGACGCCGCCGCCCTGGCGGCGCTCGGCCGTCACGAAGCGGCCCTCCGCGCGGCGCTGCCGAGCCTGCCGAACGAGAAGCTGTTCTATGCCTGCACGTCGATCGGCGATGCCGTCATACCGTTGGGCGGGCATTAACCCGCATCGGCTACACCGCCCCCATGCGCGCACTGCTGCCCCTGCTGCTGATCGCCGCTCCCGCGGCTGGCGCGATCCCGCCGCATTCGGGCGTGGTGACGCAGCGCACCGCGCCCGAATTGTCCGATATCGCGCTGTTCGCGATGGCGGCGGCCGGCGTCTTTATCGCCCGCCGGGCGATGCGCCGCCGATTCGACCGGCACCGCGAGGATTGACCTCGCGATCATCCTGCGCCAGCCAGCGCGCATGGCCCTCGACCAGCTCGCCGCGCTCGAAGCGCTGATCGCCTCGCGCAAGGGCGGCAACGCCGACACCTCCTACGTGGCGCGGCTGTTCGCCCGCGGCCGCGCCAAGATCGCGCAGAAGCTGGGCGAGGAAGCCGTTGAAACCGTCATCGCCGCGACATCGGGGGACGACGCCGCGATCGTGCCCGAGGCCGCCGACCTCGTCTTTCATCTTCTCGTGCTGCTCGCGGATGCGGGCCTTTCGCTCGACGACGTGCGCACGGAGCTCGCCCGTCGCGAGGGGCTGTCGGGCCTCGAGGAGAAGGCGCAAAGGAGCTGACCCATGCCGATCGACGCGACCCGGCCCTATGACGATCAGAACATCTTCGCGAAGATCCTGCGCGGCGAAATCCCGTCGAAGCGGGTCTATGAGGACGAGCACGCGCTCGCCTTCCACGATATCAACCCGCAGGCGCCGACGCATATCCTGGTGATTCCCAAGGGCGCCTATGTCTCGTGGGACGATTTCTCCGCGCGCGCTTCCGATGCGGAGATTGCGGGCTTCGTCCGCGCCGTAGGGAAGGTCGCGCGAGAGGCGGGGCTGGTCGCGCCCGGCTACCGGCTGCTCGCCAATACAGGGCCGGCGGGCAACCAGGAAGTGCCGCATCTTCACATCCATATTTTCGCCGGAAGACCGCTCGGCCCCATGCTCGCGCGCTAATCGCAACTGGGGGATTGCGCCGCGCCGATTTGCCACTAGGCTCGCGCGCAATTTTCTAACCCAGCGGCGGACAAGCCGCGTTCCCGGGGGGATGACCTGTATGGACTGGCGTATCAAGCCACTCGACGCGATCCTTGCGACCGCGGAAAAGAAATCGCTCAAGCGCACGCTCGGCGCGATCCAGCTCACGCTGCTCGGCGTCGGCTGCATCATCGGCACGGGCATTTTCGTGCTGACGTCTGTCGGCGCGCAGAAAGCGGGCCCCGGCCTGATCCTCGCCTTCATCCTTGCCGGCGCGGTCTGCATCGTCGCCGCGCTCTGCTATGCCGAAATCGCGTCGATGGTTCCGGTCGCCGGATCGGCCTACACGTACAGCTATACGGTGATGGGCGAATTCTTCGCCTGGACGGTGGGCTGGGCGCTGTTGCTCGAATATGCCGTCGGCGCCTCGGCGGTCGCGGTCGGCTGGTCGAACTATTTCACCAACACCGTGCTCGAAGCATCATGGGGAATAACCGTGCCCGCCTGGCTGAAGGCCGGGCCGCTGTTCCTCGGCGGCGCGCCGGGCGGCTTCATCAATCTTCCGGCGGGGCTGATCGCGCTTCTGGTCACCGGCCTGCTGGTGCTCGGCACGACCGAGAGCGCGCGGGTCAACGCGGTGCTGGTGACCGTCAAGATCGTTGCGCTCACCGCCTTTTGCGCGCTGACGCTCCCCAACATGCATACGGAGAATTTCAGCCCATTTCTGCCCGGCGGCATCTTCGGCGGGATCGGATCGGGCATCGGCGTGGTCGGTGCGGCGGCGACGATGTTCTTCGCCTATGTCGGCTTCGATGCGGTCTCGACCGCGGCCGAGGAAACCAAGAATCCACAGCGCAACGTGCCGATCGGGCTGATCGGCAGTCTCGTCATCTGCACGATCTTCTACATGATCGTTGCCGCGGGCGCGATCGGCGCGATCGGCGGTGAGCCGATCATGGCGAACGGCGTGCCGATCACCACCGGATCGGCCGAGCTCGCGCGCCAGTGCGCGCTGCCGCAATATGCCGAGGCGCTGGTCTGCTCGCGCGAGCCGCTGGCGCATGTGCTGCGCGTCATCGGCTTCGGCACCATCGGCAACATGATCGGCTATGCGGCGTTCTTCGCGCTGCCTTCGGTCGTGCTGATCCTGCTGTTCGGCCAGACACGCATCTTCTTCGTGATGTCGCGCGACGGGCTGCTGCCCGAATTCCTGTCGAAGGTGCACCCGAAATGGCGCACGCCGCACGTCGTCACGCTCATCACCGGCATCGTCGTCGCGTTCACCGCGGCCTTCCTTCCGATCGGGAAGCTTGCCGATGTCTCGAACGCGGGCACGCTCTATGCCTTCCTGATGGTCGCGATCGCGGTGTGGCTCCTGAGGAGGCGCAGCCCCGGATTGCACCGCCCGTTCCGGGTTCCCGTTTTGTGGCTGATCGCGCCGCTCACGGTGATCGGCTGTCTGTTCCTGTACATCAACCTTCCGATCGAGGCGATGCTGGTGCTGCCGATCTGGGGCGCGATCGGGCTCGTGATCTATTTCCTCTACGGCTACCGCAAGAGCCATGTCGGCCGCGGGCTCGTGGAGGTTCACGATCTCGATACTGATGCCCCGCCGCTGCCCGTCCCGCCGATCGGCGACGTGCACACGCCGGGCGGCAAGGACGCCTGAACAAAAATGGGCCGCGGGAGACGATCCCGCGGCCCTTCGCTTCGCATCGGCTTTGGACAGTTCAGCCGAGTTCGGATGCAACCAGCGCCTTCATGTCGCATTGCGGCCGCGCCCCGTAATGCGAGATGATCTCCGCCGCGCAGATCGCGCCCAGCCGCAGCGACGTTTCCAGGTCATGTCCCTGCGCCTGCCCGTGAAGGAAACCCGCGGCGAACAGATCGCCCGCGCCGGTCGTATCGACCACCGCGTCGATCGGCTCGGCGGCCACTTCGGCGCGCGTGCCGTCCGCCACCGCGATCGCGCCCTTCTCGCTGCGCGTCGCGACCAGCACGGGCACTTGCGGCGCGATCTTCCCGACGGCGGCCTCGAAGTCCTCGACCTCGGCGAGCGCGAGCAGCTCGTTCTCGTTGGCGAACAGGATGTCGATCAGTCCGTCGGCGATCAACCTGCGGAAATCGTCGCCGTGGCGCGAGATGCAGAACACGTCGCTGAGCGTGAACGCGACCTTGCGCCCCGCCTTGCGCGCGACCTCGATCGCCGTGCGCATCGCGCGACGGGGCTCCTCGGGATCCCACAGATAGCCTTCGAGATAGAGGATCGCGCCGGCCGCGATCAGATCGCGGTCGAGCGCGCCTTCGGGGAGGAATTGGGAGGCGCCGAGAAAGGTGTTCATCGTCCGCTGTCCGTCGGGCGTCACGAAGATCAGGCAGCGCGCGGTGGTCGGCTCTCCCTCGCGCGGCGCGGTGTCGAAGGCGATCCCGGCGGCGTTGATGTCGTGCTTGAAGATCGCGCCCAGTTCGTCGTCGGCAACCTGCCCGATGAAGCCGCATTTGCCGCCCAGCGCCGCAATCCCCGCCACGGTGTTCGCCGCTGATCCGCCAGACACTTCCTGCCCCGGCCCCATCTTGGCGTAGAGCGCGTCGGCCTCGGCGGGCGAAAAGACGAGCTGCATCGAGCCCTTGGTCATGCCTTCGCGCGCGATGAAGGCGTCGTCAGCCTTGGCGAGAATGTCGACGATCGCATTGCCGATCGCGACGACGTCATAAGTGGGGCTGGTCACGCAGGTCTCCTTGGAATCAGCGATGATCGGCGCCGTAGAGGCGCGCGTTCGTCGACGCAACCGGCGCGGGCGACGCGGATCGCCGGGCAAACCGTGGCGGTGCCACGACGATTCGTTCCGACCGGCTTGCCCGAAATGGATTCGCGCGGCAGTGCCGGCGCCATGACGAGGCTCATGACGATTGCACTCGGCCTGCTGCTCGCAGGCTGCGCGAGCACGATTCCCTCCGGGCGCACGCCGATCGTTTCCGGCCGCGTGCCGATGAGCTACGGCACGGCCGGGCTAGAACGCGTGATGGGGCAGAATGCGGCGGGGCTCGTCTCGCTGTTCGGCGCGCCGGATGCCGATTTCCGCGAAGGCGCTGCGCGCAAGCTTCAGTTTCAGGGGCCGATCTGCGTGCTCGACGCATATCTCTACCCTGAATCCGGCAAGGAGCCGCGCGTCACCTGGATCGATGCGCGTCAGCCGGACGGCAAGCCGATCGACCGGGCAAGCTGCGTCGCCGCGCTCGTCCGGCGCAAGGGCGGGAAATAGCCCTCACCCGTTGGCGGGTGCGGTCTGGCTGCGCATCGCGCCGCGATCTTCCGACAGCGTCGGCGCGGGTCCGGTTGCGGGTGCCAGCGCCTCGCGTTCGGACGAGGGCACTGGGGCGGTCGGATCGGGCCGGAACGCATCGGGCGCGCGATGGCCGGGGCCGGGATGCGGCTCGTCCTTGTCGAGATCGGGTGCGGCATGGCCGTCGCGCCGCCGAAAGGTCCTGCGCGCCGCGACATCGTAGAGCAACGCACCGCCCACCAAGGCGGCCGCCGTGCCGAGCGCGGCACCGATCCCGAGGCCGATCCGCTTGACATTCATGGCAGTCCTCCTGTCCTTCCGAGCCGGGTCCTTCGATGCACGAACGGCGAAAGGGCCCCGTGCGTTCCGGTCAGAGCCGATCGAGCATCGCGCGCGCGAGCCCGCTCAGCGTGTCGTCGCGCGCGCCCATCACGACGATGCGGTCGCCGGCGCGCGCCGCCGCGACGAGATGCGCCGCCGCCGCCTCGCGGTCCGGGATGTGGAGCGCGTGTGCGCCCGCCGCGGCGATGTCGGCGACGATGTCGGCGCTCGTCACCTCGCGGGTGACGGTGCCGCCGTGATAGACGGGATCGGGCAGCACGATGAGGTCATCCGGCCCGAGCCGCTCGACGAAGCTCGTCACCAGTTCGTGCCGCATCACCTTGAGCGGCCCGTAGCCGTGCGGCTGGAACAGGATCAGCAGGCGGCCCGGAAAGGCGTGGAGCGTGTCGAGCGTCGCGGCGATCTTGTCCGGATTGTGCCCGAAATCGTCGATCACGGCGACGCCGTTCGCCTTCCCCGCGAGCTCGAACCGCCGCTTGAGTCCCGCAAACCCCTCGATCGCCCGCGCTGCCTCGCCGATCGGCACCCCCGCCGCGGCGCATGCCGCGATCGCCGCGAGCGCGTTTGAGACATTGTGTGCGCCCGGCACCTGGAGCCGGACGCGATGCCGCTCCTCGCCCGCCAGCAGGTCGAACCCGATACCGAACGGCTCGGGCGCCAGGTTCTCCGCCGTCAGATCCGCCGCCCCGCGAATTGCAACGGTCAGCCGCCGCTCCTCGGGCAACGCCATCGCCAGCGCCGCGCCCTCACCGTTGTCGAGGTTGATCACCGCCGTCCCCGCCTTGGCGATGAAGGCGCCGAACAGCACTCGCAGCTCGGCCAGCGTCTTGTGGTCGAGGCTCACATTGTTGAGCACCGCGATCCGCGGCGCATAGAGCGCGATCGAGCCGTCGCTCTCGTCCACCTCGCTCACATAAGGCTCGCCGCTGCCCACCAGCGCGCTTGCGAAGGGCGCGGCCTCGCTGGCGAAATTCTTCATCACCGCGCCGTTCATCACGGTCGGATCGCGGCCGCATGCATGCAGCACCCAGCCGATCATTCCCGTCACCGTTGATTTGCCGCTCGTCCCCGCCACCCCGATCGGCAGCCGGCTCGCGTTGAACAGCGCCGCATTGAGCTCGGCCCGCGTCATCCGCTCGGCGCCGACCCGCGCCGCCGCGACGATGTCGGGCACGCTCTCCTCGACCGCGGCCGAGGCGACGACGATCTGGTCCGCCGAGATGATCCCGCTCCCGTCCTGCGGGAAGAGCGCGATTCCCGCATCGCGCAGGCTGTCGAACTTGGCGGGCACGCGTCCCGCGTCGAGCGCGCGGTCCGATCCGGCCACCCGCGCCCCGCGCGCGGCGAGGATCATCGCGAGCGGCATCATGCCGCTGCCGCCGATGCCGACGAAGAAGTAGGATTTGCGGTCGCTCATGTCCGCGGGCTATCGACGCTTTCGGGATCGGGCACAAGGAGCAGCCATGCGGATCGGGATCGTAGCCCCTGCGCGCGCGCTGGACCGGATCGTCGTCGCGCGGATCGGCGCGTTCGCGGCGATCGCCTTTCCCGACGTGGAGCTCGTCTTCCATCCGCAATGCTTTCTCTCCTCGGGCCATTTCGCCGGCACCGATGATCAGCGCGCGGACGCCTTCCTCGACATGGCGAACGACCCCGCGATCGACGCGCTCTGGTTCGCCCGCGGCGGCTACGGCTCGAACCGCATCCTCACCCGCGTGATGGACAAGCTCGGCCCCGCCGCACACGCCAAGACCTATCTCGGCTATTCGGACACGGGCTTTCTGCTCGGCGCGCTCTACGCCCGCCGGATCGGCCGCCCCGTCCACGGCCCGATGCCGATCGACGTGGATCGCGCCAGCGGCGACGTGACGGTGACGCGCAGCCTCGCCTGGCTCACCGCGAAGGACCCGAAGGGCCTCGAACCCCATCTCGCGAACCGCCCCGCCGCAGCGTTCAATCTCGCAATCCTGACGACGATGATCGGAACGCCCTGGCTGCCCGATCTCGCCGATCACGTGCTGATGATCGAGGAAGTGTCCGAACCGCTCTACCGGATCGACCGGATGCTCTTTCAGGTGGCCCACGCGACGCAACTGAAGGGGTTAGCCGGCATCCGCCTCGGCGCGATCCGCGACGTGCAGGAAAACGATCCGCCCTTCGCCGAGACGCCCGAACAGATGATCACGCGCTGGTGCGGCGAGATGGGCGTGCCGTATCTCGGGCGCGCGCAGATCGGGCATGATGCCGGCAATCGCGTCGTGCCCTTCGGGGTTGTTTAACACCTGCTGGATCGTCACCCCGGCTCAAGGCCGGGGTGACGGTTGTCGCTCATGCGTCAGCTCTGATCAATCCGCTCGGCCAGCCGATCCTTACCAGCAGGCCGTCGGGCCCGTGGAGTGCGCATTCGACCATGCCCCAGGGCTTGTGCTCGGGCGCCTTGCCGCGCTCGATCACGTAATCGCGCATGGCGGCCGCCAATTCGTGAACGCGCGGCGTGTAGAGATAGACGCCGAACGGATTGTGCGCCGGCACCACCCAGCCTTCGGGTGCCTGGTTCAGATGCACCTCGCTGCCCTCGTCGTCGGCGAGCATGCGATAGCCCGGATAATCCTGCTCCGGCGGGCGGCGGAAGCCGAGGCGGTTCCACCAGCGTTCCGCCGCATCGAGATCGTTGCACGGCACGATCGCCACCAGACGCGGTTCACGATTCGACATGGGATTCCTCCTCCTGAATCGCTCGATCATGCCTCACGGGATGAACGGAAGCATGCTCTCATACTGCGCCACCGGCGGCGCCCCCGCCACGCGCGCGCCCGTCCTCAGCAGAAAGGCGTGCCGCACGATCTCGGCCTGTTGTTCGATCCCGTAGCGCGCGAGCTGCCGGCCGGGATGAAGCGCATAGCCGTACCGGCAAAAGGGATGCCGCGCGAGCGGCAGGCAGATACCCTTCTGGTGCTGCCAGACATGCGTCATCTCGTGGATGAACAGCCCCTGGTCGCTTAGCGAGGAAGCCGCGAAATCGTCGCGATAGAGACGGCCTTTGGGATGGAAATGAATCGAGCCGCGCGGCGCCATCACCACATGGCGCGGCTGGAAGAAGGCCCATTTGCCGCGCACGATTCGCACACGGCCATAATCGACCGTTTCGCCGAACACGCTCCTGGCGAGCGCGACCTCACCTTGGGTGAGCGGCCGCGCGTTCAGTTCAGTCGTCCTCGAACGGCGATGGGGCACCCGCCGCGACCGCGACCGCATCGACCTCGATCTGCGGAAAGCCGACGAACGTCAGCCGCAGCGGCACGGTGCTTCCCGGTTTGATCACGGGATTGACGTCGAACAGCATGACATGCCGCCCGCCGGGTGCGAACGCCACGGTCGAGTCGGCGGGCAGCGGCACGCGCTCGATCGGCGCCATGCTCGTCATGTTGCCCTTCGCCATCGTCTCGTGCATCTCGGTCTTGATCGCCACCGGGCTCGTCACATTGATGAGCGCCGAATCCTTCGAATGGCCGTGCAGCGTGAAATAGGCCGCCGCCGGCCGGCCCTCCACCGCGGGCAGGCGCACCCATGCATGCGTCGCGTAGATGTCGTCCTGCATGTTGCAGCTCGAAAGCGCGGCGGCGAGGACGACGACTGCGGGGACGAATTTCAACGCGGGGCCTCATGCGTACAGCTTCGGGACGGAACCGGCATTCTACGCAGCCCTCAATCTTGCGGCAAGGCGAAGCCCCCCTATATCCGCTCACATGACGGTCGCACGCGCAGCCGGTGGGGCGGCGCGGGCACCGAACTGTTTTCATCTTGCGGGGCCAACGAGGGACTATGGCTAAAGTAATCGGAATCGACCTGGGCACGACCAACAGCTGCGTCGCCGTCATGGAAGGCGGCAAGCCTAAGGTGATCGAAAATGCCGAGGGCGCGCGCACGACGCCGTCGGTGGTGGCCTTCGCCAAGGACGGCGAGCGCCTGATCGGCCAGCCGGCCAAGCGCCAGGCGGTCACCAACCCGGACAATACCGTGTTCGCGGTCAAGCGCCTGATCGGCCGCCGCTTCGACGACCCCATGACCAAGAAGGACATGGAGCTCGTCCCCTATCACATCGTCAAGGGCTCGAACGGCGACGCCTGGGTGCAGGCGGGCGGGCAGGATTACAGCCCGGCGCAGATCTCGGCCTTCATCCTCCAGAAGATGAAGGAAACCGCCGAATCGTATCTCGGCGAGACGGTGACGCAGGCCGTGATCACGGTTCCCGCCTATTTCAACGACGCCCAGCGCCAGGCGACCAAGGATGCCGGCAAGATCGCCGGGCTCGAGGTGCTGCGCATCATCAACGAGCCGACCGCGGCCGCGCTCGCCTACGGGCTCGACAAGAACGAGAACAAGACGATCGCGGTCTATGACCTCGGCGGCGGTACGTTCGACATCTCGATCCTCGAGGTGGGCGACGGCGTATTCGAGGTGAAGGCCACCAACGGCGACACCTTCCTGGGCGGCGAGGATTTCGACGCCAAGTTGCTGTCGTTCCTCGCGGAAGACTTCAAGAAGGCCGAAGGCATCGACCTCACGAAGGACAAGCTCGCGCTCCAGCGGCTGAAGGAAGCCGCCGAGAAGGCGAAGATCGAGCTCTCCTCGGCGCAGACCACCGAGGTCAACCTGCCCTTCATCACCGCGGACCAGAACGGGCCGAAGCATCTGGTGAAGACCATCAGCCGCTCGGATCTCGAACGCCTGGTCGAGGATCTGATCAAGCGCACGCTCGATCCGTGCAAGAAGGCGCTTAGCGACGCGGGCTTGAAGGCCGATGCGATCGACGAGGTCGTGCTCGTCGGCGGCATGACGCGCATGCCCAAGGTGCGCAGCGTCGTGAAGGACTTCTTCGGCAAGGAGCCGCACACAGGCGTCAACCCCGACGAGGTGGTGGCGATCGGCGCCGCGATCCAGGCGGGCGTGCTCCAGGGCGACGTCAAGGACGTGCTGTTGCTCGACGTGACGCCGCTGTCGCTCGGCATCGAGACGCTGGGCGGCGTGTTCACGCGCATGATCGATCGCAACACCACGATCCCGACCAAGAAGTCGCAGACCTATTCGACCGCCGACGACAACCAGCAGGCGGTGACGATCCGCGTGTTCCAGGGCGAGCGCGAGATGGCGGCGGACAACAAGCTGCTCGGCCAGTTCGACCTCGTCGGCATCCCGCCGGCGCCGCGCGGCGTGCCGCAGATCGAGGTGACGTTCGACATC
>CAZXFY010000037.1:0-35018 GCA_964639855.1 uncultured Stakelama sp. | reverse complement strand
CGACGTGCTCGTCATCTGCCTCGGCAAATCGACCTATGCGCGCTGCGGCATCATCGTCAACGTCACCCCGCTCGAACCCGGCTGGGAGGGGCACGTGACGCTCGAATTCTCGAACACGACCCCGCTGCCCGCGAAAATCTATGCCAATGAGGGCGCCTGCCAGTTCCTGTTCCTAGAAGGCAACGAGCCGTGCGAGACGAGCTACGCCGATCGTGCCGGCAAATATATGCGCCAGCGCGGCGTTACGCTGCCGCGGCTGTAGCGCCCGCCGCTTTCCGGGCCAGCCAGGGCGAGCGCATCCGGCATTCGATCGCCGCCGCCGAGGATAAAAAAGGGGCGGCCCGAAAGCCGCCCGTCTTCGTGCCGTCGCAGGCGCGAATCGCTAGAAATCGCGGTAATATTGCTCGTTGCCGATGAAGCCGAGCTTGGTCACGCCCGAGCGCTTGATGATCGCGAGAACCTCGTCCACCTTCGCGTAACGCGCATCCCGGTCGGGCTGGAAGTGCAGCTCGGGCTCGGGAGTCATCAACGTCGTCTGTTCCAGATACTGGCGCAGCGTGATCTCGTCGACGGGGGCGCCATTCCATGTGATTACGCCCGCCGGATCGATCGTGATCTTGTTCTTGTCCGGCTGGATGACCTGCTGGTTCTGATCCGAATTCTGCGGCAGATCGACCTTCACCGCGTGGGTTTGTGGCGGGATGGTGATGATGAACATGATGAGGAGCACGAGCATGACGTCGATCAGCGGCGTCACGTTCATCTCGATCATCGGTTCGCCGTCGTCTTGGCCACCGCTCATTGCCATGTGGTATTACTCCTGACTTTCCGGGGGCTCACAACCGCGTCGTGACACCGCCGGGGGGCGGCTGGGAAATGAAGCCGACACGCGAGAAACCCGCCATCTGCATGGTGTAGATCGCGCCGCCGATGCAGTGATACGGCGTGTTCACGTCCCCACGGATGTGCGCTTCGGGAAGCTCGAGACCGGGCGCATCGACACCCCCCTGGCGCGCGATCTCGAGCTTCAGCTTGTCGACCGCGCGATCGAGCAGTTCCTCGCTCGTTACCGGCGTCATGTTCCAGAAGACCTGGCACTCGCCGTTCGGCCCTGCGCGGACCGAAAGCGAGACGTTCTCCGGCTTGGTCTGGGTCACTTCGTACCGCACGTCGGGCAACTTGACTTCGACCGCCTGGATCACGACCGGAACCGCGATCAGGAACACGATGAGCAGCACCAACATGACGTCCGTCAGCGGGACGACGTTGATGTCCGACATTGGGGTTTCGGTGGGATCTCCACCAACGCTCACTGCCATTGAGAGCTATCCTCTGAATTCTTGTTCGCCGCAGGACGATCCTGCGACGGTGGCCGGCATCGGTTTCCCGACGCCGGCCCCTATCGTCTTACGGACGCTTCGGCGCAGCGGTCGCACCCGTGGCCGGCTTGGCGCCGGCGGCAGCCGACGTCTTGGCAGCGGGGGCCGACGGCTTCACCACGCCGCCCGATGCGATATAGCCGAGCACGTCGTTCGAGAAGGCCGACAGATCTTCGGAGATCGCCTTGTTGCGGCGCTGGAGCCAGTTGTAGGCGAGCACCGCAGGCACCGCGACCGCCAGACCGAGGGCGGTCATGATCAGCGCCTCGCCGACCGGGCCGGCGACCGCGTCGATCGACGCCTGCCCGCTCGCACCGATCTTGATGAGCGCGCGATAGATGCCGATAACCGTGCCGAACAGGCCGATGAACGGGGCGGTCGCGCCGACCGTCGCCAGGAAGGCGAGCCCGGTGTTGAGCTTCGAGTTGATCGCCGCTTCCGAGCGCGCCAGCGAGCCGTGCACCCAGTCATGCGCCTCGACCGGATCGGTCAGGCTGCCGTGCTGCTCCTGCGCGGCAAGGCCGTCGTCGACGATCTGCTTGTAGGCCGAGTTCTTCTCGAGCTTGGCCGACGCTTCCCGCAGGTTGGGCGAGTTCCAGAAGCTCTGACGGATCCGCTTCGCCTGATTGATGATCTTCTGCTGCTCGAACAGCTTCGTGAACAGGATGTAGAACGAGACGATCGACATCAGCACGAGGATGCCGAACACGGTCTGGGCGATCAGGCCGCCCTGCTGGAGGGCGGGGATGAGGCCGTACGGATTCTCCCCCTGCGGGGCCGCGGTGCCGGCGGCGAGGATGGTGGTGAGCATGTGGCTTTGTTCCTTCTAAACCAAGAATAGCAAGCCGGGTGAACCGTCGGCCACCCCGGCGTGGCGACCGACCGTCAGCCGGTCAGTCGCCAAGTGACCGACTGGGTGACCGTATCCGTGATCGGATTTCCGTTCTGATCCTTCGCCGGCTCGTAGCGGACCTTCCTGCGGAAGATGTTGCACGTCGTTTCATCGAGCGAATCGTTGCCGCTCGACGAGGTCACCGAACAGTTGCTGACGCGACCATCGGTTCCGACCGTCAACCGCACCCGAGTCGTGCCTTCGGCATTCTCGCGCTTCGCTTGCGGCGGATAATTGTCCGGTCCGAAGAATCGTCCCGGATTGCCGCGCACCTTGGCCGACTTGTCAACGCGCGGCGCTGGCGGCGCGGGCGGCGCGGGCGGCACGGCGATTGGTGTCGGCACGTACACCTTGGGTGGCGTCGGCACAGTGTTCATGATGACGGGCGGCGGCGTCGGCGTGCGCACGATCGGCGGCGGCGACACCACCGGCGGCGGCGTCAGCGGCTGATCCGGCGGCGGCGGCGGCGGCGGCTCGTCCGGCGGCGGCGGCGGCGGCGGCTCGACGTCAAAGGTGTTCAACTTGTCCGAAACCTTCTTGACGTACTGGTACGCCAGCCCGGTGACGAAGGCATAGCCGAGCGCGACGTGGATGAGGACGACGATACCGATCGCCACCATCCGACTTCCGCCCGCATTCCTATCAGCGTAGGCCATTCAGAAACGACACTCCTTCAATCCCGATCGACCAAGGCCCGGCGTCTGCTGCTCGATTCCGTAGGCCAACCGACCCCGTCAGGCTAGACCAGCCCGGCGGGGTTCGCGAGTCTCTATCGACACCGATCGCTAGACGCAACGCCCTGTCTTGCGCAACAAACGAACAAACGACATGTAACAGAGTTATTTCTGTATGCGAAAACCTGAAACGCGTAACGCGGCGACCATGTTCAACGTTCCCAAAATCGCGCTGGCGGCGCTCGCCGTCGCGGTGTTTCCGGCCGGTCCCGCTTTTGGACAGGAGCCGCCGCCCGCCGGGCGAATCGCGCTTTCCGGGCCGCATTACGCCGATTTCGCGGACCTCGTCCTCGCCGCGCCGCTCATCGTCGATGCGACGATCGACAGCACGGTGCGAATCAAGGGGGAAGAAGCCATTGGCGTCGCGCCCGGCATGGCGCGATTCTACGTCAATGCGGAGGTGATCGCTCTCATCCGCGGCGCCACCGGCATTCCCAAGCGGGTCGGCTACCTCGTCGACGTGCCGATCGATTCGCAAGGCGACACGCCCCGGTTGAAGCACTTGCGCGTGCTGCTCTTCGCGCGGCCCGTCGCGAATCGGCCCGATCAACTCCAACTCATCGCGCCCGACGCGCAGCGGCCCTGGTCGCCCGCGGCCGACGCGCTGGTCCGGCAGATCGCGCGCGAGGCAGTAGCGCCCGATGCGCCGCCCGTCATCACGGGGATCGGCAACGCCTTCCATGTCCCGGGCTCGCTTCCGGGCGAGGGCGAGACGCAGATCTTCCTCTCGACCGCGGACGGCAGCCCCGTCTCGCTCAGCATCCTCAGCCGTCCGGGCGAGCAAAAGCGTTGGGCGGTCGCGCTGAGCGAGATCGTCGATGCCGCCGCTGCGCCGCCCGCGCCGAACACCCTGCTCTGGTATCGCCTCGCCTGCGCGCTGCCGCCCGCGCTTCCCGAATCGAGCCTCGAATCCGCCGATCCGGCCAATGCCAGGATGGCGCGCGAGGATTATCAATTCGTGCTGCGCTCGCTGGGCCCCTGCGACCGGCGGCATTCTTATTAAACCCGGCCTGGGCTCCTGCGAAAGCAGGAGCGCTGATTTCTTCAAAGCGGAATAGAAGCCGACCTTACGGGCGCATCGGACGATCCGATGGCGATTCTCAACGCCGGTGCCGCTCCAGCGTAATTCCGATCGATTCGCCCGCTTCGGCGATGGCGAGCTTGACGATCTTCACCTCCACGCGCTGCACCCGCACATCCTGGAGAAACAGCGTCTCGGCGATATGGTCGGCAACGCCTTCGATCAGCGTGAAATGCTGCCCCTCGGGCAGGTTGGTCGCGGCGCGCTTCAGGTCGAGATAGTTCTTCGATTCGGAAAGGGCCGTGTCGGCCCCGAATCGGTCGGGACAGTCGAGGTCGACCGTCAGCGAGATGCGGAGCGGCTGCGGAAGATGCGTTTCCTCCGAATAGATGCCGGTGAGGACCGGCACCTCAAGATCGTGGACTTCGAGCTGAAGGCGGTCGCGCGGCATGGCGCGCCTTTAGGGCGCGCTCTGCGAAACGGCAACTCAGGCCGACGCGCTCGGCCGGGCCGAGGCGGCGGCGTGCCAGCGCGCAATGTTCTCGCACCCCTCCAGCACCGCCATCCGCACCGCTTGCGCGAAGTCGATCGCGACCAGCGCGGTGATGTCGGCGAAGCTGTACGCGCCCCCGGCGATCCATTCGGTGTCGCCGAGCCGCCCGTCCAGCCCCTCGACGAAGGCGTTCCACATGATCGCGCCGCGCGTGGCGAGTTCGGGAATCTGCGGAATGGGCGGCCATTTGCCGGGCGCGCCGCGATCCTTGAACATGTCGCGGCTGTTGCGGAAGGCGTAGACCGCGGCGGTATAGCCGTCATTCTCGACGCGGCGCGTCCACGATTCGATTCGCGCGATCTCTACGGGGCTGGTGCCGAACAGCGGCGGATCGGGGTGAAGCGCCTCGAAATAGCGGCAGATTGCCGCCGATTCGCAGATCACCTCGCCGTCGTCGAGCTCGAGCGCGGGCACCGCGCCCCGCGGGTTGATCGCGAGATACGCGTCGCCGAGCTGCTCGCCGGTGCGCAGGTCCACCTGCACCCGCTCGACCTCGATGCCTTTCTCGGCGAGATAGATGCGCACGCGGCGCGGGCTCGGCGCCCATTCGGCATCGTAGAGTTTCATCGCTTTCCTGTCCCCAAGCGATTCGCGCTTGCACGCGCGCCGTGTGAGGCTAAAGCGCGCCGCCCCCGCCGTCCATCCGAAGGACCGCCGATGCTCCGGTTCGTGCCCATTGACGAGATCGACCCCGTCGCCGTCGAGGATCTGCTCGACCGCGCCTTCGGGGCCAACCGACATGCGCGGACCGCCTACAAGGTACGCGAAGGCATCGCGCCGATCGCGGCACTGAGCTTCGCCCTCGTCGGCGACGACGGTCTCGCGGGTACGATCCAGTGCTGGCCCGTCGCGCTTGCGGGCGACGACGGCATTGTCCGGCCGCTGGTGATGGTCGGCCCGGTCGCGATCGATCCGCCGCTCCAGAACCAGGGGCTCGGCCATCGGCTGATGGAGCACATGCTCGCCGCTGCCGAAGCCGGCGGCGATGCCGACCGCCTGATGCTGGTCGGCGATCCCGATTATTACGGCCGCTTCTTCGCCTTCGCCGCGGAGCGCACCGGCCGCTGGCGCCTGCCCGGTCCCTTCGACCCCGCCCGCCTCCTCGCCCGCGGCCCACACGTCCCCGACGTGCCGGGGCTGCTGGGCCCGGATAGCGATCGGAGGCAATCGTCGTCCTGACGAAATATCGACTCGGGGGAGCCTCTCCGGTCCGTCTTTACGCACCCGCGCCGCTCGCCTACCCGTGCGGCCGATGCCGATGCCTGCCCTGCCCGATTTCGCGACGCTCTCGCTGGATGAGATCGCCCGCCATGCGCGCGAGCGGCGGCTGCCGCCGGTCGAGCACTGGCACCCGGCGCATTGCGGCGACAGCGAGATGCGAATCGCCGCCGACGGCACCTGGTTCCATCAGGGAAGCCCGATCGGCCGGCCGGAACTCGTCCGCCTCTTTTCCACCATCCTGCGGCGTGAGTCCGATGGCGGCTATGTGCTGGTGACGCCCGCCGAAAAGCTCGTCATCGAGGTGGAGGATGCCCCGTTCGTCGCGGTCGAGATGAAGGCCGGAGGCGACGGCGAGACAGCACGGCTCGCCTTCCGCCTCAACACCGGCGAGCTGGTCACCGCCGGCCCCGACCACCCGCTGCGCCTCGTCGAAACGCCGGAAGGTCCCCGCCCCTATCTCCATGTCCGCGGCGGGCTCGACGCGCTGGTCGCCCGTCCGGTCTTCTACGATCTTGCCGAGCGCGCGCTCGCCTCGGGCACGACGCCGCCGGGCGTGTGGAGCGACGGCGCCTTCTTCGCGCTGGATGCGGCATGACGCTCGCCGATCGCCTCCGCGCGGCGCTTGCCCATCCGCATGACGAACTCGTGCTGCTGAGCGGCGACGAGCGCGACGAGGACGCGCTGGACGATGCGCGCGCGACGCGCTTTCCCGCCGCCGTGCTCGTTCCCGTCACCGACCGGGCGGAGCCCGGCGTGATCCTCACCCGGCGCACCGACACGCTTTCCAGGCATGCCGGGCAGATCGCCTTTCCCGGCGGCCGGATCGATCCCGGCGATGCCGATGCGGCGGCCGCCGCCTTGCGTGAGGCCGAGGAGGAAATCGGGCTTCCTTCCGCTTGCGTCACCGTGATCGGCCCCGCCGACCGCTATCGCACGATCACCGGCTTCGAGGTGACGCCGATCGTCGGCGTGGTGCCGCCCGACCTCCCGCTCGTGCCGCACGAGGCGGAGGTCGCCGACGTGTTCGAGGTACCGCTCGCCTTCCTGCTGGACGGCGCCAACCACGTCGAGGCCACCGTCGAATGGCAAGGCCGCGACCGACATTATTACGAGATAAGCTGGGACGGCCGCCGCATCTGGGGCGCGACTGCGGCGATGATCGTCAATCTGTCGAGGCGGCTGAGATGGACCGCGTGATCCTTCCCGACGCGGCGTGGCGCCGGCGCGAGGGGCTGGTGCGCCTCGCCAATGTCCTCGGCGCCGCCGGGGGCGAGGCGCGATTCGTGGGCGGCGCAGTGCGCGACACCTTGCTCGGTATCGAGGTTTCGGACGTCGATCTCGCGACGCGCCATGTGCCCGAGCAGGTGCTCGCGATGCTGGAGGCCGCGGGAATCAAGGCCGTTCCCACCGGGCTCGCGCACGGCACCGTCACCGCCGTTCTTGCGGACGGGCCGGTCGAGGTGACGACGCTGCGCCGCGACGTCTCGACTGACGGCCGCCATGCGATCGTCGACTATACCGACGATTGGCGCGAAGATGCCGCGCGGCGCGATTTCACGATCAATGCGCTCTATGCCGACCCGCTCACCGGCGCGCTGTTCGATTATTTCGGCGGGCTCGACGATCTCGCCGCGCGCCGCGTGCGGTTCATCGGCGATCCATTGCAGCGCATCGCCGAGGATCACCTGCGCATCCTGCGCTATTTCCGATTCCATGCGCGTTTCGGCGACGCGCCGGACAGGGCGGGGCTCGACGCCTGCATCGCGCGCGCCAACGACCTGATGGCGCTCTCGCGTGAGCGAATCGCGGCGGAGCTTCGAAAGCTGCTCGTCGCCAGGAGCGCGGTTCCGGTGGTGCGGCTGATGCTCGACCGCGGCATTTTCTCGCCGATCATTCCGGAGATCACGGCGGAGGGCACCGCGCGGCTGGCGCGGTTGGCCGATGCCGAGGAATCGGCGGGCATCGCGCCCGATCCCGTCCGGCGTCTCGCGGCGCTGCTGCCGCAGGATGCGGAGAGCGCCGACACCATCGCCGCTCGGCTCAAGCTCTCCAATGCCGAGCGCAAGCGCCTTGCCCTGGCGCTGACGCCGATCGACGAGCCGACGGTCGAAGGCCTCGCCTATCGCCGCGGCACCGCGGGCGCGGTCGATGCGCTGCTGCTCGGCGATGCGCCCACCGAAGCGGCGCGGATCGCGGGCTGGTCGCCGCCGCGCCTGCCGATCGGCGGCGGCGCGCTCGTCGCCCGCGGGGTGAAGGCCGGGCCGGATGTCGCGCGGCTGCTCCGCGAGGTCGAGGCGCGGTGGATCGCCGAAGGTTTCCCCTCTGCGGAGCGCGTCGCGGCGCTTGCCGATCAGGCGGCCGAGAGGTGGTTGCGCGCGGCGAGGTAGGCGTAGGCCGCATCGGGATCGAGCGCCCGCGCATAGATATAGCCCTGGCCATAGGTGCAGCCCAAAGCCGCGAGCGTCTGCTCGAGATCGCTGGTCTCGATCCCCTCGGCGGTGGTCTTCATTCCCAGCGCCTGGGCGAGGCCCAGTATCGCGCGCACGATCGCCACCTTGTCGCGATCGGCGAGCATCCCCGCGACGAAGCTCTGATCGATCTTGAGCACGTCGATCGGCAGCTTCTGGAGATAGGCGAGATTCGAATAGCCGGTGCCGAAATCGTCCATCGCGACGGTGCAGCCGATGTCCTTCAGCCCGTGCATCGCCCGCGCGATACGGTCGGGATCGGTGATGAGCGCGCTTTCGGTGAGTTCGAGCGTCACCCGGTCGCCCGCGAGCCCCGCCGCATCGAGCGCGGTCTCGACGACTTGCGCGATATCGTCGCGCTGAAGCTGGATCGCCGACAGGTTGACCGCGACGCGCACGCCGCAATCGCCGCCGGCGCGCGCATCCCATTGGGCGAGCGTCGCCGCCGCCTTCGCGATCGCCCACCGGCCGAGCGGCACGATCAGCCCTGATTCCTCGGCGACGGGGATGAAATCGGACGGCGGGTGGGAAACGCCCGTCTCGTCGGTCCAGCGGGCGAGCGATTCGAAAGCGACGACGCTGCCGGTCGCAAGATCGCAGATCGGCTGGAAGGTGAGCCTAAGCCCCTCGTCGTCGAGCGCGCGGCGCAGCGCGGTCTCCATCTCGAACTGTGCATGCGCGAGCGTTAGTGCACGCGGCTGATACGCCTCGACCTCGCCGCTGGTCTTGGAGCGCTTCACCGCGAACTGGGCGTGCCGGATCAGCACGTCGGGATCGTCGACGCCCTCGGTGCCGAACGCCACGCCCACGGCGCAATCGATGTGGAATTCCAGCTCGGAAAGCCGGAATGGTGTCGCGAGTGCGTCGCGGATGCGCCGGGCGACGCGATCGGCGTCCTCGGGTCCGTCGTCGATGGTCATCAGCACGGCGAATTCGTCGCCGCCGATCCGCGCCAGCGTATCGCGCGCGCGCAACGCCCCCTTGATCCGGCGTGCGACCGTGATCAGCAACTCGTCCCCCGCGAGCGCGCCCAGGCACGCATTGACGCGGCTGAACCGGTCGAGATCGATCACCAGCACCGCGCAGGACGTCGCCCGCGCGGTGTCGATCATCCCTTCGAGCCGATCCGAAAACCCCGCGCGATTGGGCAGGCCGGTAAGGCTGTCGGTCAGCATCTCGCGGCGCAGGTGCTGCTCGGTGCGCACTTCCGCGGTGTGATCCACCAATGTCGCAAGGCAACGCTCGCCGCCATGATGCCACGCCCGCGCCAACGTCACCCGATAATGGCGCGCCTCGACCGCGCTCCCCGCCTGCCAGGCGATCACCAACTCGTCGGCACCCGATTCGAGGAACGCCTCGATGCGCTCACCCAGCGTATCGAGAAAGTCCGAACGTCGCGACGCGACGCCGATTCCCGCCCGACGCAGAGCGCCGTTGGCCGCCTCCACCCTAAGACCGGTTTCATCGCGGACCAGAAGCGCGACCGGGACCGGCAGCAGATCGAGCCTGCGCGTCGTCTCCTCCGGCGTCGGAAGCATTTCCGATCCGATCCGTTCCGTTGCGTTCCCCGCGCGATCGAGCTTTTCGAGCGCCATCGCCCCGGCGCTTAGGGAATTTGGGTTAACGGGGGCTAAAGGGCGCGGTTCAGGTGACGGCCTGCCGCACGGCGAAGCGCGGCGCGCGGAATGCACCGCTTTGGAGCACGTCCTGAAGCACGTCCGCAGCGCGCACCACGTCCTCGAACCCGAGATACAGGGGCGTCAGGCCGAAGCGGACGATATCGGGATCGCGGAAATCTCCGATCACCCCGCACTCGATCAGCGCCTGGCAGATCGCATAGGCCTCCGGATCGCGAAAGCTGATATGACTGCCGCGCGCTGCGGGATCGCGCGGGCTGACGCATTCGAGCCCAAGCGTGTCGCCTGCCGCCGCCAGCATATCGAATAGCGCGGCGCTCTTCGCCTCGACCGCCGCCATGTCCGCGTCGAGCGCCACGTCGGCGCCCGCCTCCAGCCCGCCGAGGCCGAGGATCGCCGGCGTTCCCGTCAGCCAGCGCTCGATCCCGGCGGCGGGACGATAGAAATCCTCGAATGCGAACGGTGCGGCGTGGCCCATCCAGCCCGAAAGCGGATTGGCGAGCGCGTCCTGCAGCCGCTCGGCGACATAGAGAAAGGCCGGCGCCCCCGGCCCACCGTTCAGATATTTGTAGCCGCAGCCCACGGCAAGGTCCGCACCCGCGCCGTTCAGATCGACCGAAACGGCGCCCGCCGAATGGCTCAGATCCCAGAGCACCAGTGCGCCGGCGTCGTGCGCGCGGTCGGTCCAAACCTTCATGTCGAAGCGCTCGGCGGTCTTGTAATGGACATGAGTGAGCAGCAGCACCGCGGTGTCGTCACCAAGCGCATCGGCAAGCGCGCTGCGCGGCACGGCCTTCAGGCGCCCGCCCGGCACGCACCCCGCCGCGCCTTCGGCGATATGAAGATCGGTGTGGAAATTGCCCGTCTCGCTCACGATCGTCGTGCGCGCAGGATCGCGGCGGAGCGCGGCGACGAGCAGCTTGAAGAGGTTGGCCGAGGTCGAATCGGCGACGATCACCTCGCCCGGCGCCGCGCCCACCAGCCGCGCGATCTTGTCGCCGATCCGCCGTGGCGCCTCGATCCAGCCTTCGTTCCAGCTCCGGATCAGCCGATCGCCCCATTGGCGGCGCACGAGATCGTCGAGCACGCGCGGCGTCTCCTTTGGAAGCGCCCCCAGCGAATTGCCGTCGAGATAGATCACGCCCTCGGGCAACTCGAACCGCTCGCGAAACGCACGCAGCGGATCGGCCGCGTCAAGCGCGCGGGCGTCGTCGCGCGTCATCATGCGAACGCCGCCGCGATCAGCCGCTTCGCCTCGGCCCAGGCGGCGGTCTCGGGCGCGACGAGTTCGACATGGCCGGTATCGTCGATCACGTGAAGCGCCGTCTCGTCGCCCACCGCGCGCGCCTTCTCGGCATAGGCCGTGCCGAGCCGCAGCGGCACGATTCCGTCTTCACGGCCGTTGAGGAGATCCTGCGGTACGCCGAGCGGCAGCAGCCGCGCCACCGACGTATCGCCATAGGGATCGGCATGTACCGCCGTCGCAGGGCCGACGAGTCGCTCCACCACCTCGGTCCCGCAGCCATTGTCCGGGCTCGCCGCGACCGCTTCGAGATCGGGGAGCGCACCCAGCGCGACGACATGGTCGATGCGGATCGGATCGTCACAGGCGAGCGGGCTTGCATCGGGCAGGTTGCGGCGCGCGGCGAGCCACAGGGCGAGGTGCCCGCCCGCCGAATGCCCGACCGCGACGATCCGGTCGCTCCCGAGACGAAAGCGGCCCGCGTGATCGCGCAGCGCATCCGCCGCCCGGGCGGCATCGAGGAAGGTGCCAGGATAGCCCCCGCCCAGTCGATCGACCCCGCGATAGTCGATGTTCCAGACGGCATAGCCGTCGTCGCGCAGATCACCGGCGATCCAGTCCATCAGCGAGCGGTCGGCGATCGAGGTCTGCCAGCAGCCGCCGTGCACCATCAGCACCGTCGGGAACGGCCCGATGCCCGCCGGTATCCACACGTCCACCTTCTGCATCGCATCATCGCCATAGGCGATCACCGCATCCGCCGCGGGGCGAGGCCTGCTGGTGAGATCGTCCCACGTCATCAACGCAGGTGCAGGGGCGGGCCTAGCCATCGAACAGGCCGTCACGGGAGGGGCGCGATCGATCGGATCATGCCCCTCCCTACAGGCGCCGCGCCGACCCGCCAACCGTCACCGGAAGCTGGAATATCGCGTCTCGCACGCGTGCCGATGCCAGGGGGCGCCGAACTGATAAGAGTGGAGGCGCCCGAAGGCATGGTCGATCACGCCGAAAATCGTCCGCGCGATCGCACCCAGATTCTCGGCGAACTGGCCGCGATACTGGGTCCACATCGGGCTGTAGAAATCGTGGTTCATGGCCGTCATCCTTTTGCTGGGAAGCATCACTGGTGCCGGGTCCGATATCGGCCTCGCCGCATATGTTCGCCAACAAATCGTTGGACGAACATCACAAGCCACGCTTATGGAGCAGTCCATGCGCACCCTCCCGCCGCTCGCCGCCGTCCGCGTCTTCGAAGCCGCCGCGCGACACGAGAATTTCACCGCCGCCGCCGCCGAACTCGGGATGACGCAAGCCGCGGTCAGCTATCAGGTGAAGTTGCTGGAGGAGCGGCTGGGCGTGCCGCTCTTTCGCCGCGAGAAGCGCCGCGTGACGCTCACCGATGCGGGGCGCCGGGCCGCCGCGCCCGTTTCCCGCGCCTTCGACGCGATCGACGGCGCCTTCGCCGATCTGCGCGCCGAGGATGAGAGCCTGCTCACCGTCTCGACCTCGAACACCTTCGCCAATACCTGGCTCGCCTGGCGGCTGGGCGCCTTCCAGATCGCGCATCCGTGCACCGCAGTCCGGCTCCAGACCACCGACACGCTCAGCGATTTCGTGAGCGACGATGTCGATGTCGCGATCCGAGCCGGGCGCGGCCCCTGGCCCGATCTCGCGCAGGAAAAGCTGGTCGCGATCGATTTCACGCCGATGTGCAGCCCCGCCTTTCTCCAGCGCCATCCGCTCGCGGTGCCCGCGGCCCTGCTCGACGTGCCGCAGATCAGCCCGCACGATCCGTGGTGGCCGCACTGGCTGCGCGAGGCGGGGATCGACGTGCCCCCCGGCCCGCCGCGCGTCGGGGTGCGCCTCGATTCGCAGGCGCACGAAGGGCATGCCGCGATGGCGGGTCAGGGCGTCGCGATGCTCACTCCGTTCTTCTGGCGCAACGATCTTGCCGAGGGCCGCCTCGTCCGCCCGTTCGAGCAGGTCTCGACGCGCGGCTACGCTTATTGGCTCGTCTATCCCGAGCACCGCCGCAACGTCCCCAAGATAAAACGCTTCCGCGAATGGCTGATCGCCGAACTGGCAAGGGACCTACCCAGCCCGGTTTAGGGCCGATCGACATTCAGAAGATGGCGAGTCGAACATGGTGGATTTTCGAGACCCGGCGCGCAGCGTGCTTCAAGGCACGTGAGCACCGGAAGCTCGAAAAGCCGCCATTTGCAGGCCGCCAGAGCTGAATGTCGATCGGCCCTAGCCGTCACCCCAGCGGAAGCTGGGGTCTCTATGAACTTGGAGACCCAGCTTTCGCATGCGTGACGAAGGCGCTATCGCCCCCGCATGGCAACCGACCTGACCGACCTTCCCGAGAACCCGCCGATCGGCGTTCTCGACGCCCCGTTCGATTCCGCGCTTTCCGAGCGCTATCTCGTCTACGCGCTCTCGACGATCACCGCGCGCTCGCTCCCGGACGTGCGCGACGGGTTGAAGCCCGTCCATCGCCGCCTGCTCTGGGCGATGCGCCTGCTGCGGCTCGATCCCACCCAGGGCTACAAGAAATGCGCGCGCGTCGTCGGCGACGTGATCGGCAAATACCACCCACATGGAGACCAGTCGGTCTATGACGCGATGGTCCGCCTCGCGCAGGATTTCGCGCTGCGCTACCCGCTCGTCGACGGGCAGGGCAATTTTGGCAATATCGACGGCGATAACGCCGCCGCCTATCGCTACACCGAGGCCCGGCTGACGCAGGTCGCGATCGACCTGATGGACGGGCTCGACGAGAACGCGACCGATTTCCGCCCCACCTATAATGGCGAGGAGGAGGAGCCCGAGTTGTTCCCCGGCGCCTTCCCCAACCTGCTCGCCAATGGCGCGGCGGGCATCGCGGTGGGCATGGCGACCTCGATCCCCCCGCACAACGCCGCCGAACTGCTCGACGCCGCCGTGATGCTGATCGACCAGCCGAAAGCGACCGACGCGCAGGTGCTGGACCATGTCAAAGGCCCCGATTTCCCGACCGGCGGGCAGATCGTCGACAGCCCCGACGCGATCGCGGAGGCCTATGCGACCGGCCGCGGCTCGTTCCGCGTGCGCGCCAAATGGCATGTCGAGGACCAGGGCCGTGGTACCTGGATCGCGGTGGTCGACCAGATTCCCTATGGCGTCCAGAAATCGAAGCTGATCGAGCAGACCGCCGCGCTCATCAACGACAAGAAGCTCCCCATCCTCGCTGACGTGCGCGACGAATCGGACGCCGAGATCCGCATCGTCATCGAGCCGCGCAGCCGCACCGTTGATGCCGACCTGTTGATGGATTCGCTGTTTCGCCTGACCGATCTCGAATCGCGCTTCTCGCTCAACCTCAACGTCCTCGACGCAACGCGCACGCCCCGCGTCATGTCCTTGCGCGAGGCGCTCCTTGCCTGGGTCGAACACCAGTTCGTCGTCCTGCGCCGCCGCGCGCAGCACCGCCTCGACAAGATCGCCGACCGGCTGGAGCTGGTCGGCGGCTACATCGTCGCCTTCCTCAATCTCGACCGCGTGATCGCGATCATCCGTACCGAGGACGAGCCCAAGCCGGTGATGATCACCGAATTCGCGCTCACCGACCGCCAGGCCGAGGCGATCCTCAACATGCGGCTGCGCAGCTTGCGCAAGCTCGAGGAAATGGAGCTGCGCAAGGAAAAGGAGGCGCTGGAGAAGGAGCGCGGCGAGCTGGAGCAGCTCCTCGGCAGCGACGCCCGCCAGCGCACCCGGCTCAAGCGCGACCTCGCCAAGATCCGCGACCGCTACGGCCCCGAAACCGCGCTCGGCCGCCGCCGCACGCTCGTCGAGGAGGCCGCCCCCGCGCGCGACATCCCGCTCGAGGCGATGATCGACCGCGAGCCGATTACCGTCATCATGTCGCAGCGCGGCTGGGTGCGTGCGATGAAAGGGCATGTCGATCTCGCCGCCGCCGACACGCTCAAGTTCAAGGAAGGCGACGGCCCCGCCTTCGCCTTCCACGCGCAGACCACCGACAAGATCCTGCTCGCGGTCGAGAGCGGGCGCTTCTACACGCTCGGCGCCGACAAGCTCCCCGGCGGCCGCGGCTTCGGCGAGCCGGTGCGGCTGATGATCGACATCGAGGGTGATCAGGAGATCGTCGGCCTGCTGCCTGCGAGCGCGGCGGAAAAGCTGCTCGTCGCCGCCACCGACGGACGCGGCTTCGTCGTCAAGACCGCCGACGTGCTCGCCGAGACGCGCAAGGGAAAGACAGTGGTGACGCCGCGCAAGGGCGCGAAGCTCGCGCTCGTCAAGCCGATCGACCCGGCCCACGATTACGTCGCCGCGATCGGCGACAACCGCAAGCTGCTCGTCTTCCCGCTGTCGGAACTGGCGGAGCTGTCCCGCGGCCAGGGCGTCCAGCTCCAGCGCTACCGCGACGGCGGCCTCGCCGATGCGACCACCTTCACCTTCGCCGAGGGGCTATCATGGACGATGGGCGGCGACACCGGCCGCACCCGGACCGAGCCCGATATGACCCCCTGGCGTACTGCCCGAGGCGCCGCCGGCCGCATGCCTCCCACGGGTTTCCCGAGAGACAACCGGTTTTGAATGCGCGCCCGCGGCACATCACTGCACGCGGGCACCGACGCTCACTTCCGGACGATGCGAGCGCCCTCTTTCTCCCATTCCGCCGCTGTCTTGCAGATCTCGCGCGGCAGGATGGATCCGGTCGTCGGCCGCATCCGAACACAATATTCGGTCTCGCCGTCGGGCGATATCCGCACCTCCACCTGATGCGATACCTCGGCCGCGGGCGCGTGGTTCGTGGCGTAGGCGGGCGCGGAGAGTGTCGCGGCAATCGCGCCGAGCAGAAACGGGGAAACAAGGGTACGCATGATGTCCTCCAACAAACGCTGCCGCCGACGCCGGCGGCACGGGAGGAGATGCAGCAAGCGTGCCAGGGCGCAGAGAGGCGCGGATCGGCGCGGACGGCGTAACGCCGGGCAACTCCCACTGACCGATCCCGACCAACGCGCACAAAACTGTCCGCAGCCGAACACGATCGTGGTCGGCTCCTCTCCTCCAGCGTTCGGGCATGGAACGCCCTTGTCGCGACCTGCGGATTCGCGCAGGATCAGTTTCAAACACGAACCCGATGGAGAGCCCTGGATGGCGGAAGCCTATATCGTCGAGGCGTTGCGGACCGCGGGCGGCAAGCGCGCTGGGCGGCTCGCGGGGTGGCATCCGGCCGACATGGCGGGCGCGGTGCTCGACGCCTTGGTCGAGCGGACCGGCATTGATCCCGCGGCGATCGAGGATGTCGTCATGGGCTGTGTCAGCCAGGGCGGCGAGCAGAGTTTCCAGGTCGGGCGCGGCGCCGTGCTCGCCTCGTCGCTTCCCGAAAGCGTGCCCGCGGTGACGATCGACCGGCAATGCGGTTCCTCGCAGCAGGCGATCCAGTTCGCCGCGCAGGCCGTCATGTCCGGCACGCAGGATGTGGTGATCGCCGCCGGCGTCGAGAGCATGACGCGCGTGCCGATGGGCTCGACCGGCAAGCTCTTCGCCGATGCGGGGCTGGGGCGCGCGAAGTCGCCCCGACAGGAGGTGCGCTATCCCGGCATCGCCTTCTCGCAATTCATGGGCGCCGAGATGATCGCGAAGAAATACGGCTTCTCGCGCGATGCGCTCGACGATTACGCGCTCGAAAGCCACCGCCGCGCCGCGGCGGCAACCGAGCGGGGCGATTTCGAGGACGAGATCGTGCCGCTCACGATTCAGACGCCCGAGGGCGAGGAGCAGCATCGCGTGGACGAAGGCATCCGCTTCGATGCCTCGCGCGAGGGGATCGGCTCGGTCAAGCTCCTTTCCGATAACGGCGTCGTCTCGGCGGCGAACGCCAGCCAGATCTGCGACGGCGCGAGCGCGGTGCTGGTCGTGTCCGAGGCCGCGCTCGAGCAGCACGGCCTGACGCCGCTCGCGCGCATCCACAATCTGACGGTGACCGGGGGCGATCCGGTCATCATGCTCGAAGAACCGCTGTTCGCGACCGACAAGGCGCTGAAGCGCGCCGGGATGCGGATCGAGGACATCGACCTTTACGAAGTCAACGAGGCCTTCGCCCCGGTGCCGCTCGCGTGGCTGCGGCATACCGGCGCGGACCCGGCAAAGCTCAATGTCAACGGCGGCGCAATCGCGCTCGGCCACCCGCTCGGCGCGACTGGGGCCAAACTGATGGCGACGCTCGTTCATGCACTCGGCCAACGCGGCGGCCGTTATGGCCTCCAGACGATGTGCGAGGGGGGCGGGATCGCCAATGTGACGATCGTCGAGCGGCTGTAACCGGGAGGAAACGATGGAACTCGGCAACAATATCGCGGCGGTCGTCACCGGTGGCGCGTCCGGCTTGGGCGCGGCGACGGCGCGAGCGCTAGCGGTGAAGGGCGCGAAGGTCGCGATCTTCGATTTGCAGGAGGAGAAAGGCCGCGCCGTCGCCGAGGAGATCGGCGGCCTGTTCTGCGAGGTTGACGTGACCTCCGATGCCTCGGTCGATGCGGGGTTCGCCAGAGCGCGCGCGGCCCATGGTCAGGAAAGCGCGCTCGTCTGCTGTGCAGGGACCGGCAATGCGATGAAGACCGCGAGCCGATCGAAGGAGGACGGCAGCATCAAGCATTTCCCGGCCGAGGCGTTCAACTGGCTCATCCAGATCAACCTCGTCGGCACCTTCCGCTGCGTCGCCAAGTCGGCCGCGGGGATGCTGACGCTGGAGCGCGGGCACGATGGCGCGCGCGGCGCGATCGTGATGACCGCGAGCATCGCCGCCGAAGACGGGCAGATGGGTCAGGCGGCCTATTCGGCGTCAAAGGGCGGCGTCGTCGGCATGACGCTGCCGATCGCGCGCGACCTGATGAACGAGGGCATCCGCGTCAACACAATCCTGCCCGGCATCTTCGACACGCCCCTGATGGCCGCGGCACCGCAACAGGTGAAGGATGCGCTCGCGGCCTCGGTGCCCTTCCCCAAACGGCTCGGACGACCGGACGAATATGCGAAGCTCGCGCTCGCGATGATCGAGAATCCGTACATGAACGGCGAGGACGTGCGGCTCGACGGTGCGATCCGAATGGCGCCGAGATAGGGGACCTACACCCCAGCAGCCGGCATATAGATAGTCGTCACCCCGGCCCTTGAGCCGGGGTCCCGCTTCTTCGATCTTCATCTGACTTGATGCTGACAGAGAAAGGTATAGCGGGCCCCCGGCTCAAGGCCGGGATGACAGCGACCTGGAGAAGCGCCACTGCCGCCAGCAGCAGCTTTTCAAGCCTCGAACACCGATTTCCGCCCCGCAATATTCGCCGCCACCGCCTCCATCATCTCGGGCGAGCCCAACAGCCTCGCCTGTTCCTCCGTCTCGGCGGCGAGGATCGTTCGCGCGTCCGCATCCGCCGAAAGGTCGGCCAGGCGCTTGGCGGCGCGGATGGCGGCGGGGCTGCGCGCGGCGATGGTGCGGGCGAGCGCCATCGCTTCGGCGTGAGGATCGTCCGCGAGGCGCGTGACGAAGCCCGCCGCCAGCGCCTCGACCGCGTGGAATTCGCGGGCCGTGTAGGTCAGCTCGCGGAGCACGTCGTCTCGGACGAGGGTGCGCCAGAGTGCGAAGCCGGCCATGTCGGGCACCAGCCCCCAATGCACCTCGCGGATGGAGAAGCGGGTGTCCGGGGCGGCGATGCGGATGTCGGCGCCGGACATGATCTGGAAGCCGCCGCCGAACGCGACGCCATGGACGGCGGCGATCACCGGCATCGGCAGCGTCCGCCAGCCCCAGGCGACATGTTGCGGCAGGATCGCGCCGTCGGCATTGCGTTCACGGGGCGAGAGGCCGGAACCGCCCGCAGCCATGCTTGCCATGTCCAGCCCGGCGGAGAACGCCCGCCCCTCCCCCGACAGGACGACACAGCGCACGTCCTTGCGCGCCCTCAGCGAATCGATCGCCGCGCCAATTCCTTCGAACATCGCCGGATCGAGCGCGTTCATCTTGTCGGCCCGGGTGAGCCGGACCTCGGCGACGTGATCGGCGACGGCGATCGAGACACGGTCGTTCATGGGCGCGGACGCTACCGCCGCGGCGGCGACGCTTCAATCCGCGGCGAGGCGGTAGCCCCTGCCCTTCTCGGTCAACAGCATGGCGCGCGCGAAACCGCGATCCAGTTTGGCGCGCAACCGCGAGATATGAACCTCGATCACGTTCGTGCCCGGATCGAAATCGAGGCCCAGCACGTCGCCGAGCAGATCGCGCCGCGTGCGCACGACGCCTGCATGGCGGGCAAGATACACGAGCAGCGCATATTCGCGCGGCAGCAGATCGAGCGCGCGGCCGTCGCGGCTGGCGCGGCGCTCCACCGGATCGATCGCGAGGCCGCCGACGCGCAGCACGCGATCCCCGCCCGGCCGCCGAAGCACGGCCGCGACGCGCGCGGCGATCAACGCGTCGCACGCCTCCGCGAGGATCGCATCGTCGGCCCCGGCATCGAGCAACGCGACCGCATCGGCCTGATCCGCGGCAAGCAGCACGAGCAGCCCCGCCCAGCGCGCGCGCCACCGGGCCATGCGCTCGCGCGCCGGCAATATGCGGCCACACAGGATCGCGCCGTATCGGTCGTCGGACGCGCCCTCGATCGGGCAGGTCTCGATGCCGCGCGCAGCCAATGCCGGCGCGAGCCCCGCGCGGTCGACCTGCGACACCCCCACCCTCGCCATCGATCGACCTTAGCGCATCGGACGTCTGTTTGGCGCCAACCGGCTCCGTTACGGAGCTATTCGAGCGCCTCGATCGCGCGCAGCCGTTCGGCGGCGCGGCCCGCGACATACGGATCCGGATCGTCGCACGCGGCCGCGAAGACCGCCGCCCGCACCGCCCGATCGGGCGAGCGGGCGGCGAGCGCGGCCAACGCGGTGGCGCGCATCCGCGGGTGCGGATGGCGGCGGGCGAGCTGTTCGGCCAGATCGCGGCCGTCATCGCCGCCGAGATGCGTCGCGAGCGCGACCAGCGCTTCGGACGGCGTGGTCGTCAGCGGGCGCAGGACGGTATCGCTCTCCACGTCGAACGCGAGCTGCGATCGCCACGGCTGGGCGGGATCGTAGACGAGGATGTTGAGCGATACCGAAAAGGCGTCGGGCGGATGCTGGACATGAACGTCGCGATGCGCGCGGTAGAGCAGCAATTTGCCCTCTTCGAGCCGCGATCGCTCGACGAAGCGCAGCCCTGCCTTCTCGCCGGGAAGGCCGAGCGCGCGCGCCGCGTCATATTCGTAATAGTCGCTCCAATAGCCCGGCCCGAGATAGCCGACGGTGAGGAACGGAAAATTGTGATCGTGCGCGAGACCATAGAAGAAGGCGGCCGGCCCGCTCGCGCGCAACACGGCATCGTCGGCGGCAGGCCAGAAATTCGCGCGCAGCACGGTGCGGCCGTCGACCGGGCGGAGCATCAGCACCTGCGCGCCATAGGCGTTCGCCGCTTGGCCGCCGCAGCGCGCCTTCAATTCCTCGATCGCGAGATCGGCGAGGAAGGTGCGGTTGCGCCCCAGCCGGGCGAGCAGCGGACCGAGGCTCGCCAGCGCCTCCTCGTCGCGCAGATCGAGCGGGCAGGCGTCGAGCATGTCGGTCAGCTCGTCGAGCCCGATCGCGGCGCCCGCGCCCGGATCGATCAGCCGCGGCATCGGCGGTCGGCAACGCATTGTTCGACGACGGGAAGAGTCGCCGCCGCCGCGGCCCGCACCTCGTCATTGGAGTCGTCGCGGGCGAGCTCGGCGAGCCGCGGGAGCGCAGCCGGCGCATCGAGCGCGAGCCATTCACGCATCGCCTGCCAACGCAGGAAAAAGGCCGGATCGCGGCTCGCCGCCTCGAAACATCCGCCCGCATCGGCGTGGCCGAGATGGCGGAGCAGGGTGAGCAGCATCTGGCTTCGTGCCGCGCCGTCGTCGAGCGTCGCCACGCGCACGAAGGCGCCGTCGGCACGCGCATATTCGCGCATGAACGGCGCCGCCCCGGCCCGCACGGTCGCCGTGATCGTCACCACGTCGGCGGTCGCGCCTTCGAGCAGATGCCCACGCGTGCGCCCGTCGAGGCTGAGCACGACCCCGTCGCCGATCGGGAGCAGACCGAGCATGCGGCATGGCCGCGCGCCAGCCGCCGAAAAGTCGCCGCGCACCGGATCGGCCGCCCATAGCCGCAGCCGCGCGCCGCCGCCTCGAACGTAGCGCACCACCGACAGGCGGCCCGGCACCACGATCGTCTCGGGCTGCGGCAACGCGGCGAGCGCGTCGGCCGAAAGCACCGAGGCGGCGATCGATACCGCCGGGCAGTCGAACAGCACCGCCCCCGTGCGGAGCGGATCGCGGCTCACGCGCAGCGGCGGCTCGAACCAGGGATCGCCCGCCAGCGCCTCGATCAAGGGCGTCAGCAGCGCGTGCGCCCAGGCATCGTCCTCCAGCAGCGCGCGTGCACGGCGGGCCACGTCATGCGCCGATGCGCGATCGAGCCCTGCGAACCGTTCCCCCAATGCACGATAAGCCGTGCTCTCTCGCCAACGCACCGCCCTGGCGCGCGAACGTTCGTTCGCCGCGGCGAGGACGCCATCGCCTGCGATCGCCGTCACGGCCGAAGATCAGCTCGGGTCGATCTCGTAGATCAGGATCGCGACGCCGATGACATATTCGAAGATGTCGTCGGCGACCATTTCGGCCGCGCGGATCGCATCGTGCATCGCGACCCGCGTGCCCAGCTCGACGATCTGGCCGATGTCGATCCCGAATGCGTCCATGCTCGCTCCCCCTGCTTTGGCCTCCCCCTGGCTAGGAAAAGCGCGCGCGGATGTGCCAATTAATTCGGTGTAATGTTGCATGCTTGGCGAAGCGGCCGCGGCGCGTGTACCAAGCCCGGCGATGGCGGACTTTCCTCCCTTCGATCCCGAACGCTTCCTCGCCCATGGAGTGGGCGGGCATGGCGGACGGCTGGGGCTCAGGCACCATGCCCACGGGCAGGACTGGGTCGAGCTGGCGCTCCCCTATGACACGGCGCTGATCGGCGATGCGGAATCGGGCGTGCTTGCGTCGGGGCCGATCCTGACGATGATGGACATGGCGACAAGCATGGCGATCTGGCTCAAGCTCGGCCGGTTCCGGCCGCAGGCGACGCTCGATCTGCGCATCGATTATCTGCGGCCTGCGACGCCGGGCCGGACGGTGATCGGCCGCGGCGAATGCTACCGCATCACCCGCTCGATCGCCTTCATCCGCGGCCAGGCGCATGACGGCGATGCGGCCGATCCACTCGCGCATGTCGCGGGCACCTACATGTTCCTGGAGGCGCGCGCATGACGCTGCCGCCTTATGCCGAGGTGCTCGGGCTGACGGTGGAGACCGCGAAGGGCGGTGCGCCGGTACTGGTGATGCCGTTCTCGAACGACGTGGTCGGACGGCCGGGGTTCCTCCACGGCGGCGCGATCGGCGGATTGCTCGAAATGGCGGCGATCGTCGCGCTCCATCATGCGCTCGAAAGCGACGGCGGCGGGCGGATCAAGCCGATCAACGTCACCGTCGATTACATGCGCGGCGGCCGCGAGAAGGAGACGCGCGCACAGGGGATCGTCACCCGGCTCGGTACCCGCGTCGCCAATGTCGAGGCGATCGCCTGGCAGGACGACCCCACCACGCCGATCGCGGCGGCGCGGATGAACTATCTGATCGTGCGGGGGTAGCCTGCCGTCACCCCAGCGAAAGCCGGGGTCTCGTCGTTCAAGGAGATGCCAGCTTTCGCTGGCATGACGGATATGAGTCACCCCTTCGGCGTCAGCCGCTCGATGACGCCGTCGTCCTGGAGCAGCCAGATCGCGCCGTCGGGCGCCTGCGCCACATCGCGGATGCGGGCGTTCATGGCCCATTGGTCGGCGGGTTTGGCGTTCTTGCCGTCAAGCACGACGCGGATCAGCGCATTGCCCGAGAGCGCGGCGATGAAGGCATTGCCCTTATATTGCGGGAACAGGTCGCCGGTGTAGATCATCATCCCGCCGGGCGAGATCGAGGGGTTCCACCACAAAATGGGCGCCTCGAATTCGGGCTTGCTCGGGTGATCGGGGATGGGCTGGCCCGAATAATTGTCGCCGTTGGAGACGACCGGATAGCCATAGTTCTTGCCCGGCTCGATGACGTTCAACTCGTCGCCGCCGCGCGGGCCCATCTCGGTCTCCCAGAGCGTGCCGTCGGACGCGAAGGCGAGGCCGTAGGGATTGCGGTGCCCGGTCGACCACGTCATCGCGCGCACGCCGCCCTGATCATACATGGGGTTTCCCGGCGCGGCCTTGCCATCGGGCGTCAGGCGCAGGATCTTGCCGAGAAGCTGCTCGGGGTCCTGCGCAGGGCTGAAACGCTGGCGCTCGCCCGAGCTGAGGAACAGGTATTTGCCGTCGGGTGAAAAGGTGACGATCGCACCGAACTGCCCGCCCGGCCCATTCGAGCCCGAACGCCAGACGACATTGACATTCCGGAGCATCGCATGTGCCGGGTTAGGCGTCTCCAGCGTGGCCTTGGCGAGCGCGAGCGCCCTGCCCTTCTCGCCGCCTTCCGAATAGGTGAGATAGACCGTCTTGCTCTGCGCGAAATCGGGCGCGATCGCGACGTCGAGCAGCCCGCCCTGTCCGCCCGGCTCGATCTTGGGCACACCGGCCACCTCGATCATGTCGCCGTCCGGATGACGCAGCTTGAGGTGCCCGGCCTTCTCGGTGACGAGCAGGCTGCCGTCGGGGAGGAACGCCATCGCGAACGGCTCTTCGACCTGCCCGACCTTCTGGATCGCGAAGGGCGGCGGCGTTTCGGGGAGGTTGGCGCGGCCGGTGGTCGCCGGCACGTTCTTGATCTCGGGGTTTTCCGGGCTGTTCTTGGGCACCGGGTCGCTCGCGCCGGGCGGCTGCGGCGGCACGAAGGCCTGATCCGCCGCCTCCGGCTCGTTCGTCGCGCCCTGCGATTGCGGCTGCGCGGAGCAGGATGTGCTGGCGAGCAAAGCGGCGAGCGCGAGGCGACGGATCATGGCAGGACCTTCCGAAAGCATGTCCGCGGAACCAAGCACGGTTGCGCGCCATGCGCAACGCGCTTGCCAGCGGGAGAGGACCGGCCTATATCGCACCCGTTCTCTTACATCGTCAGGTGAAAGGGGTCGGGGCCGGACGGTTCCGGCGCTGAAGCCTCACGCCCTATTGGAGCAGGCATGGCGGATATCGCCCGGTTGACGCGGATGATCGAGCCCGAGGCCGAGGCGCTCGGTTTCGCGCTCGTGCGCGTCAAGATGTATGGCGGCGCCTCCGATCCGACGCTCCAGGTCATGGCCGAGCGGCCCGATACGCGCCAGCTCACCATCGACGATTGCGCCGATCTGTCGCGGCGCATCTCCGAACGCCTCGACGAGGCCGAGGCGGCGGGCAACGACCCGATCGAAGGCGGCTACCGTCTCGAGGTCAGCTCGCCCGGCATCGATCGGCCGCTGACCCGGCTCCAGGACTATGAGGACTGGAAGGGCCACGAGGCCCGCCTCCACCTCACCGAGCCGCTTGACGGCCGCAAGCAGCTCACGGGCATCCTGCTCGGGCTGGAGGACGGCCGCATCGCGATCGACGTGAAGAAGTTCCAGAAAATGGCGATTGATTTCTCGGACATCGCCGACGCCAAACTGCTGATGACCGACAAATTGATCGCCGCAACCCAACCCCTGTCGGCGGAAGGCGCCGACAAGATTAGCGTGGAAGGATAAGTCCCGATGGCCACCGCCGTTTCCGCCAACAAGGCCGAGCTGCTCGCGATCGCCGATTCGGTCGCGCGCGAGAAGCTGATCGACAAGGCGATCGTGATCGAGGCGCTCGAAGAGGCGATCCAGCGCGCCGCCAAGACGCGCTATGGCGCCGAGAACGACATCCGCGCCAAGCTCGATCCGCAGTCGGGCGACCTTCGCCTGTGGCGCGTCGTCGAGGTGGTCGAGGCGGTGGACGATTATTTCAAGCAGGTCTCGGTCAAGGACGCGCAGAAGCTCCAGCCGGGCGCGGTGGTGGGCGATTACATCGTCGATCCGCTGCCCCCGATCGAATTCGGCCGCATCCAGGCGCAGGCATCGAAGCAGATCATCTTCCAGAAGGTCCGCGATGCCGAGCGCGAGCGCCAGTTCGAGGAGTTCAAGGACCGCGTTGGCGAGATCATCACCGGCGTCGTCAAGCGCGTCGAGTTCGGCCATGTCGTCGTCGATCTGGGCCGCGCAGAGGGCGTCATCCGCCGCGACGCGCAGATCCCGCGCGAGGTGGTGCGCGTCAACGACCGCATCCGCAGCCTGATCCTCAAGGTGGTGCGCGAGAACCGGGGTCCGCAGATCTTCCTCAGCCGCGCGCACCCGGACTTCATGAAGAAGCTGTTCGCGCAGGAAGTGCCCGAAATCTACGACGGCATCATCGAGATCAAGGCCGCCGCCCGCGATCCCGGCAGCCGCGCCAAGATCGGCGTCATCTCGCATGACTCGTCGATCGACCCGGTCGGCGCGTGCGTCGGCATGAAGGGCAGCCGGGTCCAGGCGGTCGTGCAGGAGATGCAGGGCGAGAAGATCGACATCATCCCCTGGTCGCCCGACACCGCGACCTTCGTCGTCAACGCGCTCCAGCCCGCCAGCGTCAGCCGCGTCGTGCTCGACGAGGAGGAGGACCGGATCGAGGTGGTCGTTCCCGACGATCAGCTCAGCCTCGCGATCGGGCGGCGCGGGCAGAACGTGCGCCTGGCCTCGCAGCTCACCGGGAAGGCAATCGACATCCTGACCGAAGAGGATGCCAGCGAGAAGCGCCAGCGCGAGTTCATCGAGCGCTCCGAGATGTTCCAGAACGAGCTCGACGTGGACGAGACGCTCGCGCAGCTCCTCGTCGCCGAAGGGTTCGGCGCGCTCGAGGAGGTCGCCTATGTCGAGCCCGAGGAGCTTTCGGGGATCGAGGGTTTCGACGAGGATCTGGCGGCCGAATTGCAGAGCCGCGCGCAGGAGGCATTGGAGCGCCGCGAGGTCGCCGCGCGCGAGGAGCGCAAGGCGCTCGGCGTCGAGGATGCGCTCGCCGACATGCCCTATCTCACCGAGGCGATGCTGGTGACGCTCGGCAAGGCGGGCATCCGCACGCTCGACGACCTCGCCGATCTCGCCACCGACGAGCTCGTCCAGAAGAAGCGCAGCCAGCCGCCGCGCCGCTCGGAGAACGCCCCGGCGCCGCGGCCCGAGGACAAGGGCGGCGTGCTCGCCGAATATGGATTGAGCGACGAGCAGGGCAACGAGATCATCATGGCCGCCCGCGCACATTGGTTCGAGGACGAAGAACCCGCCGCCGATGCATCGGCCAAAACCGGGGAGGACGCGGATGCGGAACCCTCCCAATGAGACGCAGCTAGGCTTACGCCCGAACCGTCATGCCGGACTTGTGCCGGGGTCCACCGGAATACCAAGCGAGCCGCCTCGGCTCTCGCGCGACCGTGGATGCCGGAACAAGGCCGGCATGACGATCTTTGGCAGAGACCCTGAACCGATCCGGCATGACGGAGGGGGCTTATGAGCGACCCCATCCGCAAGTGCGTCCTCTCGGGCGACCGGGAGGCGCGGGGCGGGCTCATTCGGCTCGTGCTCGCACCCGACGGACAGGTGCTGCCGGACGTGCGCGCCAGGGCGCCGGGGCGCGGCGCGTGGATCGGCGTCACGCGTGCCGAGCTGGAAGAGGCGACCGCCAAGGGGCGGCTGCGCGGGGCGCTCGCGCGGGCGTTCAAGACGGGCGACATCACCATCCCCGCCGATCTGCCCGCACGGATCGCGGATGCCTTGCAGAAGGGCGCGCTCGACCGGCTCGGGCTCGAGGCGCGCGCCGGCAACGTCGTGATCGGCAGCGAGCGGATCGAAGCCGCCGCGCGGTCGGGAAAGCTGCATCTGCTCTTCCACGCCGCCGATGCGGGCGCGGACGGCACGCGCAAACTCGATCAGGCGTGGCGGGTGGGCAGCGACGCCGAAGGAACTGCCCTCAAGGGGTTGGCTCTTCCGGTAGGAAGGGCCATATTGTCCTTGGCACTGGGCCGCGAAAATGTGGTACATGGCGGCCTGACCGACCCCGATGCCGCCCGGCGATTGCGCACGACGCTCGACCGCTGGCTGCACTTTATCGGCCCCGACCCGAAACGCACACCTTGCGAAACGGCCTCGCAAGGGCCATCGGCGTCGGAGCCCCGCGCGAACGCATCGGCCGACGAGACGATACGAGGATTTTGAGTGAGCGATACGGACAACGAAAAGCCGAAACTGGGCGCCCGCGCACCGTTGGGCCTCAAGCGCACGGTCGAGACCGGCAAGGTGAAGCAGAGCTTCAGCCACGGCCGCTCGAACACCGTCGTGGTCGAGGTCAAGCGTCGCCGCGTGCTGGGCAAGCCCGGCGAGGCCGAGGTGCCGAAGCAGGAAACCGCAGCGCCGGCACCGCCCGCGCCGCCCGCCCCCGCTCCCAAGCCGCCGCGCGCCGCCCCGCCGAGCGAGACACCCCGCGAGCGCCAGGAACGCCTGCTGCGCGAGGCCGAAGAGCAGCGCATGGCTGCGCTCGAGGAAGCGCGCCGCCGCGAGGAGCGTGAAAAGGCCGAGGCCGTCGAGGAAGAGAAGCGCCGCGCCGAAGAGAAGCGCGAGGCCGAGGCGCAGGCCCCAGCGGAGGCGGAGGCTCCGGCCCAGCCCGAGCCCGAAGCCGAAGCCCCTCCGACCGAAGCGGAAGCAGCCAGCCCGGCGCAGCGCCGCGAGCTCCAGCTCGACGATTCGATGCCCGCGCCGCGCCGCTTCACCCCCGTCCAGCGCCCGCCCCGGCCGCAGCCAACCGCGCGCCGCGCCGAGCCCGACGTGTCCGGCCCGCCCTCGACGAGCAAGCGGCAGGAGCAGCCGAGCAACAAGCCTGCGCGCGAGCCGCGCAAGGAACGTGAGGATCACCGCCGTTCGGGCAAGCTCACCGTCAACCGCGCTTTGGGCGGCGACGACGGTGCCCGTGCGCGCAGCCTCGCCGCATTGAAGCGGGCACGCGAAAAGGAGAAGCGCGCGCATTCGGGGCCGCGCGAGCCGCAGGCCAAGCAGGTCCGCGACGTCGTCGTGCCCGAGGCGATCACCGTGCAGGAACTCGCCAACCGCATGGCCGAGAAGGGCGCGGACCTGGTGAAGGCGCTGTTCAAGATGGGCATGCCCGTCACCGTCAACCAGACGATCGACCAGGACACCGCCGAGCTGCTCGTCACCGAATTCGGCCACAATGTGCGCCGCGTGTCGGAATCGGACATCGATCTGTCGCTCGACACCGCCGAAGATGCGGAGGATACGCTCCAGCCGCGCGCGCCCGTGGTCACGATCATGGGCCATGTCGATCACGGCAAGACCAGCCTGCTCGACGCACTGCGCGGCACCGGCGTCGCCGCGGGCGAGGCCGGCGGCATCACGCAGCATATCGGCGCCTATCAGGTGACGCTGAAGGACAAGTCGAAGATCACCTTTCTCGACACGCCGGGCCACGAGGCCTTTTCGGAGATGCGCGCGCGCGGCGCCGACGTCACCGACATCGTCATCCTGGTGGTGGCGGCGGACGACGGGCTGATGCCGCAGACGATCGAGGCGATCAACCACACCAAGGCGGCCGGCGTGCCGATGATCGTGGCGATCAACAAGGTCGACAAGGAAGACGCCAACCCGCAGCGCGTGCGCGAGCGCCTGCTCGAGCATGAGGTCATCGTCGAGGAGATGTCGGGCGACGTGCAGGACGTCGAGGTCTCGGCCTTGAAGAAGACCGGCCTCGACGAGCTGATCGAGAAGATCCAGCTCCAGGCCGAACTGCTCGAACTGAAGGCGAACCCGAACCGCGATGCCGAAGGCACCGTGATCGAGGCCAAGCTCGACAAGGGCCGCGGCCCGGTCGCGACGATCCTCGTCAATCGCGGCACGCTCAAGGTCGGCGACGTGTTCGTGGTCGGCGCCGAGAGCGGCAAGGTCCGCGCGCTGATCGACGACAAGGGGCGCCAGGTGAAGGAAGCCGGCCCCTCGGTCCCGGTCGAGGTGCTCGGCCTCTCCGGCGTGCCCTCAGCGGGCGATCCGCTGCAGGTCGTCGAAAGCGAGGCACGTGCGCGCGAGGTCGCCGAATATCGCCAGGGCGTGCTGCTGCAAAAGCGCACTGCGCAGGCGCCGGCGAGCCTCGAGAGCATGTTCAGCGCGCTCAAGGACAAGCAGGCGATCGAATATCCGCTCGTCGTCAAGGCCGATACGCAAGGCTCGGTCGAGGCGATCGTGGGCAGCCTCAACAAGCTCTCCACCGACGACATCAAGGTGCGCATCCTGCACTCCGGCGTCGGCGGCATCACCGAGAGCGACGTGACGCTGGCCGGCGCGAGCGGCGCGCCGATCATCGGCTTCAACGTCCGCGCCAACGCCAAGGCGCGCGAGATCGCCGAGCGGCAGGGTGTTGCCTTGAAGTATTACGACGTCATCTACGACCTGATCGACGAGATCAGGGCGGGCATGGCGGGCGAACTTGGCCCCGAGGCGTTCGAAACCGTGGTCGGCCGCGCCGAAATCCGAGAGGTGTTCTCGGCCGGCAAGCACGGCAAGGCGGCGGGCCTGCTCGTCACCGAAGGCGTCATCCGCAAGGCGCTCAAGGCACGCATCACCCGCGAGGACGTCATCATCTACAACGGCGAGATCGCGAGCCTGCGCCGCTTCAAGGACGACGTGGCGGAAGTGCGCGCCGGTCTCGAATGCGGTGTGACGTTCACGCAGAACTTCACCGACATCAAGTCGGGCGACTTCCTCGAGACGTTCGAAGTCGAGATGCGCGAACGGACGTTGTGATCAACAAGCTTGCTGTAAGCGCGAGCGTTACAGCAAGCTAACCGGGACATCGCGCGAGTCAGTTGCTACGCCTCCCTTCAGGCCGCCTTGGCGGCCGGAAAGGAGGTAAAGATGGATACACAGACCGTTGTGGTTCTGGTCCTCGGAGTATCGACGCTCATCGTCGCGCTCTTGGGACTTACGGTTAAGCTCATCGAGCTGGGCCGGAAGTAAAGCCAGTGAGGGGCTCGGCGCTGGAACGCCGGGCCCCAAAACGATTTGAGCCCGGGCGCTGGAACACCCGGGCTCAGGAGGTGAAGCGTGGACGCTTCGACCGTTGTGGTACCGATTTTATAGCGATTTCTGCCGAAAAATACAAGATGCCCCGCTCTGACACCCCCGAAACCCAATCGATCCGCACGCTGCGCGTCGGCGAGCAGGTGCGGCATGTGCTGTCCGAAATCCTTGCCCGCGGCGACGTGCATGACGAGACGCTCAGCCAGCACCTGGTCAGCGTCACCGAGGTGCGCATGTCGCCCGATCTGCGCCACGCCACGGTGTTCGTGAAGCCGCTGCTGGGTAAGGACGAGGAGGCGGTGCTGAAAGCCTTGCGCACCAACACCGCCTATCTCCAGCGCGAGGTCGCGCGGCGGGTGAAGATGAAATACGCCGCCAAGCTCAAATTCCTCGCGGACGGGAGTTTCGACGAGGGCAGCCATATCGACGCGCTGCTCCGCTCGCCCAAGGTGGCGTGCGATCTCGACGGCGACAACGAAAGCTGAGTCGCATTCGCTGCGCCCCGCGCTAGAAGCGGGCGCATGGCCAAGCTCTATTTCTACTACGCTTCCATGAATGCGGGGAAATCGACCACCCTGCTCCAGGCCGATTTCAACTATCGCGAGCGCGGCATGGAAACGATGCTGTTCACCGCCGCGGTCCACGATCGCGGCGGCGCGGGCGTGATCGATTCGCGCATCGGCCTGTCCGCCCGCGCCACGCCGTTCACGGGCGAGACCGATATCGCCGCCTTGGTCGCCGGGCGCCACGCACACAGCCGCGTCGCCTGCGTGCTGATCGACGAGGCACAGTTCCTCTCCACCGCTCAGGTGGCTCAGCTCGCGCACATCGCCGACGTGCTCGGCATCCCCGTGCTCGCTTATGGGCTGCGCACCGATTTTCGCGGCGATCTGTTCGAAGGGTCGGCGCGCCTGCTTGCAATCGCCGACGCGCTCGTCGAGTTGAAATCGGTATGCACTTGCGGGCGCAAGGCGACGATGAACCTGCGCGTCGATGCGGAGGGCAACGCGGTGCAAGAGGGCGCGCAGACCGAGATCGGCGGCAACGACCGCTATGTCGCCTTGTGCCGCAAGCATTTCGCCGAGGCGCTCGCCGGAACCGTGCCGCTCAGCATCGGTTCACCCGAGAGCTGCTAGGGATGGAATGAGGAGGAGACCGATGCGCATCATTCCCTTCATCGCGCTGTCGATCGCGGGTGCCGCCGCCAGCGCCTGCGCGGCCCACTCACAGCAACAGGCACAGCGAGAAATCGGGGCCGAAACCAAGATCACCTTCGCCGCGAACGGCGGTATTCGCAACTGGCAGGCGGGGCCGCCCGACAGCGGCGTCCTCTACATGCAGGACCGCAGCCTCAACTGGTACAAGGTCGAGATGAGCGGGCCTTGTATCCAATCTCGCGGCGGCCCTCTCACCGTTCATTATACGACCGACACCAACGGCACGTTCGATCGCTTCTCCACGCTCAGCTTCCCCGATTACGGTGAACGAACGTGCGGCGTGAAGAGCATCACGGCGAGCACCCCACCGCCGGGCCAGCCCGGCGCCCCGAAAGCCGATTCCGGGGAATGACCGCGCCGCTTGGGTTCGCGCATCGCCCTCGTTAAGGGGCTCGCGATGCATGGCTGGATCATTCTCGACAAGCCCGTCGGCCTCGGCTCGACCCAGGCCGTCTCGGCGGTGAAGCGCGCGCTGCGCGAGGGCGGCTATCCGAAACGCAAGGTAGGCCACGGCGGCACGCTCGATCCGCTTGCCTCGGGCGTGCTGCCGGTCGCGATCGGCGAGGCGACCAAGCTCGCCGGGCGGATGCTCGACAGCGACAAGGTGTATGCGTTCACGATTTCGTTCGGCGAAGAAACCGACTCGCTCGACGCCGAAGGCACGGCGATCGCGATCAGCGACGTGCGGCCGACCCTCAAGGAGATCGAGGCGGTGCTGCCACGCTTCACCGGCACGATCGAGCAGGTGCCGCCGGCCTTCTCCGCCCTCAAGGTCGACGGCAAGCGCGCCTATGATCTGGCGCGCGCCGGGGAAGAGGTGGCACTCAAGACGCGGATGGTGACGGTGCATTCCCTTCGATCCTCCCCGGAACGGGGAGGGGGACCGTCGCGCAGCGATGGTGGAGGGGCGTCGGCCGCGCGCGGATCGCCTGTGTCGAGGCTCCTCCACCAAGCCGCTTCGCGTCTTGGTCCCCCTCCCCGTCCCGGGGAGGATCAGGTCACCCTCGTCGCCCATGTCTCGAAGGGCACCTACATCCGCAGCCTCGCGCGCGATATCGCGCACGCGCTCGGCACCGTCGGGCACGTCACGATGCTCCGCCGCCTGAAGGCCGGCCCGTTCACGCTCGATTCGGCGATTTCGCTGGACAAATTGGCGGAAAGCTCTAAGGCCCGCGCCCTTGAGGACTTATCTCTGCCGTTGAGCACGGCGCTGGACGACATCCCGGCTCTCGCGCTCACCCCCGATCAGGCAGGGCTGCTCCGTCAGGGGCGGGTCCTGGTCGGGATCGCTGCCCACGATGGCCAACACCTTGCGACCGAAGGCGGAACGCCTGTCGCGCTGGTCGAGGCTCTGAACCGAGAGGTTCGCGTCGTGCGCGGCTTCAACCTTACGCCCGATGTCGAAGGAAAATGAATGTCGATCACACAGGAGCGCAAGGACGCGCTCGTCAAGGAACATGGCCGCGCCAAGGGTGACACCGGCTCGACCGAAGTGCAGGTCGCGATCCTCACCGAGCGCATCAAGAACCTCACCGAGCATTTCAAGACCCACGCGAAGGACAACCATTCGCGTCGTGGCCTCCTGATGCTCGTCAACAAGCGGCGGTCGCTGCTGGACTATCTCCGTCACAAGGACGGCCAGCGCTACCTCGACCTCATCGCGAAGCTCGGGCTTCGCAAGTGACGCAAACGTTCGGCCCGCCTCGGCGGGCCGTTTACGTATTGCGTCATCCCGGCGCAGGCCGGGATTCAGGGTTCAATGCGCATCGCTCGTAACCCTGGGCTCCTGCTTTCGCAGGAGCACATGCTTGCCGGGCCACAATTCGGTGATCCGGCACGAGCCAAGAACGGCTCCATACGGCATCCGAGGAGATGCCGACTACAGGCCCCGGACCGCATAGGGCGGCCGGAGTGAAGGAAACCAAATGTTCGATACGAAGACTGTAAGCATCGAGTGGGGCGGCAAGACCCTCACGCTCGAAACGGGCCGCGTTGCCCGCCAGGCCGACGGCGCGGTGCTCGCGACGCTTGGCGAAACCGTCGTGCTGTGCGCCGTCACGGCCGCCAAGTCGGTGAAGGAAGGGCAGGATTTCTTCCCCCTCACCGTCCATTATCAGGAAAAATTCTCGTCGGCCGGGCGCATCCCGGGCGGCTTCTTCAAGCGCGAGCGCGGCGCGACCGAAAAGGAGACGCTGACCAGCCGCCTGATCGACCGCCCCGTCCGCCCGCTTTTCCCCGAAGGCTTCTACAACGAAATCAACGTCATCGCCCAGGTGATGAGCTATGACGGCGAGAACGAGCCCGACATCCTGGCGATGATCGCCGCGTCGGCTGCGCTCACCATCTCGGGCGTGCCCTTCATGGGGCCGATCGGCGCCGCGCGCGTCGGCTATGTCGATGGCGAGTATGTGCTGAACCCGACGCTCGATCAGGCGAAGACGGGTGATCTCGACCTCGTCGTCGCCGGCACCTCGAACGCGGTGATGATGGTCGAATCCGAGGCCGCCGAGCTGTCCGAAGAAACGATGCTGGGCGCCGTGATGTTCGCGCATCGCGCGTGCCAGCCGGTGATCGACGCGATCATCGATCTCGCCGAGCAGGCCGCCAAGGAGCCGTGGGAGCTCGCGCCCAAGGCCGATCAGTCGGCGATGAAGAAGAAGCTCGAGAAGCTGGTCGGCAAGGACATCGCCGCCGCCTACAAGCTCACCAACAAGTCGCAGCGCTCGGACGCGCTCAACGCGGCGCGCGCGAAGGCGAAGGAAGCGTTCGCCGAGGAGAGCCCGCAGGACCAGATGGCCGCGATCAAGCTCGTCAAGAAGCTCGAGGCCGAAATCGTCCGCGGCGCCATCCTCAAGGACGGCAGCCGCATCGACGGCCGCAACACCACGCAGATCCGCCCGATCGAGGCGATGGTGCACTTCCTGCCGCGCACGCATGGCTCGGCGCTGTTCACCCGCGGCGAGACGCAGGCGATCTGCACCACCACGCTCGGCACCAAGGACAGCGAGCAGATGATCGACGGGCTGACCGGCCTGTCGTACGAGCGCTTCATGCTCCACTACAACTTCCCGCCCTATTCGGTCGGTGAAGTGGGCCGCTTCGGCGCGCCGGGGCGTCGTGAGATCGGCCACGGCAAGCTCGCCTGGCGCGCGCTGCACCGCGTGCTGCCGACCGCCGAGGAGTTTCCGTACACGATCCGCGTCCTCTCCGACATCACCGAGTCCAACGGCTCGTCGTCGATGGCGACGGTGTGCGGCGGCTCGCTGTCGATGATGGACGCGGGCGTGCCGTTGAAGCGCCCCGTCTCGGGCATCGCGATGGGCCTGATCCTCGAGGGCAAGGACTTCGCGGTCCTTTCGGACATCCTGGGCGACGAGGATCACCTCGGCGACATGGACTTCAAGGTCGCGGGCACCTCCGAGGGCATCACCAGCCTTCAGATGGACATCAAGATCGCCGGCATCACCGAGGAGATCATGAAGGTCGCGCTGG
>CAZXFY010000036.1:0-35098 GCA_964639855.1 uncultured Stakelama sp. | reverse complement strand
TCTGTCAGGGCCGGACTCTAATCCAACTTGGAGGAAAATCAGGGGGTCACGTCAAGCCTGCTAGCCAATTGCCGGGCTCTCTGAATTGCACTGCCGTTATGCTAGAATAAGGAAGGCGTTTGTCACCTTTGAAACCATGATAGAGCACGCGGTATGATATAATTACCGCATCCTCTCCCACCGCAATGGACTTTGTTTGGCCTTTGAGCGTCCGACCGACAATAGTATTCATCACCCCTCTCCCGCTGTGTATCAACAGGATAGTGATTTCGCGGTCTCGATCAATTCGCGGCAGTGAAATGTAGGCTACCGCATTTCCTGGTGAAACCGAGTCGTTGAATCAATGCGGCGCCGCGGCTCGCCTCTCCGGCGTCAGCGGCAGCAGGTTGTTCATCCGTTCGCGCACCTTGCGCTCGAATTCGGCCTGCGTTTGCGAGCGCGGGCGCGATCCCGAGACGTCGGCGATGATCGCCTCGCGGATGCGCTCGATCGCGTCGCGGCCGAGGACGCCCGCATCGAGCAGTTCCTTCAGCAGCGCGAGCAGGCCGACCGCTGTGCCCGAGGCGCGCATGCCGATCGCGTCGAGATCGGCGTGAATCCGTTCGCTGTCGCTTTGCATCGTTCCTCTCCCTTGCTTTGCACAGCGTATCAGGGGGATGCGTCCGCGCAACCCGTGCGGTAGACCGCGCGGATGGCCGACGATCCGCCGCCGCCTGCCGAGCGCGCCGACGCACCGGGCCAGGTGCCCGAGACCGTGCGCCATCCGCCGTGGCTGCTCGGCGGGCTGGCGGCGATCGGGCTCGCGGTGCTGATCGTGGTGCTCGCCGGGTGGGCGATCGACCGGGGGCATGTCTTCGCGTTCGACCGCGCGATCCTGGCCGCGATGCGCGAGGGCGGGGCGCCGGTCGGGCCGCCGGGGCTTGCGCGCGCGATGATCGCGCTCACCGCGCTCGGCGGCGGCACGGTGCTGATGATCGTGGTGGCGACGGTCGCCGGCTTGCTCGCGCTTCGGCGGCGGTGGTTGACGATGTGGCTGGTGCTCGCGGCGACGCTGTCGGGCAGGCTGGCGGTGGTTGTCGGCAAGGAGGCGGTCGGGCGGGCGCGGCCTGACGTGGTCGACCACCTCGTCCACGTCTCGTCGGCCAGTTTTCCGAGCGGGCATTCGGCGAACGGGGCGATCGTCTATCTGACGCTCGCGGCGTTGCTCGTGCAGGTGATGGAGGGGCGGATACGGCGGAATGCCGTCCTCGCCGCCGCCGTGCTGCTCGTGATCGCGATCGGGTGCAGCCGCGTCTATCTGGGCGTTCACTGGCCGAGCGACGTGCTCGCGGGCTGGGCGTTCGGGGCGCTGTGGGCGCTCGGCTGGTGGGCTCTCGGCGCGTGGATCAGAGCGAGGCGAGCAGGCGCTGCGCCGCCTTGAGGTGCGGCGCATCGACCATCTTGCCGTCGAGCGCGAGCGCGCCCGCCCCGGGATGGGCGGCGAACAGATCGACCACGCGGCGGGCGTGCGCGATCTCCGTCTCGCTCGGGGTGAAGGCGGCGTTGATCACGGGCACCTGCGCCGGGTGGATCGCCATCATCCCCGAAAAGCCGTCGCGCCGGCCGCGCGCGGCATAGGCGGCGAGGCCGTCCAAATCGCGGAAATCGGGATAGACCGTCTCGATCGCCTCGACCCCCGCCGCGTGGGCGCCGAACAGGGTGAGCGAGCGGGCAAGCTCGTAGGGCGGTGTGTAGCGGCCGTCCGCCTCGCGCGACGTGGCGGCGCCGATCGCGGCGGGCAGGTCCTCCGCGCCCCAGGTCAGCCCGGCGAGCCGAGGCGTGACGTCGCCGTAGCTGCCGGCCGCGAATATCGCCGCGGGGGTTTCGGTGACAATCGGCAGGATCATCGTCTCGCCCGAGAGCCGGGCGTCGAGTGCGCGGAGCGACTCGGCGCCCTCGGCCTTGGGGAGCACGATCCCGTCGGGTCCGGCGGGCAGCACCGCCGCGAGATCGTCGTCGATGAAATCGCTCCCCAACGGATTGACGCGCACGAACAAAAGCACGTCGCGCGGCGGCTCGACGAAGGCCGCCACCGCTTCGCGCGCGCGCGGCTTGGCATCGATCGCGACCGCGTCTTCGAGATCGAGGATCAGCGCGTCCGCGCCCGAGGCGAGCGCCTTCTCCATCCGATCGGGCCGGTCGCCGGGAACGAAGAGGAGCGAGCGGAGGCGCGGCATCGCAAACGGCCTTTCGGACACCAAAAATCCCTGCCGCGCTAGCACGAGCGCGGCGGGCGGCAAAATGCCCGGTTCGGGCTTGTAACACTATATCATTACATCTATGGCCCTGCGCGAATCGTATCAGGGAGTTTCATGCATGCCGATCCGTCCGCTTCTTCTCGCCGGCGCCGCCCTCGCCTTCGTTCCCGCGGCGCACGCGCAGACCGCGCCGGACGAGAACGACGCACCGCTTCCCGCCGAAATCATCGTCACCGCGCCGATCGAGCAGAGCGAGGCGGACGTGCTTTCGGGCACGTCGGTGGTGCGCGGCGCGGAGCTGACCCGCAGCCTCAAATCGACGATCGGCGAGACGCTCGCGCATCAGCCGGGCGTCACCGCCAGCTCGTTCGGCCCCAACGCCTCGCGCCCGATCCTGCGCGGCTTCCAGGGCGATCGCGTGCGCGTGCTGACCGACGGGATCGGGTCGATCGACGTGTCGAACACCTCGGCCGACCACGCGACGATCATCAACCCGCTGCTCGCCGAGCGGGTCGAGGTACTGCGCGGGCCTTCGGCCTTGCTGTTCGGCTCGTCGGCGGTGGGCGGCGTCGTCAACGTGGTCGATACGCGCATCCCGCGTTCGGTGCCCGATGACGGCTTCCGGCTGAAGGGCATCGCCACCTACGGCTCGGCCGCCGAGGAGCGCTCGATCGGCGGCGCGGGCGACGTGGCGGTGGGCAGACATTTCGTGCTCCACGCCGACGGATCGTATCTGAAGACCGACGATCTCCATATCGGCGGCCACGCGCTGTCGCCCGCGGCGCGCGCCGAAGCGCTCGCCTCCGGCTCGGACGAGATCGCGGCGAGCGCGGCGATCACGGACACGCTCCCCAATTCGGCGGCCGAGACGTGGACGGCGGGCGTCGGCGCGGCGTGGATAACCGACGGCGGCAATCTCGGCCTGTCCTACAGCCATTATGACAGCCTATACGGCATTCCGATCCGCTACGCGCTCGAGGAGGGGCAGGAACAGGAGGCGCCGCGGCTCGACGTGGTGCAGAACCGCGTCGATCTGCGCGCCGAGGTCGATGCCGGCGGGGGGCTTCTCGACAAGATTCGCCTCCGCGCCGCGACCGCGCATTACCGGCATTATGAGCTGGAGGAGAGCGGCGAGATCGGCACCGCTTTCTACAATGACGGCATCGAGGGGCGGCTCGAACTGATCCAGGCCGAGCATGGGGGGTGGCGGGGGGCGTCGGGCGTCCAATATTTCAATCGCGACTTCGATGTCGAGGGCGAGGAGGCGTTCCTGCCGAGGAATGCGACCGAGCAGCTCGGCCTGTTCACGCTCCAGCAGCTCGAAGCGGGGCCGATCAAGGCCGAGGCCGGGCTGCGCTACGAGACGAGCAAGGTCGCCTCGAAGGTCGTCGCGGGCGATGCGCGCTTCCCGGCGGGCACGCGGCGGTTCGATGCGCTCTCCGGCTCAATCGGCGCCTCCTACGGCCTCAGCGATACGTGGCGGATCGGCCTCAACGCCTCGCGCACCGAGCGCAGCCCGACCGCCGAGGAATTGTTCGCCAACGGCCCGCATGCGGGCACCGAGGCCTATGTGCTCGGCAACCCCGATTTCGCGACCGAAAAGAGCTGGGGCCTCGAAGCCACGCTCCACGGCCACGGCCGCGGCTACAGCCTCGACGTGTCGGCCTATTACACCTGGTTCTCCGACTATATCTACGACGCGCAGGTGGCGCAGGCGGTGTGCGAGGCGGCAGCCGCGCCATCGGGCCGCGAGGTCGACCTGCCCTGTTTCCAGACGCGCCAGGCCGACGCGCGTTATTACGGGTTCGAGATCGACGGATCGGCCAAACTGGCCGAGATCGGCGGCTTCGCGATCAACGCCGACGCGCTCGCCGATTACGTCCATGCGACGATCCTCGACCAGGGCCCCGCCCCGCGCATTCCGCCGCTGCGCGTGCTCGGCGGGATCGAGGCGCAGGGCGACCGGCTCGACGGGCGGATCGAGGTCGAGCATGTCTTCGATCAGGATCGCACGGCGGCCTTCGAAACGCGCACGCCCGGCTACACGATGGTCAACGCCTCCTTCTCGCTGAAGCCGTTCGGGGACGAGAAGACGACGCTCGTGCTGAGCGCGAACAACCTCTTCGACGTCAACGCGCGACGCCATTCGAGCTTCCTCAAGGATTTCGCCCCGCTCGCCGGCCGCGATCTGCGCGCCACGCTGCGGTTCGGCATTTAGAGTTTGATCCACTTATATGGAAGCGGCCCCAACCCTCTCCCCCACCCCGCCACCCAGTCAGCATAATGTCTTGGGTGGCGGGGTGGGGAGAGGGCCGGTGCGGCGCCGGTTCAGCTCGCTGAATCGCTCTCTGGCGCCCGCTACAATTCCCCCCGCGCGCGCATCGCCGCGATCCGATCGGCGGTGCGGCAGGCGATCGCCTGGATGGTGAGCGACGGATTGACGCCGCCCACGCTCGGGAAGACCGAGCCGTCGCACACCCACAGGTTCGGGATGTCCCAGCTCCGGCAATCGGCGTTCACCACGCTGGCCGCGGGATCGTCTCCCATGCGCGCGGTGCCGTTGAGGTGGCAGGTATCGTCCATCTCCTTCCAACGCTCGACGGCGCCGGTGGCGTCGAGGCTTTGGTCCATGAAATCGACCGCGTGGCGCATCATCGCGCGTTCGTTGTCGCCGTAGGAGAAGCTGACGCGGGTGATCGGCAGGCCGTATTGGTCGGTCTCGTCGGGCACGAGCGTCACCCGGTTGTGCTCGTAGGGGAGCACCTCGCCGACCATCTTGAGGCCCACCGAATGGTTGGCGCGTGCCATCTCGTCGATCAGCGCCTGCCCCCAATATCCGCGGCGCCGCGCCAGCTCGTTCGCCCAGGTGATCGGCATCGGCCCCTGGCTCATATAGGACCAGCCGCCGACATAATCCTTGCCCGCATCCTCGTAATTCCAATGCTCGCTGACCGCGAGGCTGGGCGGCGCCTTGTAGCTGCGCACCTCCTCCCTCACCTGCCCCCAGGCGGCCTGGTTGAGCTGCACCATCAGGTTCCTGCCGACCAGCCCCGAGCTGTTCGCGAGCCCGTCGGGAAACTCCCCGTTCGCCGAGTTGAGCAGCAGCCGCGGCGTCTCGATCGCATAGCCCGCGACGACGACGTTCCGTGCGCGCTGGAAGCGCCATGCGCCCTCGCGGACATAGTGCAGGCCGGTGGCGCGGCCGTTCCTCGTCTCGATCCGGCCGACCATCGCGAGATCGCGAATCTCCGCCCCGGCCTTCAGCGCCCGCGGGAGCCAGGTGACGAGCACCGACTGCTTGGCGTTGGTCGAGCAGCCGAGCACGCACATGCCGCGATAGACGCACGGATGCGCCTTGCCCCGCGGTGCCGAAAGCGTGGCGATCGGCGTCTCGCTCCACGCGATGCCGAGCGCCTCGGCCCCGCGCGCGAGGATTTGCGCGGCGGCATTCAGGGGATGCGCGCGATAGGGATAGCGCGGGCGCTTCGGCCCCCAGGGATAGGTGATCGGGCCGGCGATGCAGAGCGCGCGCTCGACCTCATCATAATAATGCCACATCTCGCGCCAGTCGATCGGCCAGTCGGCGCCGTAGCCGAGCGTGGTGCGCGTCTTGAAATGCTCGGGGCGGAAGCGCAGCGAGACCATCGCGAAATGCACGGTCGAGCCGCCCACCGCCTTGCCTGAATTGTTGGCGCCGAGCACGATCGGGTCGGCGCCGTCGGTGATGCGCTCGTCGGTCCAGTAGAGCTTGTGCTGCTCGGTCTCGTCCGAGGCGAAATCCTCGAGCGGGCGCCAATAGGGGCCGGCGTCGAACGCGACGACCGAAAAGCCCGCCTCGGCCAGCCGGCATGCGAGCGTCCCCCCGCCCGCGCCGGTGCCGACGATCGCGAAATCGACCGGCTCGCTTTCGGGATGGCTGCGCATCGGCACCCAGCCGCCGCGCGTGAACACGTCGGGCGCGCGGCCGGCGATGGCGCGGGGTTGGCCCGGGTGGACGGTGGCGCCGTGGCCGGGAGTGGGGGAGAGGCTGGCGGTCATGCCAATACCGCCCAACAACCGTTCGGGCTGAGCCTGTCGAAGCCCGCCCTCACCACCGTGTGACGCCCTTCGACAGGCTCAGGGCGAACGGATGCGAGAATTGTCGTCACCTCAAACCACCCGCCGGTTGCGCCACTTGGCCGGGATCAGCGCGCCATCCCGCCGTTCGGCGGCTTCCCACGGGTCGCGGCGGTCCGCGTCGAGGCGGACATAGCCGCGTGGGGAGGCCGGGCCGCCGAAGCCCATCGCGCTCCATGCGGAGGGGTGCGCATAATAGGCCGAGACGATGTCGGGGATGAGCCGCCAGGACCAGAAGATCGTCGGCGGGAACGGCCAGGCCGCCCGCGTCTCGCCGGCCTGGACGGCGCGGAGCACCGTATCGGCCTCGACGGCGTTGAGTGCGGCGAAGCCGCGGCCGAACCACGATCGCGCCTCGGCATCGATCGCGTCGAGCCCCCGCTCCCACGCGGCGCGGGTTCCGGGAAGCGCGGCGTGGCGATAACCGTCGCGCGCGTCGGCGGCGATCCTGTCGAGCACGAGCGCGAGCGCGTTGACGGGCGGGCGGCCCTTCGGCTGGGGCACGATCCGGTCGATCAGCAGCACCAGCGCCGCACGGGCGCCGGACGTGAGCGCATCGTCGCGCGGCGTGCGCGCGAGCCGCGCGTCGATCGCGATGCGCGTCTGTTCGTTCCAGCTCGGCGTATCGCGCTTGGCGAGCACGTCATATCCGGGGAAAAGATCAGCCATGGGCGCGCCTGCGCATCAGCAGCAGCGCGCCGATCCCGGCGAGCGCGAGCCCGGTGAAGGCGGGCGGCGCGGGCAGCGGCGGCCCGGCGAACAGATTCTGCCGCCAGTTGCGCCATCCGCCCATGTTGCGGCTGATTCCATAAGCGTGAAAGCCCATCCCGATGAGCCCGAGCGTCGCGGTCGCGCCGAGCAGGATGGCGGTCGCGCGGTGGGGCGCGTCCGTCGCCACATCCCGCAACAGCGAGAATGCGGCGACCGGCGGCAGCGCGATCGGCGCCCACATGAACGGATCATGGAACGCGCCGCGAAAGTGCAGCAGCGCCGCCTCGCCGACCGTGCCGAGAATGCCGACGCCCGCGATCGCGCCCACCGCGCGGCCCGAGCCGAGCCGGACCGGACCGGGCAGCTCCTCGCCGCGCGCCAGCGTGTCGGCGGCGCGGCCGAGCACGCCCGCCAGCGTCAGCGCGGCGGGGGCGCCCACGGGCGCGGCGTAGAAGACGTTGCTCATCCGCACGCCGCCGGGCTGCTTCGTGATGTTGTAGACATGGAAGCCGAGGCCGATCAGCCCGGTCGCCACCGCGGCGGCGTGGCTCACCATCGGCGCTTGCGAGGGCGCTCGTTCGGGCAGGCTCGCACGCACGCCGTTGAACGCGATCCCCGCGCTCGACGCGGCGAGCGGCAGCACCATCGCCGGATCGTGGAACGACCCGCGATAATGTTCGAGCCCCGAATCGGCCAGCACCGCGAACGCCAGCGTCGCCGCACCGCCGGCGATCAGGCGGACGGGAAGGTCGGTATGGGAGGGCGTGGCGTTCATGGGCTCAAGATCGATGCACCCATCTCCGTTCGCCCCGAGCTTGTCGAAGGGCCGCTCTTCCCTGCGCCGCCCAAAAGAAGAACGGTGCTTCGACAGGCTCAGCACGAACGGCCATGGGTGTCAGTCGTCCCCCCCGAACACACCGGCGAAGACCTGCTTGGCGGTGCCTTTGATCACGCCCATTTCGTTCGGATCGCCCTTCACCAGCATCGAGGTGAAGGCGCGCGCCTGATCGAGCGAGATGTGCGGCGGCAGCGGCGGCACCTCGGGATCGGTCTTGACCTCGATCACGCACGGCCGCGTCGCGGAGAGCGCCTGATCCCAGGCCGCGCCGAGCCGGTCGGGATCGTCCACGAAGACGCCCTCCAGCCCGATCAGCTCGGCGAAGCGGTGATAGGGGACGCTGGGAATGCGCTGCGTCGCCTCGAACTTGGGGTTGCCCTCCATCACGCGCTGCTCCCACGTCACCTGATTCAGGTCCTCGTTGTTGAGCACGACGACGACGAAGCGCGGATCGGCCCATCGCTCCCAATATTTGGAGACGGTGATCAGCTCGGCCATGTTGTTCATCTGCATCGCACCGTCGCCGACGGTGGCGATCACCGGGCGATCCGGATAGGCGAACTTGGCGGCGATCGCATAAGGCACGCCCGCCCCCATCGAGGCGAGCCCGCCCGAGAGCGAGCACATCATGCCGCGGCGGATATAAAGATCGCGCGCATACCAGTTGGCGCACGAGCCCGAATCGCTGGTGATGATCGCGCGGTCGGGAAGGCGCGGGCTCAATTCGGTGAAGACGCGCTGCGGATTGACCGGATTGGCCGAGACGCTCGCGCGGTCGCGCAGCGTCTCCTCCCAGTCGTTTTTCCATTCGGCGATCGTGCCGCGCCAGCCGGCCTTCTTTTCGAGCAGCGGCAGAAGCTGCCGAAGCGTCTCGCCGACATCGCCCTGGAGGTTGACCTCGCTCGGGAAGCGGATCGAGAGCATCGCCGCATCGAGATCGATCTGCACGCCGCGCGCCTGGCCCTCTTTGGGCAGGAATTCCGAATAGGGAAACCCCGAGCCGAGCATGACGAAGGTGTCGCACTCCATCATCAGCCTGTAGCTCGGCCGCGTGCCGAGCAGCCCGATCGAGCCCGTCACCCAGGGCAGATCGTCGGGCAGCACCTGCTTGCCGAGCAGCGCCTTGGCCGCGCCCGCGCCGGTGAGGTCGGCGAACGCGATCACCTCGTCGACCGCGTCCTTCGCGCCCGCGCCGGCGAGGATCGCGACTTTCTCGCCCGCGTTGATCACCTCGGCGGCGCGCTTCAGGTCGTCCGCCTCGGGCACCACCTTCGGCTGGCGCCAGCCGATGCCGGAAAAGACCGCGCCGTGCTTGCGCGGCGGCTCCTCCATCTCCAGCTCCTGAAGGTCGTTGGGGAAGATCAACGCGGTGACGCGGCGATCCGCCCTTGCGATCCGCACCGCGCGGTCGGTGAGATGGCGGACCTGCGCGGGCACCATCGCATAGCCGGTGAACGCGCCCGCCACGTCCTTGAACATCGTGGTGAGGTCCAGCTCCTGCTGATAATGCGCGCCGACCGCGGTGCGCGCCTGCTGGCCGACGATCGCGAGCACGGGCATGTGATCCATCCGCGCGTCGTAAAGCCCGGTCAGAAGGTGCGAGGCGCCGGGGCCGGAGGTCGCCATGCACACGCCGAGCTCGCCGGTGAACTTGGCATGGGCGGAGGCCATGAAGGCGGCCATTTCCTCGTGGCGCACCTGCACGAACTCGAACCTGTCGCCCGCGCGGTCGAGCGCGCCGAGCAGGCCGTTGATGCCGTCGCCGGGATAGCCGAAGATCCGGCGCACGCCCCATTGGTGGAGCCGTTCCCAGAAATAGTCGCTGACGGTCTGCGCCATGTACGGGCCTCCTGCTCTGCCGCATGACCCCGCCGCCCGCAGACGTAACGGACCGCGCGCGCGCGCGTTCCGTCGCATTGCGACATATCGCGGCGGAAGGAGGCGCTTCGGCTACGCGATCGGCATCGGCGCGCCGTGCATGTGGCGCATCACATTGGTGTCGAGCCTGTCGAGCGAGGGGACGCCGAGCTGCCCCAGCTCGTTCATCGCCTGATCCCGGAGCACCTCGAGCGCGCGGGCGACGCCGTCGGCGCCCGCGGCGCACAGGCCGTAGAGCGTCGCGCGGCCCGTCATCACCGCGTCGGCGCCGAGTGCGAGCGCCTTGAGGATATCGGTGCCGTGGCGGATGCCGCCCGACATGTAGAGCTGGAGCCGGTCGCCGGCGATCGCGCGCGCGCCGGCGAGGATGTCGAGCGCGGAGATCGCCCAATCCATCTGCCGCCCGCCATGGCTGCCGAGCATCACGCCGTCCACCCCAATATCGAGCGCGGCGCGCACGTCGTCGAGGTTGAGGATACCCTTGACGAAAAACGGCTTCTTCCACCGCTCGCGGATTTTGCTCACCGTGTCCCACGCCATGGTGCGCGGCATCTGCTCGCGGATCCAGAAGGCGCTTTCGAAGAAGCCGCGCCGATCCTTCGGCACGAAATCGATCACGTTGGCGAATTCGGGCATGCCGCGCCCCAGCGCCGAGGCGAGCCATGCGGGATGCCGCGCGGCGTCGAGGATCGTCGAGAGAGTCGGGCGGGTCCGCGTCGCCCGCGTGCGCGCATCCCATTCGCGGTCGCCGAAAATCTGCGAGTTGGTGGTGAGCACCAGCGCCTCGCACCCGCAGGCATCGGCGCGGCGGAGCAATTCCTGCCAGATCTCCTCGCCCCCGAAGACGTAGAGCTGCCACCAGTGGCGCAGCCCCTTCACCCCGGCCACGCGCTCCATCGTGTCGTTCGACATCGTGCTCTGGATGAAGGGCACGCCGATCCGCGCCGCGCCGTGCGCCAGCGCGGTGTCGCCGTGACGCATGAACAGGCCGTTGAGCCCCGTCGGCGCGATGCAGAGCGGCATGGCCGCGGGCCTGCCCAGGATCGGGCGTTCGAGGCTGCGGTGCGATTCGTCGACCAGCGTGTGCGGCATGAAGCGCCATTCGGCGAACGCCTCGCGCTCGCGATAGAGCGTCGCCTCCTGCCCCGCCCCGCCTTCGAGATATTCGAGCACGAAACGCGGCATGCGCTCGTGGGTGCGCGCGCGCAGATCGCCGATGGCCTTCACGCGCGCGAGATTGCGCCCGGTATAGAAATGCCGCGCGGGGGAGCCGCCCATCTGCGCGGTCGAATGCGGAACGCGTCGAGCCATCGCCAGGACAAGAACCCGAAAGGGGCGGATTGTTCCGGGGATCGTTACGAGTCGGTGACCGCGCGCCCGCCGATCCAGGTTTCATGCACGGTGCAATCGTCGTCCACCAGCACGAGATCCGCCGCGAGCCCCGCGACGATCGCGCCGGTGCGGTCGTCCAGGCCGAGGAACGCGGCCGGCGTCGCCGAGGCCATCGCGACGGCCGTGCGCAGATCGACGCGGCCCTGCGCCATCATGTTGGCGACCGCGCCCGCCATCGTCAGCGTCGAGCCCGCGAGCACGCCATCGTCGCCGCGCAAGATGTCGCCCTCGCGCCGGATCTCGCGGCCCTGGAGCAGGAAGGTCGGATCATCCGAGCCGACGCTGGGCATCGCGTCGGTGACGAGCATCAGCCGATGCGGGCGCTTGGCGCGGACGGCGACGCGCACCGTCGCGGGGTGGAGATGGTGCCCGTCGACGATGATCCCCGCCCAGGTGCGCTCGTCCTCCAGCGCGGCGCCGACCATGCCCGGCGCGCGGTTGGCGAGCTGCGACATCGCGTTGAACAGGTGCGTGAAGCCGGTGAGCCCCGCGTCGATCGCGGCCCGCACCGTCTCGTAATCGGCGTCCGAATGGCCCGCCGCGACGATCGCGCCGGCTTCCACCAGCTTCGCGATCTGCGCCGGCGTCGCGCATTCGGGGGCGAGCGTCACCAGCGTGCGCCCCCGATGCGGCGCGGTGAGCAAGGCGACGAGGCCGTCCTCCAGCCGCCTCAGCTTCGCCTCCGAATGGATGCCGCGCCGCGCGGGGCTGAGGAACGGGCCTTCGATATGAATGCCGAGAATCCCCGGCACCCCCGCCGCGATCGCCGCATCGACCGCCGCGATCCCGCGCTCCACCACCGACAGATCGTCGCTGATCAGCGTCGGCAGCAGGCCCGTCGTGCCGAAGCGGCGGTGCGCGGCGGCGATCGTGGCGATCGTCCCGACGCTCGGATCGGTGTTGAACAGCGCCCCGCCGCCGCCGTTCACCTGGCAGTCGATGAAGCCCGGCAGCAGCAGGCGGCCGCCGAGATCGACCCGTTCCGCATCCGCCGGAGGCGCCGAGGAAACGCCGCGGATATGCGCGCCGTCGAGCACGACGCAGACATCGTCGCGCAGCCCGGAGGGCAGCAGCACGCGGCCGTTGCAGAGCGCGGTCGCCATCAGACGGTCTCGGTGACCTTGGCCAGATGCGGCGGCCTGTCGGGATCGCGCCCGCGCGCGACGGCGAGCGCGTTGGCGAGGCGGTAGAAGCTCTGGATCAGGAGCACGGGCTGGATCAGCGCATTGGCGTCGAGCGTCGGCAGGCCGATGCCGGCACCGCCCGGCACGCCCGCGCGGATCACCCGCGCGTCGCGGCCGCCGAACTCGGCGGCCAGCTCGGCAATGCTTTCGAGGCTGCTGTCGGCCTGGCCGAGCAGCAGCACGGGAAAGCCGCCTTCGACCAGGGTCATCGGGCCGTGACGCACCTCGGCGGCACTGAACGCCTCGGCATGGAGGGCGCACGTCTCCTTGAGCTTGAGCGCCGCTTCCTGTGCGATGCCGTAGCCGGGGCCGCGGCCGACCACGTAGCAACTGGCCGCGTCGCCGAAGGCGGGAAGCGCGGGCGACCAGTCGAGCGTCCAGGCGCGGTCGAGCAGGTCGGGAAGCGCCTCACAGGCGCGGGTGAAACGGGGATCGCCCGTCCAGGCGCCGATCAGGGCGAGCATCGCGGCGAGCGTCGCGACGAACGACTTGGTCGCGGCGACGCTGCGCTCGGCGCCCGCGCACAGCGGCAGGCAGCAATCGGCGCGCCCCGCGAGCGGCGAGCCTTCCTCGTTGACGAGCGCGACGACCATCGCCCCGCGCTTCTTCGCGGCGTCGGCGGCGGCGAGCAGATCGGGGCTGCGGCCCGATTGCGAGACGGCGAGGAGCAAGGTGCCCGAAAGATCGGGCATCGCTTCATAGACCGAGGCGATGGACGGCGGCAGCGAGCTGGTGAGCACGCGCGCGCGCCGCTCGATCAAATAGCGCGCGAAGGTCGCCGCATTGTCCGAGCTGCCGCGCGCGAGCGTGACGACCGCGCGGGGCGGCTGCGCGCGCAGCCGGTCTCCCAGTGCCGCGAGCGCCCGCGCGTTGCGCGTCTGCTGGCGGCGCACCGCCGCGCCCGCGGCGGCGGCCTCGCGGAACATCAGCGTCTGCTCGGCGGAAAGGATCATGGGGCACAACTCCACGTTACGGGCCGACGCTCAGCTCGGCGACGAAATCATAGGCGTCGCCGCGATAATAGGAACGCGTGAACTCGACGGTGCGCCCATCCTGCGCGAAGCCGCGCCGTTCGATCTCCAGCCCCGCCGAGCCGGGCTCGATCCCGAGCAACGCCGCCTGCTCCGGCGTGAACAGCATTGCGCGCAGCCGCTGGAGCACGCGCACCGGCCGGTTGTCGCCGAGCGCCTTGTAGAGCGAATCGGACACCGCATCGGGCGAGGTGAGCGCGCGCGCCGGGATCGTCGCATGTTCGAGCGCCATCGATTGCTCGTCGGCATAGCGGATGCGGGTGAAGCGATAGACCGGGCTGCCGGGGCTGAGGCCGAGCGCCATCGCCTCCTCTGGCGTCACCGTCCCTTCGGAGCGCGACAGCCATTCGCTGCGCGGCGCGCGCCCGCGCGAGAGCATGTCCTCGGTGAAGGAGGAGATGGTCGCGAAATTCTTCTCGACGCGCGCGGCGACGAAGGTGCCCGCGCCCTGGCGGCGGGTGAGGAGGCGCGCATCGACCAGCCCGTCCAGCGCCTTGCGCACCGTGACGCGCGAGACCTTGTAGGCGTCGGCGAGGTCGCGCTCGGGCGGCAGCGCCTCGTCGGGCGCGAGCACGCGCCGCTCGATCGCGTCGCGCAGCACGCGCTGAAGCTGGAGATAGAGCGGCGCCGAACTGTCCGCTTCCAGCTTTCCGATGCGTTCGACGATCATGCGAATGTCCCCCATGCGTGGCCGCACCTTAGTGCGACATATAATGCCTATTCAATACCAAAAAGACAAAAATTCGCATTGGCCTTATTTTTGGTATTGCAATTTGCTCCCAAAGCGCGCCTAATCATGCTCGCAACAGGCATGACGCCCGCTAAACCGTTCGAGAACGTGGGCCGCGCGCCTGATTTGGTCATTTATTGGTCTCGTCCATTGGACGGCGGAAGGGGGAGGAACGATGTTGCACGCAACCAAGACGATGTTCGGCTGCGCCGCGAGTATGCTCGCACTGGCGGCCGCGGTTCCCGCATATGCGCAGGAAGGCCCGCAACCGGCTGCCGACGCGCAACCGCAGGAAGCGGCGGATTCGCAGGGTCAGGAAATCGTCGTCACCGGAATTCGCGCGTCGCTCGAAGCGGCGATCGAGGCCAAGCGCAACGCCAACGCGATCATCGATTCGGTCTCGGCCGAGGATGTCGGGAAATTCCCCAACACCAACGTCGCCGAGGCGCTGACGCTGGTGCCGGGGGTGACGGTCGATCGCCAGTTCGGACAGGGCGAGAAGGTCTCGATCCTCGGCACCGATCCGGCGCTCAACCGGACGCTTCTCAACGGTCAGACGGTTGCGTCGGCGGACTGGTTCATCCTCGATTCGCCGGGGCGCACGTTCAACTATGCGCTGCTTGCGCCCCAGCTCGTCGAGCGCGTCGATGTCTACAAGTCGCCCGAGGCGCGGCTCGACGAGGGCTCGATCGGCGGCACCGTCAACGTCGTCACACGGCGCCCGCTCGATCTGGAGCCGTTCACCGGGGCCGCGTCGATCGGCTATCTCTACAATGACCGCTCCGAAAAGGGCGATCTTCAGGGGACGGCGCTGCTGAGCTGGCGCAACGAAGCCGGGACGATCGGCCTGCTCGCCTCGTTCCAGCGGTCGAAGGACCGGCTGCGTCGCGACGGGCTGGAAAGCTACGGTACGATCTCGGCCGATTTCTGGGACGGCGTCAACGATGCTAAGGCCGGATCGCGTCCGCAGGGCGCCTATCCCGCCGCAACCGGCGTGACGGGCTCGGGCAATTGCACCGGCGCGTGCGCCGACACGCTCGCAGCCAATCCCGGTGCCAAATTCCCCAACGCCTTCGGCACCAGCTATTTCGAGCAGGGCCGCGAACGGCTGACCTATTCGGCGACCGGGCAATGGCGGCCCGTCGATCAGCTCACGCTGACGCTCGACTGGCTCCGGATCGACGCCGATTACGACAATTTCAACCAGTCGCTCTACGCGTTTCCGGGCAATACCTGGAACAGCGCGAACAAGCTGACGGGGCTGAATGTCGAGGACGGCATCGTCACCAGCGCCAGCTTCACCAACGCGCTGTCGGTGTTCGACGCGCAATATCGCATCGCCGAGATGCATTCGGAGACCTGGCACGGCCAGGCCGAGTGGGAAGACGACAATTGGGCGCTGAGCGTCGAGGGCGGGCTTTCCGATGCCGATGGCGGCACCAAGCATCAGGTGTTCCTCGAATTCCTCAACTGGTCCGATTACACGGTCGATATCGGCGGCGCGCCCAAGGCGCCGGGCACGATCAGCTATCCGACGGACGTGCTGGGCGATGCCGATGCGTTCGCGACCGATCCGGGCTGGAGCGGCAATCTGGTCGACAAGCCGACCACCGACAAGGAACGCTATGCCCAGGCGGACCTGACGCTCAAGTTCGACAGCTCGCTCAAGAGCATCCAGCTCGGCTACAAATATCGCCGCCACGAGACAAGCCAGGCCTATGCGGGCGTCACGGTCGCGGGCGTCAGCGCGCCCGCCTCGCTGTTCAACCCCGGCGCCGCCGGCGGCAATTATCTCGACGGCTTTGCGGGCGTGAACGACCAGATGACCGGCCGCTTCAAGATCGATGGCGGGTCGATGGTCGACTATGTCGAGGGCGGCGACTGGCTGGCGCCGGGCGCTGATTTCCCGGTGCCGTCAAAATTCGCCGCGGCCGAGTTCACCGCGGGCAATTGGGACGTGAAGGAAGACGTCCACGCCGCCTATCTCCAGGCGAATTTCGAATCCGGCCCGCTGCGCGGCAATGTCGGCGTGCGTTATGTCGACACCAAGAGCGTGAGCGGCGGCTTCGTCTGCAATCCGGGCGCGCCGTGCAATTCGGAGCCGGACTGGACGTGGCAGACCACCTCCAAGCATTACAGCAACGTGCTGCCGAGCGTGAACGTCGCGATCAACCTGAAGCCGGACCTGATCTTCCGCTTCGCCGGATCGATGGTGATCGCGCGGCCGAACTATGCCGACATGACCAATTATTTCTGGCTGTCGGACCAGATCCTCACCGGCGGCGGCGGCAACCCCGATCTCGACCCTTACGAATCGAACAATTACGGCGCCTCGCTCGAATGGTATTTCGCGCCGCGTGCGATCCTGGCCGCGGAGCTGTTCTACAAGGATATCGGCAACTACATCCTGCAGAAGACCGCGCCCGAGGAATATTTCAACCAGTCGCAGGGCGAGGTGACGACCTATCAGATCAGCCGCCCCTACAATGCCGGCTCGGCGTCGGCGAAGGGCTTCGCGATCGCCTATCAGCAGAGCCTGCCGATGGGCTTCGGCATCCTCGCCAACTACACCTATTCGGATGCCAGCGGCCAGAACGGCGCCGACCTGCCGTTCAATTCGAAGCACCAGGCGAGCCTCAGCCCGTTCTTCGAAAGCGGCCCGGTGGCGATCCGCGCGACCTATACGTGGCGGTCCAAATATTTCACGGGCATCGATCGCGGCGACAACATGTATGTGCGCGACAGCGCCAATCTGGACGTATCGGCGACCTATAATTTCACCGACTATCTGGGGCTCACGCTGTCCGGCATGAACCTGACCGACAGCGAATATTACGCCTATGCGAACACCAAGCGGCTGCCGCGCGGCGTCTATCGCAACGGGCGCAAGTTCCTGGCGACGATCAACCTGACCTTCTGAAGCGCGTGACGGGGCGGGCGGCGCGAACAGGCGCTGCGCCGCCCCTTCCCCTTGGATTGGCGATGCCGGGGCTTGCCGCGGTATGTCGTCGACCGGCAAGACCGCGTACAAGGATTTCAGATGCGAAACATTCTGGCCGCCATCCTCCTGTCGCTGATGATGCCGGTGGCGGCATGGGCGCAATCGAGCCTGCCCCTGCTACCGATGCCGGCAAGCGTGACCGAGGGTGAGGGCAGCTTCGCGGTGGCGGGCGCCGCGATCGCCGTTTCGGACGACGGCGCGCTGGCGGCGGCGGGGCGGCTGCGCTCGCTCGTCGAGCGGAGCGGCGGCCCCGCGCTGCCCTTGAGCGCGGACGGCCGCATCCGCTTCGAGCGCGATTCCGCCGTCGCGGGCGCGGAAGCCTATCGGCTGGTGGTGACGCCGGCCGGGGCGACCGTCTCGGCCGCGACCGATGCGGGGCTCTTCTACGGCGCCGAGACCCTGTGGCAGCTCATCGCCGCGAGCGAGGACGGGCGCATCCCCGCGGTTCGAATCGAGGACGCGCCCGCCTTCGCCTGGCGCGGGGTGATGCTCGATTCGGCGCGGCACTTCCAACCGGTCGCCTATATCGAGGAATTGCTCGACCGGATGGCGCTGGCCAAGCTCAACACCTTTCACTGGCATCTCACCGACGATCAGGGATGGCGGCTCCAGATCGACCGCTATCCGCGCCTCACCGACATCGGCGCATGGCGGCAGCCCGCGGGCGCGGCGGGCGTCGACGCGAACGGCGATCCGGTGCGCTATGGCGGCTTCTACACCAAGGAGGATGTGCGCCACATCGTCGCTTATGCCGCGGCGCGCCACATCACGATCGTGCCCGAGATCGAGATGCCCGGCCACGCGACCGCGGCGATCGCGGCCTATCCCGCGCTCGCCTCCATCCCGAACCCGCCGACCGCGCCGAGCCACGACTGGGGCATCCTGCCCAACCTCTTCAACACCAGCGATTCGACCTTCACCTTCATGGAGAACGTGCTCGACGAGGTGATGGCGCTGTTCCCCGGCCGCTACGTGCATGTCGGCGGCGACGAGGCGGTGAAGGACCAGTGGAAGGCCAATCCGGCGATCCAGGCAAAGATGAAGGCGCTGGGGCTGGACGACGAGAACGCGCTCCAGGGCTGGTTCACCGCGCGGATCGGGGACTATCTCGCGCAGCACGGGCGCAAGCTGATCGGCTGGGACGAGATCCTCGAAGGCAAGGTGCCGGCCGATGCGACGGTGATGTCGTGGCGCGGCATCGACGGCGCGGTCACCGCCGCCAAGGCGGGGCACGACACCGTGCTCTCGCCCGCCCCCACTCTTTACCTCAACTATCGCCAGAGCGATTCGGGCGAGGAGCCGGGCGGGCCGGGCGAGATGGTGAGCTGGAAGCGGGTGTACGGCTTCGACCCGACCCCCACCGCGCTCACGCCGGCCGAGCGCGAGCATATCCTCGGCCTTCAGGGAAACCTCTGGACCGAGCATGCCCGCACCACCGAACATGCCGACCGGATGCTGTGGCCGCGCGCGGCGGTGCTCGCCGAGATCGCCTGGTCGGCGCGGCCGCGCGACTGGGATGGCTTTTCGGAGCGGCTGGTGGCGGCGCTCGACCGGTGGAAGGCGATGGGGCTGGGCTATGACATGACGCCGCTGGAGCCCGAAGCGGACTTCACGGGCCGGGGCGCGATCACGGCGAGGCTGCGCCAGCCCGCGGGCATCGGCACGCTGCGCTACACGACCGACGGCAGCGCGCCCTCGGCCGCATCGCCCGCTTATGCCGATGCGCTGACGCTCGCGCCGGGGACAATGCTCAAGGCGCAGGCATTCCTCGACGGCGAGGCGCTGGGGGAAGCGCGGGCGTGGACGATCACGCCCGCGCTCACCCGTACCCGCGCCGCGGCCGACATGGACCTGTGCAGCAAATCGATCCCGCTGCGGCTCGAGGATGACGGCCCGACCGACGGCGTGCGCCGCATCCATTGGGTCGACATCATGAAGCCGTGCTGGATCTGGAAGGGCGCACCGCTCGATGGCGCGACGCGGCTCACAGCCGAAGTGGGGCAGATGCCGTTCAACTTCGCGATCGGCGACGACGTGAAGCACATCACCTACGAAAAGCCCGCGACCCCGGCCGGAGAGCTCAAGGTGCGGCGCGACACCTGCGAGGGGCCCGTGATCGCGACCGTCCCCCTCACCGCCGCGCTCGGCAATAGCGGCATGACCGAGGTGTCGGGCGCCATCGCGCCGCAGCAGGGCGCCCACGATCTGTGCATGACCTTCGCGCAGGACGGGATCGACCCCTATTGGGTGCTCGACCGGCTGACGCTGGTGCCGGGCGCCGCGCCATGAGCATCGCGATCGCCAGCCCGCTCGCCGGGTGGGTGACGCCGCTCGACGAGGTGCCCGATCCGGTGTTCGCCGATCGGATGCTGGGCGACGGCGTCGCGATCGATCCGGTCGAGGGGCGGCTGACCGCGCCCGGCGACGGCGTGATCGAGACGCTCCACGCCGCGGGCCATGCGGTGACGATCGCGCTCGATTCGGGGCCGGTGCTGCTGCTCCATATCGGGCTCGATACGGTGGCGCTCGGCGGCGCGGGATTCGCGGCCAAGGTCAATGTCGGCGATCGGGTGCGCGCGGGCGATACGCTGATCGCCTTCGATCTCGATGCGATCGGCCGGCGCGCGACCAGCCTGGTGACGCCCGTGCTGGTCACCAACGGCGACGCGTTCGCACTCGTCGCACCGCCCGAGCCGCGCCTGATCGCGGCGGGCGAGCCGCTGTTCGAAGTGCGCGCGGTGGAGGCACAGGCGGAAGCGGCTGTCGATGCCGGCGGCGGGCCACCCTCACCCTTCCGCGCACCCGCTGCCGCGGGAGCGCTCCCTCCCTCTCCCTCGAGGGAGAGGGAAGGGGCCCGTCGCGTCAGCGATGGGAAGGGTGAGGGCGACCCGCGCCCAACCGCCGAGCGCGCGCTCCGCCTGCCGCTGGCGCACGGCCTTCACGCCCGCCCGGCGGCGCGAATTGCCAAGGCTGCGGCGGAGCACGGTGCGGCGGAGCTGGTCGCCGCCGACGGGCGCCGCGCGTCCGCCAGAAGCGCCGTTGCGATGCTCGCGCTCGCCCTGCGGCACGGCGATACGATCACGGTGCGCGGGCCGGAGGCGGCGGTGACGGCGATTGCCGAGCTGCTCGAAAGCGGCATGGGCGAATTTCGCGAGCTGCCGCGCGACGCCCCGCCGCCCGCGATCGCGCTCCCCGACCGGCTAACCGGCATCGTCGCGGTGCCCGGCATGGCGATCGGCGCCGCGCATCGGCTGCGCGACGCGACGATCGAGGTGACGGAAGCGGGCGAGAGCCCCGCGCTCGAACGCCAGGCGCTCGGCGCGGCGCGGTTCAGGGTGCGCGAGGCGCTCGACGCGGCAGCGCGTGGCGAGGGCGACGGCGCAGGGATCGCGGCGGCGCACCTCGCCTTTCTCGACGACCCGGAGCTGGATGCTGCCGCCGAACGGGCGATCGCGGCGGGCAAGAGCGCGGGCTTCGCCTGGCGCGCGGCGATCGAGGGCTTCGTCGCGCCGATGCGCGCGGCGGGCGACCAGCGCTTCGCCGAGCGGATCGACGACCTGCGCGACCTCGAACGCCGCGTGCTCGCCGCGCTGGCGGGCGAGGAGGCGCAGCCGCCCTCCCTTCCCAAGGGCGCCATCCTCGTCGCCGACGAGCTGTTTCCCTCGCAGCTTCTCGGGCTGGCAACGCTCCCCGCGGGCATAGCGCTTGCGCAGGGCGGCGCGACATCGCACGTCGCGATCCTCGCGGCCGGCATGGGCGTGCCGATGCTCACCGGACTCGGCCCCGCGCTCGGCCTCGTCGAGGACGGCACCGACCTGATCCTCGCCGACGGCACGCTGACGATCGCGCCCGCGCCCTCCGTCGTCGCCGCCGCGCGCGCCGCCGCCGCGAGCCGCGCCGCGCGGCGCAGGACCGCCGAGGCGCATGCGCACGAGCCCGCGATCACCGCCGACGGCGCGCGCATCGAGGTGGCCGCCAATCTCGGCTCGGCGGCGGACGCGCGCGCGGCCGTCGCGGCGGGCGCGGAAGGATGCGGGCTGCTGCGCACCGAATTCCTGTTCCTCGACCGCACCGCCCCGCCGGGCGAGGAGGAGCAGCGCACGGCCTATCAGGAGATCGCCGACGCGCTCGGGCCGCGGCCGATGATCGTGCGCACCCTCGACATCGGTGCGGACAAGCCCGCGCCATGGGCGGCCCTCGCCGCGGAGGACAATCCCGCGCTCGGCCTGCGCGGCATTCGCCTCCAGCTCGCCCGGCCCGATTTGCTCGAAACGCAGTTGCGGGCGCTGCTCGGCGTGCGCACCGACGGCACGCTTCGGATCATGCTGCCGATGATCGCCGACCGCGCCGAGCTGCGCGCCGCGCGCGACCTGCTCGCCCAGCTCGCGGACGAAGCGGGCGTTGCCGCGCCCGAGCTGGGCATCATGGTCGAGACGCCGGCGGCCGCGCTCATCGCCGCGTCGCTCGCCGAGAACGCGGCCTTCTTCTCGATCGGCAGCAACGATCTCGGCCAATATGCCCTTGCCCGCGACCGCACCAACCCGGCCGTCGCCGCCGGGCTCGACGGCCTGCACCCCGCCGTGCTGCGCCTCATCGACATGACGGTGCGCGGCGGCGCGGCGCACACCCGCTGGACGGGCGTGTGCGGCGGGCTGGCGGCGATGGCCGAGGCGGTGCCGGTGCTGCTCGGGCTCGGCGTCAGCGAATTGTCGGTGCCTGCCGCCGCGATGCCCGAGACCAAGGCGCTGGTGCGCAGCCTCGATCTCGCCCGATGCCGCGATCTCGCCCGCGCCGCGCTCGACGCGCCCGATGGCGAGGCGGTGCGCGCGCTGACCGCTACGTTGATGGAGGATGCCGCATGAGGCTCTCGCTGCAATCGCTCCAGCCGCTCGGCCGCGCCTTGATGCTGCCGATCGCGGTGCTGCCGGTGGCGGCGCTGCTGCTGCGGCTCGGCCAGCCCGATCTGTTCGACATTCCCTTCGTCGCGGCGGCGGGGGCGGCGATCTTCGACAATCTCGGGCTGCTGTTCGCGCTCGGCATCGGCGTCGGGCTGGCGAAGGACAATAACGGGGCGGCCGGGCTGGCGGGCCTCGTCTGCTTCCTCGTCGCGACGCGCGGGGCGATGACGTTGCTCACCGTGCCCCCCGATGCGCTGGCGGAGCTGTCTCAGGACGCCGCCGCGCTCGCATCGGATGCCTGGCGCACCAGGGCGATCGCCAAGCTCTCGGTGCCGATCGGCATTCTCTCGGGGCTGATCGCGGGTGCGTTCTACAACCGCTATGCGACGATCCGCCTGCCCGAATATCTCGCCTTTTTCGGCGGGCGGCGGTTCGTGCCGATCCTGTCGGGCGTTGCCGGGCTGGGGCTCGCTTTGGTGTTCGGCGGGCTCTACACGCCGATCGACGCGGCGATGGATGCGCTGTCGAAGGCGGTGATCGGATCGGGCGAGATCGGGCTGTTCTTCTACGGCCTGCTCAACCGGCTGCTGATCGTCACCGGGCTGCACCATATCCTCAACAATCTCGCCTGGTTCATCGTCGGCGACTGGCACGGCGCGACCGGCGACCTCAACCGCTTCTTCGCGGGCGATCCGAGCGCGGGGGCGTTCATGTCGGGCTTTTTCCCGGTGATGATGTTCGGCCTGCCCGCCGCGTGCCTCGCCATGTATCACGCCGCGCTGCCCGAGCGGCGCAAGGCCGTGGGCGGGATGCTGCTGTCGATGGCGCTCACCGCCTTCCTGACGGGCGTGACCGAGCCGATCGAGTTCAGCTTCATGTTCCTCGCGCCCCTGCTCTACGCGATCCATGCGGTGCTGACGGGGCTGGCGATGGCGCTGATGGACGTGCTGGGCGTGAAGCTCGGCTTCGGCTTTTCGGCGGGGTTCCTCGATTACGCGCTCAACCTGCCCAAGGCGACACGGCCGCTGATGCTGCTGCCGGTCGGGCTGGTCTATGCCTTGCTCTATTATGGCGTGTTCCGCTTCGCGATCCTCCGCTTCGACCTCAAGACGCCCGGCCGCGAGGACGAGCCGGTCGGCGAGGAGATCGCGCCGGCGGCCGGTGCGCGCGGCCCGGCCTTCGTGGCGGCGCTCGGCGGCGCGGCGAACCTTGCGAGCATCGACGCCTGCACGACGCGCCTGCGGCTGGTGGTGGCCGATCAGGACGCGGTCGACGAGGCGCGGCTGCGGGCGCTGGGCGCGAAGGGGATCGTGCGGCCCTCGGCGCAGGCGTTGCAGGTCGTGCTCGGCCCCGAGGCCGATCTCGTCGCGACCGAGATGCGCGCGGCCGCGGGGCCGCTCGGCGAGGTGGCGGCGGACGACAGGACGGACGCGGCAGCGCCCGCCGCCGACGTGACGCCCTGGCTCGCCGCGCTGGGCGGGCGCGAGAATCTGGCCGAGGTCACGGCCAATCCCAGCCGGCTCATGCTCCGCCTGCGCGACGATGCGGTCGACGAGGCGGCGCTGGCGGCGCTCGGCGTGCGGGCGGTCGCGCGGACGAACGGCATGCTCCACCTGCTTGTGCCGGGCGCCGAGCCGATCGGGCGCGGCCTCGCGGCGTGAACGCGCGTCAGCGCTCGGCCAGCCTGCGCTCCCAGCCGAGCGCGTCGGCGACGATGCGGTCGAGATCGTCGTAGCGCGGCCGCCACGGCAGCGTTTCGAGGATGCGGGCATTGTCCGAGACGAGCGCATCGGGATCGCCGGCGCGGCGCCCCTCCATCCGCCGCTCGATCCTGCGGTTGGTGACGCGATCGACCGCGTCGAGCACCTCGAGCACCGAATAGCCGCGGCCATAGCCCGCATTCATGGTGAGGTTCCGGTCGGGTTCGGCGATCAGCGCGTCGAGCGCATCGACATGCGCGGCGGCAAGATCGCTGACATGGATATAGTCGCGCACGCCGGTGCCGTCGGGCGTGTCGAAATCGGTCCCGAACACCGACACGGCATCGCGCTTGCCGCACGCCGCCTCGACCGCGACCTTGATGAGGTGCGTCGCGCCGGCGGTGGACTGGCCCGATCGCCCCTGCGGATCGGCACCGGCGACGTTGAAGTAACGCAGCGCGCAATAGTTGATCGGATGCGCGGCGGCGACATCGGCGAGCATCGCCTCGGTCATCAGCTTGGACATGCCGTAGGGATTGATCGGCCGCGTCGGCGCATCCTCGGCGACGGGCACCGCATCGGGAATGCCGTAGGTCGCCGCGGTCGAGGAGAAGAGGAAGTGCCTCACCCCGCACACGACCGCGCTCTCGACCAGCGATCGGCTCGCGGCGGTGTTGTTGCGATAATATTTGAGCGGGTCGGCCACCGATTCGGGCACCACCACCGATCCGGCGAAGTGCATGACGGCCGTGACGCCGTAGTCGCGCATCGCGGCGCGCACCGTATCGTCGTCGGCGACATCGGCCTCGATCAGCACCGCGGCCTCGGGCACCGCCCAGGCGAAGCCGGTGACGAGATTGTCGACCACGACGACATCCCATCCCGCATCGAGCAGCGCGAGCACCGCATGGCTGCCGATATAGCCGGCGCCGCCCGTCACCATCACCGTTCCGTCGCGCATGCAGCGTCCTTCCGATCGTCCGGCGCTCTCCCTATCTAGGGAAGAGACGAAGGAGCAAGGCATGGCAAGCGAAACGGCAGTACTGGCGGGCGGGTGCTTCTGGTGCACCGAGGCGGTGTTCAACGACGTGATCGGCGTAGAGACGGTCGAGAGCGGCTATATGGGCGGCACGGCCGCCAATCCCACCTACAAGCAGGTGTGCGGCGGCGACACGGGCCACGCCGAGGCGATCCGCATCACCTTCGATCCCGAGATCGTGCGCTATGCCGACCTGCTCGACATCTTCTTCGCGACGCACGATCCGACGCAGCTCAACCGCCAGGGCAACGATGTCGGCACGCAATACCGCTCGGCGATCTTCCCGCAGAACCCGATGCAGCAGCACGCCGCGCTCGCCGCGATCGAGCGCAACCAGCCCAACTGGCCGGCGCCGATCGTCACCACAATCGAAGAGGCGACCGACTGGTGGCCTGCCGAGGACTATCACCAGCAATATTGGGAGGGCGAAGGCCAGCGCAGCCCCTATTGCCTCGCCTCGATCCCGCCCAAGCTCCAGAAGCTCAGGAAAAGCTTCGCCGCGCGCTCGAAGGGGCTGACGGAGACGGCATAGTCTCACCCGCTTCCGTCATGCCGACAGGGTGGCGGCAGGCTTATCGATGCGCCGCGCGTGCGAGCCGGTCGTTGATCGCGACGCCGACCCCCGCCGCCGGCACCGGCGCGACCGCGATGGCGCCCTTGTCCGACGCATCCGCCCGGTGCAGCGCGTCGAACAGCCGCGCCGCCGCCTCGACGAGATCGCCCGAGGCGGAAAGCGTATCGTCACCCGCCACCGCGCCGAAGCCGATCAGCCATTCGTCCGGCGCCGCATCGGTGGCGTTCAGCCGGAGCGGCTTGCTTGGCGCGTAATGACCGGCGAGCTGTCCCGGGGACGTCACTTTCTCCTTCCCCGGCGAAGGCCGGGACCCAGTATCGAAACGGCCTGCAGCTGGACCCCGGCCTTCGCCGGGGAAGCAGTTTTGAATATCGGTGTTGGTAATCGGCCCCGGCCGCAGCACCTTGCGCCCCATCGCGATCGTCGATTCGATCCCCGCGGTCGTCGGCCCGTCGTCGATCACCAGCCCGATCCGCCCGCCAAGGCTCCGGACGACATGCTCGGCGCGCGTCGGGCTGATCGCGCCGCTGGCATTGGCGGACGGCGCCGCGAGCGGCGTTTCCGTCGCCTCCAGCAGCGCGCGCATCGCGCGGTGGGCGGGGACGCGCAACGCGATCGTCTCCAGCCCCGCCGTCACCAGCGAGGCGATTTCCCCCTCGGGCCGGAGCGGCACCACCAGCGTCAGCGGCCCCGGCCAGAACGCCCGCGCCAGCGCGCGCGCATCGGCGTCGAACACGCCGATCGTCCCGGCGGTCGCGAGATCGGGGACATGGACGATCAGCGGATTGAAGCGCGGCCGCCCCTTGGCCGCGTAGATGCGCGCGACGGCTTGCGGATTCGTCGCATCGGCGGCGAGGCCGTAGACCGTCTCGGTCGGCACCGCCACCGGCTCGCCCGCCGCGATGGCCCGTGCGGCTTCCGCGATCGCAGCCGTGCCGTAGCGTAAGGTGCGCGTCGCAAAGGCGGGGTTTGGAGCGGGCATTCCGGCGGGCTATAGCGCGGCCCGGCTCACGACAAGAGAGGATGCTCATGGCCTTCACCCCCGCGATTGCCGACCAGCGTTTCGTGCTCGACCATATCGCAGGCATTGCCGAGCTTTCGGATGCGGGCGCGGAGATGCTCGACGCGGTGCTCGACGGGATCGGCGGGTTCGCCGCGGGCGAATGGGCGCCGCTCGATCGGCGCGGCGACACGGAGGGCGCCAAATGGACCGAGCAGGGCGTGGTGATGCCCGAAGGCTTCGCCGCCGCCTATCGCGCCTATGTCGCGGGCGGCTGGGGCACGATCGGCGTGCCTGAACAATGGGCCGGGCAGGGCCTGCCCTTCGCGGTGCAGACGGCGGTGCTGGAAACGCTCGGCACCGCGAACATGAGCCTCGCGCTCGCCCCGACGCTGACGGTCGCCGCGGTCGAGGCGCTCACGCATCACGGCAGCGCCGAGCAGCAGGCGCGCTGGCTGCCGAAGCTCGCGACCGGCGAATGGACCGGCACGATGAACCTCACCGAGCCGCAGGCAGGCTCCGACGTCGGCGCGCTCAAGACGAAGGCGACGCGCAACGCCGACGGCACCTGGTCGATCACCGGCACAAAGATCTTCATCTCGTTCGGCGATCACGACATGACGGACAACATCGTCCACCTCGTCCTCGCGCGCACGCCCGATGCGCCCCCGGGCACGCGCGGCATCTCGCTGTTCCTGGTCCCCAAATTCCGCCTCGATGCCGGGGGCGATCCGGGCGAACCGAACGACGTGCGCGTCGTCTCGATCGAGCACAAGATGGGCCTGCACGCCTCGCCCACCTGTGTCCTTTCGTTCGGCGACGAGGGCAATTGCGTCGGCGAGCTGATCGGCGAGGAAATGGGCGGCATGGCCGCGATGTTCACGATGATGAACAATGCGCGCCTCAACGTGGGGCTACAGGGCGTGCAGGTGGCGGAAGCCGCGACGCAAAAAGCCGCGGCCTATGCCCGCGAGCGCATCCAGGGGCGCCGCGAGGGGCATCCGGTCGCGATCGCCGAGCATCCCGACGTGCGCCGGATGCTGATGCGGATGACGGCCGAGACGCAGGCGATCCGGGCCCTGGTCTATTATGCCGCCGGGCAGGTTGATCGCGCGCGGGCGGGCGATGCGGCGGCGGCGATGCGGCTGGAACTGCTCACGCCGCTCGCCAAGGCGCATGCGACGGACATGGGCTGCGCGGTCGCGAGCCTCGGCGTGCAGGTGCATGGCGGCATGGGCTATGTCGAGGAGACGGGCGCCGCGCAGTTCTTCCGCGATGCGCGCATCACCCCGATCTACGAAGGCACCAACGGCATCCAGGCCGCCGACCTCGTCGGCCGCAAGCTGCCGATGGAGGGCGTGCTCGCCGCATTGATCGCCGAGATGCGCGCCGACGCGCAGGCCGCGCCGCTGCGCGCGCTGATCGACGCGTGCGAGGAAGCGGCGCGGCACCTGCTTTCGACCGGCGCCGACGACCGGCTCGCGGGCAGCACGCCCTTCCTGACGATGCTCTCGGTCGCAATATGCGGCTGGCTGATGGAGACATCGGGGCGGATCGCGAGCGAGGCGAGCGGCGATCCGGCCTTCCTGGCGATGAAGCGAGCGGCGGCGCGCTTCTACGTCGAGCAGGTCGTGCCCGAGGCGCTCGGGCTGAAAGCGGCGGCGACGGCGAGCGCGGAGGTGTTGTATTCGGTGCCGGCCGAGGCGTTCTGATCCGTATTCCCCCGAAAGCGGGAATCCGCAGCGCGAGCGCTGACGCGTATATTCTGGGCTTCCGCTTTCGCGAAACCTCTGCGGAAGTCGGTTTCCGCCCTCTATCTTCCGTCATGCTGAACTTGCCTGCCCCTGCGCAGGCAGGGGTTTCAGCATCCAAGGTCGTTCAAAAACAACAACCTGCATTGTGTGTTACTGCGTTGGACCCTGAAACAAGTTCAGGGTGACGGGGGAGTTATACATCAAGGTGACGGGGGAGTTATACAAAGGTCTCGCCTTCGCGGGAGAACGCCTCAGCCCTCCACGAACGGCGCAGCCACCTCATCGCGCACGCGCAACAGCCGCCCGGTCGCGCGGTCGAGCAGCGCCCATGTCGTCACCGCCGCCACCTTCACCGCACCGTCCGCGCCTACGAAGCGCACGTGCCGATCGAACCGCGCGCCCTTGGGCGGATCGGGCACCCACGTCTCGCCCGTCACGCTTTCGCCCTCGCGAAGGTTGCCGCGATAGTCGATCTCGTGCCGCGTCACGACCCAGATATAGGCGGCCTGCTGCTCGGCCGGCGCCACCGCCTGCCAGTGCGCGACCGCGAGGTCCTGCACCCAGCGCACCCACACCGCATTGTTGACATGGCCGAGTTCGTCGATGTCCTCGGGCGCGGCGGTGAAGGTGCGCGTGAAGCTCATCCGCGCAGCGCCTCGCCGAAGCCGCGCGCGGCCCAACCGAGCTTCGTCGCCATGCGCGTGCGCACGCGATGGTCCCAGGCATGCTCTCCGCGCGCGATCACGCGCCGCGCGATGTCGCCGTAGATGCCCGCCGCGGTCAGCACCGCCCAGCGCGAGCGGAAGCCGAGCGTCGCGACCGCCGGCGTCGCGCGCGCCTGCAACGCCTCGGCGCGCTCCCCGAGGCGGCGGACGAGCACCACCAGCCGCTCGCGAAAGGGCGGCTTCAGATGCTGGCCGGGCGGAATGTCCATCTCGGCGAGCCATTCGATCGGCAGGTAGCAGCGCCCCGCTTTGTCATCCTCTTCCAGATCGCGCATGATGTTGGCGATCTGGAACGCGCGGCCGAGATCGTCGGCGCGGTCGAGCGTCTCGGCATCGTCGGGCGACACGCCCATGACGAGCCCCATCATCCGCCCGACGGTGCCCGCGACGCGATAGCAATACAGCATCAGATCGGCCTCGGTGCGCGGGCGCCAGCCCGCGGCGTCGAGCGCCAGCCCGGCGACGAGATCACGCGGCAGAGCGGGCGGCATGCCGGTCTCGGCGACGAGGAGGCGCAGCGCATCGAACCCGGAATCGCCGACGATCTCGCCCGCGATCGCCGCCTCGGTGCGCGCGGCGATCGCCGCGGCCCGCGCCTCGGTGTTGGCGGCGGCATGCTGCGCGTGCCCATGATCCTGCCCGTCGGCGAGATCGTCGCAGCGGCGGCACCAGGCATAGAGCAGCCACGCCCGCTCGCGCGTCGTCCGATCGAACAGAAGCGAGAAAAGCGCGAAGCTCCTGGACCCCCGCGCGATCGATTCGCGCGCGGTCGCGACGATGGCGTCGCGGCTGGGCGTCACTTTCGCGTTCCCGCGAAAGCACGATGAAAAGCGCCGCTCACAAATCTTCCTTGCGCATCCGCGTGATCGGCGCGGCGAGCGGCCGGTGCGCGACCATCTTGTCGAGCAGTCCGTCGAGCGCGGCATCGACGATCAGCAGGTCGCGATGCTGCGGCCGCAGGAAGCCGACCTCGCCCATCCTCTCCCAGAAGGCGATCAGCGGATCGTAATAACCCGCGGTGTTGAGCAGCCCGACCGGCTTGGCGTGATAGCCGAGCTGCGCCCAGCTCAGCGCCTCCCACAATTCGTCCATCGTGCCGGTGCCGCCGGGAATGGTGACGAAGCCATGGCTGAGATCGGTGAAGCGCTTCTTGCGCTCGTGCATCGTCTCGACGACATGAAGCTCGGTGAGCCCGCGATGCGCGACCTCGGCATCGACCAGCGCCTGCGGGATCACCCCGATCACCTCGCCGCCCGCTTGCAGCGCACTGTCGGCGATCGCGCCCATCAGCCCCAGCCGCCCGCCGCCATAGACGATTCCGATCCCCCGCCCGGCGAGCGTGCGGCCGACGGCGCGCGCCGTGTCGATATAGAGGGGATCGGCCGGCGTGGCCGAGCCGCAATAAATAGCGAGGCGGTTCATCTCTCCTCCCCCGCAGGGGGAGGGGGACCGTCCCCGCGCAAGCGGGGATGGTGGAGGGGCTGCCGAGCTGGGCGACGCGCGCGTGGCCGGCGCCCCTTCACCAAGCCGCTTCGCGTCTTGGTCCCCCTCCCCGTTCCGGGGAGGATCATGCTCACCATCACGCGCGTTCCTCCAGCATCAGCGCCGCCGTCGCCCTGGCGCTCGCCACCACGCCCGGAATCCCCGCGCCCGGATGCGTGCCGGCGCCGACGAAATAGAGGTTGGGGATGTTGTCGTCGCGGTTGTGGACGCGGAACCAGGCGCTCTGCGTCAGCACGGGCTCGAGGCTGAAGGCACTGCCCAGATGGGCGTTCAGGTCGCGCGCGAAATCGGGCGGCGCGTAGCTGAATTTCGTCACGATGCGATCATGGATGTCGGGGATCAGCCGCCGCCCCACCTCGTCGAGGATACGCCGCTCGACGATCGGCCCGATCTCGTCCCAATCGACGGGCAGCTTGCCGAGATGCGGCACCGGCGCGAGCGCGGTGAAGGCCGAATGGCCCGGCGGCGCGAGCGCCGGATCGGTCACGGTCGGGTGGTGGAGATAGATCGACAGGTCCTCGGCGAGAACGCCGTGATCGAAGATGTCGGTCAGCAGCCCCTCGTAGCGCGGGCCGAACAGGATCGAGTGCTGCGGAATGCCGGGCCAGGTGCCCTTGATCCCGAAATGGACGAGGAAGAGCGAGGGCGACCAGCGTTTGCGCTCCAGCCGCGCACGCATCCGCTGCGCGCTGCGCGAATCGGAAAGCAGGTCGCGATAGCTGTGCATCACGTCGGCGTTGCTCGCGACCATGTCCGCCTTGCCGTGCCAGCCGCTCGCGGTGGCGACGCCGGTCGCATGGTCGCCGAGCGTCTCGATGCGGACGACGCGATCGCCGAGCCGGATCGTCCCGCCCAGCCGCTCGAACTGCCGCGCCATCGCCGCGACGAGCCGGTTCGTGCCCCCTCGCGGAAACCACACGCCGCCCGCGCGCTCCAGCTTGTGGATCAGCGCGTAGATCGCGCTCGCCGTGAACGGATTGCCGCCGATCAGCAGCGTATGGAAGCTCAGCGCCTGCCGCAATTTCTCGTTGCGCACGAAGCGCGAGACGATGCCGTAAACCGACCGCCACGCCTGATCCCTGGCGAGCGTGGGCGCGGCGCGCAGCATCGCGCGGACGTCCAGAAACGCGACATGGCCCAGCTTCTCGTACCCCTCGCGATACACCTCGGCCGAATAATCGAGGAACCGCCGGTATCCCGCGACGTCGCCCGGATCGAGCTTGGCGATCTCGGCGGTCAGCGCGGCATCGTCGTTCGAATAATCGAACCGCGTCCCGTCGATCCAGCTCAGCCGGTAGAAGGGATCGACCGGCAGCAAGGTGACGTCCTCGGCCATGTCGCGGCCGGACAGCGCCCATAATTCGCGCAAGCAATCGGGATCGGTGACGACGGTCGGCCCCGCATCGAAGGTGAAGCCGTCCCTCTCCCACACATAAGCGCGCCCGCCGGGCTTGTCGCGCGCCTCGACGATCACGGTCTCGACGCCCGCCGATTGCAGCCGGATGCCGAGCGCGAGCCCGCCGAACCCGGCCCCGATGACGATCGCGCGCGTCATGCCGTGCGGCCGAGAATCGCGGAAATCGCGCGCCCGATCGGCACGGGCGGCTTGCCGGCGAGAATGCGCATCTTGTCCCCCATGGTCGAGCGGCCGGCATAAAACCGCCCGATCAGCGCCGGATCAAGCCTGTAGAAACGGTCGAGCACCTTGTAGCGCCCGGCAGGCTCCGCCGCGCGGAACAGCATCCGCGCGAGCATCCGGTAGAAACGACGCTCCTGCCACATCCGCCTGGCGGCGTCATGGAGCAAATCGTGGAGCGCCTCGCCCGAAAAATCGCGCTGGCGGGCGACCAGCGCGGCGGCGCGCACCGCATCGGGGAGCGAATAGCCGGTCGTCGGGTGGAACAGGCCGCCGCGCATCCCCGCCTTGGCGACATTGTGCCCGCCCGATTGCCAATAGCCGTCGAAATCCCCGCCCATCACCACCGGCAGCGCGCCCGCTTCCTCGCGCACGATCCGCCCGACGCGCCAGCCGCGCGCGGCGGCATGATCGTCGATCCGCCGGCAGACCGCCTCGCGATCGATCCCGCGCGTGTCGCTGTAGCGCGTGTCCTCGACAAAGATCCGCGTCGGCGACAGCGGCAGCGTATAGACGAAGCGATAGCCGTCCTCCTGCGCGACGGCCGCATCCATGATCACGGGCGCGTCCTCGCCGTGCGGCGCTTCCAGCTCCAGGTCGCGCCCCACGAACTTCTGCCAGCCGAGATCGAGCAAGGAGAGGTCGCCCGCCCCGCGCGTGTCGATCACGCCCTTCGCCTGAACCCGCCGTCCGTCGGCGAGCACCACGGCATGCGGGCTCGCGGCGAGCACCTTGCATCCCGTCATCGCGCGCGCGCCCAGCCGCGCACGTATGACGGCATCGAGCCGCGCCGATTCGATCGAGCGATACCCAGAGTCGATCCGCCGCTCATACGCCGGAAAGCGGACGCGGTGCGCGGCCCAGCGATGGCCGATCAGCGGCTCGACGATCCATTGGTCGCCGACGCCCACGTCGCTCGCGAAGAACGACCACAAATGATCGCCGCCGATCGCCGCGCCGCTTTCGATCAGCCGCACGTCGAGCGCGGGCCGCGTTTCGGCGAGCGCGAGCGCGATCAACCCGCCCGCCAGCCCGCCGCCGACGATCACCAGGTCGCACGAAAGGGTGGTCATGCGCGACGGCTAGCGAATTTCCGCCGCTCCGCAACCCTCGAGCGGACACGCCCCGCCATTTACGCCTCAGCCTTCGGCAGCCGGATCGACTGGTCACGCGCGATGATGAGGCTTACGAGTGCAATCATGGCCTCTGTTTCCGATTCCGGGATCGCCTGTGCGGCACCGACGGCGGGCTCGCCCGCGCCGATCGGCCCCGCCCACCGCTTCGTGCGGCGGCTGTCGGCGGCGCTGATCGTGGTCGCGCTGCTCGCGAGCGCGGCGCCCGGGACGCCGCCTGAACGGCACCCGCGCGCCACGCCGGCGGAGCAAACGGTCCGATCCGGCGTTATGCTGCTGTAACCCTCTGTCTTTCGGAGCCCTTTTTTGGACCCTCGCCTGCGTCTCGCCGTTGCCGCGCTCCCTCTCCTGGTCGCCGGCACGCCCGCTCTCGCCCAGCAATCGGCTGCTGCCGAGGATCAGCAGAACAGCATTACGGTGGGGCTCGGCGCCATCTACGGCCCCGATTATGAAGGATCGGACGACAATCGCATCGCGGTGGGCCCGGCCGCGTTCGGCTCCATCGGCGGCCATTCGTTCACCGTCCTCGGCACCCGCGCGAGCGTCGATCTGATCGCCGATCCGCAAGGGCCCGGCTGGGACGTGGAGGCCGGCCCGATCGCGGTCGTCAATTTCGACCGCACCAGCATCAAGAGCATCGACGATCCGCGCATCAAGGCGCTCGGCGAGCTCGACACCGCGATCGAATTGGGCGGCTATCTCGGCATCGGCAAGACGGGCGTCGTCACCAGCCCCTATGACAAGCTCTCGGTCTCGCTGAGCTGGCGCCACGATGTCTCCGGCGATCATGACAGCGCGATCTGGCAGCCCTCGATCAACTATTTCACGCCGCTCAGCCGCAAGGCCGCGGTCGGCCTGTTCGCCTCGGCCGAGCATGTCGGCGACGGCTATGCCCGTGCCTATTTCGGCGTCACCCCGGCGCAGGCGGCGGCGAGCGGCCTGCCCGCCTATCGCGCCGAGGGCGGCTGGAAGAACACCACGATCGGCGCGCTCGGCACCTATGCGCTGACCGGCGATCTGCTCCACGGGTTCAAGCTCGTCGCGGGCGGCACCTACAAGCGGCTGCTGGGCGATTTCGCCGACTCGCCCGTCGTCTCGGTCGCGGGCGATCGCGACCAGTGGATGGGCGCGGTCGGCATCGCCTATACGTTTTAGTCGGATCGCGGCACCGGCCCTTGCCCTTTTGCCTGTCGGGGCTAGACTGGCGCCTTGTCCCCGGGGGGCCGCTGATCGGCGGCTGAGAGGCAGGCGCGAGCCGGCGACCCGCAGAACCTGATCCCGTTAGCGCGGGCGGAGGGAGGGAAACGGTTTTCACACGAAATCCGTCCTCGCTCCGATCATTCGAGGAGCGTGCGTTCATGGCCGACATCCCAGCGAAAACCGAAATTGGCGTCACCACCGGGCCGATCCGGGGCAGCCGCAAGGTCCACGTTCCCGCGCGCACCGGCAGCGGCATCCGCGTCGCGATGCGCGAGATCGACCTCGAACCGTCCTCGGGCGAGCCGCCGCTGCGCGTTTACGACACGTCCGGCCCCTATACCGACCCGGACGCGCGGATCGACATCATGGCCGGCCTCCCCGCGCTGCGCCGCGACTGGATTCTCGCCCGCGGCGACGTCGAGAGCTACGACGCCCGCGCCGTGAAGCCGGAGGACAACGGCCTCTCCGGCCCCGACCGCTCCGCCGGCGTCCCGCAATTCCCCAACGTCGTGAAGCGCCCGCTGCGCGCGAAGGCCGGCCAGAACGTCAGCCAGATGCACTATGCCCGCCGCGGCATCATCACCCCCGAGATGGAATATGTCGCCGAGCGCGAGAATCTCGGCCGCGAAATCGCCCGCGACCAGATCCGCGACGGGCAGGACTGGGGCGCCGCCATCCCCGATGTCGTCACGCCCGAATTCGTCCGCGACGAGGTTGCGCGCGGCCGTGCGATCATCCCCAGCAACATCAACCACCCTGAATCCGAGCCGATGGCGATCGGCCGCAACTTCCTCGTCAAGATCAACGCCAATATCGGC
>CAZXFY010000035.1:0-35484 GCA_964639855.1 uncultured Stakelama sp. | reverse complement strand
CCGACGTGATGTTCGTGATCGACGCCAACAAGGAAGAGCTGGCGATCAAGGAAGCGAACACGCTGGGCATTCCGGTGGTCGCGATCCTCGACACCAACGTCTCGCCCGACGGCATCGCCTTCCCGGTGCCCGCCAACGACGATGCGAGCCGCGCGATCCGGCTTTATTGCGAAGCGGTCTCGATCGCCGCGACCAGGGGCGGGCAGGACGCCGCGGTGATGAGCGGCCAGGATTTCGGCGCGATGGCCGAGCCGCCGGCCGAGCCCGCGCTCGCCGCCGAGAAGGCGCCCGAGCCCGCGGCCGAGGAGAAGCCGGCCGAGGCCGCGCCCGCCGAGGAGAAGCCTGCCAAGGCGCCCAAGGCCAAGGTCGAGAAGGCGGAAAAGGCCGAGAAGAAGGATGAGGCTCCTGCGCCCGAGCCGGCGCCGACTCCTGCCGAGCAGGCCAAGGAAGAGCCCGAGGAGCCGGCCGCCTCGACCGAGCCCGAAACCGCGGCCGAGGGCGAGCGCCAGCTCGACGCCTGAGCCGTCGGCGCTTCGACACGGCTTATCCGCCGTTCGTGCTGAGCTTGTCGAAGCACCGCTCTTTCTTCGTGAGAGGAAGAACGGCCCTTCGACAGGCTCAGGGCGAACGGTTTCGCTTTACTGACACATCGCCCCGATAGCGGGCACGCAAGCATACGAGGAATAGACAATGGCCCAGATCACTGCCGCCGCCGTGAAGGAGCTCCGCGACCGCAGCGGCGCGGGCATGATGGATTGCAAGAAGGCGCTGTCGGAGAGCGGCGGCGACATGGAGGCCGCGATCGACTGGCTGCGCACCAAGGGCCTCGCGGCCGCGCAGAAGAAGTCGAGCCGCACCGCCGCCGAGGGGCTGGTGGGCGTCGCCGTCGCCGGCAATGCGGGCGCCGCGGTCGAGGTCAATTCGGAGACCGATTTCGTCGCCAAGAACGACCAGTTCCAGCAGTTCGTCCGTGAGGTCACCGGGATTGCGCTCGCCAGGGGCGACGATCTGGAGGCGCTCAAGGCCGAGAAGATGCCGTCGGGCACCAGCGTCGCCGACGCGCTGACCAACAACATCGCGACGATCGGCGAAAACCAGTCGATCCGCCGCGCGAAGCGGCTCGAGGTGTCGCACGGCGCGGTGATCCCCTATGTCCACAATGCGCAAGGACCCGGGCTGGGCAAGATCGGCGTGCTCGTCGCGCTCGAGAGCGACGCGGGCGTCGATGTGCTCGAACCGCTGGGCAAGCAGCTCGCGATGCACATCGCCGCCGCCTTCCCGCTGGCATTGGACGCCGATGGCCTCGACCAGGACGTGCTCGAGCGCGAGCGCCAGATCGCGACCGAGAAGGCCGCCGAATCGGGCAAGCCCGCCGACATCATCGCCAAGATGGTCGAGGGCTCGGTCAAGAAGTTCGCCAAGGAGAATGCGCTGATGTCGCAGCTCTTCGTGATGGACAACAAGACGCCGATCGCGGACGTCGTCGCCAAGGCCGGCAAGGATGCGGGCACGACGATCACGCTCAGGGACTATGTCCGCTTCCAGCTCGGCGAAGGCATCGAGAAGGAAGAAAGCGACTTCGCCGCCGAGGTCGCCGCGACCGCGGGGCTGACGAAGGAGTGAGATGCGACGAAGCGGAAGGTGCGCGGCTGTTGCACCTTCCGTCGTCATGCTGGCGAAAGCCGGCATCTCCATGAACCAAGCGCCCCCAGCTTTCGCCGGGTGACGGAATGTTGCGTCGGCGCTTGGCATCCCTCTGCCGCGCCTCTAAGGTCCGCGCGCTTTCTTACGCTCGCCCTCAAGGTCCGATGTCGCTGCCCCGTTTCAAACGTATCCTGCTCAAGCTCTCGGGCGAGGTCCTGATGGGCAAATCGTCGTTCGGGATCGATCCCGCGACGGTCGATCGCGTCGCGCGCGAGATCGCGGCGGCGAAGGAGGACGGGCACGAGCTTTGCCTCGTCGTCGGCGGGGGCAATATCTTCCGGGGTTTGGCGGGCGTCGCCAGCGGGATCGACCGCACGACGGGCGATTACATGGGCATGCTCGCGACGGTGATGAACGCGCTCGCGGTCCAGTCCGCGCTCGAGAAGATCGGCGTCGAGACGCGCGTGCAATCGGCGATCCCGATGGCGAGCGTGTGCGAGCCCTATATCCGCCGCCGCGCCGTCAGGCACATGGAAAAGGGCCGGATTGTCATCTTCGCGGCCGGCACCGGCAATCCGTTCTTCACCACCGACACCGCGGCGGCGCTGCGCGCGGCCGAGATGGGCTGCGACGCCTTGTTCAAGGGCACCAGCGTCGATGGCGTCTATGACGCCGATCCCAAGAAGGTGCCGACCGCGAAACGCTATGATTCCCTTACCTTCGACCGCGTTCTTGCGGACAATCTGAAGGTGATGGACGCGAGCGCGGTGGCGTTGTGCCGCGACAGCGACATTCCGATCGTGGTCTTCAACATTCGCGGCGAGCACAACCTCGCCTCGGTCCTCGAAGGGAAGGGGGTGGCGACGATCGTGTCGAACGTCGCGCCCGCGGCACTTCCCGTGGTAGAACAAGCCTAGATACGAAGGAGCAGGATCATGGCCGCCTATGACAAGGCCGACCTCGAACGGCGCATGGCGGGCGCGGTCGAGGCGCTCAAGCACGATCTCGGCGGGCTGCGCACGGGCCGCGCCTCGACGACGTTGCTCGATCCGGTGTCGGTCGAGGTCTATGGCGCCAACATGCCGCTGAACCAGGTCGCCACCGTCACGGCGCCCGAGCCGCGCATGCTCTCCGTGCAGGTGTGGGACAAGTCGAATGTCGGCCCGGTGGACAAGGCGATCCGATCGGCCGGGCTGGGCCTGAACCCGATCGCCGACGGCCAGACGCTGCGGCTCCCCATCCCCGATCTTACCGAGGAGCGGCGCAAGGAGCTTGCCAAGCTCGCCGGGCAATATGCGGAAAAGGCACGCATCGCCGTGCGCAACGTGCGCCGCGACGGGATGGACAGCCTCAAGACCGACGAGAAGAAGGGTGCGTTCGGCGAGGACGAGCGCAAGCGCCACGAAACCGAGGTGCAGAAGCTGACCGACAGCACCATCGCCGACATCGACGCGACGACGCATGCCAAGGAAAAGGAAATCATGGGGCAGTGACGGTGATGACGGCCACACTTCCCGTTCGTGCTGGGCCTGTCGAAGCACCGTTGTTCTTGCTGTCCTCGGGGCAAGAGAAGAACGGCCCCCTTCGACGTCGCCTGCGGCGTCGCTCAGGACAGGCGTCGACAAGCTCAGGGCGAACGATTGTATGAGCACCAGCCCCGCCTTTGCGCCCGCCGGCGGGGGTGAGGCCGGCGTGCCGCGGCACGTCGCGATCATCATGGACGGGAACGGGCGCTGGGCGAAAAAGCGGCTGCTGCCGCGTGTCGCGGGGCATCGCGCCGGGGTGGAGGCGGTGCGCAAGGTGACGCGCGAGGCGCGGGCGCTGGGGATCGAGGTGCTGACGCTCTACGCCTTCTCCTCGGAGAACTGGCGCCGGCCGGAGGGCGAGGTCACCGACCTGATGGCGCTGCTTCGGACCTTCATTCGTTCCGAGCTCGACGATCTCGTCGCCCAGAATGTGCGGCTGCGCGTGATCGGCGACTATCGCCGCTTCGGCGCCGACCTCACCCGGATGATCGACGGCGCGATCGCGCGGACCAGCGCCAATACCGGCCCGATCCTGGTGATCGCGCTCAATTACGGCGCGCAGGCCGAGATCGCGGCCGCCGCGCGGCGGCTCGCCGAGCGGGCTGCGGCAGGCGAGATCGCGCCCGAGCGAATCGACGAGGCCGCGATCGAAGGTGCGCTCGACACCGCCGGGCTGCCGCCGCCCGATCTTCTCATCCGCACCTCGGGCGAGCATCGGCTGTCGAATTTCCTGCTGTGGCAGGCGGCCTATGCCGAATTGCTGTTCGTCGATACGCTCTGGCCCGATTTCGACGAAGGCAAGCTGCGCGAGGCGATCGCCTGCTTCGCGCGGCGCGAGCGGCGCTTCGGAGGACTGTGAGCGCGCCCGAGCCAGCAGGGCAGCCGTCCGAGTTGACGCTGCGGGTGGTCGCGGGCATCGCGCTGATCGCGGTCGCCGCAATCGCGATCTTCCTGGGCGGGATGGCGTTCTGGTTGCTCTGCGCGGTGCTGTCGGTGTTCATGATGGCGGAATGGGCGGACCTCGCGAAGGTGCCGCCCAAGACCAAACGCCTCGCGCAATATGCGTTGTTCGTGCCGCTCGCGATCTTCAGCCCATGGGCGGCGGGCCCCGATTTCTTCGCGCTGGGGCTGCTGATCGGCGCCGCCTTCTTCATCACGATCGTGACGCGGCTGCCCGTGCTCGGCGCGGGCACGCTCTATTGCGGTTTGCCGGTCTTCGCATTGCTCCTGATCCGCGAGGCGCCCGGCGACGGCGTCGTCTTCGCCTTCTGGACGCTGGCGCTCGTCTGGGCGACCGATATCGGCGCCTATGCCGCAGGCCGGGCGATCGGGGGACCGAAGCTGGCGCCCGCGATCAGCCCGAACAAGACCTGGGCGGGGCTGGGCGGCGGCGTGATCGCGGCGGGGCTGTTCGGAATGGCGATGCTCTACGCCGGCGATCTGCCGCTCGGCCTGGCCTTGACCTCACCGCTGCTCGCGATCGTGGCGCAGGCGGGCGATCTCTACGAGAGCTGGCTCAAGCGGCGCGCGGGGGTGAAGGACAGCGGCAACATCCTGCCCGGCCATGGCGGCGTGCTCGACCGGCTCGACGGGCTCGTACCCGTAGCGCCCGTCGCTGCGCTGCTGGTTCTGATCCATGTGCGGCAGGTGATCGGATGAAGACCGTCACCATCCTCGGCGCCACCGGCTCGGTCGGCCGCTCGACGCTCGATCTGATCGAGCGCGCGCCCGAGCGGTTCGAGGTGCTCGCGCTCACCGCCAATCGCGACGCCCAGGGCCTGGCGGCGGCAGCGATCCGCACCAATGCGAAGCGTGCCGTGGTGGCCGACGAGGCCGCGCTCCCCGACTTGCGCGATGCGCTTGCGGGCACGGGGATCGAGACGGCGGCGGGCGCGCAGGCAGTTTGCGAGACCGCGGCGCTTGCCGCCGACTGGACGATGGCGGCGATCGTCGGCTGCGCGGGATTGAGGCCCGTCATGGCTGCGCTCGAGCACGGCGGCACACTGGTGCTCGCCAACAAGGAGCCGCTGGTTTCGGCGGGAGGAATCGTCACCGCGGCCGCCGCGCGCCACGGTGCGACGCTGCTTCCGGCCGATTCGGAGCATAATGCGATCTTCCAGTGCTTCGATTCGGCGCGCCCCGATCGGGTGCGTCGCGTGATCCTGACCGCGAGCGGAGGCCCGTTCCGCGACGCGAGTCTCGACGATATGCGCGGCGTGACCCCCGAACAGGCGGTCGCGCATCCCAATTGGTCGATGGGCGCCAAGATATCGGTCGATTCGGCGACGCTGATGAACAAGGGGCTGGAGCTGATCGAGGCGGCGCGCCTTTTCCCCGTCCGTCCCGACCAGCTCGAGGTGATCGTGCATCGCCAGTCGGTGATTCACTCGATGGTCGAATATGTCGACGGCTCGATTCTCGCCCAGCTTGGCCCGTCGGACATGCGCACGCCGATCGCGCACACGCTCGCCTGGCCCGACCGGATGGACACCGCATTGGCGCCGCTCGACTTCGCATCGCTCGGCAGGCTCGACTTCGAAGCGCCGGACTCCGAACGATTTCCCGCGCTCCGCCTTGCGCGCGAAGCGCTGGAGGCGGACGGCGCGCGGCCGGCGATTCTCAATGCGGCGAACGAGGTCGCGGTCGCGGCTTTCCTGGCGCGCGCCATCGGATTTCTTGAAATTGCCGCAATCGTCGCTGATACCCTCGATCGCTACGCCCCGGCGGCGCCCGACAGCCTCGACGCGGTGCTTGCGATCGATGCGGAGGCCCGGGCCATTGCGGGCGAGCGGGTAAAGGATTGCGTGGCTTGACCGACTCTCCCGGCGTGCTTTTCACCATCGCGGCCTTCGTGCTCGTCATCGGGCCGCTCGTCTTCGTCCACGAACTGGGGCATTACCTCGTCGGCCGCTGGTTCGGCATCAAGGCGGACGCCTTCTCGATCGGCTTCGGCCGCGAGATCTGGGGGCGCACCGACAAGAACGGCACGCGCTGGAAGCTTGGCTGGCTTCCGCTCGGCGGCTACGTCAAGTTCGCGGGCGACATGACGCCGGCAGGCCAGCCCTCGGCCGACTGGCTCGCGCTGGCGCCCGACGAGCGCGCGCGCACCTTTCAGGCCAAGCCGCTGTGGCAGCGCGCGATCGTCGTCGCGGCGGGGCCGATCACCAACTTCCTCGTCGCCATCCTCATTCTCGCGGGCTTCGCGCTCGCCTATGGCGAAAGCCGCACGCCGCCTGTGGTCGGCTCGGTGATCGCGGGCAGCGCGGCCGAGGCGGCGGGGCTGGAGCAGGGGGACCGGATCGTTTCGATCGGCGGCCGCTCGGTCGAAAATTTCGACGACCTTGCACGCTACGTGATGATCCGCCCCGGCGAACGCGTCACCATCGATCTGGTCCGCGATACGGCGCCGATCGAACGGCAGGTGGTGATCGGCACCCGGACGATCGAGGACCGGTTCGGCAACGAAACGCGGCTGGGGCTGCTCGGGGTCGGCCCGACTCGGCCCGTTCTCGAAACGGTCGGTCTGCTCGAAGCGCCCGGCGTGGCGATCGAACGGACGGGGGACATCCTCCGTTTCATGGTCGATACGCTGGGCCAGATCGTCACCGGCGAACGATCGATGAAGGAATTGGGCGGCCCCTTGCGGATCGCCCAGGTTTCTGGGCAGGAGATGGCGATCGGGCCGGAGGCGTTCGTCGGGTTGATCGCACTCGTCTCGATTAATCTGGGATTCATCAACCTGTTGCCAGTTCCAATGCTGGATGGCGGCCATCTGATGTTCTATGCGGTCGAAGCGGTCCGGCGACGCCCGGTGGAGCCCGAGGTGCAGGAATGGGCGTATCGCGGCGGATTGGCGGCGATCCTGGCGTTGATGCTGCTCGTCACCTTCAACGATCTGGGCGCAGTCGGGCTGTGGAAGAATCTGGCCGGGTTGATCGGCTGAGCCGGTTGGGGCAGGGCAGCGCAGCCCTTTCCTCCGGCATCGAACATACCTTTTGGGGTGGGACAGTGACAGCGATCAAGGTTTCCAGTTTCGGCGTGCGCGCCACCGCCATCCTGCTCGCGGGCACGATGCTGTCGGTCCATCCGCTCGCCGCCCATGCGCAGACCGCGCCGCAAACCGATACGGGTCAGCAGCCTGCCGCGCAGACGACGCCCGCCGCGCAGACGGCGCCCGCCGCCACGGCACCGGCTCAGCCGGCCCAGGCGCCCGCGCAGAGCACGCCGGCCACCGACGCGGCGCAGACCCGGCAGGCGGCGCCCGCACCGCAGCCGCAGCAGAAGACCATCACCTCGATCCGCGTCGAAGGCTCGCAGCGTATCGAGCCGGCGACCGTGCTCTCCTACACCAAGCTCCAGATCGGCCAGCCGCTGAGCAACGCGCTGCTCGATCAGGCGCTGCGCGATCTTCTCGACAGCGGGCTGTTCGCCGACGTGTCGATCGGCGGCGCGCAGACCGGCGACCTCGTGATCCGCATCAAGGAGAACCCGCTGATCAACCGGGTGATCCTGGAAGGCAACAAGCACCTCAAGTCGGACAAGATCACCAAGGAGATCAAGCTCGCCCCGCGCCAGATCTTCACGCGCACCGCCGTTCGGCAGGACGTCGCGCGGATCATCGAGCTGTATCGCCGCGAGGGCCGCTTCGCCGCCAACGTCCAGCCGCAGATGGTCGCGCTCGACCAGAACCGCGTCGACGTGATCTTCGAGATCAGCGAAGGCCCCAAATCCAAGGTCCGCCAGATCAACATCATCGGCAACGAGGTGTTCGACGACGGTGACCTGCGCGGCGAGATGGCGACCAAGGAAGCCCGCCTGCTCACGATCCTGAGCCCCAATACGACCTACGACCAGGACCGCATGGCCTATGACCAGCAGAAGCTGCGTCAATTCTACCTGACCAACGGCTATGCCGATTTCCGCGTCACGTCCGCGGTCGCCGAGCTGACGCCCGACAAGCGCGATTTCATCATCACCTACGTCGTCGAGGAAGGGCCGCGCTACAAGTTCGGCGACGTGACGGTGGACAGCGACATCCGCGATTTCAACAACGAGCGCCTCGCCGCCGCGCTGCCGTTCCACAAGGGCGACTGGTACAACGCCAAGGCGGTCGAGGATGCGATCGACACGCTGAAGGAGACGGCGGGGCTGGTCGGCTACGCCTTCGCCGAGGTCGAGCCCGAATTCCACCGCGACCGCGAGACGCTGACGATGGGGATCAATTTCCACATCGCGCAGGCGCAGCGCACCTATGTCGAGCGGATCGACATCAACGGCAACACCAACACGCAGGACAAGGTGATCCGCCGCGAGATGCGGCTTGCCGAGGGCGACGCGTTCAACACCTTCCTCGTCAAGCGCTCGCAGGATCGGATCAACTCGCTCGGATTCTTCCAGGACAAGTTCGAGATCAAGCAGGTGCCGGGCTCCGCGCCCGACCGGATCGTGCTCGAAGCGAATGTCGAGGAGAAATCGACCGGCGAGATCCAGCTTTCGGCGGGCTATTCGAGCCTGGAACGCTTCATCATCCAGGCGGGCATCACCCAGCGCAATTTCCGCGGCCGCGGGCAGGAGCTGCGCGCGAGCGTCAACTGGTCCTCCTATTCGAAATCGGTGCAGCTCGGCTTCACCGAGCCGTATCTGTTCGACAAGTCGATCGCGGTCGGCGCGGACGTGTTCAGGCGCGATTACAACGGCTTCAATTATCTCGGCAACGATCGCCAGACGCTCTACGACCAGGTCTCGACCGGTTTCCAGCTCCGCGCGGGCATCCCGCTCACCGAATATTGGTCGCTCGCCGGGCGCTATCAGCTTTCGTACGACGAGGTCAGCCTCGACGACCGGTTCTTCAAGCCGAACGGCGAGTGCGACCCGCTCCAGGCCGGGCGCTATCTGTGCGATTCGCTCGGCAACCGGCTCACCTCGTCGATCGGCTATTCGCTGATCTACAACACCCTCAGCGGCGGCATTCACCCGACGGGGGGCAGCCGCCTCGTGTTCAGCCAGGATTTCGCGGGGCTGGGCGGCGACGTCAAATATGTCCGCACCCGCGCCGAGGCGAGCAAATACTGGAATATCGGCAGCGGCTTCATCTTCTCGCTCCGCGGCGAGGGCGGCTACATCTTCTCGCTCGAGAAGAGCCGTGGACCGGGCATCGACAAGGTCCGCATCATCGACCGCTTCTATCTGGGTGAGCCGCAGTTCCGCGGCTTCGACATCCGCGGCGTCGGCCCGCGTGTCCAGCGCCTCTACTACACGACGGACGAGGACGGGAACCAGATCCTCGATACCGACAAGGACCGGATCTACGACGACGCGCTCGGCGGCAAGGCTTATTATCTGGGCCATGCCGAGCTCGAGATCCCGCTCGGCTCGGGCGCGCAGGAGCTTGGCCTCAGGCCGTCGATCTTCATGGACGTGGGGGCGCTGTTCGACGTCACCCGGCCGCTTCCGACCGCGGAATTCCCGACCCACGTGGATGAAGACGGCAACGTGATCGTCGATCCGATCGTCACCCAAAGAGTCGATGGCGAGGGGCGACCGCTCTACGTCGTGCCGCGGGACGCAGCCGAGAATGCCGGACTGGTCACGACCTGCTCGGTTGGTTATGCCGATACGCCCGGCGGGGCGTGCTCGGGCAGCTCGGCCAACACGGCATACACCAACTCCATCCCGCCATTCCAGGAGCGGTTCCTGGGCGATACGTGGAAGCCGCGGCTGTCGATCGGCATCGGCGTCAACTGGAATTCGCCGTTCGGCCCCTTGCGGATCGACATCGCCAAGGCGCTGCTGCACCAGAAGGGCGACGACACCAAGCTCATCACTTTCAACGTAGGTGGACAATTCTGATGACCAACATGAAGACGCTTCTCGCCGCGGTCGCGCTCGCCGCGCCCGCGCTCACACTCGGCGCCGGCGCGGCGCACGCGCAGGTTTCGGGAATCGCGGTTGCCGATCCCGAGGCAGCGGTGGCGAACACCAAGGCGTGGGCCGCCGCCAAGCAGCAGATCGAGACGACCTACAAGACGCAGCTCGATCAGGCGACGGCGCGCCGCAACGCGCTCGCGACCGAGCTCAAGCCGCTCTACGATGCGTTCCAGAAGGCGCGCTCGGCCCCCAATCCGAACCAGGCGTCGCTGCAGCAGCAGCTTCAGACGATCCAGCAGAAGGAAGAGGCCGGCAAGAAGGAGCTGGCGCGGCTCCAGCAGCCCGCGGCGCGCGCGCAGGCCTATGCGCTCGAGCAGATCAGCAACCACCTGCCGCAGGCGATCCAGACCGTCGTCGGGCAGAAGAAGGTGAGCCTGCTGCTTCGCCCCGAATCGGCGTTCTTCGCGCAGCCGAGCGTCGACATCACCTCGGCGATCACGGCCGAGCTCGACCGCGTCGTGCCGAGCGTGAGCATCTCGCCGCCCGCCAACTGGCAGCCGGGCCAGCAGCAACAGCAGCAGGCCACCCAGCCCGCCGCGCAGCCGGCGCAGAGCCAGCCGCAGGGCCGGTGAGCAGCGAGGCCGAAAACGCCGGCCGCGCCGCGATCGGCCCGCTCGACATCAAGCGGGTGATGGCGGCGCTGCCGCATCGCTATCCGATGCTGCTCGTCGATCGGGTCGAGGAGCTGATCCCCGATGAACGGATCGCGGCGATCAAGGCGGTGACGATCAACGAGGGCTTTTTCCAGGGCCATTTCCCCGGCCGGCCGATCATGCCCGGCGTGCTCATCGTCGAGGCGCTGGCGCAGGCGGCGGGAATCCTCGCGGTCGAATCGCTGGGACTCGCCGGATCGGGCAAGCTCGTTTATTTCCTGGGCGTAGACGAGGCGAAGTTCAGGAGCCCGGTCGAGCCGGGCGTGCTGCTGCGGCTCGAGGCCGAATTCGTCCAGAAGCGCGCAACTGTCTGCAAGTTCGCGGGCCGCGCGCTGATCGACGGCAAGGTCGCCGCGCAGGCGAACTTCACCGCGATGATCGCCGATCCGCCCATATAATAGGACGGAGCATCCCTCTTCCGTTCGCCCTGAGCCTGTCGAAGGGCCGTTCTTTCCCTCTCCCGGAAGCTGAAGAAGCGGTGCTTCGACAGGCTCAGCACGAACGGGACATGGCGACTGCCCTTGCCCAATCCACGTCGGCCGTATAGAGGCCGCGCTTTCCCGAGGTGCTGGTCGGAAACCAGCGCCGCCCATGGAGAAGTTCCGTGAAGAAAGATACGCATCCCGATTACCACATGATCAAGGTGCAGATGACCGACGGCACCGTGTTCGAAACGCGCTCCACCTGGGGCAGCGAGGGGGACACGCTGGCGCTCGACGTCGATCCCACCTCGCACCCGGCCTGGACGGGCGGCAACCAGCGGCTCGTCGATTCGGGCGGGCAGGTCGCGCGCTTCAACAAGCGCTTCGGCGGGCTTTCGCTCGGCCGCAAATAATCGGCAGCCGCGGTATCGTTAACCGCGCATTATCCTTCCCGGCATAGGCTTTCCCCCGTTCCGACGAGGGGAAGGCCATGCTTGCCGCCGAATTCGAACCTGTAGAATCGTTCCGCCCCCGGCGCAGCGTGCGGGCGCCGGTGTCCTTCGAAGCCGATCTCGATCGCGGCGGGCTGGAGCGCGCGCTGTGCCGCGTCACCGATCTGTCCGTCCATGGCGCGCGGCTGGAGACCTATTCGGCGCTGAAGCGCGGCGCGAGCATCTGTCTCACGCTGCCGGGCGCCGGTCGGGTGATCGCCGATGTCGCCTGGGCCACCGATTTCGCCGCAGGCTGCGCGTTCCATACACCGCTCACCCAGGAGATTTTCGACGCGCTGATCGAGCTCGACGGATCGCTTTGGCGACACTGAGGAGCGGCGTCAGCCGGGCGTCGACAGCTTCATCAGCAACAGCCCGCCGATGATGAGCAGCGCCGCGAGCACGCGCAGCGCGCTCACCGATTCGCCGAGTACGGCGATCCCGACCACGAACGCCCCGACCGCGCCGATCCCCGTCCATACCGTATAGGCGGTGCCGAGCGGCAGCGACCGCATCGACCAGGCGAGCAGCCCGACGCTGAGCGCCATCGCGCCCGCCGTCACCAGCGACGGCCCCAGCCGCGTGAACCCGTGCGACTGTTTCATCGCGAACGCCCAGACGACCTCGAACAGGCCGGCGATGATGAGAACGATCCATGGCATGGGTTGGCTCCTGACGGTTACCGCGTGTCGGACAATGTCGGGCCACCCGGCTTGCCGCAATGTCGGCGGCGTGGCATCCTTCCGGAATAAGGAGGAAAATGCCGTCATGTCGAACGAAATTGCTTATTCGCGGAAACTGGGCCCGCTGACGCCGTTCGTCGGTGAGTGGGAAGGCGATGCGGGGGTCGATCTATCGTATCACAACAAGGACGACTGGACGACCGAGACGACCTATTTCGAGAAGGCCTGCTTCAAGCCGATCCCCGTTCAGGAAAACGGCCAGCAGGTTCTGTGGGGCCTTCACTACACCATGACGGCGTGGCGGCACGGCGAAGAGGCGATGGACCCGTTCCATGACGAGGTCGGCTTCCTGCTGTGGGACAAGGCGCATGGCGAGGTGATGCGCTCTGTGGTGTTCGGCCGCGGCATCGCGATTCTCGCCGGCAGCACGGCCGGCCCGCACGACAAGGTGCTGCGGTTCGATGCGACGCCGGGGGAAGCGCATTATGGCGTGCTGCAGAACAAATATCTGCTCGAACGCGCGGAAATTCGCGATTTCAAGAGCGACTTCACGGTCAATGACGACGGCACGTTGAGCTACACGTCCGACCTGCTCCTCAAGCTCGCCGCGACAGGCGAGGAGATGCATCACACCGATCGCAACACGCTGCGACTCGTCAAGCGCTACCATCCCGGCGCCGAACACGGCTGATCGCTGGCGGCCGGACAGGCATCACGCGTGCCGGTTCGCGGGCGCGCGCGGTGCCTCGCGCATCATGGCGAGCCGAAGCCCACGAAACGGGGCGCTACGTCTGGGCGATAGCCCTCCAAGATTGAAGTCGGGGTGGAAAGCGGCGACCTGGGGTCCCGTACTCGATTAGAGCGCGGTCGTGACGGAGCCGAATTTGGCGCCAGGCCAGGAGCAAGCAGGGAGCGATGCTGAAGCATCGTGACCGATGCAGCGACGCCGCCCGGCGCCAAAAGCGGCCAGTGGTCTTGTCAAAGATCGAGGCAGGGCAAGGAGATGTAAAGTGACGGAGCGGCTATTCAGGAACGTGCAGCTTGCGGATGGCAGTGTCATCGATCTGGCTATCCGCGACGGCCGTTTCGTGCTGGTGCGAGATTTATCCGCCGGGGTCAACACCGTGGATCTCGAAGGTTTGCTGGCGCTGCCCGGTTTTGTCGACGGCCACATCCACCTCGACAAGAGCTTCCTTGGTGATCGCTGGCACCCCTGGCAACCCGTCGCCAGCCTGCGGGAGCGGCTAGCTGTCGAGAAGCGATTGCTGAGCGGGGCGCGGCCGATCGCCGAGCGCGCGGACAGGCTGATCGCCCAGGCTTATGCCCATGGCACGGTGGCGATGCGCAGCCATGTCGATGTGGACGCGACCACGGACCTTGCGAACCTCCATGCCGTGATGGAGGCGCGCGATGCCTGGCGCGATCGCGTCGATATAGAGCTGGTCGCCTTCCCGCAGGCGGGCATTCTCACCTGTCCGGGCACGGCGGAGATATTGGACGCGGCGCTTGACGATGGCGCCGATGCGATTGGCGGGATCGACCCGACCGCGCTGGATGGCGACGCCAAAGCGCATCTCGATATCGTCTTTGGCTTGGCCGAGAAACATGGCTCGAAGATTGACATCCATCTTCATGAACATGACGAAGGCGGCATTCTTCAACTGGAACGTATCGCCGGCTATACGAAAGCGGCCGGCCTGAGCGGTCGCGTGACGGTCAGTCATGCCTACGCGCTCGGCGATGTCAGCGTCGATCGTGCCCGCAGGGCGGCGGCAACGCTGGCGGCGGCGGGCGTGGCGATCCTCACCAACGCGCCGGGCGACCATCCCTTCCCTCCGATCTCCATCCTGAAAGCGGAAGGCGTGCGTGTCTTCGCGGGCAACGACAATATCCGCGATGCCTGGTGGCCCTATGGCGACGCCGACATGCTGAATCGGGCGATGCTGATCGGCTATCGTTCGGGCTTCTACAGCGACGAAGATCTGCGGTTCGCACTGGAGATGGCGACGACTGGCGCTGCCGGCGTGCTGGGGCTGGACGATTATGGCATCACGGTCGGCAAACAGGCGACGTTCGTCCTGGTCGAAGCCGATAATGCGGCAGCGGCAGTGGCCGCCCCACCGGCCGAGCGTCTTCTTGTCCAACGCGGTGAAATCGTGTGCCCGGACGCCGTTTCGTCCCGTCTCCGGCAACTGACGCATGCCGAAGGCCGAAGATGCGAAGGCTAGGTGTTTGGTCCCGGCATTTGATGGTGCGCCCTTGCCGTCAGTTAAGATGAACGTGTACGCAGCCGCCCTTCATAATCACGCTTGCCGATCGGAAGGCCTCGCATCCGCAGGATGTCGTAGGCCGTGACGACATGGAAATAGAAGTTGGGGATCGAGAACGACAGAATGAGCGTCTCGGACGTAAAGGCGAGTCTGCGAGGGCCGATCTGAAGGTCCAGATGCCTGCCCGCCCAGCCGTTTACCTCGTCGGGCTCGAACGCCTCCAGCGCCCTTTTCGCCTTGTCCATCATCCCCTTCAAATCGCCGAATGGAACCGGTCCCACGAGCGCGGGCGGGGTGAATGCGCCCGTTCGCGCAGCCTCAAGTCCCCACACGGCATGATGCCATGCTGCCTCGATCTGGAAATGAAATGGGGCCATGTCGTCAATCAGACGAACGTCCACGAACTCGTCGGGATCGCGGCCCGTTTTCGCGCAATGCTCCTCCGCGCGATCAAGTACATCCGCAAGCCCATTCACGGTCTGCAAGAAGGTCGGCACGCTGAGATCGTAGAATGAAATCGACATTGGCGACGCTCCCTTGGCGATTTTGCACCTCTGCTCCCAGCTAGAAAACCGGCCTGCGCCAACGTCCTGCAATAGAGGGCAATCGGCGACGTCTGGCGGAGAGGGTGGGATTCGAACCCACGGTGGGCGTGAACCCACGGCGGTTTTCAAGACCGCTGCCTTAAACCACTCGGCCACCTCTCCGCGGCGCCAATGCGCATAGGGCCGGTGCGGCGATTTGTGCAAGCGGCGGGATATCGGGGGTTCATGTCTGCGCCCGGCTGTGGCAAGACGGCCCCATGCGGGGGTATCGTAGCGTATCGCGTTGGATGAAGGCGGCGGGGGCGGCGGCCCTGTGCCTCGGCATGGGCGGATCGGCGCTCGCGCAGACCGAGGCCGGCTTTCAGGATTATCTGAAGACCTTGCGTGCTCAGGCGGTCGAGGCGGGGATCAGTCAGGCGACGATCGCCTCGGTCTTTCCCGGGCTCACCATGAACGAGCGCGTGATCGAGCTCGATCGCGGCCAGCCGGGCGGCAATCCCAACGCGCCGATCCCGATGTTCGCGCCCTACAAGGCCCGCCACGTCGATGCCGCGCGCATCCGCCGCGGCCGCACCGCCTGGCTCGAAAATCGCAGCAAGCTCGCGCGGATCGAAGCGGAGACGGGCGTTCCCGAATCGATCATGGTCGCGATCTGGGGGCATGAGACCAATTACGGCGGCTTCATGGGCGGGTTCGATCTGCCCCGCTCGCTCGCGACGCTTGCTTATGAAGGGCGGCGGCGGGAGCTGTTCTCGAACGAGTTCATCGCCGCGCTCAAGATGATCGACCGGGGCGTGCCGCGCTCTCGGCTCGAAGGGAGCTGGGCGGGCGCCACGGGCGGACCGCAATTCCTGCCGTCGGTCTATCTCCGCCTTGCGCGCGACGGCGACGGCGACGGCAGGGCGGATATCTGGCACAGCGATGCCGATACGCTCGCCTCGATCGCCAATTATCTGGTCAATGCCGGCTGGCGGAAGGGGCAGCCCTGGGGCATCGCGGTGACGACGCCGGCGGGGCTCGACCGCGCCGCGCTCGTCAATCGCACGGTCTCACCCCGCTGCCCGCGCGTGTTCGAGCGGCACAGCGAATGGAAGACGATGGCCGAATGGCGCGCGCTCGGCCTCGTGCCGCAAGGCCGCGCCTGGCCCGCCGACGACTCCATGCTGGCGACGCTGCTCGAGCCGGACGGCCCCGATGCCACCGCCTATTTGCTGACGGGCAATTATCGTGTCATCCTCGATTATAATTGCTCGAATTTCTATGCGCTGTCGGTGGGGCTGTTGGCGGATGCGGTGGAGAAATAGCGCGGTAGCATTGCTCGTCGCAGCGGGGACGGGGGCGGGGGCGCTCGCCCAACAGACGCCGCCGCTTCCCGAAGGGGTTCGGGCAACCGGCCCCGCGGGCACGTCCGGCGCGACCAGGAGTTATGACGAGGTCGGCTATGCGAGCGTCGGCACCGGCCCCGCGATCACCGCGACGAGCCGCACGCTTGCCGCCGGCGCGTTTGCCGAGGTGACCGCGCTCGACAGCGGCAAGACGATCCTGCTGCGCATCGAAGGTACTGAAAGCGGCCCGACCACGCTCTCGCCCGCCGCCGCGAACCTGCTCGGCGTGAGCGGCACGCACATTCCGGTGCGCGTGCGCGAGGTCGATCCGCCCGACGTCGATGCCGTCGCGCTGCGCGAGGGCCGCCCGGCCTCGGCGCGGATGGATGCGCCGCCCGTCCTGCTCACCGGCCTGCGCACGCTCCTAAAGCAGAAGGATGCGCCGACGCCTTCACCCTCGCCGGCACCGGCCCCGAAGGCGGTTGCGCAGAAACCCGCGCCCAAACCCAAGCCTCCGGAAACCAAGCCCGCCGCCAAAGGCCGCTATCAGGTGCAGGTCGCGACCTTCTCGACCCGCGAGCGCGCCGCGCGCGTCGCCGGGGCGATGGACGGCCATGTCCAGCCCGCGGGCCGCTATTTCCGCGTCCGCCTCGGCCCGTTCCAGGCCCGCGCCGACGCGAACCGCGCGCGTGACGCGGCGGCAAAGCGCGGCTATGCCGATGCCCGCGTCCTCACCGACGATTGATGTTCATTCCAACCCGCACGGATATTTCATGAAGAAGCTGTTCGCCGCCTCGTTTGCCGCCGTTGCCCTCGCATATCCGACGATCGCCGCCGCGCCGCCGTTCGAGACGCCCGCGCCGATCGCGTTCATGAAGGATCTGTCGTCGGACACGATCCTCTACGCCAAGAACCCGGATCAGCGTATCCCGCCCGCCTCGCTCGCCAAGATGATGACGGTGTATCTCACCTTCGATCTCATCAAGCAGGGCCGCGTGAAGCTCGATCAGATGATCACCGTGCGCCCCGCCACGTGGGAAAAATGGCACGGCCCCAAAGCGGGTTCGACGATGTTCCTCTCACCCAATGAGAAGGTGAGCGTGCGCGACCTGCTCTACGGGATCATCACCGTGTCGGGGAACGATGCGTGCGTCGTGCTCGCCGAGGGGCTGTCGGGCACCGAACAGGCCTGGGTCTCGCAGATGAACGCCGAGGCGAAGAAGCTCGGCATGAAGGACAGCCATTTCGGCACCTCGAACGGCTGGCCGGACGAGGGCGTCACCTACGTCACCGCGCGCGACCTGACCAGGCTCGCCGAGGCGACGATCGAGGATTTCCCGGAGCTTTACAAACACTTCTATTCGAAACCCGACTTCACCTGGGGCAAGACGGCAAGCGGCGAGCCGATCACCCAGCCCAATCGCGATCCGCTGCTCGGCCGCGTCGAGGGCGCCGACGGGCTCAAGACCGGGCATACCGAGGAAGCGGGTTATTCGGTCACCGGCTCGGCCGAGCAGGACGGGCGGCGCCTGATCATGGTGCTTGCCGGGCTCGACAGCTACAACCAGCGCATCAGCGAATCGGTGCGCTTCATGAACTGGGGCTTCCGCGCGTGGCAGGCGCACCCGATCGTCGCCAAGGGCAAGCAGGTCGCGACCGCCGAGGTGCAGATGGGCGATGCCGGCGAAGTCGGCCTGGTCGCACCGCGCCAGCTCACCGTCACCGTTCCTTCGGGCGCGCTCCCGGATATGCAGGCCAAGGTGGTCTATAACGGCCCCATCAAGGCGCCGATCAAGAAGGGGCAGCACATCGCCGACCTGGTCGTCACCACGCCCGATACCGGCCCGCAGACGATGCCGCTCGTCGCCGCCAGCGATGTCGGCGAGGCGGGCTTCTTCCGCCGCGCCTGGAACGGCCTGATGTCCTTCTTCGGATGACGCGCGGGCGCTTCATCTCGCTCGAGGGCGGGGAGGGCGCCGGCAAATCGACGCAGGCTCGGCGGCTCGCGGCCGCGCTCGAGGCGCGCGGGCTTCATGTGCTCGTGACGCGTGAGCCCGGCGGCAGCGAAGGCGCGGAGGCGATTCGCGCGCTGCTGATGGAGGGCGCGGTCGCCCGCTGGAGCCCGCATGCCGAGGCGTTGCTGTTCGCCGCCGCGCGCGCCGATCATGTCGAGAAGACGATCAACCCGGCGCTCGCCGCGGGCTCCTGGGTGATCTCCGACCGGTTCATCGATTCGACCCGCGCCTATCAGGGCGTTGCGGGCGGGATCGACGATGCCGCGCTGATGGCGCTTCACGGCTTCGGTTCGCGCGGGCTGCTGCCCGATCGCACCTTCGTCCTCGAAATCCCGCCCAGCGAAGGCGCCGCGCGCGCTTCGGGCCGCGACGGGGCGGCGGCCGACCGGTTCGCCGCGCGCGAGGCGGGTTTCCACGAGGCGGTCGCTGCCGCGTTCCGCCGTTACGCCGCCGACGAGCCGGAACGCGTCCGCCTGATCCAGGCCTCGGCCGCGCCCGATGCCGTCACCGACGCGCTCGTCGCCGGCCTCGCCGATCTGCTGGCATGACGTCACTGGTCGGCAACGAGGCCGCACGCGCGGCGTTCCTGGCCGCAATGCGCGGGCCGGCAATGCACCACGCCTGGCTCTTTGCCGGGCCGGAGGGGGTGGGGAAGGGCAGTTTCGCCCGCCTCGCCGCCGCGCGTCTTCTCGCGGAGGCCGCAGGAAACATCTCGCCATCTCCGTCACCCCGGCTCCCGAGCCGGGGTCCCGCTTTTTCTCTTTCGCAAGGAAGCGGGACCCCGGATCAAGTCCGGGGTGACGAGGGAGCGGGGTTGCAAACAGATCCCGACCTGCCCGAAGACAACCCGACACGCGCGCTGATCGCCGCGGGATCGCACCCCGATTATCGCCTGCTCGAACGCCTGCCCAAGGATCCGGAAAAGCCCACGGAAAAGCTTGCCCGCAACATTTCGGTCGATCAGGTTCGAACGCTAAACAGGATGTTCGCTACCCGTCCCGCGATGTCGTCGCGGCGTGTCGTGATCATCGACGCGGCGGATGATCTGCAACGCGAGGGCGCCAACGCGCTGCTCAAGAATCTGGAAGAGCCGCCCGCGGGCACGATCTTCCTCCTCGTCAGCCATGCGCCCGGCCGGCTGCTGCCGACGATCCGCTCGCGCTGCCGCCTGCTCCGCTTCGAGCCGCTGCCGCGCGAGGCCATGGCGTCAATCCTGCGCGATGCCTTGCCGCAGGCGGGCGACGAGGAGATCGGCGCGCTGATCGCGGCGGGGCAGGGCTCGCCCGGCCGCGCGCTGGGATTTGCGGGGCTCGACATGGCCGAACTGGATCGCGCGCTCGCAACGATCGCCGAGCATGGCGACCCGAGCAACGCCGAACGCTCGAAGCTCGCCCGTGCGCTCGCGCTCAAGGCCGCGCAGCCGCGTTACGAGGCGTTCCTCGACCGCGCGCCCTCCTTCATCGCCGCGCGCGCGGGCACCCGTCGCGGCGAGGCCTTGCGCGTCGCGCTCGATGCCCACGAGGCCGCCCGCACGCTGGCGGCGGCCGCCCGCGGCCTCTCTCTCGATGCGCAGGCGACGGCCTATGAAATGGCGGGCATCGTCGCGCGGCTGGCGCGGGTGCCGTGAAAATCAACCCCCGTTCGCCCTGAGCTTGTCGAAGGGCATTTCCGGCCGTGCAAAGCGGCCTTCGACAGGCTCAGGCCGAACGGTCGCGGGAGCACCGGCATACACCGAACGCACCTTTGCTTGCCCCGGCTTATGCCCTAACAGCGCCCCATGCCCGCCCCTTATTACATCACCACCGCGATCAACTACCCGAACGGTCGCCCGCATATCGGCCACGCTTACGAGGCGATCGCCGCCGACGCGATCGCGCGCTTTCACCGCCAGGCGGGGCGCGACGTGCGCTTCCAGACGGGCACCGACGAGCATGGCCTCAAGATGGTGCAGACCGCGCGCGACCGCGGCGTCGCCGTGCGCGCGCTGGCGGATGAAATGTCGGGCTATTTCCAGAGCATGGCGGCGACACTCAACATCTCGCATGATCGCTTCATCCGCACGGTGGAGCCCGATCATCACGCCGCCAGCCAGGCATTGTGGCAGCGGATGGAAGCCGCCGGCGATCTCTATCTCGATCGCTATGAAGGCTGGTATTCGGTCCGCGACGAGGCGTTTTACGATGAGAAGGAGCTGGTCGAGGGGGAAGGGGGCAAGCTCTCGCCCAATGGCACGCCTGTCGAATGGACCGCAGAGGAAACCTGGTTCTTCCGCCTCTCCAGATATCAGCAGAAGCTGCTCGACCATTACGCCGCGCAGCCCGATTTCATCCGCCCCGAGACCCGCCGCAACGAGATCCTGCGCTTCGTCGAGGGTGGGCTGTCGGATCTGTCGGTCTCGCGCACGAGCTTCGATTGGGGCGTCAAGGTGCCCGGCAGCGACGGCCATGTCATGTATGTCTGGGTCGATGCGCTCACCAACTATCTGAGCGGCCTCGGCTTTCCAGAGACCGGCGGCGATTTCGCGCGCTGGTGGCCCGCCGATCTCCACCTGATCGGCAAGGACATCGTCCGTTTTCACACCGTCTATTGGCCCGCTTTCCTGATGTCGGCGGGGATCGCGTTGCCCAGGCAGGTGTTCGGGCACGGCTTCGTGCTTAACCGCGGCGAGAAGATGTCGAAATCGACCGGCAACATCGTCGATCCGATCGCGCTCGCGGAAACCTATGGCGTCGATGCGCTGCGCTATTTCCTGCTCCGCGATATCAGCTTCGGGCAGGATGGCAGCTTCTCGGCGGAAGCAATTGTAACACGGGCAAATGCCGATCTCGCCAACAGCTTCGGGAATCTCGTCCAGCGCACCTTGTCGTTCATCGCCAGGAATCTCGACGGGGCGTTGCCCGAGGCGGGGCGGGGGGATGCCGCCGACGCCGCTCTGCTTATCGCGGTCGATGAAGCGACCACGGCCTTTCGCGACGCCTTCGCCGATCTCGGGCTGTCGCAGGCGACCGAAATGTGGATGCGCGGCGTCTTCGCGTGCAACCAGTATATCGACCTCCAGGCGCCGTGGAGCCTGCGCAAGACCGATCCCGACCGGATGCACGCCGTCCTCGGCGCGCTCGTCCGCGCGATTCGCAAGCTTGCCATCGCGATCCTGCCGGTCATTCCCGAATCGGCGGGCAAGGTGCTCGACCAGCTCGGCGCCGAGGCGCGCGATCATGCGGCGCTCGCCGACGAGGCATGGTATGATGCGCTCGCCGCGTCGGGCTTCCGCATCGGGCCGCCCACGCCCGTTTTCCCGCGGCTTGAGCTTAAGGAGGCGGCCGACTGATGTTCGTCGATAGCCATTGTCACTTGAACTACAAGGGCTTGGTCGAGGAACAGCAGGCCGTGCTCGAACGCGCTCGCGCGCGCGGCGTCGCGCAGATGCTCAACATCGCGACGCGCGAGAGCGAGTGGGACGACGTGCTCGCCACCGCGACGCGCGAGCCCGATGTGTGGGCAACCGTCGGCATCCACCCGCATGAAGCGGATCAGCATCCCCATGTCGACACCGCCAGGCTGGTCGAGCGCGCGCAGCATCCGCGCATCGTCGGCCTGGGTGAAAGCGGCCTCGATTATCATTACGACCATTCCGATCGCGCCCGGCAGCAGGCGAGCTTTCGCGCGCACATCGCCGCGGCACGCGAAACCGGGCTGCCGATCGTCGTCCACACCCGCGACGCGGAGGAGGACACCGCCGCGATCCTCGGCGACGAGATGGGGAAGGGCGCCTATCCGGGCGTGATCCACTGCTTCACCGCGAGCGGCGCCTTCGCCGATATCGCGCTCGATCTCGGCTTCTACATCTCGATCTCGGGGATCGTGACGTTCAAGAATGCCAAGGATCTGCAGGAAACCGCCGCCCGGCTCCCGCTCGATCGCCTGCTGATCGAAACCGACGCGCCCTTCCTCGCGCCCGTGCCGCATCGGGGCAAGACGGGGGAGCCCGGCTTCGTGGTCGATACCGCGCATTTCCTCGCCGACCTGCGCGGCGAGCGTGTCGAAGATCTCGCTGAAGCGACCAGTGCCAACTTTCGAAGCCTCTTCGCGAAAACCGCCGCGTGAAGGTCCGCATCCTCGGCTCGGGCACGTCGTCGGGGGTGCCGCGGATCGGTCGGGACTGGGGCGCATGCGATCCGAACGAGCCACGCAACCGCCGCACCCGCGCCTCGCTGCTCGTCGAGCATGAGGGCACGCGCGTCCTGATCGACACCAGCCCCGATCTGCGCGAGCAGCTCCTTGCGGCCAATGTCGCCGCGCTCGACGCGGTGATCTGGACGCATGATCATGCCGATCATTGCCACGGCATCGACGATTTGCGGCAAATCTATCATGCGATCGGCGGCCCGGTGCGCGGGCTGGCGCGCCCGGAGACGCTGGCGGCGCTGGAGCAGCGATTCGCCTATATCTTCCGCGGCCGGGAAGGCTATCCTTCGGTGGTGAAGGGCGAGAAACTGCCGGATCGACTCACGATCGGCGGTATCGCGATAGCCGTCGCCGATCAGCCGCACGGCAACATCCATTCGGCGGGGCTGCGCTTTACCGCCAATGGATTTTCTGTCGGATATGCAACGGATTTCAAGCTCTTGACCGGAGATATGCGCAGTCTTTATGAAGGCGTGGACGTCTGGATCCTCGACGCGCTGCGCTATCGGCCGCACCCGACGCATCCCGATGTGCCGACCGCGCTCGAATGGATCGCGCAATTGAAGCCGACACGTGCCATCTTCATCCACATGGACAATTCGATGGATTACCGGACGGTGCTGGGCGCACTGCCGCCGGGGGTCGAGCCGGGCTATGACGGGCTGGAGATTGCGGGATGAGCGGCGACACGACGGCGAGCACCTTATTCTACGCGCTGCTGCTGATCCTGCCGCTGTCGGCGCTGCTCGCGCGGCGGCTGCCGATGAAGCAGGTCGCGAAAATGGCGCTGGCCTGGGTCGCGATCTTCGCCGTCGCGCTGCTGCTCGCCACGCAGCGGCATCGCGTCTCGGCCTGGTGGAATGGCCTGGTCGGCGGTGATGGGCTCGTTTCGGGCGAGACGGTGCGCGTGCCCGTGGCGGCGGACGGCCATTTCTGGGCGACGGCGAGCATCAACGGCATCCAGCGCCGCATGCTCATCGACAGCGGCGCCACCAGCACCGCGCTCTCGCAAGCAACCGCCCAAGCCGCCGGGCTGGAGATCGATCAGAACGGCTTCCCCGAAATCATCAGCACCGCCAACGGCGACATCGCCGCGCTTCGCACGACCGTCGATCGGCTGACCATCGGCGGCGTCACCGCGCACGATCTGCCCGTGATCGTCTCGCCCGCATTCGGCGACACCGACGTGCTCGGCATGAACTTCCTCTCGCGCCTGGCATCATGGCGCGTCGAGGGGAGCGGCGGGCGCCAGGTGCTGGTCCTCATCCCCGATACCGAGCCTATTTAACATAATGTATATTATCGAACTTGGGCCAACACCCCTTTTCCGCGACACCTTCGCCAACTTCCGGGTTTCGGCATGATCGACCGTCTCGTCGCCATCATGGCCCGCCTGCGCGATCCGGAGACAGGCTGCGAATGGGATACCGTCCAGACCTTCGACACGATCGCGCCGTACACGATCGAGGAAGCCTATGAGGTCGCCGACGCCATCCAGCGCGGCAACATGGCCGATCTCAAGGACGAACTCGGCGATCTCCTGCTCCAGGTCGTCTTCCATGCCCGGATGGCCGAGGAAGCCGGGCTGTTCGATCTTGCCGATGTGGTCGCCGCGATCAGCGACAAGATGGAGCGCCGCCACCCGCACATCTTCGGCGACCGCGCAGAGGGCGGCCATCACCTCTGGGAACAAATCAAGGCCGAGGAGCGCGACGCCAAGGGACACGCGAGCGCGCTCGACGGCGTCGCCCTGAGCCTTCCAGCCTTGCTCCGCGCCGAAAAACTCCAGAAGCGCGCCGGCCGCACCGGCTTCGACTGGCCTGATGCCGATGGCCCCCGCGCCAAGATCACCGAGGAGATCGAGGAGGTCGAAACCGCGACCGACGCCGAGCGCGAGGAGGAAATGGGCGATCTGCTCTTCGCCGTCGTCAACTGGGCGCGCCACCTCGGCATCGATCCAGAGGCCGCGCTGCGCCGCGCCAATTCCAAGTTCGAGCGGCGTTTCCGCGCGATGGAAGATACCGCCGGAGAGCATTTCGCCGGCCTTTCTCTCGACGAGAAGGAAACGCTCTGGCAGGCCGCGAAACGGAGAGAATGGAGCGAATGATGACGCACGGCATATCCCGCCGATCGACGCTGCTCGCGCCCGCGCTGGCGATGCTCGCGCCGCGCCTCGCCGCCGCCGAACCCGATGACGCCATGCTGGCGCCCACACCGCCAATGGGCTGGAATAGCTGGAACAGCTTCGCGACCACGATCACCGAGGCGCAGGCGCTCGAGAACGCCGCGATCCTGGCGTCGGTGCTCGCACCGCACGGCTATGACGTCTTTACGATCGACATCCAATGGTACGAACCCGGTGCCACCGGCTACGATTACAACAAAAAGCCCGTCCCGACGCTCGACGGCCATGGCCGCCTGCTCCCGGCGCCGAACCGCTTTCCCTCGGCGGCAGACGGTGCCGGTTTCGCCCCGCTGGCGGCGAAGGTCCACGCGCTCGGACTCCGCTTCGGCGTGCATCTGATGCGCGGCATTCCGCGGCTTGCGGTCGAGCGCAACCTGCCGGTGCTCGGCACCGAGGTCCGCGCCCGCGACATTGCAGATACCGGCAGTATCTGCCCGTGGAACCCCGACATGTACGGCGTCGACATGCGCAAGCCCGGCGCCCAGGCCTATTATGACAGCGTGTTCGCGCTCTTCGCGAGTTGGGGCGTCGATTTCGTCAAAATGGACGACATGAGCCGTCCCTATGACGCGCACCTCCCGGAAATCGAGGCTGCGCATCGGGCGATCGCCGCATGCGGACGGCCGATGATCCTCAGCCTGTCGCCGGGCGAGACGCCGCTGCTCCGCGGCGCCCACGTCCGCAGGCATGCGCAGATGTGGCGGATCAGCGACGATTTCTGGGACGAATGGCCGCTGCTGAAGGCCCAGTTCAAGCGGCTGGAGGAATGGAGTTCCTGTCGCGGCCCCGGCGCGTGGCCCGATGCCGACATGCTGCCGCTCGGCCGCCTCGCCATGGGCGCGCGCGACACCCGCTTCACCCGCGACGAGCAGCGCACGCTGATGACCTTGTGGTCGATCGCGCGCTCGCCGCTGATCATGGGCGGCGATCTGCGGGCGCTCGATCGCTGGACGACCGATCTGCTGACCAATGAGGCGGTGATCGCGATCAACCAGCGCAGCATCGAGAACCAGCCCTGGTATCTGGCGGACAATACGAGCTTCTGGACCGCGCGGTCGCCCGATCGGAAGACCGTCTATGTCGCGATGTTCAACCTCGCCGATGGGCCGCAGCCCGCGCGCCTCGCTTTCCCGCTCCACCGGATCGGCCTCGCCGGCGGCCGCGTGCGCGATCTCTGGACGGCAGCGGAGCTTGGCCCCGTCACCGGACGGATCGAGGCCACGCTCCCGCCGCATGGATGCGCGCTGTTTTCGGTGCGATAGCGCACGCGCTCATGCGTGGTGCGTCTCGAACCGCTCGTAATCGCGCGGGTTCATGCGAACCTCGTAGATCGCGCGGCCGTCCTCGATGGTCTGGTCGAGCACCTCGCCATGCTGATGCAGCCACGCGGCGCCCGCGCCGTCGGCGGGGTCTAGCGCGATCGTGTACCGGCGATGGCCGCTGGTGAGCCTCGCGGCGACCGCATCGGCGAGCCGCTCCATCCCCTCCCCCGTCAGCGCCGAGAGCGCGACGACATCCTCGCGCCGGGCGGCCTCGGCCAGCCGCTCCTCGCGCGCGGCCGGATCGAGCAGGTCGAGCTTGTTCCAGGCTTCGATCCGCGGCGTGGCTTCATCGACGCCGATCTCCGTCAGCACCGCCTCGACATCGGCGCGCTGCGCCTCGCTGTCGGGATGCGCGACATCGCGGACGTGGATGAGGAGGTCGGCCGAGACCACCTCTTCGAGCGTCGCCTTGAACGCCGCGACAAGCTGCGTCGGCAGCTCCGATACGAAACCCACCGTGTCCGACAGGATCGCCTTGTCGATGCCCGGCAGCCGGATCTGGCGCAATGTCGGATCGAGCGTCGCGAAGAGCAGGTTCTCGGCCATGACGTCGGCGCCCGTCAGCCGGTTGAAAAGCGTCGATTTTCCGGCGTTGGTATAGCCGACCAGTGCGATCACCGGCCACGGCGCGCGCTGGCGGCGCTCGCGATGCAGCCCGCGGGTGCGCTTGACCTGATCGAGCTCGCGCCTCAGCCGCGCCATGCGGTCGCGGATCAGGCGGCGGTCGGCCTCGATCTGCGTCTCGCCGGGGCCGCCGAGAAAGCCGAAGCCGCCGCGCTGGCGTTCGAGGTGCGTCCAGCTCCGCACCAGCCGCCCCGCCTGGTAATCGAGATGCGCCAGCTCGACCTGGAGGCGCCCCTCGGCGGTCGCCGCGCGCTCGCCGAAGATTTCGAGGATCAGCCCGGTGCGGTCGATCACCTTGGCGTCGAGCGCGGTCTCGAGGTTACGCTGCTGAACCGGCGTGAGCGCGGCATCGAAGATGACGAGCCCCGCTTCCTCCATCCGCACATTGGCGGCGAGCGCTTCGGCCTGGCCGCTGCCGATCAGCGTCGCGGGCTTGGGCGTGCGCAGCTTCAACGCCACGCGATCGACGACGACGATCCCGATCGCCATCGCGAGGCCCGCCGTCTCCTCGAGCCGCGCGTCGGCATCACGGCTCGAATCGCCGGTATCGGGAAAGACGACGATCGCGCGCGCGCCGCGGGCGAATTCGCCGCGGTCGCGGTCGAACCCGGTGCTCAATCCTCGCTCGCCTGCTCTTCGGCGAGATTGAGCGGGTGCGCAGGCTGGATGGTCGACACCGCATGTTTGTAGACGAGCTGCGACAGCCCATCGCGCTGGAGCAGCATGCAGAACAGGTCGAACGCCGCGATCTGGCCCTGGAGCATGACGCCGTTGACCAGGAACATCGTCACGCTTTCGTCCGACTTGCGGACGGCGTTCAGGAAAATCTCCTGCAACAATGCAGGTTTCTTCGCCGGTTCGCCCATCGCCTCGATGATCTCGGCGACGTCGATCTGGCCCGAAGGCATGATCGTCGAGATGGCGTGCTTGTAGATGAGCTGCGACTGCCCGTCCCGGCGCAGCAGCACCGAGAAATTGTCGAACCAGGTGACGATCCCCTGCAGCTTGACGCCCTTGACGAGGAACATCGTCACCGGCGTCTTCGCCTTGCGAAGCGCGTTGAGGAAAAGATCCTGGAGCGAGCTGTGCTTGTCGGCCATCGTGACTGTCCTTCTTATTGGCAGGGTCATGGCCCTGCGACGCGCCGGTTCCCGGCGTCGGGGATGCACGCCTCGCATGGCGCGGCCGGGACAATCTACGGGTTTACCGGCCCGGCGTCCATATGGGCGCGAAATGGGCGCTCCCTATCCCTCCCCGCGCGTCTCGGTGATGCCGAGCAGCTTGAGCTTGCGGTGGAGCGCCGACCGCTCCATCCCGATGAAGTTCGCGGTGCGCGAGATGTTCCCCGAAAAGCGCCGTATCTGGACACGCAGATATTCGCGCTCGAATGTTTCGCGCGCCTCGCGCAGCGGCGCTCCCATGATCGCTGCGTTGCCGTTGCCGCCCAGCTCGCCGGGCTCGCCCAGCACCTCGGCGGGCAGCATGTCGATCTCGATCCGCCCGATCCGGTCTCCCGGCGCGAGAATCACCGTGCGCTCGACGACGTTGCGGAGCTGGCGGACGTTACCCGGCCAGTCGCACGATTGCAGCGCCACCACCGCATCGGGCGCGATCTCGGGCGTGGGCACGCGCCGCTCGGCGGCATAATGCGCGACGAAATGCTCGACCAGCGGCGGAATGTCCTCGCGCCGGTCGGCGAGCGGCGGAATCGCGACGGGCACGACGTTGAGGCGGTAATAAAGGTCCTCGCGGAAACGACTCTCGGCGATTTCCTCGGTCAGGTCGCGCGCGGTCGCCGAGACGACCCGCACATCGACCTTGACGACGCGCTGCCCGCCGACGCGCGTGAAGCTCTGATCGGTGAGGACGCGCAGGATGCGGCCCTGCGTCGCGATCGGCATGTCGGCGATCTCGTCGAGGAACAACGTGCCGCCATGCGCCTGTTCGAGCAGGCCGGGGCGGACGAGGTCTCCCCCCTCCTCCATCCCGAACAATTCCTCCTCGACGCGCTCGGGCGTCATTCGCGCGGCGCTGACGACGACGAAGGGCGCAGGCCCGCGCGGGCTCCACCCGTGCAGCAGCCGCGCGGCGATCTCCTTGCCGACGCCGGCGGGCCCCGTCACCATCACGCGGCTTCCGGTCGAAGCCACGCGCTTCAGCGTCGCGCGCACCGAATTGATCGCGGCCGAGCTGCCCGTCAGATCGAGATCGTGACCGGCCGATGCGCGCAGCGAGGCGATCTCGCGCTTCAGCCGCTCGGTCTCGGTCGCGCGCTCGACCATCAGCAGCAATCGTTCGGCCTCGAAGGGCTTTTCGATGAAATCGGCCGCACCCCGCCGGATCGCCGCGACCGCGGTGTCCAGGTTGCCGTGCCCCGAAATCACGAGCACCGGGATCGAGGCATCGCGGCGTTTGATCTCGTCCAGCAGGTCGAGCCCGTCGAGGCGGGATCCCTGCAGCCACACGTCGAGCAGCACGAGCGAGGGCCGCCGGGTTGCGATCGCTTCCAGCGCGGCATCGCTGTCGGCGGCGCTGCGTGTCTCATAGCCTTCGTCTTCGAGCACGCCGGCCACGAGTTCGCGAATGTCGAGTTCGTCGTCGACGACGAGGATGTCGAGCGTCATGTCAGGAAGTCCGGTTTCTGGTGAGTGCAGGAAGGAGGCGATCGCGTGCATCGTCGTCACCGGGGCGTTCGCCGTCGACCGCGGCGAGCATCGCCCGATCGAAGGTCATCGTCACGACCGTGCCGCCGCCCTCCCGGTCGGTGAAGGCGATCGTGCCGAAATGCTCCTCGACGATCTTCTTGACGATCGCGAGGCCCAGCCCGGTGCCCCGCGCACGCGTCGTCATATAGGGCTCGACGAGCCGGTCGCGCTCGACGGGCAGGCCGACGCCGTCGTCGGACACCTCGATCACGACCTTGCCGTCCGCTCCGTCGGCGAGGCGCATGACGATCGTTCCCGTCGCGTCGTCGCCCCTGGCCTCGATCGCCTCGACCGCGTTCTTGACGATGTTGGTGAGCGCTTGCCCGATCTGGCGGCGATCGCAGACCAAAGTGGCGAACGTGCCTGCATGCTCGAAGGCGAAATGGATGTTCGAATGCGCGACTTCGTGCAGGAAGAGCGCCTGCCGGCCGATATCGACGAGCGATTCTTCGCGGAACACCGGTTTGGGCATGCGGGCGAAGGACGAGAATTCATCGACCATGCGCCGGAGATCGCCGACCTGGCGGATGATCGTCTGCGTCAGCCGCTGGAAGGTGCCGTCGCCGCTTTCGATCTGCTTGCCGTAGCGGCGCTGGAGCCGTTCGGCGGCGAGCTGGATCGGGGTGAGCGGGTTCTTGATCTCGTGCGCGATGCGCCGCGCGACGTCGGACCAGGCCGCGCGGCGCTGATCGATGAGCTGCTGGGTGATGTCGTCGAAGGTGAGCACCTGGCCCGCCGCGTCGCTGGTGATCTTGACCGCGAGCGTGCGCGGTTCGCGCTCGCCCGCGACCTGCACGATCGCCTCGCGCGTATCGCTGTCCAGCAGCGCGTCGAGCTCGCGCGAGAGCGCCGCGAGCGGTTTGCCCACCGGATCGCCGCCTTCGGTATCGAGCAGCGCGGTCGCCGAATTGTTGACGAGCTGGACGGTGCGTTCCGAATCGATCGAGATGATTCCAGCGGTCACGCCCGACATCACCGCCTCGATCAGCGCGCGCCGGTTCTCGAGCGCGGTCGTCTGCGCCTCGAGCCGCTCGGTCATCACGTTGAACGCGCTGCCCAGCGTGCCGACCTCGTCCTTGGATCGGGGTTCGGGCACCCGCACGGCGAGGTCGCCGTCGGCCACCCGCCGCGCCGCACCGGCGAGCTCGTTGACGGGCCGCACGAGCCGGTCCGCCGCGGCAAGCGCGATCCATATGGTGAGCGCGATGATGAGTACGGCCACGGCGAAAAGCGCCGCATTGAACTTGAGCTGGAGCGAGTGCGAACGCTCCTGAAGCGCCCTGTATTCCTTGACGAGATCGCTCGCCGCCAGGTGCTGCTGGTTGATGAAGCCCGCATTCACGTGCGTGCCGACATAAAGGTACATGTCGGTGAGGCCCGGCACCTTGATGACGATCCAGATCGTATCGGGCGTTCGGTTGATCGCGGGGTTCTGATCGCGAACGAGGGAAAGCAGCTCGGGCGTCACGCGCTCCGAAAAGCTCTTGTCGTCGGGCGGATTGACGACGTCGATCACGTTGATCCCGTCCTTGCCGGCATAGGAGAACAGAACCGCCTGGCTGAGATTGCGGTAGAAGGTCTGCCGGGTCAGGTAATCATGGCCGACGGCGGTGCCGGGGGGGTAGAGTTCCTGATATTCGTCGAGATCGTTCGCCATTGCGCGCGCTTCGCCGACCCAGCGTTCGATGAAGAGGCTCTGCGCGTGCCTGGCGAGCGCGATGGTCGCGTTGAACGCGTCTTCCGCCTTGCTCGACGCCCAGAATTGATTGACCGACTGGAACATCACCGAGGCGGCGATCACCGTGAGGATGATCGGCACGCTGGCGATCAGCGAAAAGATCGCGACCAGCCGCACGTGAAGGCGCCCATTTCCCGCGCCCGCCGCCCGCAGCGCGCGCCGCTTGGCGATGCGCCGGCCGATCAGCACGAGCAGCGCGACGATGGGAATGAGATTGCCGAGCAGCAGCAACGCGGTGATTGCCGGGCTCAGCAGCTTTTGCGGCCCGCCTTCGCTGTCCAGCACGGCATAGGTGATGCCCGCCATCACGATCGCGGCGGCGAGCACCCCGATCTCGACCATCGCGGCAAACGACGGTTTGCGCCAGAAGCGGCGCGGCTTCTCATCGGCAATCGTCGCGGCATCGGCAGTCATCGTTGCAGGATTACAACAATGCCGGTGCAAGCAAAACACATATTAGCGGCATCTCGTCGGTCGTCCCGACCGGATGGGCGCTGCTACGCGCCGCGCTCCACCTCGATTCCGAGCGTGTCGAGCCGTTTCCTCAGCGTGTTGCGGTTGATCCCGAGCGCGCGCGCCGTGCGGAGCTGGTTGTTGCCGTTGCGCGCGAGCATGAGGCGGATCAGCGGGCGCTCGACCTCGGCGATCACGCGCTCGTGAAGCGTGCCGTCCTCGAGCGCCCGGGGTTCCTGGAGCGCAAGCTGCGCGAGCAACGCCTCGACCGCGGCCTCGATCCCGGCGTCGCCCGGTGCCGCGGGCCCGGTCGCAAGTCCACCAAGCGCCGCGCGCACGTCGCTTGCACCGATCAGCGCGTCGCGGCCGAGCACCGCCATCCGGCGCGTGATGTTTTCGAGCTCGCGCACATTGCCGGGCCAGTCATGCGCTTCGAGCAGGACGACCGCGTCGGCGTCGAGCTGCTTGCGCGGCAGGCCGGCGGCGGCGGCGCGATCGAGGAAATGGCGGGCAAGCAACGCGATGTCCCGCCGCCGCTCGCGCAGCGCGGGCAGCGTGATCGGCACGACATTGAGGCGGTAGAACAGATCCTCGCGGAACCGCCCCTCGGCGACGAGCTGCGCCAGATCGCGGTTGGTCGCGGCGACGATGCGCACGTCGGCGCGGATCGGGCGCGCGCCGCCGACGGTGGTGAACTCGCCCGACTGGAGCACGCGCAGCAGCCGCGTCTGCGCCTCCATCGGCATGTCGCCGATCTCGTCGAGAAACAGGGTGCCGCCCGCCGCCTGCTCGAACCGGCCCGCATTCCTCGCCTGCGCGCCGGTGAAGGCGCCGCGCTCGTGGCCGAACAGCTCCGCCTCGATCAGCTCGCGCGGGATCGCGGCCATGTTGATCGCGACGAAGGGCGCGCGGCGGCGCGGCCCGAGATCGTGGATCGCGCGCGCGACCAGTTCCTTGCCGGTGCCCGATTCGCCGGAGATCAGCACGGTAAGGTCGTTCGAGACGACGCGCGCGATGATGCGGTAGACATGCTGCATCGCGGGCGAGCGGCCGATCAGCGGCAAGGCGCTATCTTCCTCGCCGAGCGGCGCGACCGGCTGCCCCCGCTCGCGGGCGAGCGCGCCGTCGACGGCATGGACGAGCGCTTCGAGGTCGAACGGCTTGGGCAGATAATCGTAGGCGCCCACCTCGGTCGCGCGAACCGCCGTCGTCAGCGTGTTCTGCGCCGAAAGGACGATCACCGGCGGGCCCGGGTGATCCCGAACGAAGGCGGCCACGGTGTCGAGCCCGTTGCCGTCGGGCAGCACCACGTCGGTGACGAGCACGTCGGGAAGCCCGCGATCGAGCGCCCGGTGCATCTCGGCGAGCGATCCGGCGGCGGTGACGTCATGGCCGGCGCGCCGCAACGCCTCCGCGATCACCGTGCGGATCGCCGCATCGTCATCGACGACGAGGATCGTGGCGCTCATGCCGAATCCCCCCGCGCCAGCCGGACACGCAGCACGGTCGCCTCGGGCGTTCCCTCGCGCGCATAATGGACCATCCCGCCCATGCCGCGCACCAGTTTGTCGACGAGCGCGAGGCCGAGCCCCTTCCCTTCCGGTCGCCCCGAAACGAACGGATCGAACAGGTGGTCGGCGATATCCGCCGGCGCGCCCGGGCCGTTGTCGATCACCGTCAGCTCGATCGGCAGCGGCCGCCGCGGATTGCCGGGCCCGGCATCGACCGAAACGCCCTGACGATAGGCGGTGGTCAGCACGATCCGCGGCTCGGCTTCGCCCGAGACCGCGTTGCAGGCGTTGCGCAGCAGGTTGAGCACGACCTGGAGCAATGCGTCGCGGTTGACGAGCGCGGGCGGCAGCGAGGGATCGAACCGCTCCTCGATCGTGACGGTGCGCGCGAACCCCGCCTGCGCGACGCGGCGGGCATGATCGAGCAGCGGATAGACGTTTTCGGCGGTCAGCGGCAGCGGCGTCGTGTCGCTGAAATCCTGCATGCCGTCGATCAGCGCGGCGATGCGATCGACCTCGGTGACGATGAGGCTCGTCAGCTCGGCGGCCCCATCCCCGCCCGCGAGCAGTTGCGCGGCGCCGCGAATGCCCGACAGCGGGTTCTTGATCTCGTGCGCGAGCATCGCCGCCGCGCCCACCGCCGCGCGCGCGCCGCCCGCGCGCTCGCTCGAAAGCCCCATCGCGCGCGGGGTGGCGGTATGATGGAGCGTGATCGCGCGCCAACCGGGATGATCGGGGACCAGCGTATCGAGATAATCGACGCGCACGCGCGTGCCGCGCCGCGTCTCGATCTCGACGTCGAACGCGGCGAGCGCATGGCCCTCGCGGCGGCCGCGCGCGGGCTCGGGCGGCGCGAGCACGTCCTCGACGCGCTGCCCGGCCATGACGCGCTCGGAAAGATTGAGGAGTTGCTCGCACGCCGCGTTGACGTGCGCGATGCGGCCCGCCGGGTCGATCACCATCGTCGCGACCGGGAGCGCGGCGAACAGCTCGGCGAAACGGGGCCCGCCCGCCGCGATCGGCTCAGGCTGCGGCACGGCTGCGCCATGGCGCATAGAAATCGGCGAGCATCGCCTTGACGACCTTGGCGTCGGGCTCCTGGTTCACCTTGTTGCGGAACTCGGCCGAGCCGTGCAGCCCGCGCGTGTACCAGCCGATATGCTTGCGCGCCATGTTGACGCCGGTTTCGGTGCCGTAGTGCGAGAGCATCGCATCGTAATGCTCTATGATAATTTGATATTGCTCGTCGAGCGACGGATCGGGGCGGCGCCTGCCGGTCGCGAACCAGTCCATCATCTGCGCGAGCAGCCACGGCCGGCCATAGGCGCCGCGGCCGACCATGATCCCGTCGGCACCCGACTGGGCGAGCGCGGTCTCGGCGTCCTCGATTGAGCAGATGTCGCCGTTGACGAGCACGGGCACCGACACCGCCTCCTTCACGCGGCGGACGAAACCCCAATCGGCCTCGCCCTTGTAGAGCTGGCAACGGGTGCGCCCGTGGATGGTGATCATCCGAACGCCGATATCCTCGGCGATCCGCGCAAGCTCGGGCGCGTTCAGGCTGGCGTGATCCCAACCCATCCGCGTCTTGAGCGTCACGGGAACATCGACAGCTTTCACAACCGATTCAATGATATCCGATGCAAGCTTCACGTCGCGCATCAGCGCCGAGCCGGCCCAGCCGTTGACGATCTTGCGGACCGGGCAGCCCATGTTGATGTCGATGATCGCCGCGCCCTTGTCGGCGGCGAGCCTGGCCGCCTCGCCCATCTCGCGCGCGGTGCAGCCGACGAGCTGCATCGACACCGGCTCCTCGAGCGGGTGCCACGCGGCCTTCTGGATCGACTGGCGCGTCTCGCGGATCGCGGCCTGGCTCGCGATCATCTCGGTGACGTTGAGTCCCGAGCCGTAGCGCCGCACCTGCATACGGAACGGCATGTCGGAAACGCCGGTCATCGGCGCCAGCACGACGGGGCTGTCGATCCGCACCGGGCCGACCTGGATGGGAGAAAGCTTCTGCATGATGTGCCTGAAAATTGGGCAGCGCTTTACCGGAGAGGCGGAACGGGTGCAAGGGCGACCACTCCTCCCCGGAACGGGGAGGGGGACCGCCGCGCGCCAGCGCGGTGGTGGAGGGGCCGCCGTTGCAAACGGCGGCGGTGCCGCGGCCCCACCACCAAGTAGCGGGGCGCCGTGGTGCCCCCCCCCCGTGCCGGGGGGGAGTGGGTTGAACACCCCCGAAAAAACAACAAACCCCCCC
>CAZXFY010000034.1:0-35521 GCA_964639855.1 uncultured Stakelama sp. | reverse complement strand
CGACCGATGCCGAAGCGCATTACGGCCCCGTCGTCACCGCCCAGCACAAGCAGCGGATCGAGGAGTGGATCCAGAAGGGCGTCGACGAAGGCGCCGAGCTGGTGATTGATGGCCGGGGCTTCAGCCTGCAAGGCCATGAGCAAGGCTTCTTCGTCGGCCCCTCGCTGTTCGACCACGTCACGCCCGAGATGACTGCTTACAAGGAGGAGATTTTCGGCCCCATCCTCCAGATGGTCCGCGCGCCCGATTTCGAGACGGCGGTGAAGCTTCCGAGCGACCACCAATATGGCAACGGCGTCGCGATCTTCACGCGCAACGGCCATGCCGCCCGCGAGTTCGCGGCAAGGGTCAATGTGGGCATGGTGGGCATCAACGTGCCGATCCCGGTGCCGGTCTCCTATCACACGTTCGGCGGCTGGAAGCGGTCCGGCTTCGGCGACATCGACCAGCACGGCATGGAAGGCGTGCGCTTCTGGACCAAGAACAAGAAGGTCACCCAACGCTGGCCCGACGGCTCGGCGACGGGCGAAAACGCCTTCGTCATCCCCACGATGGGGTGAGGGGGATGACCACCCAGTTCGACCTCACCGACGATCAGCGCGAGATCCAGGAGCTTGCCCGCCGCTTCACCGCGGACCGCATCACCCCCAATGCGGCCGAGTGGGACGAGAAGCATATCTTCCCGCGCGATACGATCAAGGAGGCCGCCGATCTCGGCTTCGCGGCGATCTATGTCAGCGAGGAGAGCGGGGGGATCAATCTCGGCCGGCTGGAGGCGGCGCTGATCATGGAGGCGATGGCCTATGGCTGCCCCTCCACATCCGCCTTCATCTCGATCCACAACATGGCCTCGTGGATGATCGACCGATTCGGCAGCCAGACGGTCAAGGACAAGTATCTGCCGAACCTCGTGACGATGGACCGGATGGCGAGCTATTGCCTCACCGAACCGAGTTCGGGCTCGGACGCCGCGGCGCTCAAGACCAAGGCAGTCAAGGATGGCGACGAATACGTCGTCACCGGCACCAAGCAGTTCATCTCGGGCGGCGGCGAGAACGACGTCTATGTCTGCATGGTCCGCACGGGCGAGGAGGGGCCGAAGGGTATTTCCTGCCTCGTGATCGAGAAGGACATGCCCGGCGTGTCGTTCGGCGCGCAGGAACGCAAGCTCGGCTGGCATTCGCAGCCGACCGCGCAGGTGATGTTCGACAGCGTGCGCGTGCCGGCGGAAAATCTGGTCGGTGCGGAAGGCGAGGGCTTTCGCATCGCGATGATGGGGCTCGACGGCGGGCGCCTCAACATAGGTGCCTGCTCGCTCGGTGGTGCACAAAGATGTCTTGATGAATCAATAGCTTATACCAAAGAACGACAGCAGTTTGGCGCAACCATCGCCAACTTTCAGAACACGCAGTTCATGCTGGCCGACATGGCGACCGAACTGGAGGCGGCCCGCGCCCTGCTCTACATGGCCGCCGCCAAGGTCACGGCCAACGCCCCCGACAAGACCAAATTCGCCGCGATGGCCAAGCGCCTCGCCACCGACACCGGCTCCGCCGTGGTCGACCGCGCGCTCCAGCTCCACGGCGGCTACGGCTATTTGATGGATTATCCGATCGAGCGCTTCTGGCGCGACCTGCGCGTCCACTCGATCCTGGAGGGCACTAACCAGATCATGCGCATGATCGTCGGTCGCGAGCTGACGCGGCAATAGTTGAGTCCTCTCCCAGCGGGAGAGGATAGCGGAGCTTGCCGCGGCACGCGGCTAGCGACGCTTGGTGAGGGTGACCGGGCGGCGACACCCTCACCAACTCCGACTGGCCCCCGCTTGCGCGGGAGCAAGTCTTCATATCCTCTCCCAAATGGGAGAGGAGCAGAAGGGATGACATGACCCAAGACGTTCTCACCACGATTGACGGTCGCGCCGGCCGCTTGCGGCTCAACCGGCCGAAGGCGCTGCATGCGCTCGACACCGATATGTGCCGCGCGATGTGGGATGCGCTCGAAGCGTGGCGCGGCGATGCCGGCGTGGAGGCCGTGCTGATCGACCATGCCGAAGGCCGCGGCTTCTGCGCGGGGGGCGACATCCGCATGCTCGCCGAAAGCGGCGGCGATGACGGCGCACGGGCGCGCGCGTTCTTCCGCGCCGAATACCGCCTCAATCACGCGCTCTTCACCTATGCCAAGCCCACGGCCGCGTTCATGGACGGAATTACCATGGGCGGCGGCGTCGGCATCGCGCTGCCATGCCGCTGGCGCGTCGCGACCGAGAACACGAAGTTCGCGATGCCCGAAACCGGCATCGGCCTGTTCCCGGACGTCGGCGGGGGCTGGTATCTCTCGCGGCTGCCGGGGCGTATGGGGCAGTTCCTCGCGCTCACCGGCCACCGGCTCGACGGCGCGGAATGCCTCGCGCTCGGCCTTGCCACGCATTACCTGCCAAGCGATGCGCTGGAGGATGCCAAGCAGCGGATTGCGCAAGACCCGCAGGCGATCGAGGCGCTCCTCACCGAGCGCGCGATCGATCCGCCCGAAGCGGCGATCCTCGCGCACCGTGATGCGATCGACCGCCTTTTCGCCTCCGACACGCTCGAAGACGTGCTTGCTGCCCTCGATGCCGACGGCGGCGATTGGGCAGCCAAGCAACGCGCAATCCTCGCGACCAAATCGCCGCAGACGATGAAGGTCTCGCTCCGCCTGCTCGCCGACGGCGCGCGCATGGCGACCTTCGCCGACGAGATGGCCCGCGAATATGCGGTCGCGAGCCGTGTCGTGCAGCGCCATGACTTCCTCGAAGGCGTCCGCGCGGTGATCGTCGACAAGGACAATGCGCCAAGGTGGAACCCCAAGACGCCCGAGGGCGTCACCGATCACCTGATCGACCAGATTTTCGCAGCCCTCCCCGAGGACGAGGCGTGGACGCCGAACTAGCCGTCACCCCAGCGAAGGCTGGGGTCTTTTGGACCTGAGAGACTCCAGCTTTCGCTGGAGTGACGAAAGGAAGAAGAGTGACCGACTATCAGACCCTCCTCGTAGAGCAGCGCGGCGCGGTCACGCTGATCACGCTCAATCGGCCGCAGGCGCTCAATGCACTCAATGCGCAGGTGCTCGACGAGCTGCTCGCGGCATTGGCCGCCTTCGATGCGGATGAGAGCCAGGGCTGCGCCGTGCTCACCGGCAGCGAGAAGGCGTTCGCCGCGGGCGCCGACATCAAGGAAATGCAGGCCATGGGCTTCGCCGAGATGTACGGTTTCAACCATTTTTCGGGCTGGGAGCGGTTCACGCAGACTCGCAAGCCCGTCATCGCCGCGGTCGCCGGCTATGCGCTCGGCGGCGGGTGCGAGCTGGCGATGATGTGCGACTTCATTCTCGCCGCGGACACCGCGAAGTTCGGCCAGCCCGAGATCAAGCTCGGCGTCTCGCCGGGCATGGGCGGCTCGCAGCGGCTCACCCGCGCGGTGGGCAAGGCCAAGGCGATGGAGATGGTCTTGACCGGCCGCATGATGGGCGCTGAGGAGGCCGAACGCGCGGGGCTCGTCAGCCGCATCGTCCCCGTCGTCGATCTGGTTGAGGAAGCGATCAAGACCGCCACTGTGATCGCCGGCATGGCACCGCTTGCCGTCAAGGCGAACAAGGAAATGGTGAACGCTGCGTTCGAGACGAGTCTCAGCCAGGGCGTCCAGTTCGAGCGGCGCCTGTTCAATGGCCTGTTCGGGACCGAGGATCAGAAGGAGGGCATGGCCGCCTTCGTCGAGAAGCGGCCGGGGAAGTGGACGGGGAAATAACAGCAGTCACCAAGCGAAAGCTGGGGTCTCGTGACACGAGGAGATGCCTGCGTTCGCTGGCATGGCGAAGGAGAGGACAAGGCTATGGCACGCGTCGGTTTCATCGGGCTGGGCAATATGGGCGGCGGGATGGCCGCGAACCTTGCGAAGAAGGGGCACGACGTCCACGCCTTCGATCTGTCGCAGGACGCACTCGATCGCGCGAAGAAAGCAGGGTGTCTGCCGGTCGGCTCGGCGAAGGAGGCGGCGCAGGATGCCGAGGCGGTCATTACGATGCTGCCCGCCGGCAAGCATGTCGAGCAGGTCTATGAGGAAAGCGTCTTCGGCACCGCCTCGACCGCGGCGATCCTGATCGATTGCTCGACGATCGATGTCGCGACCGCCAAACGCGTGGCCGAGGCTGCCGCCGCGAAGGGGCTGACGGCGGTCGATGCCCCCGTCTCGGGCGGGATCGCGGCGGCAAATGCCGGAAGCCTTACTTTCATGGTCGGTGGCAGCGAGGAGGCGTTCGGGCGCGCCGAGCCCTTCCTTCAGGACATGGGCAAGGCGGTGATCCATGCGGGTGCCAACGGATCGGGGCAGGCCGCGAAGATCTGCAACAACATGATCCTCGGCGCGACGATGATCGTCACCTGCGAGGCGTTCGCGCTCGCGAAGAAGCTCGGGCTGGAGCCGCAGGCGTTTTACGACATCGCTTCAGTCTCCTCGGGCCAGAGCTGGTCGATGACGAGCTATTGCCCCGTTCCGGGCGTCGGCCCCGAAAGCCCGTCGGATCACGATTACCAAGGCGGCTTCGCGACCGCGCTGATGCTCAAGGACCTGCGCCTCGCGATGGAGGCCGCGGCGAGCGTCAATGCCGATACGCCCGTCGGCGCCCGCGCCGCCGAACTCTACGAGGCATTCAACGCGGACGGCAACGGCGGGCTCGATTTCTCGGCGATCATCAAGAAGGTGGGCGGCGCGTCTTAGCCAGGCTTTACTCAGGGTATCCGTTTCAGAGTCCCAAGAGAATCGCCTGTGACTCTGCACTCCTGCTTCCGCAGGAACGTGGCCAAATCCACTAGGTCCGATCCGTAACCGGTTTGCTTTGCGCCCCGGCCGCGCTACGCCGTTCAAAACGGATGGAGGGGAGCATGGCGAGCGTTGCGCAAGGCGCGGGCGGCGGGCAGGAGATGAGCCGGAACGACATCCGGCTGGTCATCTCGGCCTCGTCGGTCGGTACCATTTTCGAATGGTATGATTTCTTCATCTACGGCACGCTCGCCGCGTCGGGGATCATCGGGCGCACCTTTTTCCCCACCGGCAACGAGATGGTGCAGACCTTGCTCGCCTGGGCGGGCTTCGCGGTCGGCTTCGGCTTTCGCCCCCTGGGCGCGGTGCTGTTCGGCTATCTCGGCGACAAGCTGGGGCGCAAATACACCTTCCTCATCACAATCACGGTGATGGGGCTCGCCACGGCGGGCGTCGGGCTCGTCCCCTCGGCGGCGGCGATCGGCTTCGCGGCGCCTGCGATCATTATCCTGCTCCGCGTCGCGCAGGGCCTCGCGCTCGGCGGTGAATACGGGGGCGCCGCGATCTACGTCGCCGAGCATTCGCCACCGGGGCGCAGCGGATATTTTACCAGCTTCATCCAGGCGAGCGTTGCGGGCGGATTCGTGCTCAGCCTCGCGGTCGTGCTGCTCTCGCGCGGCGCCATGTCGGCCGAGACGTGGGACGCCTGGGGTTGGCGCTTCCCCTTCGTCTTTTCGCTGCTGCTGCTCGCCGTGTCGCTCTGGATGCGGCTCAAGCTTTCCGAAAGCCCGGTGTTCAAGGCATTGAAGGCGGCCGGGGAGACCGCGCGCAACCCCTTCGTCGAGAGCTTCACCTATCCCGGCAACCTCAAACGCCTGTTCGTCGCGATGCTCGGCATCGCCGCGGGGCTGACGGTGATCTGGTACACCGCGATGTTCAGCGTGCTCAGCTTCCTCCAGGGCACGATGCGCGTCGAGCCGACCGCCGCGCAGCTTCTCACCGGTGTCGGGGCGGCGGCCGGGCTGTTCTGGTTCGTCTTCTTCGGGCGATTGTCGGATCGTGTCGGCCGCAAGAAGCCGATCGTTATCGGCTATGCAGTCACGCTCGTCCTGCTCTTCCCGATCTTCTGGGTGATCGGCAGCGCCGCCAACCCGCACCTCGCCACGGCGGCCGCCCGCGCGCCGGTCGTCGTGTCGGGTCCGGATTGCAGCTACAGCCCTTTCGCCAAGGAGCAGAAGGACGCCTGCGGCCGGCTGCTCGATACCTTCTCCAAGAAAGGCATCGCCTATACGACCGTAACGGCGCCGGTGACGGTGGTGACGATCGGCGGCGTGCCGGTCGAGAACCCGACACCCGATCGGATCGACGCCGCGCTTGCCGCCAATGGCTATTCGCTCGATCGGGTCGTACCGGGGCCGGGCAGCATCGCGATGATCCTGATCGCGATCATCGCCCTGAGCGCGCTTTCGGGCGCAACCTACGGCCCGGTCGCGGCATTGCTCTCGGAGATGTTCCCGCCGCGCATCCGCTACAGCTCGATGTCGATCCCCTATCATATCGGCTGCGGCTATTTCGGCGGGTTCCTGCCCTTCATCAGCCAATACATCATCGCGCGCACGGGCAATCCCTATGCGGGGCTGTGGTACACCTGGGGCATCGTCGCGATGGCGCTGGTGGTGACGCTCTTCTGGCTCAAGGAGCCCCGTCCGGGCGACGCGCACGCGGGCTGACGTCCACTTCCGTTCGCCCTGAGCTTGTCGAAGGGCGCGTGATACGAGAGCCGTGCTTCGACAAGCTCAGCACGAACGGGTTGATGTAAGGCCGTGATGCGCTAACGCGCCCTGCATGACTGCCCCGCTTCGCCTGCGCCTCGATTCCACCGCGCTCATCCATAACTGGCGCACGCTCGATGCCATGAGCGACCCGGCGGCGTGCGGCGCGGCGATCAAGGCGGACGGCTATGGGCTCGGCGCAACCGAGGTCGCTCGCCGCCTTGCCGAGGCTGGCTGCCGCGATTTTTTCGTCGCGACCTGGGCCGAGGCGGAGGCATTGCGCCCGCTCGATCTTCCGCTCGCGGTCCTCCACGGCGTTCGCGCCGAGGATATGGGATCGGCGACGAGCGGCTTCGCCCGCCCCGTGCTCAGCACGGCCGCGCAGGTGGCGCGCTGGCGAGAGGCGGGTGGGGGTGCATGCGACGTGATGGTCGATACCGGCATCAACCGGCTCGGTGTCGCGCCCGGGGATGTCGTGGACGGGCTGCTCGACGGACTCGCGATCGACACGCTGATGAGCCATCTCGCTTGCGCCGACGAGGATGTCGCGATGAACGCCCGCCAGCGCGATGCCTTCGCCGCGCTCGCCGGCCGCACGAGCGCGAAGCGGATGAGCATCGCCAATTCCTCGGGCATCGCGCTCGGGCCGGATTACGCCTTCGATCTCACCCGCCCCGGCATCGCGCTTTATGGCGGCCGCCAGCGCGCTGGCCACGAAGCGATCCGCCAGGTTGCAACGCCCGAGGCGCAGATCCTCCAGCGCCGCCACGTGCCCGCCGGCGGCACGGTCGGCTACAACGCGACCTGGCGCGCGCCGGCCGATACCGAGGTCGCGATCCTCAATATCGGCTATGCCGACGGCTATTTCCGCAGCTTTTCGAACAAGGGGATCGCGCAGGCGAACGGTCGTGCGCTCGCTGTGCTCGGCCGCGTCTCCATGGATCTGGTCGCGATTCGCGTCGATGCTGCGCCCGATCTCGCCGAAGGCGACTGGGTTACGCTCGACTACGACTTGCCTGCTGCGTCGGTCGCGAGCGGGATGTCGCAATACGAGCTGCTCACCGGCCTCGGCGGGCGCTTCGACCGGGTGTGGAGCGCGTAACCCCGGGCTCCTGGCTCACGCGGCCGGTTCGATCCAATCAATGATTATCCCTGGGCACGCCCTGTGTCTGCGCGATGCGCTGGTATTTCTCGGCGCCTTCGAGGATCGCGCCCGAGGATATCTGGCCAATCACGGCGCGCTGCATTTCCTGCCACGGCGTTTGCGAGGCGGGGTAGGGATAGCCGCCCGCCGCTTCGAGTGCGGCGCGGCGCCGGGCAAGTTCTTCGTCGGAAACGAGCAGATCGGCAGTGCCGCGTTTGAGGTCGATGCGCACGCGATCGCCCGTTCTGAGCAGCGCGAGCCCGCCGCCCGCTGCCGCCTCGGGTGAGGCGTTGAGGATCGAGGGGCTGCCGCTGGTGCCCGATTGCCGCCCGTCGCCGATGCAAGGCAGCGCGTGAAGCCCCTCGCGGATCAGATACGCGGGCGGGCGCATGTTCACCACCTCGGCCGCGCCCGGATAGCCGATCGGGCCGGTGCCGCGCATGAACAGCAACGTGTCGGCCGTGATGCCGAGCGCGGGATCATCGATCCGGGCGTGATAATCCTCCGGGCCGTCGAACACGACCGCAGGCCCTTCGAACGCCTCGGGATCGTCGGGGTTGGAAAGATAGCGTTCGCGAAACTCGGGGCTGATCACGCTGGTCTTCATGATCGCCGCGTCGAACAGATTGCCCTTCAGGACGATGAATCCGGCATCCGCCTTGAGCGGGCTGTCGAACGGGCGGATCACCGCCTCGTCCTCGATCCGGGCGTCGCGGTAATTCTCGCCGATAGTCTGGCCGGTGCACGTCATCGCGCTTGTATCGAGCAGGCCCTGCTTGATCAGCTCCGAGGCGACGGCGGGCACCCCGCCGGCATGATAATAATCCTCGCCCAGATACTCGCCCGCCGGCTGGAGGTTGACGAGCAGCGGGATGTGATGGCCGTGCTCCTGCCAGTCGTCGACGCTCAGCTCGACGCCCATGTGTCGCGCGATCGCGGCGAGATGGAGCGGGGCGTTGGTGGAGCCGCCAATCGCCGAATTGATGCGAATCGCGTTGAGGAACGCTGCGCGCGTCATGATGTCGGAGGGCTTGAGGTCCTCTTGTACCATCTCGACGATGCGCTTGCCCGTGCGCCACGATATCTCCTGACGGTCACGATAGGGCGCGGGGATCGCCGCGCCACCGGGAAGCTGCATCCCCAGCGCCTCGGCAAGGCTGTTCATCGTCGTCGCGGTGCCCATCGTGTTGCAATAACCGGTCGAGGGCGCCGACGAGGCGACGAGTTCGATGAAGCCCTTGTCGTCGATCTCGCCCGCGGCGAGCATCTGCCGCGCCTTCCACACGATCGTGCCCGATCCCGTCCGCTCGCCCCGGTGCCAGCCGTTGAGCATCGGCCCCACCGAGAGCGCGATCGCGGGGATGTTGACCGTCGCCGCCGCCATCAGGCACGCGGGCGTGGTCTTGTCGCAGCCGATCGTCAGCACCACCCCGTCGAGCGGATAGCCGTAGAGCACCTCGACCAGGCCGAGATAGGACAGGTTCCGGTCGAGCCCCGCGGTCGGCCGCTTGCCCGTTTCCTGGATCGGATGGACCGGAAACTCGATCGCGATCCCGCCCGCGTCGCGAATGCCCTCGCGCACGCGCTCCGCCAGCACCAGATGGTGGCGGTTGCACGGGCTCAGGTCGCTCCCCGTCTGCGCGATCCCGATGATCGGCTTGCCAGAGCGCAACTCCTCCAGACTCAGGCCAAAGTTCAGATACCGCTCGAGATAAAGCGCCGTCATGTCGATATTGGCGGGATTGTCGAACCACGCGCGGCTGCGAAGCTTGGGCGTGGTCGTGTCGTCGGTCATGTCGTGCGGGCTCCGGTCACTCCTCCGTCGAAAGACGGAAGATCATGCGATGATGGTAAGGTTTGCCCGGGTCGACGCGCGCGGAGACGAAGTTGGGCTGGTTGGGCGAATCGGGGAATTTCTGCGGCTCCATCGCGATGCCGTCGCCCTGGCGATAGAGATGGCCATGCTTGCCGATGAGCGTGCCGTCGAGGAAGTTGCCGGTATAGATTTGCACGCCCGGTTCCGTGGAAAGAACCTCGAGCACGCGCCCGCTCTTGGAATCTTCCAGCCGGGCCGCCAGCTTGGGTTCGGCGGTGAGGCCCGCGTCGAGCGCGAAATTATGGTCGTAGCCGCGGCCGACCACGATCTGCGGATCGGTGCCGTCGCGAATGCCCTCGCCGATGATGCGGCCCTTGCGGAAATCGAACACGGTGCCCTCGACCGGCTGCAACTCGCCCGTCGGGATCAAGGTTTCGTCCACCGGCGTGAAGGCCGAGGCGGGGATCGTCAACTTGTGATCGAGGATGCCCGTGGCCGCGCCCTCGCCGGCGAGATTGAAGATGCCGTGATTCGTCAAGTTGACGATCGTCGGCTTGTCGGTCGTGGCGTCGAAATCGATCGTGAGCTGGTTCTTCTGGTCGAGCGAATAGGTAACCGTCGCCTTCAACGTCCCGGGATAGCCCTGGTCCCCATCGGGGCTGGTGAGCGCGAGCGTGACGCTCGCGACCGGTCCCTGGCTGACATCGGTGATCTGCCAGACCTGTTTGTCGAAGCCGCGCGTACCGCCGTGAAGCGCGTTCGGCCTGTCGTTGAGCGCGAGTTGATAGGTCTTGCCGTCGAGATCGAACCTGCCGCCCGCGATCCGGTTGGCGTACCGGCCGACGGTGACGGCGAAATAATTGGGCTTGTTCACATAGCTGTCGAGATCGTCATAGCCGAGCAGGATATCGGCGCTCTTGCCGTCGCGGTCGGGCGCGGTGAGCGATTGCAGCGTCGCGCCATAGGCGATGATCCGCGCGGAAACGCCGTGATCGTTGGTCAGCGTGACCGCGTCGATCGGCGTGCCGTCTTCGAGGGTGCCGAATTGCGATCGCTCTGCCGTCACCCCGTCCTCCTGTTGCGCTGCGCTATCCGCTCCCGCCGAGCATCCCGTCAACAACGCCAGGGCCGTAAGCGATCCGATGACGAGCAGCTTCATGGCGATCCCCCTTGCGCGTTGACCTTCTCGATCGTGCTATATACTCAGACAAATGAAAATGGAAAGCCGAATCCCCTTCGGCAGCGAACGAGAGGACGACATCGATGGCTGCACCGCCCACCGCCAGGACGACGACGACCGGCCCCGCCGCAGGGCCGGGCGGCGCCGCGCCGGTCTATCGCTCGGCGCTGATCCTGCTGGCGACGCTCTTCTTCATGTGGGGGTTCATCACCGTCATCAACAACACGCTGCTGCCGCACCTGCGCGCGGTGTTCGATCTCAACTACACGCAGACGACGCTGATCGAATCGGTGTGGTTCATCGCCTATTTCGTCGCCTCGATCCCCTCGGCGAAGCTGATCGAGCGGATCGGCTACCAGAAATCGCTCGTCGTCGGGCTCGCGGTGATGGCGGCGGGGGCGCTGCTGATGATCCCGGCAGCGCGCATCCCTTCTTATGGGGTCGTGCTCACCGCCTTGTTCGTGATCGCGAGCGGGATCACGTTGCTCCAGGTCGCGGCGAACCCCTATGTCGCCGTGATCGGTCCGCCCGAGACCGCCTCGTCGCGACTCAATCTGGTCCAGGCGTTCAACTCGATGGGAACGACGCTGGCGCCGCTGTTCGGCGGTTACCTGATCCTCGCGCGCAGCGAATCGGGCACGCGGCTCGGCGGCGCGGCCGAGATGACGATGGCCGAACGGCTCGCCGACGCGCAGTCGGTGCAGCTTCCCTATCTGATCGTCGCTGCGGTGCTCGTCATCCTCGCAATCGTGATCGCGCGTTTCAACCTGCCCGCCCTGGGTGAAGCGACGCGGCGCGCGGCGGCCGAGGAACGCCATCGCCATTCGCTGTGGCGGCACCGCAACCTCGTCTTCGGCGTGCCCGCGATCTTCATCTACCTGATCGCGGAGATCGGCGTCTCCAACCTGTTCATCAACTTCATCTCGGCGCCCGAGATCGGCAACGTCACGCATGCCACCGCCTCGAACTATCTCTTCGTGCTGTGGGGCGGGATGATGGTCGGCCGGTTCGCCGGCAGCTTCCTGATGCGATCGATCCCCGCCGAGCGCGTGCTGGCGGCCGCGGCGATCGGGGCGTTTGTCGTGATGCTCATCACCAGCTTCGCCACGGGCCCGGTGGCGATGTGGTCGCTCATTTCGGTCGGGCTGTTCCACTCGATCATGTTCCCGACGATCTTCACGCTCGGTATCCGCGGCCTCGGCCCGCTGACCGAAGAAGGCTCGGGGCTGCTCATCATGGCGATCGCGGGCGGCGCGCTCGTCATCATCCAGGGCTGGCTTGCCGACCGCGTGGGACTTCAGCTTTCGTTCCTGCTGACGGCTGCGTGCGAGCTTTACGTGCTCTTCTACGCCCTGTGGGGCGCCAAGCCGGTGGTGTCGGGCGGGGAGCCCGCGCCCACCGACGAGCAGCTCTCGGCCTGAGTTCATTTTCCGATCACTTCATTCAAAGGCGAAGCACCGATGTCGATCTCGTTCATTCAGTTCCGCGATGGCGACGCGCGCGGCGTCGCGATGATGGAGGCGGGGGCCGCCCGGCGGATCGCCGGCGTGGAGACGCTCTACGATCTCGCGCGCGCGGCGCTGGCGGCGGGGGAGGGCCTCGCCGGGCAGGCGCGCGGCGCGGGATTGGGCGATGCGGTCGATCTCGATGCCGTCACCTTGCTCGCGCCGATCGATCATCCCGATCCGGCGCACCTGCTGATGACGGGTACCGGCCTGACGCATCTCGGCTCGGCCGAAGGGCGCGACAAGATGCACCGCGCGGCGGCCGAGGCGGCGCATCAGACCGATTCGATGAAGATGTTCCTGATGGGCGTCGAGGGCGGCAAGCCCGCGGACGGCGCGACGGGCGTGCAGCCCGAATGGTTCTACAAGGGCGACGGCGCCGCGCTCGTCGGGCCGGGCGCGCCGCTGGCCTCACCCGATTTCGCGCTCGACGCGGGCGAGGAGCCGGAGATTGCCGGCATCTACCTGATCGCCGACGACGGCACGCCGGTGCGGCTCGGCTTCGCGCTCGCCAACGAATTTTCCGATCACGTCACCGAGCGCGGCAATTATCTGTGGCTCGCCCATTCGAAGCTGCGTCCGGCGGCGCTCGGCCCCGAATTGCTGACCGGCGCGCTGCCCGACCATGTCGAGGGCACCAGCAGGATCGTCCGCGACGGCGAGACATTGTGGGAAAAGCCGTTCGTTTCGGGCGAGGCGAACATGTCGCACGCGATCCGCAACCTTGAGCACCACCATTTCAAATATGCCGGCTTCCGCCGCCCCGGCGACGTGCACGTCCATTTCTTCGGCACGGCGACGCTCTCGTTCAGCGAGGGCGTGAGGACGCAGGCGGGCGACGTGTTCGAGATCGAGGCGGCGCCGTTCACACTGCCCGTGCGCAACCCGATCGGCAGCGCGCCTGCGCTCGATACCGGCGTCAAGGTGCTTTGAGCGCCCGGCCCTAGCGGCGCACGTCCACCCCGCCCGCCACGAAGGCGTCGAGATCGGCCTGGGTGAAAAGGCTCGCATCGCCCGGCAGCGAGTGTTTGAGGCAGGTGAGCGCGAGCCCGGCCGCGGCGGCGCCGTCGATATCCTCGCCGCGCAGCAGCGCGTGGAGCACGCCCGCGGCGAAGGCGTCGCCCGCGCCGATCCGGTCGACGATGCCCGAAAGCGCGATCTCTTCCGTCTGCGCATGATCGTCGCGCGCGTCGATCCGGGCGGAGAGGCGGTGGCGGTCGGCATCGACGACATGGCGCGCGGTCGAGGCCATGAATTTCAGCTTGGGGAAGGCGGCGAAGGCGGCCTCTGCGGCGGCGCGGCGGCGGTCCTCGCCGTCGCTGCCGAAATCGCGGTCCAGCAGCAGCGCGATGTCGCGATGATTGCCGAACAGGATATCGGCATGGCCGACCAGTTCGGTGAGGATGGCGCGCGGATCGCTGTCCCACGCGTCCCACAGCCGTGCGCGATAATTGCCGTCGAACGAGATCGCGATGCCGCGCGCCGCCGCCGCGCGCGCCGCGGCGAGCGCAGTCTCCGCGGGGCCGGGGCCGAGCGCGGGGGTGATTCCCGACAGATGCAGCCGCGCGACGCCGTCGAGCAGCGCATCCCAGTCCCAGGCGTCGGCGGGCGTCTCCGCGAAGGCCGAGTGCGCGCGGTCATAGACCACGTCGGTCGCGCGTAGCCCGGCGCCGGGCGTGACGAAATAAAGGCCCATCCGGCCCTCACGCCGCACGATCCGGCGGCAATCGACGCCGTGGCCGCGCAGCGAGCGCAATGCCGCGTCGCCGAGCCCGTTTTCGGGCAATGCGGTGGCGAAGGCGACATCGTGGCCCAGCAGCGCGAGCGCGGTGGCGACATTGGCCTCGGCGCCCGCGGTCCACACGTCGAGCTGCGGCGTCTGGAGCAGCAGCTCGCGATTGGGCGGCGACAGCCGCAGCATGATCTCTCCGAAGGCTAGGAAGCGCCCCATCATTGTCTCCCCGATCTGGTCGCGCCCGCGCATAGCGTGCCCGCGCCGATCAGGCGAGGCCGATCAGCAAGGTGAGGTTGAGGGCGATGATGACGAGCGCGATGATCCAGGCGAGCGCGGCCAGCCAGCGCGGGTTGGCGAAGGCGCCCATCAGCGCGCGGCTGCCGGTGAACGACACCAGCGGCACGATCGCGAAGGGAAGCTGAAGGCTGAGGATCACCTGGCTGAGCACGAGGAGCTGCGTCGCCGAGCCCTCGCCCGCGATCGCGATGACGGTGACGGCGGGGACGATCGCGAGCAGCCGCGTCGCCATCCGCCGCAGCCAGAAGGGAAGGCGCAGGTCGAGAAACCCCTCGGCGACGATCTGCCCCGCGAGCGTGCCCGTGATCGTCGAGTTCTGGCCCGAGGCGAGAAGCGCAATGGCGAACACGACGCTCGCCGCGCCCGCGCCCAGCATCGGGCTCAGAAGGCGATAGGCCTCCTCGATCTCGGCGACGTCGCTGCGCCCCGCCTCGTGAAAGGTCGCGGCGGCGAGGATCAGGATCGCGGCGTTGATGAACAGGGCGAAGGTCAGCGCGACGCTCGAATCGAGTGTCGCGAGCCTGAGCGCCTGCCGTTTCGAAGCGGGATCGGGCGCCACCGCGCGCGTCTGCACCACCGCCGAATGGAGATAGAGGTTATGCGGCATCACCGTCGCGCCGAGGATGCCGATCGCGAGGTAGAGCATCGCCGGATTGGTGACGATCGCGCTCGTCGGCGCCAGCCCGGCGGCGATCGCGCCGGCATCGGGCCGGGCGAGCCACAATTCATAGGCGAAGCAGCCCGCGACGACGACGAGCATCGTCACGATCACCGCTTCCAGCTTTCGGAACCCGTAACGCTGGAGCGCGAGGATCAGCAGCACGTCGAACGCGGTGATGACGATGCCCGCGACGAGCGGCAGCCCGAACAGGAGCTGGAGCGCGATGGCGGTGCCGAGCACCTCGGCAAGATCGCACGCGATGATCGCGATCTCGCACAATATCCACAGCCCGATCGTTGCGCGGCGCGAATATCGCGCGCGGCACGCCTGCGCCAGATCCATCCCCGCGACAATGCCGAGCTTGGCCGACAGCGCCTGGAGCACCATCGCCATCAGGCTGGAGAGCAGGACGACCGAAAGCAGGGCGTAGCCATAGGCCGATCCGCCCGCGAGGTCGGTCGCCCAGTTGCCCGGATCCATATAGCCGACCGCGACCAGATACCCCGGCCCCGCAAAGGCGAACAGCCGCTTGAACCAGCCGCCGCGCGTCGGCACCGCGATCGTGCGATGGCTTTCCTCGAGCGAGGGATAGCGGGCGCGCGGCGGCTCGCTCATCGGGGAGGTCTCGGCGATCGATGCCGATGGTGGCGGCATAAGCGGGCTCTCCCGGAATCTTGCCGGCCTGTGTGCCCAAAGCCGCGACGCCCTGCAACCGCTCCGTCGTCAGGAATGCGGCCGGTGCAGCCCTTGCGCGGGCGCGCCCAGCACTTCCGCGCGGCGGCGGGTGGAGGCGTCGTTCATCGGCTTTTTGAGGCGCAGGAAATCGCCCGGCGCCATCCCCAGGAATTTGCGGGCGTCGCCGATGAAATGGGATTGGTCGTAATAGGCCTCGCCGATCCGCGCGCTCCAGTTGGTCGCCGATGCGTCGCGGAGCGCCATCAGCGAGCGCAGGAAGCGCGCGCGGCGCAGCAGCCGCTTGGGCGCGAAGCCGAACGCGCGCCGCGCCAGCCGCGCGAAAGTGCGCGGGTGCAATCCGACCGTCGCGGCGGCCTCCGTGATGGCGATCGTGTCGTTGGTCGCAAGCAGCGCGTGCATCGCTTCGATGCGGGCGTCCTCGGGCGAGGCGGGGGCGAGGTGGCCGGTGAAGAAGGCATCGAACGTCGCGGCGGCCTCGCTCAGCGTCTTGGCGGCGGCAATCGCGGCGGCGAGCTCCGCCGCGCGGCGGCCGAGCAGCAGGTCGAGCGGGGTGATGTTGTCGGCGAAATCGCTGGCGGGGAGCGTCGTCAGCCGCACCCAGCCGAGCGGCGTCAGCCCCGCGCCGAACAGGGTTCCGCCTGCCGAGCGGCTGTAGAGGGCGTGGTTGGTCGGGCCGAACAGCGACGCGCGCGGCACCGGGTCGATCGTGCGGTCCGCTATTCGGACGGACCAGTCGCCGCCCGATACCTGAATGCGGATGTTCGCCGCGCCCGGATAGAAGACGTCGTCGAGCGTCTCGCCGTCGGGGAGATCGAGGCTGTAGCGGTGATAGCCCGACACGAACCGCGCCAGCGCGGGCGCGGGGCGTGCGTAATCGAGTTCGATCGTCGGCTCGCCTGCAATGCTGCTGTCGTCCCCCATCGCGACCTTCCCCCGGAAGGCAAGGATTGCGCGATTACGGTTATCGGATCAACAACCTAGATCACCTCGATCTTGTAATGGTGCCACGCCATGATCGCCGCCGCGCCGCGATGCGGGCGCCAGGTTTCGGCCAGGGCGCGCAGGGTTTTTTCGCTGGGGCGTTCGTCATGGCCGAGGATGCGGCCGATCTCGATCTGCACGGCAAGGTCTCCGGCGGGCCACATATCCGGCCGCCCCTCGGCGAAAAGCAGATAGATTTCGGCGGACCAGCGGCCGATTCCCTTGACGCGGACAAGCGCCTCGATCGCTTCCTCGTCGTCTTGCGGCAGGTTTTCGAGGTCGAGCCGGCCGCTCGTCACCTCGTCGGCGAGGCTGCGGGCGTAGCCGGCCTTCTGCCGCGAAAGGCCGGCGGCGCGAAGCTGCTCGTCGGTGGCGCGTGCGATGTTGGCGGGATCGGTGAGGTCGCCCACCTGCTCCTCCAGCCGGCGCCAGACCGAGGCGGCGGCGGCGACGCTCACCTGCTGGCCGACGATCGTGCGCAGCAGCGTCGCATATCCGCGCTCGCGAATCCGCGGCTCGGGATAGCCTGCGCGGGCGAGCGCCGCGGCGAAGGCGGGCTCGGCCTGTGCGAGCGCGTCGATTCCGGTGCGCAACTGGTCGGCGGTCAGGCCCATCGGTCGATCCCTTGATCTCGCCGCGCCAAGGCGGCATGGCGGCGGCGACACCGCCAGGAGGACAGCATGCCCACACTTATCGTCGTGACCAGGGAAGGGGAAGAACGCGTGGTCACGGGCGAGGCGGGGCTTTCGGTAATGGAGGTGATCCGCGACAACGGGATCGACGAGGTGCTGGCGTTGTGCGGCGGCTGCTGCTCGTGCGCCACCTGCCATGTGCATGTCGACCCGGAATTTGCGGCCAAACTGCCGCCGATGAGCGAGGACGAGAACGACCTGCTCGATTCCTCCTCCGACCGCGACGGGGACTCGCGATTGTCGTGCCAGATCGAATTTTCCGATGCGCTCGACGGCCTCAAGGTGCGCATCGCCGAGGAGGATTGAGCCGCCGCTGCGCGATCAGGGCAGCGCCGCCACCCGCAGGACCGCCATCGGGGCATCCTTCGTCAGCGGCGTCGCGCGCCAGCGGAGCGTGCTGCGGCCGTTCTCGCTTGTCGCGCCCGTTTCGCTGTTCTGACTCACGATCGCGGCATCGGTGGTGAGCGTGAAGGTGCCGTCGAGACGGCTCGACACCTTCGACGATCCCGGACTGCCGCTCGAATCGCTCGCGCTGTATCCCGGCGCCTTCACCCGGACCAGATCCTTGCCGCGCAGCTCGATCGCCATGAAGGGGAAAACGGCCTCCGCATCGTGGTTGTAGGGGAAGACGAAATTGTGGGTCAGCGTGCCCGAGATCGCATAATCGACGAGGAATCGCCCGTCCCCCTCATAGGAGACCGAGCGATAGCCCGCCTCCTTGCGCAGCGCCTCGGCCATGGCGCGATATTGGCGATCCTTCTCGGCCTGTTTCGCCGGATCGGGCGCGGCCTCCTTTTCGGCGTCGTCGGCCGTTTCCCCGCCGTCGAACGCCTTGTTCATGCCGCTTGCGAATTCGTCGCCGAAGTCGATGGCGAACATCTCGCCCCGATAGGTGAAGGTGAAGCTTCGATCGGCATCGACCGTCAGCGTCGACACGAACTTGCCCGGCGCGAGCACGCATCCGACGAGCACCAATGGCGCTAGTGCCGCCAATACCAATCCTTTCACCCGCCCGATCATCGCTTCTTCTCCCCCTCGCTTGCCGTTGCGGCGTAAAGCGCAATCGCGGCGGCGTTGGAAACGTTGAGGCTCTCCATCTTCGGCGAAATGGGAAGCCGCGCGAGCACGTCGCAATGCGCCTCGGTATTCTGGCGCATCCCTTCGCCCTCGGCGCCGAGCACCAGCGCGACGCGGGCGCCGCCGATCGCTTCCGCCAACGTCGTCTCGGTATTTCCGGTGAGCCCGATCCGCCAGAAATCGGCCTCGGCGATCTCGTCGAGCGCGCGCGCGAGGTTCACCACACGCACCCACGGCACCAGCTCGAGCGCGCCCGAGGCGGCGCGCGCGATCACCCCCGATTCGGGCGGGGCGTGCCGGTCCTGCGTCACCAGCCCAAGCGCGTCGAACGCCGCGGCCGACCGCAGAATCGCGCCGACATTGTGCGGATCGGTCACCTGATCGAGCACGACGAGCGGCCGCTTGCTGTCGCCTGCCCGATCGAGCAGATCGGCGAGCCAGAGGTCCTCCAGCGGCTCGACTTCGGCAACGATCCCCTGGTGCGGCGCGTCCGCGGGCACCAGCCGGCCGAGATCGGCGACATCGGCATAGGTGATCGGAATGACCGGCGGCAGGTCCATTCCGCCAAGCGCCTCGCGCGTGCCCCAGACTTTACGCACCGTGCGCGCCGGATTGGCGAGCGCGGCGGTCACCGCATGCCGTCCCCAGAAGCGCGGGCGGCCGGGGGCGCCATGGCTGGGGCGGTGGCCGCGGCGGGCCATGGCTAAGCCGTCATCCCAGCGAGGGTCCCATCAACGTAGTACTTTGATGGGTGCCCGAAAGCCGGGGTCTCGCGGTTACGGGGAGATGCCGGCTTTCGCTGGCATGACGGCAAGATCATTCGTCCTCCGGATACGCAAACGGATCGGTCACCACCGGCTCGGTCGGCATCGGCGGGCGGGGGAGGGCCTTGTCGGCATTCGCGGCCGAGAGCAGCAGCGAGGCAAGCACGATCGAGCCCTGCCGCATGTCCTCTGCCTTCAGGTGGTCGAACGTGTCGATATTGGTGTGATGCACCTGGCTGCCGTAATCGAGCGGGTCCTGGATGAACTGGAAACCGGGGATGCCGATCGCCTGCATGAAGACGTGATCGGTGCCGCCGGTGCGGTTCATCACGACATGGTCGGCGCCCATCGAGGCGAAGGGGGCGAGCCATTCGCGGAAGATCGGCACCACCGCCGGATTACCCTCCGCATAGAGGCCGCGCAGCTTGCCCGAACCGTTGTCGATGTTGTAATAGGCGGCGAGGTCGTCATAGCCCTCGAGCGGCCGGATCGGCCAGCGCTGCGACCAGCCGAAATAGCGGGCGAGGCCGGTCTTCTCGGGCACGTTGGGGTCGCCGCGCGTCGCGAGATGCTGCTCGACATAAGCGAGGCTGCCGAGCAGCCCCTGCTCCTCGCCCGCCCATAGCGCGAAGCGGATCGTGCGCTTGGGCCGCACGCCGATATCGGAGAGGATGCGCGCCGCCTCCATGATCATCGCGGAGCCCGCGCCGTTGTCGGCGGCGCCGTCGCCCGCGACCCAGCTATCGAGATGCGCGCCCGCCATCACATATCCGGCGCCGGGATCGGTGCCGGGGATCTCGGCGAAGATGTTGTAAGCCTTGGGGTCCGAATCGTCGAAATGGACGACGCTCGTCATGCTGACGACCGGTGCGGCGCCGGTCTTGGCGAGCCGCGCCAGCCTGCGATAATCCTCGGCCGCGATCTCGAACCCGGGCATCGCCTGCGTCTCGCCGACGCCGTAGAGATAGCCCGTACCGTGGATCAGTTTGCCGTCACGCGACGACATCGTGGCATAGGCGAGCGCGCCTTCGGCCTTGAGGAAGGCGTCGAGCTGTTGCGCGAACTCGGCGCGCTTCATCCGGCGGTCGGCGGCCTCGGGATCGTATGTCGGCTGCTCGAACTCGTCGAGCTTGGCGATGTCCTCGTCGCTCAGCCGGCGGAAATCGGGCCGCGTGTCCTCCGAAAGCGCATCGGGGCGCGTCACCAGCACGATCTTGCCGGCGAGCTTGCCGCGCCACTGTTCCAGATCCTCGGACTTTTTCATCGGCGCGACGATGATCGGCGCGGTGATCGTGCCGTTCGTCGGCGGCGTCCAGGCGATCGGGATCGCGGTCAGCTCGATCGGACGCGGCGTCGTCATCCGGACTTCGGAGCGCTCGATCCACCAGCCGCGGCCGAAATCGAACCCTTCCTTGTGGACGTTCTTCAGCCCCCATTCGCGGAACTTGGCCTGCGTCCAGTCCTCCGCCTTGCGCATCGCGGGGGAGTTGGTGAGGCGGGGGCCGATCACGTCGGTGAGATGCTGCGCGGTGCGCATCACTTCGCTGTGATTGGTACCTTCGTCGATGATCCGATTGACCGCCGCGCGATCGACCGATTGCGCGGAAAGCGGCGTCGCGACCACGGCGAGCGCGGCGGCGGTGAGAAGCAGATGGCGCATCAAATCCCCCTGAAGGAAGCGTATTGTCTGCCTCAGGCACTAGGTCGGTGCGGTGGCGCGTGCAAGCCCGACGAGGGCGTTGACATGGGCCCTGCGGGGCGGCATGGGACCGCCCTTCGCCTCGGCGGTCCTTTTACGGACAGGTGGCCGAGTGGTTAAAGGCAGCAGACTGTAAATCTGCCCGCGTGAGCGTACGCTGGTTCGAATCCAGCCCTGTCCACCACCGCCGAGGCGACGTTTCGGTCCGCTGCGCCGCAGCCGGGTCAGACGGACCGAATCCCCGTCAGCGCCGCCAGTCGCGATCATGGTCGTGATGGCCATGGTGACCACGATCATGATGTCCGTGGTGGCCGCGATGGTGGTGGTCGCCCCAACGCCCGGGGCCGTCGCCATAATAGCAGCCCGACAGCGCCAGCGCGCCCGTCAGCAATCCTGCGGCGACCACGATCTTTCCGATCCGCATGTCGATTCTCCTTCCGGTGAGAACGACATTGAGCGCGCGGGCGCGTGTATCATCGCTGTATGACACATGCAGCAAACGGACAGGAAAAGAGCGCCGGTGGAGCGGGTAACGGGAATCGAACCCGTATATTCAGCTTGGAAGGCTGCTGCACTACCATTGTGCTATACCCGCCCGGGCCGGTCCGCGGAGGTAGCGACGCGCGCGCGCCAGATCAAGCGGTCAAGCGTGCTTCACGGCTTGCTTACCAATTGCCGGCTATGTCGCCTTGCGATGTTCCACGACAAAACCCTGGCCGCCGCCGCGAAGGCGGACCCGCGGCCGCCGTCGGCGGTGAGCCATGGGGTCGGTGTGGCCGGGCTCGTCGGGATGGTCGCATGGCTCGCCGTCGCGCGGTGGTTCGGAATGGACGGCCCCTATTCGGCACTCGTCAACGTGCTCGCCTGCGGCATGCCGATGATGTTGTGGGCGATCCTCGTCGACAAGGTTCATCGCCGCGGCTCGACCGGGATCGACTGGAAGACGGTACGGCCGTGGCGCGCGACGATCGACATCAGCCTCACCAAACTCGCCGGGCTGTGGCTCACCTGGGGCGCGATCGCGATCGTCTACGGCACGTGCCGCTTCTACTGGGAAGGCAATTTCCGGTTCGCGATGTGGTGCCTCACCAATGCGGCGCCGGCGGTTTTCCTGCTCTCGATTCCCTATGTGCTGTGGCTCGACCGCCGCCTCGTCGAGCCGAAGGACGGCGCCTGGGCGTTCGGCGCGTGGCTCGTGGGCACCGACGCGCCCGATCGCGCCGCGATCGCCAACCATCTCAGAAGCTGGGCGGTGAAGGGCTTCTATCTCGCCTTCATGCTGGCGATCGTACCGGGCGGGTTCGCGGCGTTCATCCGTACGGACACGAGCGCGCTGTTCCACGATCCGGTCGCGCTCGCCAACTGGCTCATCACCTTGATGTTCGTCGTCGATGTGGGGTTCGCGACGGTCGGCTACATCCTGACGGTGCGGCCGCTCGACGCGCATATCCGCACGGCCAATCCCTATGCCTCGGCCTGGGTCGCGGCGCTGATCTGCTACCCGCCCTTCATCCTGATGGACGGCGGGCCGCTCGATTATCGTGTCGGCAATCTCGCCGATGCGGGCTGGATGCACTGGTTCCAATGGCATCCGGTGCTGCTCTACGGCACCGGCGCGCTGCTCGTCGGCCTCACCGCGATCTATGCCTGGGCGACGGTCGCCTTCGGGCTGCGCTTTTCGAACCTCACCAACCGCGGCATCCTGACGCACGGCCCCTATGCGCTGTCGCGCCACCCGGCCTATCTCGCCAAGAACCTTTTCTGGTGGTGCGCGACCTTGCCCTTCTTCACGACGACCGGCAGCCTGATCGATGCAGCACGCAACACGCTGATCCTCGCGGCGGTCAGCGGCGTCTATTACTGGCGGGCGAAGACCGAGGAGCGGCACCTGATGGCCGATCCCGATTACGTCGCCTATTGGGAATGGATGGAGCGCAACGGGCCGGTGCCGCGACTGTTTGCATGGGTCAGGGGCGGACCCCAAACCCGCCGTCATGCTGAACTTGTTTCAGCATCCAAGGCAGATTCGGACGGTATATCGAGAACGGTATTGAATCCTGAAACACGTTCAGGGTGACGGCGGAAGCTTAGAACCGCGTTTCGCAGTAGAGGCGGCAGACGTCCTCGTCCCAGGGCCCGCGATAATGATCGAGCAGCATTTGCGCGGGGACCTCCCCGGTGCGGACGATCTCGCGTAATGGTGCGAGGAAACCGGACTCGTTGTCGCCCGACGAATTGAGCCGGTTGCGTGCAGACAGGCCCGAAGCGGCGATGTCGAGCACCTCGGCCGCAAGCGCGCGCAAGCTCCCGCCGCCGGGCACGCGCGCGGCGAGCGCTTGCTTCGGCACGGCATCGCGCAGCGTCTGCCGCTCCTCGATCGTCCAGTGCTTGACGAGATCCCACGCCGCGTCGAGCGCAACATCGTCGTAGAGCAGGCCGACCCAGAGCGCGGGCAGCGCGCAGATGCGGCCCCACGGCCCGCCATCGGCACCGCGCATTTCGAGGAAGGTCTTCAGCCGCACCTCGGGAAAGGCGGTCGACAGGTGATCGTTCCAATCGTCCATCGTCGGCTTTTCGCCGGGAAGGACCGACAACTCGCCGTTCAGGAAATCGCGGAACGACAGCCCGGCCGCGTCGATATAGCGCCCGTCGCGATAGACGAAGTACATCGGCACATCGAGCATGTACTCGGTATAGCGTTCGTAGCCGAAGCCGTCCTCGAACACGAAGGGCAGCATGCCGGTGCGCGCCGGATCGGTATCTGACCAGATATGGCTGCGATAGGAAAGATAGCCGTTGGGCTTCTTCTCGGTAAAGGGCGAGTTGGCGAAGAGCGCGGTCGCGAGCGGCTGGAGCGCGAGGCCGACGCGGAACTTCTTCACCATGTCGGCTTCGGAGGAATAATCGAGATTGACCTGGATCGTGCAGGTCCTGAGCATCATGTCGAGGCCGAGACCGCCGACCCTGGGCATGTGCCGCATCATGATCGCGTAGCGCCCCTTGGGCATGACGGGCAGGTCCGCGCGTGCCTTGTCCGGCCACATGCCCAGCCCCAGGAAACCGAGCCCCAGCCGGTCGCCCACGGCCTTCACCTGCTCCAGGTGCCGCGCGGCCTCGGCGCAGGTTTCGTGGAGATTGTCCAGCGGCGCGCCCGACAGTTCGAGCTGGCCGGCCGGCTCGAGGCTGATCGTGCCGTCGGGGCCGGTGAGCGCGATCACCTTGCCGCCTTCCTCTACCGGTTGCCAGCCGAATTCGGTGAGGCCCATCAGCAGGTCGCGGATGCCCCCGGGCTCATCCCATGAGGGCGCGTGAAGATCTTTTGTCGAATAGACGAACTTCTCGTGCTCGGTGCCGATCCGCCATGTGTCTCGCGGCTTCTCGCCCGTCGCGAAGCTCTCGACAAGCTGGGCCCGGTCTTCGATGACCGCTGCGTTGGCGTCCGTACCGGTCTTCGTTGTCATGCGCGGCCATGTAGGGGAGGGGAGGGGATGGCGCTAGAGGGCTTCCCAATCCTCCCCGGAACGGGGAGGGGGACCGTCCCCGCGCAAGCGGGGATGGTGGAGGGGGCCACGCCACAAGCGAGTCGCCCGGTTCAGAGTCCCCTCCACCAAGCCGCTCCGCGTTTTGGCCCCCCTCCCCGTTCCGGGGAGGAGTAGGGGCTCACCAGTCCCCCACCGCCGCCATCCAGAGGGCAACCGCCGCCGCCGCCGCGGTGTCGGCGCGCAGGATGCGGGGGCCGAGCCCGATCCCCACCGCTTGGGGGAGCGCGCGGATCGCGTCGCGCTCGGCCGGGTCGAACCCGCCTTCGGGGCCGATCAGGATCGCTGCCGGCCCGTCATGCGCGCGCATCGCCTCGAGCGCGGGCGTGCCGCCTGTTTCGTCGGCGAAGAACAGCGCGCGCTCCTCGGGCCAGTCGGCGAGCAGCGCGTCGAGCGTCGTCGTATCTCCCAGATCCGGCACCGCCGTGCGCCCGCATTGCTCGGCGGCCTCGATCATGTGCGCGCGCAGCCGCTCGTCCTTTACGCGATCGACCACGGTGCGACGTGTCAGCACCGGCACCAGCCGCGCGACGCCCAGCTCGCATGCTTTCTCCGCGACCCAGTCGATCCGGCCTTTCTTGATCGGCGCCGCGCACAGCCACAGGTCGGGCACCGCCTCGCGCTCGCGCAGCTTTTCGGTCACGTCGAGCGCAAGGTCGCGCTTGCGCACGTCGCGCGCGATGCCGAGCCATTCGCCGCTTTCGCCGTCGAATAATTTGACAGGATCGCCGGCCTTCAGCCGCATTACGGAGAGCAGGTAGTGCGCCTGCGCGCCCTCGATCGGGATCGCGGCGCCCGTCTCGATCGGCACCTCGACGAACAGGCGGGGGGTCGATTGGGGCGGCCAGGCGGGGGTTGCGGGCATGGCGATGCGTTAGCCGGATGCACCGGCCGCGTCACCCGGATGCTGTGAATCCGCTTGCGGCGGCGCGTGCGATCGGCGAGGGACATGGGCCATGCTGTCCCGCTTCGAAGCGATGCTGGTGCGCCGTTACCTGCTGCCGGGCGCCGGCGGCCGCGCGGTGTTCCTGGTCGCGTTGATCGGGATGCTGGGTGTCACGATCGGCGTCGCCTCGCTGATCCTGGTGATGAGTGTGATGAACGGCGCCGAGGCGCGGTTCGCGCGCCAGTTCGCCAGCATCGACGGCGATGCTTCGATCACGCGGCCGGGCGCGTTCCTGCGCGACTGGCGCCAGCTCGTTGCCGAGGCGCAGGCGACGCCGGGCGTGGTTTCGGCCGGTCCCGCGATCGAGCGCAGCGTGGTCGCAAGCGTCAAGGGACGCACCTATGCGGCGGACCTCCAGGGGCTTCCGCCCGAACGGCTGGCGAGCAGCCCGCTGGCCTCGGACGCACTCGTCACCGGCCGCGCGCCGGCCAATGACGAGGAGGTCGTGATCGGCAGCGGGCTTGCCGAGCAGCTCGGCATCTTCGTCGGCGAGCCGATCTCGCTGATGATGGTCCGCTTCGCCCCCGACGGCACGATCTCGACCGATTTCTACAGCTTTCGTCTCACCGGCATCTTTCACACCGACAACGCCAAATACGATTCGACCCGCGTGGTCGGCACGATGGGCGCGGTGCAGCGGATGGTGGGCGAGGGCGACGTCGTCAGCCGCATCGACATCACCACGCGCGATGTCGAGCATGCCGCCGGGATTCTCGCGCCGCTCAAGGCGAAGCTCGGCGGCACGGCGCAGCTCCAGACATGGCGCGAGATGAACAAGGCGTTGTTCGACGCGCTCGCGGTCGAGCATGTCGGCATGTTCATCGTGCTCTCGCTCGTGGTGCTCGTCGCCTTGTTCAACATCATGTCGTCGCTCGTGATGCTGGTGCGTTCGCGGCGGCGCGAGGTGGCGATCGTGCGGACGATGGGCGCGAGCCAGGCCTCGGTGATCCGCATCTTCGTCGCGGTCGGCAGCGTGATCGGCGGGATCGGCACCGTCGTCGGGCTGGTGATCGGGCTGGGCCTCGTGCTCTCCAAGGCGCCGATCTCCGCGGCGCTCGCGCAGCGGATGACGAGCACCGCCGCCCCGAGCGGCTATGGCGTATTCCTCGACATGCCCTTCATCATCGGCCCTGCGGAGCTTGCCGGGATCGTGGTGATGACGCTCGTCGGTACCGTGCTCGCGACGTTGTTCCCCGCCCGCCGCGCGGCCGCGATCGATCCGGCCGAGGTGCTGCGCTACGAATGACGACGACCGACGATATCGTCCCCGATACCCAGCATCGCGGCATCGTCGGCGCGCTTCCGCCGCGGCCGCGGGCGTTCGCCTTGCTCGCGCGCTTCGATCGGCCGATCGGCTGGTGGCTGCTCTTCTGGCCCGGCGCATGGGGCGTCGCACTCGCCGGCGGGGCGCTCCGCCGCTGGGATCTGATCTTGTGGCTGCTGCTCGGCGCGGTTGCGATGCGCGGCGCGGGCTGCGTCTACAACGACATTGTCGACCGCGATCTCGATCGCAAGGTCGCGCGCACCCGTGCTCGCCCGCTCGCGAGCGGCGCGGTGTCGCTGGCGGCGGCATGGGCATGGCTCGTCCTGTTGTGCCTGATCGGCCTCGTTGTCCTGCTCCAGCTCGGCCTCTATGCCGCGATCGTCGCGCTCGCGAGCCTCGCGCCCGTTGCCGCCTATCCGTTCATGAAGCGGATCACCTGGTGGCCGCAGGCGTGGCTCGGGATCGTCTTTTCCTGGGCGGCGCTGGTCGGCTGGTCGGAGATTGCGGGCGCGCTCACGCTGCCGGGGCTGCTCCTCTACGCCGGGTCGATCGCCTGGGTGATCGGCTACGACACGATCTACGCCCTTCAGGACCGCGAGGATGACGCGCTGATCGGCGTCCGCTCCTCGGCGCTGCGGATGGGCCGCCACGTCCGCGCGGGCACCGCCGCCTTCTATGCGCTGGCGCTCGCGTTCTGGGCGGCCGCGATCTGGCAGGTCCGCGCCGACCCGCTCGCCCTGCTGGCGCTGCTCCCGATGGCATTCCATCTCGGCTGGCAGATCGTCACGCTGGACCCGGATGACGGCGCCAACGCGCTCGCCCGCTTCCGCTCGAACCGCTTTGCGGGCCTCCTCATGTTTTTCGCCTGCCTCGTCGTGGGTATGGCGCTTTGAATCCGCTTCGGGCGTTCCTAAGTCCTCCCGATGAAACCCCTTGACCAAGCCCGCGCGCTCGCCGAGGATGTGGTCGCCCGCGCACGCCGCGCCGGCGCCGACGCGGCCGACGCGGCCTTCGGAGCGCATGCCGCTCTCCACGTCGCGGTGCGATTGGGTGCGCTCGAAGATGTCGGCCGCTCGGAAACCGAGGACCTGTCCTTGCGCGTCTTCTGCGGCCGCCGCAACGCGAGCGTCTCGAGCTCGGACCTCGCCGACGGCGCGCTCGATGCGCTGGTCGAGCGCGCGATCCGGATGGCGCGCGAGGCGCCCGAGGACCAATGGGCGGGTCTCGCTCCATCCGAACGTCTGCTCCGCGGCACACCGCCCCAGCTCGATCTCGCGGACCATGAGGAGCCCGCCCCCGAGGCGCTCAAGGCACGCGCGCTCGACGCCGAGGATGCGGCGCGCGCCGTCGAGGGCGTCACCAACAGCGAAGGCGCGGGCGCGAGCGCGTCGCGCGCGGTCGTGGCCCTCGCCACAAGCGCGGGGTTCGGCGGCGCCTACGAGACGACGCGCTACGGCCTCCATGCGAGCGTCGTCGCCGGCAAGGGCGGCGCGATGGAGCGCGACCACGCGCACCATTCGGCGCGGCACCTTGCCCAGCTCGAGGCGTCCGCGGCAATCGGCGCGCGCGCCGGCACCCGCGCGGTTGCCCGCTTGAATCCGCGCCGCATCAAGAGCGGCGCGATGCCCGTGGTGTTCGACCGCCGCATCGGGGCAAGCCTGCTCGGCCACCTGATCGGCGCGATCGCCGGCAGCGCCATCGCGCGCAAGACGAGCTTCCTGCTCGATGCGCTCGGCACGCGGGCCTTTGCCCCCGGCATCGATATCCTCGACGATCCGCATCGTCCCCGCGGCCTTCGCTCGCGCCCCTTCGATGGCGAGGGGCTTCCCGTTTCGCCATCGGCAATCGTCGAGGACGGCATGCTCGAAACCTGGCTGCTCGACAGCGCCTCGGCGCGGCAATTGGGGCTGGAGCCGACCGGCCACGCCTCGCGCGGCGGCGGCGTCGGCCCGAGCAACCTTTATATGGCCCCCGGCAACGTGCCGCCCGAAACGCTGGTCGGTGATATAGAGCGCGGCGTGCTCGTCACCGAACTGATCGGCCAGGGCGTCAACCTGACGACCGGCGATTACAGCCGCGGTGCCTCGGGCTTCCTCATCGAAAACGGAGAGATCGCCGCGCCGGTGAGCGAATTCACCGTCGCGGGTAATCTCGCCGAGATGTTCCGCAGCATCACGCCCGCCAACGATCTCGAATTCCGCCATGGGATCGACGTGCCCACGCTGCGCGTCGATGGAATGACGGTGGCAAGTGGCTGATGCGCTTGCCGATGCCGTCGCGAATGTCGCGCATGAGGCGGGTCAGCTCGCCTTCGCGCGCTGGCGTACCGATTTCAAGCGATGGGAAAAGCGGCCGGGCAATCCCGTCTGCGAGGTCGATCTGGAGATCGATGCCTTCATCAAGGCGCGACTTGCCGCGCTGCTGCCCGATGCCGGCTGGCTCTCGGAGGAGACGGTGGACAACCCCGATCGCCTTGGCCGCGCGCGTGTCTGGGTGGTCGATCCGATCGACGGCACCCGCGATTATATTCGCGGCCGCGAAGGCTGGGCGGTATCGATCGCCCTCGTTGAGAACCGGCAACCGGTGATCGGCGTGCTCGATTGTCCCCCGCGCGCCGCCGTCTTCCGCGCGGCGGCGGGGCAGGGGGCGACGCTCAACGGCGCGCCCATCCGCGCGGCGCGCCGCACCAGCCTTGCCGGTGCGCGCGTGCCGACCGAAGCGCTCCCGAAGATCGATCGCGATCTGACGGCCGTCTACAAGCCCAATTCGATCGCACTCCGCATCGCGATGGTCGCCGCGGGCGAAGCCGATCTCGTGGCGACGCTGCGCTGGGGCAACGAATGGGACGTCGCCGCCGCCACGCTCATCGCGCATGAGGCGGGGGCGGAGATCACCGATGCGCTCGGCCGGCCGCTGATGTTCAACACGCGGCGCGCAGAGGCGTTTGGGGTGCTGGCGACCGCTGCGGGGCTGCATTCTGCCGCCGTCGAGCGCCTGCGCGACCGGGCGAAAGCGCAGGCGAAACGCTGATAGTGCTCCTGCGAAAGCAGGACCCTTGCGAAACCCCTTTCCGTCATTCCCGCGAAGGCGGGAATCCAGAATCGGAACGTCCGCCATTGCCCCAGAGGCCAGCCAGTCTGGATCCCCGCCTTCGCGGGGATGACAAAGGTCGGGCAAATTTACGACTATGCAAAGGTCCCGCGAAAGCACGAGCCCAGAGTTTTGGAGAGCCACGCTTGAAATCCCGGGTTCCTGCTTTCGCAGAAAGCCGACGATTCACCCTTCGATCGTGTCGTCGCCCTGATATTTGATCTGGAGATACCGGCCGCGCGTCGCGAGCAGGTCGAGATCGCCCTCGGCGAGCTGGTGCGTCATCTGCGCGATCTCGCGGTCGATGACACCGAGGCCGTCGAGCAATTGCTGGTCGGGCGTCTTGCCGTTGCGCTCGATGCGGCGCAGCGGCTCGGGGACGCGTCGATAGCCGGTGACGAGCGCGGGCAGGTTCTCGCCGACCAGCTTGCGCACCTCGGCTGCCGCGGGCGTGCTTTCGTCCAGCCCCACGAGCTGCGGCCCCAGCGTCTCCAGCCGCTGCCCGATCCCGTCGAGCATCCGCGCGGCCGGTGCGGGAAGCGCCGCCCGTTGGCGTTCGAGCCATTGCTCGGTCTTCATCGGCAGGTATTTGAGCGGCGCCTCGTCGAGCTTGTCGGCGGTGATCGTCGGCTCGGCCGGAAAGATCGCGAAGCCCACCGTCGCGACAAGGAGCAGCAGCATCACCAGCATCGCCCCGCCGATCCCGAGCGGCACGAACCAGCCGAGCACCATCGCGCCCAGCAGGATCGCGACATCGGCGATTGCGATCCGCCCCAGCCGGCTCGCCAGCGTCTGCCGGCGCCGCTCGGCTCGCCGCTGCGAGAGCGAGCGGTAGCGCTCCGAGGTGCGGTTGAGCAGCTCGGTCGAGCGCGCGATCTGCTCGTCGACCTCGCTCACCTCACAGCGCCTCCAGCTTGAACTGCTCGTTGGCGCTCGCGCCCGCATTCTGCGCAGCGCCCTCCGCGCGCGCGATATAGCCGCGCGACTTTTCGACCTCGTTCGACAGCGTGTCCACGGTGGTCTTCATCGAATCGAGCGCCTTGAGCTTGAAGGTGTCGATCGCGTCCATCGTGTCGTAGATGTTCTGGAAGGCACGCTGGAGCGTCTCGATCGGGATGGTCGAGGCGGCGGCCTGCTCGTGGATCGTCGCGGTCTGGCTGCGCAGCAGCTTGCCGGTCGAATCGATGATCCCCGCGGTGGTGGTGTTGAGCGCGGTGATCTGGTCGAGCACCAGCTTCTGGCTGGTCAGCGCCTGCGCCACGGTGACGGCGGTGCGCAGCGCCGCCACCGTCGTCGTCGAGGCGCGATCGACGCCCTTCACCAGCTCGACATTGTTCTTCTTGACCAGATCGAGCGCGAGATAGCCCTGCACCGTCACCGCCATCTGCGTCAGCAGGTCCTGCGTGCGCTGGCGGGCGTAGAACAAAGCGGTCTCGCGGATCGCCTTGGCCTTGGCCGGGTCGGTGTGATCGAGCTCGTTGGCCTTGTCCTCGAGGCGTTGGTCCATCGTCCTGGACAGCACGATCATCTGCTCGAGCCGCCCCATCGCGGTCCACAGGTTCGCGCGCTCGGTGTCGATGGCGGCATTGTCCATCAACAGCTCGTCCTTGCCCGAATGCAGGCTCTTGAGGATCGCGGCGATGTGCGTCTGCGACGATTTGTAGCCGTCGAAATAATTCTTCATCTTGTTGCCGAAGGGGATGATCCCCAGCAGCTTGCGCGGGCCGGAAAGGCTGCCCTGCTTGCCCGGATCGAGTTCCTCGATCGTGCGGCGCAATTCGGCGAGATCGGCGCCGACGCCGTTATCCTTGTCCATCGCGCGCACGGGGCGGTCGAGGAAGCGGTTCGATTGCCCCGCCGCCTCGCGGATCTCGCGTTGCCCCATCGCGCTGATCGCATCGACGCGCTTGCCGAATTCGGGGCTGTTGGCGTCCTGCGCGACCAGATCGGTGACGAACGCATCGACCCGCTCTTCCAGCTTGGTCTTGGTCGCGTCGTCCACGGGCACCAGCCCGGCCGATTTTTCGGGCGCCACCGGGGGCACCGGTTCGGGCGGGGTGAGCGTCAGATCGTCCTGTTGCGCGGTGTCGGTCGCCGTCGTCGCCATCTCAGCCCTCCAGGCCGTTCGTGTCTCGCCTTCATGGATCAGGTCGGCACCGGCGTTCAAGCCGGATCGACGCTGCCCTCCGTGTATTGCCCATATAATACGCTGGCCGGCGCTGCCAAGCGTGTTCGGCCGACTTCAGAAATCCACCGCCAGATAGCCGCTCAGATACCGCCCCGCATTGGGCGCGTAGATGCCCGGCCCCGCCGTCCTGAATCCCCGCTCGTCGAACAGGTTGATCATCTGCACGCGCAGCAGTGCATCGTTACCTGCCAGCTTGAACTTGTATCGCGCGCCCAGATTCACCGTCGCGCGCGGAGGCACGAAGACGGCATTGTCGGTGGTGGCGGCGGTGCGGCCGCGATGGACGGCCGACAGGTCGAACGACAGCCCCTTCGCGACCGGCGCGCGCCAGTTGAGATTGAGGTTGACGATATGGCTCGGCAGCCCGACCGGGCGTTCGCCGATCTCCGCCTCGGTCGCGACGTCCTCGACGGTGCCGGCATCGAGGAACACGCCGCCGGCGACGACGTACAGCCGCGGCGTCAGGCTGCCCAAGAGCGAGGTTTCGATGCCGCGGCTCTTGATCGTCCCGATGCGCGTGTAGCGGCCGGTCGCGTCATAGCCGAAATAGGGCTTTCGCAGGTCGAACACGCCCGCGATCAGCTTGATCTTGTCGGTCATCAGCCAGCGGAATCCCGCATCGCGCTGCGACGTGATGATCGCCGGCAGCGGCTGGTTGCGGTTGGTCGCGTTGGGCGGCGCCACCCCGCTTTCCTCGAGCCCGCGGGCATAGCCGGCATAAAGCGCGAGCTTGCCGGTCGCATGGGCCGCCGCGGTCGCGTTGTAGATCCAGGGGCGTGACCGCGCGACGATCGGCGCCGTCTCCGGGTAGAGGGTCGTTTTCCGGTAATCGGCCTTCGAAACGCCGAAACCCAGTTCGCCGACGCCTTTCCACCGCCCTTCATAGGCGAGCCCGTAATTCACCTGGCGCACCTCGTCCTCGCTCAGCGGCCCGAAGGTGAAATCGGGCCTGGGCACGGTCACCGGCTCGCCGATCAGAACGGGGCCGATGTCGAGTTCGTCGGAACCGCCATATTCGCTGTGCGAATCGCGTCCGCGCACGCTGACATGGATCATGTGCAGCCGTGGTCCTTCGGTGAAGCGCCGCGTCACGCGCAGCTCGCCGCTGAGCGAGCGTGCCCGCGTCTTCGGGTCGGCGATGATGAATTGATAGGCGCTGCCGTCGGGCTGCACGTCGAGCAGCAAGTTGGTGTAGCTCGCACGCGAATCGAAGACCGAGCGGAAGCCGCCGGCGCGCACTTCCCAGTTCTTCGCCGGGGTCACGATCGCGAGCACGCCCTGGTTGCCGGCGACATATTCGGAATCGGCCCATCCGGGCCCGTCGAAGCGCCGCTGCTCCGGCTGGGGCGGAAGGAAATCGCCCGTCGGGATGTAATAGGGCGCGGCCTCGTCGGCCCAGGATTTCGATACGGTCCAGAACGGCACGATCTCTATCGCGGCCGATGGTCTCCAGCGCCCGATGAGCGCGCCCGCGGCGTGCATGCTGTCGGCGCCATCGGCATATTCGCTGTGCCCGAAGCTGCCGCCATAGCCGATCGACAGCGACGGCGAGAGCGGCTGCACGCCGTCGATCTCGATTCCGTAGCTGCCGAAGCTGTCGCTATCGAGCAGCAGCGACTGACCGGCGTCGTTTCCGGGCCGCCTCAGGCTGAAATCGACGATCCCGCTCGGCGCGGCGAACGGATAGCTCTGCGCCGAAAGGCCGACCTTGATGCTCACCGAATCGGCGACGAGGCTGGTCAGCGGATAGGCGGGGTCGAAATAGAGCCCCTCGATCCGCACGTTTCCCGCCTGTGTCGGCGAAAAGCCGCGGGCGTTGCCCGACGAGTAGATTCCCAGCGATTCGCGCCCGCCGCTGATCCCGAACGCGTCCTCGGCCTGCGTCACCGCATTGTCGTTCGACCGATCCTGCGCCCCTGCGGCGCCCGCCGTCAGCGCGCTTGCGGCCACGGCGAGGCGCAATGCGCCCCTTCTCCATCCCCCCATATATCCCCCGAGATTCGCTTTGCTTTTTCTTTCGAGACTAGCCGCTGGCGTGGATGAGCGCCAGCCTCCGCATGCGCTCTTCCCGCAACGCAGCAAATCCGCTATGGCGCGCGCAACTTTATTTCAGGAAATTTCCATGTCCCTACGCAACGTGGCGATCATCGCCCACGTCGATCACGGCAAGACCACGCTCGTCGATCAGCTCTTCCGCCAGTCCGGCACGTTTCGCGACAACCAGCGTGTCGAGGAAAGAGCGATGGACTCCAATGACCTGGAGAAAGAGCGCGGGATCACGATCCTCGCCAAATGCACCTCGATCGAATGGCAGGGCACGCGGATCAACATCGTCGATACGCCCGGCCACGCCGATTTCGGCGGCGAGGTGGAGCGTATCCTGTCGATGGTCGACGGCGTGATCCTGCTCGTCGATGCCGCCGAGGGCGCGATGCCGCAGACCAAGTTCGTCACCGGCAAGGCGCTCGCGCTGGGGCTCCGCCCGATCGTCGTCGTCAACAAGATCGACCGCTCCGACGCGCGCGCGCAGGAAGTGCTCAATGAAGTATTCGACCTCTTCGTCACCCTCGACGCCAATGACGAGCAGCTCGATTTTCCGGTGCTCTTCGCCTCGGGGCGGAACGGATACGCCAGCGAGGACGCGGATGCGCGCGAGGGCACGCTCGAGCCGCTGTTCGAGACGATCGTCGGTCACGTTCCGGCGCCGAACGTCGATCCCGATGCGGCCTTCACCTTCCTGATCACGTTGCTCGATCGCGACAACTTCCTCGGCCGCATCCTCACGGGGCGGGTCGCTTCGGGCACCGTCAAGCTCAACCAGCCGATTCACGCGCTCGACAATGACGGCAAGGTGATCGAGACCGGCCGCGCCTCGAAACTGATGAGCTTCCGCGGGCTCGAACGCGTCGCCGTCGAGGAAGCCAAGGCAGGCGACATCATCAGCCTCGCGGGGCTCGAGGTCGCGACCGTCGCCAACACCATCGCCGACATCTCGGTCTCGACGCCGATCCAGGCGCAGCCGATCGATCCGCCGACGCTGTCGATGCGCTTCGCGGTGAACGACAGCCCGATGGCGGGCCGCGAGGGCACCAAGGTGACGAGCCGCATGATCCGCGACCGCCTGTTCCGCGAGGCCGAATCGAACGTCGCGATCCGCATCACCGAGGCCGCCGACAAGGACAGCTTCGAAGTCGCGGGCCGCGGCGAACTCCAGCTCGGCGTGCTGATCGAGACGATGCGCCGCGAGGGTTTCGAGCTCGGCATCAGCCGCCCGCGCGTGCTGTTCCGGGATGAAGGCAATGGCCGCGAGGAGCCCTATGAAACCGTCGTGATCGACGTCGACGATGAATATTCGGGCACCGTCGTCGAGAAGATGGCGATCCGCAAGGCGGAGATGACCGACATGCGCCCGTCGGGCGGCGGCAAGACGCGCATCACCTTCTCGGCGCCGTCACGTGGCCTGATCGGCTATCACGGCGAGTTCCTGTCCGACACGCGCGGCACCGGCATCATGAACCGCGTGTTCGAGCGCTACGGCCCCTATAAGGGCCCGATCTCGGGGCGCGCCAACGGCGTGCTGATCTCGAACGGCACGGGCGAGGCGGTCGCCTATGCGCTCAACGCGCTGGAGGAGCGCGGCGTGCTGTTCATCTCGCCCGGCGAGGCGCTCTACGAGGGCATG
>CAZXFY010000033.1:0-40400 GCA_964639855.1 uncultured Stakelama sp. | reverse complement strand
AAACAACCGCCAGGCTCTAATCCCAGCTGGGGGAAAGCTGGGGGTCACGTCACGTCAAATCGGGACCGACGAAAATCCGGAACGAGGCTGCGAAGGCGTCAATGTCGGGAAGCCGCGCGGATCATTCGATAGACGGACAGCGATCGAATAGCCTCGGTCGCACTTCGGGGCATTCTCGTCGGGCACGCCGAGTGCTTCCGCCGCGCCGACTCGTCGAGCGATGGTAGCAATCTCCTGTTCCCACTTCAGGAACCAGGCGGCCTTCTCCTCCTCGAGCTCATAGCCGTCATAGATTCGCTCCATTCCCGATCGCAGGTGATTCATCATCGCTTCGGCGGTCTCGAAATCGACCTTGAGGCGCTTCGTATTGCTGCGCGCTGTTCTGCGAAAATCGTGCGGCGTGAACCTCTCAATCGGATGGCCGGCAATGCCCGCCATGCGCGCCAAAACCCGATCCCTTGCTTTGTACCAGACCGAATTGTTGCGCGGACCGTCGATCCTGGTGGCCGGGAAGATCCATTCATGATTGCTGAGCATTAACGAACGCCCCCAGGGTCCGAGTGCAATGCTGTGGGGACGCGCGTTCTTCACACGCGGCGCGGGAATGGTCCAAACACCATCGACCATCTCGTCGGATCTCGCTCGGGCGACTTCGGAGATGCGCGCCGCCGTGAGCAACCACAGAAGCATGCCGCGCTGAACCCAGCGCTTCTCGTCGACCAGCGCTTTGAGGAACCATTCCAGCTCGAGCAAGCTCAGCTTGCGCGAGCGCGGCGACTCCGGAAACCGCAGATCGCCGAGGCGGCGCGACGGATCGACGTCGAGCCCGATCTCGAGGCCGCGCAGCGATGCCGCCCAGCCGAAGAACACCTTGAGCTCGGCGGCGAGCCGGTTTGCCCGCACCTTCGCGACCTTGCCCTTTGCTCCGACAACCTTGATCAGCTCGGCTTCGGTAACCTCGTAAATGCTCCGTTTGGCGAGCTTGGGGGCGATGTCCCGATTGTAGATGGCGAGCTTGTCCTTGATGGTTCGGGGGCTGTTGGGCCGCTTGGCGCGCGAAGCTCGACCTTCCCTGACGGCAACCATGTATCGCTCGTGCGCGCGAGCAACCGTCATCGAAGCGCGTTCCTTCTCCTCCCGCAGCGCTTCGCGTGGGTCGATGCCTGCCTCGACCTTCTCGTTCAGGCTGCGCGCCCATTCGCGCGCGGCGGCGATGGCTTGCGCCGGGAAGAGCTGCCCATAGAGAACCGCGACGACGTCCTTACCGGCAACCTGTCGTCGATAGCGCCATCGTTTCTTGCCGCTGGCCAACACCTCGATCGCCAAACCGGGTGTCAACAGATCGGCGAGCAATCCTTTCTGCAATGCGTCGACCGACGCAGGGGTGAGTGCAATCTTCTTGGCCATGACCGACTCCAGTCGGCTCCCGGCGCAGATCAAAACACATCAGAAATCCATGCAGAATAGGTGTCGAATCCGGTCTAGCCGGGGCTAGCCGAGTCGAGCTGGAGGGCCGCTGAATTTCGTCGTAAGTCACTGCGCAGGAACCGAATCATGAGGACTCGGTTGGCTGGGGCGGCAGGATTCGAACCTGCGAATGGCGGCACCAAAAGCCGCTGCCTTACCACTTGGCGACGCCCCAGCAGTCCGCGCGCCTTACGCATGTTGGGCGGCGCTGAAAAGGGTGTGCGCCGCCCTTTTTAACCCGCCGCCTCAGTCGAGCCGCTGAAGCCAGCCGTGGCGATCTTCCACCGTGCCCGTCTGAATGCCGATCAACGCGTCGCGCAAACGCTGCGTCGTCTGGCCAGGGCCGCCACTACCGATCGTGAACTCGCCCTCGCGCGACAGCATCTTGCCGATCGGCGTCACCACAGCCGCCGTGCCGCAGGCGAACGCCTCGCGCAGCCGGCCACTCTCCGCGTCCGCACGGCACTGATCGATCGCATAGGGCTCCTCGCGCACCGTCAGCCCCTGGTCCCGCGCGATCCGCAGGATCGAATCGCGCGTGATCCCGGGCAGGATCGTGCCGGTGAGCGGCGGCGTCGAAAGGCTGCCGTCGTCGAAGACGAAGAAGATGTTCATGCCGCCCAGTTCCTCGATCCAGCGCCGCTCGGCGGCATCGAGGAAAAGCACCTGGTCGCATCCCTGCCGGATCGCCTCCGCCTGCGCGACGAGGCTCGCGGCGTAGTTGCCGCCGCACTTCGCCGCGCCCGTGCCACCCGGCGCGGCACGCGTATAGTTCTCCGAAATCCACAGCGACACGGCCGGCGCGCCGCTCTTGAAATAGGCGCCGACCGACGAGGCGATCACTGCGTAGAGATATTCCGCCGAGGGCTTCACGCCCAGGAACACCTCGCTCGCGAACATGAACGGCCGCAGATAGAGCGCGCCTCCGTCGATCGTCGGAATCCAGTCCTTCTCGGTCCGTACGAGCTGCCCGATCGATTCGAGGAACAGCTCCTCCGGCAGCTCCGCCATCGCCATCCGCCGCGCCGAATCGCGAAACCGCGCCGCGTTGCGCTCCGGCCGAAACAAAGCCGTCCCGCCATCGGCGAGCCGATATGCCTTCAGCCCCTCGAAAATCTCCTGTGCATAATGGAGCACCGCGGTCGCCGGGTCGGTCGTCAGCGGCTCGCGCGGGCCGATCCGCGCATCGTGCCAGCCTTTCGCCTCGCTGTATCGGATCGTCACCATATGGTCGGTGAACACCCGCCCGAACCCCGGATTGGCGATGCGCTGCGTCCGCTCGTTCGCCTCGACGGGGGAGGGATGCGGATCGAAAGTGAAGGCCGGCAGCGCCGCGGGCGTGCTCGGGGAATCGTGTGGCATCGTCCTCGTCCGAAAGGTGTGATTGTGGGTTGAAGCCTTCTACGGATGGCGGCAAAACCGGTCAACATGACTGCCCCAACCCAGTCCGCCTCGCCGCTCTTCCTGCGTGAGCCTGAAATCCGCCGCGGGATCGAGCTGCTCTATTTCGGCTATAGCCACATGACCCGCTCGATCGATCGGGGGCTTGCCGCACAAGGCCTCGGCCGCGCGCACCACCGCGCGCTCTATTTCATCGCACGCCAGCCCGATCTGACGGTGAGCCAGCTCCTCGCTTTGCTCGCGATCACCAAGCAATCTCTGGGCCGCGTGCTCACCGAGCTTACCGAACGCGGTCTTGTCGAATCGCGCCCCGGCCAGCGCGACCGCCGACAGCGCCTGCTGCGGCTAACCGAGGCGGGTGCGGCACTCGAATCGGAGCTGTTCGAGGCGATCCGCGCCAAGCTTTCCGCCGCCTATGCGAGCGCGGGGCAGAATGCGGTGAGCGGCTTCTGGGCGGTACTCGAAGGCCTGATCCCGGAGAGCGAGAAGGCGCGGGTGCAGGCGCTGCGCGAGTAAGCAGGCGGGCTCAGCGTGCCGCCGCCGCGAGGTCGCCGTTGCGTTTCTCCGACGCCGCCAGCGTGGCCTTCATCAGCGCCTTGAGGGCATCGTCGCGGTCGAGCACGTTCATCCCCTCGCGCGTCGAGCCGCCGGGGCTGGCGACCCGATCGGCGAGCGTCGCGGGGCTCACGTCCGATCGGGCCGCAAGCTCGGCGGCGCCGTTGACGGTCGCGGTCGCGAGACGGAGCGCCTGATCCGCGGGCAGGCCGAGCGCCGCCCCTGCCTCGGCGAGCGCGTCGATGAAGCGATAGACGAACCCCGGGCCGCAGCCCGACAGCGCCGTCACTGCGTCGAACTGGTCTTCCCGTTCGATCCACTCGACCAATCCGAGCGGCGCCATCAGTGCGGTCGTCTTGCGGCCCGCCGCGCCATAGGGGTCGGTGCCGTGCAGCGCGACCACGCCCTTGCCCAGCCCGACGGGCAGGTTGGGCATCACCCGAACGATCGTTTCAGCGTCGAATCGCTTTGCCAACGCCGCCACCTCGACGCCCGCGAGAATCGAAAGCAGTAGCGGCACGCCCTTCACGCGCGGTGCGATCTGGCCGGCGACCTCGTCGAGCTTCTGCGGCTTGACGCCCAGCATCAGCGCCTGGGGCAGGCCGTCGGCGGGCAGCGCCGTCAGATGGCGGACGCCCTCGGGCACGTCGGGCGGGCTCGGATTGACCACGGTGACGCTCGCCGGCTCGACTGCGCCGCTCGCCACCCATTGGCGCAGCATCGCGCCCGCCATGTTGCCGCAGCCGATCAGCCAGATGCTCTTGGGAACGTCAGTGATCAGGCTTCTCCCTGGGTTTCGATGAGCGCCGCCGCAATCGCCTCCTTGGGGCTCTTGCCGCCCCAGAGCACGAACTGGAAGACGGGGTAGAAGCGCTCGCATTCGTCGATCGCCGATTCGACCAGAAGCTCGGCCGCAGCGAGCGACAGCGTGCCTTCCTCCGCGCCATCGATCAGCGCTGCGTGGCGGAAGAGCAGAATTCCGCTCGACGACCACAATTCGAAATGCCCCATCCAGAGCTGTTCGTTGACGAGGCCGATCGCCTCGTAGAGCGCCGCGCGGCGCTCGTCGGGCACACGAATGTCTGGAAAGGCGAGGAACTGGAGGGCGCCGTCCTCCTCGCGCCAGAGCGCACGCAACTCGTACTGCGCCCAGCTCCCCTTCACCTCGGCGATGATCTCTTCGTCCTGGCGCTGATACGACCAGCCATGCGCCGCGACATAGCTTTCCAGCATGTCGATCGGCGCGGCCACGTCGTCGCGATCCAGATCGCTTTCGTCGAGCATCAGCGGGTCTCCCTCACCTGACCGTGCCAAGCGGGCCCGCAACGCACAACCGGTTGAATCGGCCCAATACGGAAATAGTTGTGGACGATTTTAGCCGCCTTACGCCTTCTTGCGCGGCGCCTTGGGCGCGGGTTTCGGCTTCTGCACCGCCTCGATCGCGTCCAGCCGCGCCTTGAGCGCCTCGGCCTCGTCGCGTGCGGCGGCGGCCATCGCCTTCACCGCCTCGAACTCGTCGCGGCTGACGAAATCGAGCCCGCCGATCCATTCCTTCGCGCGCGCGCGCATCCCCGCTTCGGCTTCTCGGCCCATCCCCGCGAACGTGCCCGCGGCACCGTTCACGAACTTGACGAAATCGTCGAACATCTTGTTGTCGGCCTGCATCGTATGTCCTCGGTCAGCTCAGAGCTCGATCTGGGTGCTCGCGCCCGACGGCACAAGGCTTTCTGCGTTCGGGTTGAGCTGATGGATGCGCAGCGTGAGCATGCCCGCAAAGCAGATCCAGACGAGATAGGGCACCATCAGCCATGCCGCGGCGTCCCGGATACGCCCGAAGGCAATCGCGGTCGCGATCGCCGCCACGAGCATCGCGACGATCAGATCGAATGCCAGCAACACCTCATGCGTGCCGAAGAAGACCGGCGTCCAGGCGAGATTGAGCACGAACTGGATGATAAAAAGCGCAATCGCGACACCCCGAATCCGTGCTCCTCGCGCATGGAGGATCATGGCCAGCGCGATTCCCTGGAGCACGTAGAGGATCGACCATGCGACCGGAAACGCCCAGTCCGGCGGCGTCATCGCGGGCTTGGCGAGCATCGCGTACCAGGCATTGTCCGTACCGGTCGGCACCAGCCGCCCCGAAAGAAAACCGAGGAACAGCACCAGCGGCACCGTCACCACCGCCCAGCGCAGGAAAGACATGCGCAACTGCGCCCTGGACGCGATCTCGGTCATCCACGCTCTCTCGGTTCGTCGGGCGCCGCGCCCGGTTCGGCTGATGCGCTTACAATGAACGGCGTTGCCCGGAAACCCGCTGCGTCAGCGGAAGGCAGCGAGAAGGAACTCGATATTGCCTTCCGGTCCCGTGATGGGACTCTGCGTCATGCCCTCGACGCGCCAGCCCTTGCCCACGAACCAGGCCGATACCTCGTCGCACACGCGCGCATGAACGGCGGGATCGCGCACCACGCCGCCCTTTCCCACCTCGTCGCGTCCCGCTTCAAACTGCGGCTTCACCAGCACGAGCGCGCGGGCGTGCGGCCTGGCGAAACCGAGTGGCACGTCGAGCACCTTGGCGAGACCGATGAAGCTCGCGTCGCATACGATCAGATCGACGGGCTCGGGAATGTGGTCGGGGGTGAGCACGCGCGCGCTGGTCTGCTCGTGCACGATCACGCGCGGGTCCTGCCGCAGCTTCCAGGCGAGTTGGTTGGTCCCGCTATCGACAGCATAAACACGCACCGCGCCCCGGCTGAGCAGCACATCGGTAAACCCGCCGGTGGACGATCCCACGTCGATCGCAACCGTGCCGGCCACATCCCACCCGAAATGGTCGAGTCCATGCGCGAGCTTGATCCCGCCGCGCGATACCCAGGGATGATCGCGCCCGCGCACCTCAACGGCGGCATCGCCTGCAACCTGCTGCCCCGCTTTCTCTATCTTCCGCTCACCGACAAACACCAGCCCCGCCATGACGAGCGCCTGGGCCCGCGTCCGCGATTCCGCGAGCCCGCGATCGACGAGGAGCTGATCGATACGATGTTTAGGCACGCTTATGCCCGCGCGCCCTCCACGACACCGCCTGCATTGTGCCGTAGCGCCTTGAGCACGGTCTCGACGATGTGCGCGGCATCAAGCCCCGCTTCCGCATATTGTTTCTCGGGCTTGTCCTGGTCCTGGAAGCGGTCGGGCAGGCGCATCGTGCGCAGCTTGAGGCCGGCGTCGATCAGCCCTTCGTCGCTGGCATAGGTGAGGACGTGCGCGCCGAGGCCGCCGATCGCGGCCTCCTCGATCGTCACCGCGACTTCGTGCGTGGTCAGCAGCCGGCGGATCAGCGCCTCGTCGAGTGGTTTGGCGAAGCGCAGGTCGGCGACCGTCGTGCTCAGCCCCCGCGCATCGAGCGCGTCGGCGGCTTTGAGCGCGTCGGCGAGCCGCGTGCCGAGCGAGAGGATCGCCACCTTCTTGCCCTCGCGCAGCACCCGGCCCTTGCCGATCTCGAGCAATTCGGGCGTTTCGGGCAGGGCCACGCCCGTCCCGCTTCCACGCGGATAGCGTACCGCGATCGGGCCGCTGTCGTGCTCGGCGGCGGTGTAGGTCATGTGGACGAGTTCGGCCTCGTCGGCGGCGGCCATCACGACAAAATTGGGCAAGGTCGCGAGATAGGTCACGTCGAAGCTGCCCGCGTGGGTGGCCCCATCGGCGCCGACCAGTCCCGCCCGATCGATCGCGAACCGCACCGGCAGATTCTGGATCGCGACGTCGTGGACGACCTGATCGTAGGCGCGCTGAAGGAAGGTCGAATATATCGCGCAGAACGGCCGCATTCCCTGCGCCGCGAGCCCCGCGGCGAAGGTGACGGCATGCTGCTCGGCGATACCGACATCGAACGCGCGATCGGGATGTGCTTTCGCGAACCGGTCCACCCCCGTTCCCGAAGGCATCGCCGCGGTGATCGCGCAGATACGCGCGTCGGTCTCGGCGAGCTTGGCGAGCATATCGCCGAACACGTTCTGATAGGCGGGCGGGCCCGGCGGTCCCTTGTGCTGCGCGCCGGTGATGACGTCGAACTTCTGGACGCCGTGATATTTGTCCGCCGCATTCTCCGCCGGAGCGTATCCCTTCCCCTTCTTGGTCACGACATGGACGAGGATCGGCCCCTCGTCGGCGTCGCGGACATTCTCGAGCACGGGGATCAGATGATCGAGATTGTGCCCGTCGATCGGGCCGACATAGTAAAAGCCCAATTCCTCGAAGAGCGTGCCGCCCATCGTCATGCCGCGGGCATATTCGTCCGTCTTGCGCGCTGCGTTGTGGAACGGACGTGGCAGCCGGCGCGCGAACTTGCGCGCGAGCTCGCGCAGCGAAAGGAATTCGCGGCTCGACACGATCCGGCTGAGATAGGCAGACAAACCCCCCACCGGCGGCGCGATCGACATATCGTTATCGTTGAGGATGACGATCAAGCGATTGCCCGCCGCTTCGGCATTGTTCATCGCCTCATATGCCATGCCCGCGGACATCGCGCCGTCGCCGATCACCGCGATCGCCTTGCCGGGCGCATCGGCGAGCCGGTTCGCGGTCGCGAAACCGAGCGCCGCCGAGATCGAAGTCGAGCTGTGCGCCGCGCCGAACGGATCGTAGTCGCTCTCGCTACGCTTGGTGAAGCCGGAAAGCCCGCCGCCCTGCCGCAGCGTGCGAATGCGGTCCCGGCGCCCCGTCAGAATCTTGTGCGGATAGCATTGGTGGCCGACATCCCACACGAGCCGGTCGCGCGGCGTATCGAACACGTAATGGATCGCCACGGTCAGTTCGACCACCCCCAGCCCGGAGCCGAGATGCCCGCCCGTCACCCCGACCGCGGAGATCGTTTCGGCGCGCAGTTCGTCGGCGAGTTGGCGTAGCTGTTGCGGCTCCAGCCTGCGCAACTCTTCGGGCGTACGGACCGTGTCAAGCAGGGGCGTTTCGGGAAGATCGGTCATCGTCAGCGGTCTAGACCAGTCGGAACATGGTGTCGATTGCGACGATATGGCTGCACCGATCCTTGACCGCCAGTGCATCGCGATCGATTTGGGTGGCAATGATCGACCTTCGCCTCGCCGACGACTCGGACATCGCCGCCATCGATGCGCTGATGGCGCGCTCGATCGCGCACCTGCAACGCGGCTTCCTCTCGCCCGCGGAGATCGACGCGAGCCGCGCGGTGATGGGATTGGATACGGCACTGATCGCGGACAGGACGTATTGGCTCGCCCTGATCGGCGGCGCGCTTGCCGGATGCGGCGGCTGGAGCCGGCGCGCCACGCTCTATGGCGGCGACCATTCGACCGGATTGCGCGACGCCCGCTTGCTCGATCCCACGCGCGAGCCGGCGCGGGTCCGCGCGATGTTCACCGATCCGGGCTGCGCGCGCCGCGGCGTCGGCCGCGCCATTCTGGCGCGCTGCGAGGCGGAGGCGCGCCGCGCCGGCTTCACCCGCGCCGAAATGATGGCGACGCTCGCCGGCGAGCCGCTCTATCGCGCCTGCGGCTACGAGGTCGTCGAACGCACCGCGGCAGCACCCATAGGCGGCGTCGCCGTGCCGCTCGTCAAGATGGCCAAAATTCTAGGCGAAGATCCCCGTTAGTCGCAATCGGCGCATTTGCCGCGGACCTCGATCACCGGGCGCTCGGGGGAGAAACCCGCGGCTTCGGCAGCGTGGCGCACGCCTTCGGTAAGGCGGTCGTCGTCGAGATGGACCGTCTGTCCGCATACATCGCAGACGAGAAAGATGCAGTCGTGCAGGCAATCAGGATGTGCGTTGGCGATATAGGCGTTGGCGCTCTCCACCCGCCGCGCGAGGTTCGCGCCCACGAACAGGTCGAGAATGCGGTAGACGCTGTTCGCAGCGACGCGGCGGCCCGTCGCCTTCGAAGCCGCCTCGGCGATGTCATAGGCGCTCGCCGGCTTGTCGAACCCCGCCAGCGCGCCGAAAATCTCGGCGCGCATGCTCGTCCACTGCTCGCCGGAGCGTTCGAGCGTCGCCCGCGCCGCCTGGGCCAGATCGGCGCCGTGATGCTCGTGATGGTCATGTGTCGGCATGACTGAAATGTAGGATGCGCCGCTTCGCGCGGCAAGCAGGCTCGGGTTCAGATCACCGCGCGACGGTTGAGATCATGGCCGAGCGCAAGCACGCCGACCCCGACGATCGTCCAGATCGTCTCCATCCCGCCGTCGTGCGGCAGCGTGAGCGCGCCCGCCATCATGCCGAGCCCCAGCGACCCGATCGCGACCGGCATCAGATAACCATGCGTCAGCGCACCGCGGCCGAGCGCGACGATGCCGAGCAGGATCGCGAGTGTCAGCCCGACCTCATGATAGATCGGATCGAGCAGCATTCCGCCCGCCGAGGCGAGCAGCGCCAGCAGCACCGCACTCGCGAGGCAATGGACCGCGCACAGCCCCGACAGGCCGATCGCAAGGCGATCGACATGCAAGGCGAACCAATGCGTCCAGGGGCGCGCGGCTTCGGTCATCGACGGCCATATGGCACGTCCGCGCGGACGTTACAATATAACATTTGCCTTCTGCGACGAACGGCCATGACGACGGCGGTCAAAGCCGCTAAGGCCGGGGATACGATGCTTCAGATGTCTTCCGCCAATGCCGATTCGCGGCCGCGCGCACTGGCGATCTGGCTGCTTGCGGTCGCCGGGCTGATCGTCCTGATGGTCATCGTCGGCGGGATCACGCGGCTCACCGAATCGGGGCTGTCGATCACCGAATGGGATCCGATCAGCGGGATCATCCCGCCTCTCACCCATGCGGACTGGGTGGCGGAGTTCGAAAATTACAAGCGCATCCCCGAATATGCCGCCTTCAATCAGGGCATGACGCTCGCCGGGTTCAAGGCGATCTTCTTCTGGGAATATGTGCATCGCCTGCTCGGCCGGGTGATCGGCTTCGCGTTCGCGCTGCCCTTGCTTTATTTCTGGGTCAGGAACCGCATTCCCGTCGGCTATGGCTGGCGGCTGGTCGGCTTGCTCGTGCTCGGCGGGCTGCAAGGCGCGGTCGGGTGGTGGATGGTCACCTCCGGCCTGTCGGTGCGCACCGATGTCAGCCACATCCGGCTCGCCGTTCACCTCCTCACCGCGCTGGTGATCCTCGCCGGTATCGTCTGGACGGCGCTCGACCTCGCCGCGCTCGCGAGGAATCCGCTCGCCCGACCCGCACGGCTGAAGGCAGTTGCAGCGATCGCGTTGTTGTTGCTGCTCGCGCAGATCGTCTATGGCGCGTTCACTGCCGGGCTCGACGCAGGCTACGCCTTCGCGACCTGGCCGCTGATGGGCGATCGTCTGTTCCCCACAGGCGTACCGATGCTCGATCCCGGCTGGACCAACGCGATCGACAACCCGATCGTGGTCCAGTTCATCCACCGCTGGCTCGCCTTCGTCGCCGCAGCGGGTCTGGCCGTGCTCGCCTTCCGGGCGCGCGGGCTCGGCGCGCGGGGATGGGGAGCGGCAGTGCTCGGGCTGGTCATCCTGCAGATCGCGCTCGGCGTCGCGACCCTGCTGAGCGGCGTCGCGCTTCCGATCGCGGTCGCGCACCAGGCGAACGCTGCGCTGACGCTGATCGCCGCCATCGGCGCGGCCCACGCGATCGGACAGCGCACCGCATGACCGACATCGCGCTCGTCCGCGCCACCTTCAGCGACACCGAGGAGGCAGGCCGCATCGGACATCGCATGGTCGAGCAACGGCTCGCCGCCTGCGTCAATGTCGAAAACCCCTGCGCCTCGATCTTCCGCTGGCACGACGCGATCGAAACCGCCGACGAGGTGGCCGCGACCTTCAAGACGACGATCGCGCTCGCGACTCGCGTGGCTGAGCAGATCGCCGCGCTCCACAGCTATGACCAGCCGGTGATCGAATCCTGGCCTGTCGCAGTGGATGATGCCGTGGCCGAATGGGTGGCCGACGCCACCCATGGTTAACCCCTTGCTGGTGATGCTGGCTGCCGTTCCCGGCGCAGTGTCCTTTTCGCCGCCCCTCGGCGTGCCGCTTGCCTATACCGCCACCGAGACACGCAACGATGCCGGCGTCGAGCGCCGTTTCCGCAGCGAGCGGCAACTCGTGTTCCGACGCGCCGAGAACGGATTCGTCGCCGAAGTGACGCTGACCCGTGCCGACAGTGCCGCCGCCGACGAGGTCGCCGGCATGTTCGCGGCAGCACTCGGCGCGCTGGAGGGCCGCACGATCCGCATCCATCTCGATCGCGCGGGCGCGGTGATGTCGGTCGAAGATGGCGATGCGTTGTGGGAGCGGCTGCTCACGGCACTCGCGACCATGGCGCCGCCAGGTAAGGCCGAACACGCTCGGGCGTTGTCGGCGGCATTGCGAAAACTGCCGCCGGGAGCGCGCACCGCAATGCTGGGCTCACTCGTCACACCGCTGATCGCCGACGACGAAGCAGCACTGACCCCCGGCAGCAAGGCGGCGGCGTCGATCCGCGCGCGGTCGCCGGCGGGCGCGCCGATCACGATCCCGGCGACCCGGCATGTTTCGTCGACGGCAGACGGGCTGCTCGCAATCAAGACGCACGCCGAAAGCGATATTCCCGCGCCCGGCGGCGAACAGGCGCATCTCACGATCGACCGGCGGCGCCTGATCGATCCCGCGACGGGTCTCGTCCGCCGCATCGAGGAAAGGCGGCGAATCGCGTTCGACAATGGCATGGCGAGCACCACCCAGTCGGTCGTTACACTAGCCGAGGTATCATAATACCCGCCAGCTAACCCGCGCAGACGCTTGACTTCCGGCGATCCTGGCGTAAAAGCCCGCCCGTTCGCGCCGTCCCTCGCCGGGCGGCGCGTCTCGTTTCAAGCAAGAGGTCTTAGCCCCATGAAGGCGCTGATGAAGACCACCAAGTCGGCCAAGCCGCACGAGGTGGAAAAGAAGTGGCACATCGTCGATGCCGACGGCCTGGTGGTCGGTCGCGCGGCGACGATCATCGCCAACGTCCTGCGCGGCAAGCACAAGCCGAGCTACACCCCGCATGTCGATTGCGGTGACAACGTCATCGTCATCAACGCGGACAAGGTGCGGTTCACCGGCAACAAGCTCGCCGACAAGGTTTATTACAAGCACACCGGCTATCCCGGCGGCATCAAGGGCGTGACCGCGGGCAAGGTGCTGGAGGGTCGCTTTCCCGAGCGCGTGCTCGAAAAGGCCGTCGAGCGGATGATCCCGCGCGGGCCGCTCGGCCGTGCGCAGATGCGCGCGCTGCGCATCTATGCCGGTGCGGAGCATCCGCACACCGCGCAGAACCCCGAAGTGCTCGATATCGCGGGCATGAACCGCAAGAACAAGGTGGGCAAATAATGTCCGACAATCGTCAATCGCTTTCCGATCTGGGCGCCATTGCGGGCGACCAGCAGCAGGCGCCCGTCGAGGGCGCCGAGGCCGCCGCGCCGGTCGAGGTGCAGCCCGTCACGCCGCTTCGCGAGCAGGAGATCGACGCGCAGGGCCGCGCCTATGCCACCGGCCGCCGCAAGGATGCGGTCGCGCGCGTCTGGCTCAAGCCCGGCTCGGGCAAGATCGAGATCAATGGCCGCGATCAGTCGATCTATTTCGCGCGCCCCACGCTGCGCCTCGTCATCAATCAGCCGTTCGACGTCGCCGCGCGACAGGGCCAGTATGATGTCGTCTGCACCGTCAAGGGCGGCGGGCTGTCGGGCCAGGCCGGCGCCGTCAAGCACGGCATCGCCCAGGCGCTGACCCGCTACGAGCCGGCGCTGCGCTCGCCGGTCAAGGCGGCGGGCTTCCTGACCCGCGACAGCCGCGCGGTCGAGCGCAAGAAGTACGGCAAGGCGAAAGCCCGCCGCAGCTTCCAGTTCTCGAAGCGCTGATCATCCCGGTTCGGGACAGAAAGGGCGGTGCCGAAGGGCGCCGCCCTTTTCATATCGAGCGCGATACGATTGCCCGGGCGCGCGCAACGCGATACGGGCGAACCATGCCGTCCGCCGATCCGCGCCAGCTCGAAACCTGGGTCACCGGATGGGCGCGTGCGCGCGGCGCACCACCGCCCGAGCGCCATCGCGACGGCTTCCGCATCGAGGTGAGCGCACCCGACCGGCACACACGTTATATCTTTCCGGCAACCTCGGCGACGTTCCTGCGGCTTGCCGAGGACATCCACACCCCCGGTATTCAGCTGAAGGCCTGCGCGCCGCCCGCGACGGTACGCGCGCTCGTTCCGCACCGCTGGAAGCTTGACGTGCCGCGCACGATGATGATCCGGCGCGATATCGATCCGTCGCCGGCGACGCTTCCCGACGGCTATACACTGGAAATGGCGGTTGCGGACGGCGTCCACAGTGCGACGATCCGGGCGGAGGACGGCAGCGTCGCGGCGCACGGTTATGTCGTCGTGGTCGATCACGCCGCGATCCACGATCGCATCGCCACCGAGGAGGCGCACCGCCGCCGCGGGCTCGGCCGTGCGCTGATGGCCGCGCTCGACAAGGCGGCGTGTGCAGACGGAGCGCGCCGCGGTCTGCTGGTCGCGACCGAGGACGGGCGGGCGCTCTACAAGGCGCTCGGCTGGTCGGAGCACGCGCCCTACACGAGCGTGGCGATTCCCTAGACGCGCACCAGCATCTTGCCGGTATTGCCGCCACTGAACAGGCCCAGGAACGCTTCGGGCATCGCGTCCAGCCCCTCATGCACCGTTTCGCGCGCGCTGAGCTTGCCGGCCTGGAGCAGCCCCGCCATGTCGCGATAGAATTCGCCCGCGCGCGGCAGGAAGTCGGTGACGATGAAACCCTGCAGCCGGATGCGTGCGGCGATCACGCGCGCGATGTAGCGCAATTCGGTAGGCGCGGCGTCGTTGTAGATCTCGATCATCCCGCAGATCGCGAAGCGCGCGCGGTCGTTCGCAACGGCAAGCGCGGCGTCGAGGTGGTCCCCGCCGACATTGTCGAAATAGACGTCGATCCCGCCGGGGGCTGCGTCGGCGAGCTTCTTTACGAGCGAGCCATCGGCTTTGTAGTCGATCGCCGCATCGGCACCGAGCGCGCGCACCCAATCGCATTTGTCCGCGCCGCCCGCCGAGCCGATCACCGCCATGCCCTTCGCCTTCGCCACCTGCACGACCGTCGAGCCGACCGCACCCGCCGCCGCCGACACGAACACGGTGTCGCCCTCCTTCGCCTCCGCAACCGCGAGCAACCCGAAATACGCGGTCATTCCCGGCATGCCGAGCTGACCGAGATAGGCCTGATCGGGCACGCCGAGTTCGGGGAGCTTCTGGACGGCAGCGGCGGACACGATCGCCTCGTCCCGCCAGCCCTCCATATGCTGCACCTTGTCGCCGACAGCGATGCCGTCTGCACGGCTCTCGATCACCTCGCCCACCGCGCCGCCCTGCATCGGCTGCCCGAGGACGAAGGGCGGGACGTAGCTCTTCACCTCGTTCATCCGCCCGCGCATGTAGGGATCGACCGACAGCCAGCGATTTGCGACGCGCACCTCGCCTTCGGCGAGATCGCGCTCCGGCAGGTCGATCAGCTCGAAATCGGAAGGTTTCGGCATTCCCTGCGGCCGAGCCTTGAGTGCCCATGCCTTGGCCATTCGTCCTCTCCCTCAATGTCGATGGACAGGGCTATGCTTATAGGTTGCCGATTGCAACTTTCCTGTTCTCCCGCGAAATGGGGAGCCCAGAGCGACGGACACCCATGCTTGTCGCCCCGGATTCTCGCTTTCGCGGGAATATGGTGCAAGAAGGGCCCGGGCATTGCTGCCCGAGCCCTTCCGTGCGGTCACGCCCGCTTGGGTGGGCATGCCGAAGCGGCTCAATAAGTGCCCGCAAAGCTCCGATCGAGCATGTGCTGGCCGGTCCGCGTATCGCGATCGCCGAAAAAGGCGCTGTTGCGTTCCTCATCCTTCCAATGCGCCTGCGCGTCGGCGGCAGTCTTGCGGATCGTCACCTTGTCGTCGACCGACGCGATCCAGCGCGAGGGGAGCGAATGGTGGCGGCCGCCCGAATCGGGGTCGCTCTTGGTGAGCACGATGCGATCGCCGCGCACGCAATCCACCGTGCCGACATGCTCGCCGTCCGATCCGACGACATCCATATGCTCGGTAACGCGGTTCAAACAGTCGCGCTGCCCCTGGCGCTCACGGCGCCAGCTTCCGAACTCATTGTGGAACCTCTGCCGGTTCTCGTTGCGATACTCGTCATAATCACGGTCGAGCGCGTCGATCTGCCGGCGGCGCCAGTCGTGATAGTCCCGATCCTGCTCGTACGGGCTGTCCCAGCGATTGCCGATGCGCTCGTCATAGCGCATGTCCATTTCGCGACGGCGCTCCGCCTCTTCATCGCCGAACCACGAGCGGACCTCGTCGCCGGCGCGATTCCAGAAGCCACGCTCGTCATAATCGTAGCGCTGCGGCGCCTGACCATAGGCGCGGGCGCTGCTCCGATTATCGCGATAACGGTCGTCCGATAGACGGCGGCCATCGACATCCTCGAACCGCCGCCCGTCATGCGCGTAGCTGCCGTAATAGGGCCGCTCGCGTCCGTAGCTTTCATAGCTGCTGGTGCGGTCGTAGCCATAACCGCCCTGGGGATAATAGCCCCCAACGCGGCCTCCGCGATCATAGCCGTATTCGTCCCGCCCATAACCGCGATTGCGCCAACCGCGGTCGCCGATCTCGCCGGCGGCTTCATAGTCGCGCGCGCTCGAATAGCTGTATGCGCGCCCCGATCCATAATCGCGGCCATAATCCTGCGGCTGGCTGCGATCGTAATATTCGTGTGCCGGATTGGTGGTGCGGGGATAGCGTTCGTAGCCCATCTCATCGCCTCCTTCGAAGGTGTTTCATGCTCTCGCGCGGGCGCCGTCCAGGAGCCGCGCAGCGTGCCCTTTTCAACGGGAGAAATCCGCCGATTGTTCCGATCGCGGCCGCGCCGGTCGTGCGCGTCGTCGCGGGCGCTGCGCAGTCCGGCGCAGACCTGCTCGGGAAGGATGCAGATGGCGTGTTGCATCGCCGGGCGCATGAAGCTACAGGCGTGCGTCCCCGGTCGGGCCGGGGCGTCTCGGGGCGGGGCCGTAGCTCAGCTGGGAGAGCGCTGCAATCGCACTGCAGAGGTCAGGGGTTCGATTCCCCTCGGCTCCACCAATCAAGCAAATAGTTGCTTGATTTTCCTGTCCCTTAGAGAAAACCGACAAAATCGGTCCCTCATTCCGCTCCCACAGAAAAGCGCTTGAGATGGCCTGTTCACGCTGCGAAGATCTGGACGAGCATGTGCGCTTCAGGACGCGGGGCGCGTTCCTTCGTGCGGTTGGGACAGTCCGGCAAGCTGTGGCCGACGGCGACATCGAAGAGATCGACGCAGGGCCGATGAATGGAACGATAGCTCAGCGATCTGTCGGACGCGGGACCGCTCGACGACCTCTTACTCTATCACTTCCGCTGCCTTGACTGCGGACAGAACTTCGTGCTGGGAGCGGAGACCTGTCACGGCAGCGGCGGTTCTTGGGGAAATCAGCGTGATCGCACGCCCTCGGCGGATCCTTCTTGCGACGGACCTTACCTGTCGATGCGATCGGGCGCTCGATCGCGCCACCCAGCTCGCGACCGATTGGGGCGCGGAGCTGATTGCCGCCCATATCGCCGATCCGGCGCGCACGCCGCAATATTTCGTCGATCGTTCGCGCGGCCGCTGGCACCGGATTCCCGATCCGCTCGAGCGGATGCGGTGGCGCATTCGGCGCGATCTCGCCTCCACGATGGAGAATATCCGCTTCATCCTCGAGGAGGGCGAGCCCGCCGGGAAGCTGGTGGAGATCGCCGCGCGCGAGGAATGCGACCTTATCGTGACCGGGACGGCGCGGCAGGAATCGCTCGGCCGCATGATCCTGGGCAGCACGATCACGCGCCTCGTGCGCGGGTCGCCGTCGCCGGTCTTGATGGTGCAGGATCGCGGCGCGCGGCCATATCGGAAGATCGCGGTCGCCACGGATTTTTCGGATGCCTCGTTTCAGGCGCTGCTCACCGCCGGCGCCCTCTTTCCCGAATGCAGCGTGGCGTTGTTCCACGCCTATGACATTCCGTTCGCCGGCTTCGTCACCGATCGCGATTTCACCCGCGATCTGGAAGCGATGGAAAACGAGGTGACGACGAAGATCCTGAACGACGAGCGGCTCGATCCGGCACTTCGGGAACGCATCACCGTGGTGATCGAACACGGCACGCCCGACGTGCTGCTCGACGCGTTCGTCGAGAACCAGCAAATGGACCTGACGGTGATCGGCAGCCACGGCCGCGGCGCCATGTTCGATGCGCTGATCGGCAGCACGGCAAAACGCCTGGTGGAAATGCTCGAGGGCGATCTGCTGATCATCCGCCATCGCGGGGGCGACGGCTAGAGTTTGATCCACTTACGTGGAAGCGGCCCCCGCCGGTGCGGCACCGATTCAGCGCCGCTGAATTGCTCTCCAGGGCCGATCCGCCATTCAGCCGAAAACCTCCCGCCACGGCCGGAAAGCGCGCCGTAGGGCGAATCATGGCCACTTGGGCCTTGTCCGTCCCGGTCAACTTCTCTCATAGAGGAAGACCACTTCCCAACGATCCGCCGGGAGCAAGGAAGGAGCCACGCACCCGCCCATGACGGACGCGCGATTCCTGCTGATCATTCTCGCGCTTCCCTTTCTGGGCAGCCTGGGCGCGGCGTTCCTGCCCACGCGCGGGCGCAACAAGGCGGCCGGCTTGTCGGGCGTCGTCACGCTGGCGGCGCTGGTGCCCATGGCTGCCTTCTATCGGACGGTGGCGCACGGCGAGACGATGCGCTTCGTCATCCCCTGGCTGTCCTCGCTCGGGCTCGATCTGACGCTGCGGCTCAACGGCTTTTCGTGGCTGTTCTCGATCCTGGTCCTGGGGATCGGCGCGCTCGTCATTCTCTACGCCCGCTACTACATGTCGCCGGAAGATCCGGTTCCGCGCTTCTTCTCGTTCCTGCTGGCCTTCATGGGTTCGATGCTGGGCATGGTCCTGTCCGGCAACCTCATCCAGATCGCCTTCTTCTGGGAACTGACCAGCCTCTTCTCCTTCCTGCTGATCGGCTATTGGCACCATAACCAGAGCGCACGCGACGGCGCGCGGATGGCGCTCGTCGTGACGGCGTTCGGCGGGCTGAGCCTGCTCGTCGGCTTCATGCTGCTCGGGCATATCGTGGGCAGCTACGACGTCGATCGGATCCTCGCAGCCGGAGACCTGATCCGGGGCCATGCGCTTTATCTGCCGGCGCTCGTCCTGATCCTGATCGGCGCCTTCACCAAGAGCGCGCAATTCCCGTTCCATTTCTGGCTGCCGCACGCCATGGCCGCGCCGACGCCGGTGTCCGCCTATCTCCATTCGGCGACGATGGTGAAGGCGGGCATCTACGTGCTCATCCTGCTCTGGCCGGTGCTGGCGGGCACCGAAAGCTGGTATCTGATCGTCGCCACGACCGGCCTCGTCACGTTGCTCGTGGGGGCATGGGCCGCGATCTTCCAGCAGGACATGAAGGGCCTGCTCGCCTATTCGACGATCAGCCATCTCGGGCTCACCGTCCTGCTGCTCGGGCTGGGCAGCCCGCTCGCGGCGGTCGCGGCGATCTTCCACACGGTCAACCACGCGACGTTCAAGGCCTCGCTGTTCATGGCCGTGGGCATCATCGACCATGAAACCGGCACGCGCGACCTGCGCCGGCTGAGCGGCCTCGCCCATTTCATGCCGATCACGGCCACGCTGGCGATGGTCGCCGCGGCGGCGATGGCCGGCGTTCCGCTGCTCAACGGTTTCCTGTCGAAGGAGATGTTCCTCGCCGAAGCGCTCCAGGCGCACAGCGGCACCGTGCTCGACAGCATGCTGCCCGTGCTGGCGACGGTGGCGAGCGTGTTCAGCGTGCTCTATTCGGTGCGCTTCATCCACCAGACCTTTCTCGGCCCGCCGCCGGCCGATCTCCCCCGCACGCCCAGGGAGGCGCCGGGCTGGATGCGTTTCCCGATCGAGGTGCTGGTGCTGCTGTGCCTGCTCGTCGGCATCATTCCGGCGCTGACGATCGGCCCCTTCCTCGCCACCGCCGTCACATCGGTGTTGGGGCCGCGAACGCCCGTCTATAGCCTCGCCATCTGGCACGGATTCAGCCTGCCGATGCTGATGAGCGCCACCGCGCTGATCGGCGGAACGGGCCTCTATATCCTGTTCGGCGCGCGGCTGAATTCCTTCACGCAATCACCCATTATCGGCCATTTCAAGGGGCGCCGCACCTTCGAGATCGTGCTGGCCGCGATCATCGACGGCGCGCGCATCCTGCACCGGCTGCTCGGCACGCGGCGCCAGCAGGTCCAATTGCGCGTGCTGATCGTCACCGCCATTATCGCCGGCGCGCTGCCGTTCCTCAGCCTCGGCTACACCCGCGGCCCGCGCCCCGATACGCTGCTCGATCCCGTCTTCGCCTTGCTGTGGATAATCGCGGGGGCGTGCGCGATCGGCGCCGCGTGGCAGGCGAAGTTCCACCGCCTCGCAGCGCTGGTGCTGATCGGCGTGTGCGGCCTCGTCACCTGCATCAGCTTCGCCTGGCTGTCGGCGCCCGATCTGGCGCTCACCCAATTGCTCGTCGAGGCCGTGACGCTCGTTCTGCTGCTGCTCGGCTTGCGCTGGCTCCCCAAGCGGCTGCCGGACATATGGCCGGAGGGGCACATGCCGTTCCGGGTTCTTTTCCGCCGCAGCGGAGACTTTGTGCTCGCGATATTGGGCGGGGTCGGCATGGCCGCGATCGCTTATGCCATGATGACGCGCGATGCGCCCGACGGGCTATCGCGTTATTTCGTGGAGAATGCCTATCCCGGCGGCGGCGGCACCAATGTCGTCAACGTCATCCTCGTCGATTTCCGCGCCTTCGACACCTATGGCGAGATCACCGTGCTCGCGATCGTCGCGCTGACGGTGTTCACGTTGCTCAGGCGGTTCCGCCCCGCGGCCGAGAGCATCGAGCTGCCGGAGCAGCAGCGCCAGCAGAACGCCGCCGACGATGCGCGGGAGGATCGCACGCGCGGCGATACCGTGCGGCATTATCTGCTCGTCCCGCGCGTGCTGATGGAATGGCTGTTCCCCGTCATCCTCACCTCGGCGCTCTATCTGCTCGTGCGCGGGCACGATCTGCCCGGCGGCGGCTTCGCGGCGGGCGTGACCGCCTCGATCGCGCTCATAATCCTCTACATGGCGAGCGGCGCCCGCTCGGTCGAAACGCGCCTCGCCGTGCAGCCGGTGCGCTGGATCAGCGCCGGCCTGCTCTGCGCGACCGCGACGGGCGCGGCGGCCTGGCTGTTCGGCTATCCGTTCCTCTCGACCCATTTCCGTTATCTGGACCTGCCGATCGTCGGCGACATGCCGATGGCAAGCGCGCTGCTGTTCGACATCGGCGTCTTCGCCGTGGTGGTCGGCACGACCGCGCTGATCCTCATCGCGCTGGCGCACCAGTCGATCCGGTCCCCCCGGGCGCCGCGGCCGTCCGAACGCGCCAATGAGGGAGCGGGCTGATGGAGATCGCGCTCGCCCTCGCCATCGGCATCCTCACCGCATCGGGGCTGTGGCTGCTGTTCCGCCCGCGCACCTTCCAGGTCGTGCTGGGGCTGTCGCTGCTGTCCTATGCGGTCAACCTGTTCATCCTGGCGGCGGGAAGGCTGCGCACCGACGCGCCGCCGATCGTGGGCAAGGAGGCGGCCGATCCCGCCTTGTATGCCGATCCCGTCCCGCAGGCGCTGGTCCTCACCGCGATCGTCATCTCGTTCGCGACCACCGCGTTGCTGCTCGTGGTCCTGCTCGCCTCGCGCGGGCTGACCGGCACCGACCATGTCGATGGCGATGAGGGCGAGCCGTGAGCGGCTGGATGCAGCATTTGATCGCCGCGCCGATCCTGCTGCCGCTCGCGGCGAGCGGGCTGCTGCTCGCGTTCGACGAACGGCGGCGCACGCTGAAACGCGTGGTCAGCCTGACGACCGTGGCCTTGTTGGTCGGGATCGCCGTCATGCTGCTGTGGCTGGTGAGCGACGGGTTCGGCCTCAGCCCCGCCGCCGCGCCGCGCGTCTATCTGCTCGGCAACTGGCCCGCGCCCTTCGGGATCGTGCTGGTCGCCGATCGCCTCTCGGCATTGATGCTGCTGCTCACCAGCCTGCTCGGCTTCACGGCCCTGTTCTACGCGATGGCGCGGTGGGACCGCTCCGGTCCGCGCTTCCACGTCCTGTTCCTGCTGCTGCTGACCGGGATCAACGGCGCATTCCTGACGGGGGACATCTTCAACCTGTTTGTGTTCTTTGAAGTGTTGCTCGCCGCCTCCTACGCCCTCATCCTCCACGGATCGGGGACCGAGCGGACGAGCGCGAGCCTGCACTATATCACGATCAACATCGCCACTTCGCTGCTGTTCCTGATCGGCGTGGCGATGATCTACGCGGCGACCGGCACACTCAACATGGCCGATCTCGCGACGCGCATCCCCGAGGTGCCGGCCGGAAACCTCGCCTTGCTGGAAAGCGGCGCCGCGATCCTGGGGATCGCCTTCCTGGTCAAATCGGGGATGTGGCCGCTCAGCTTCTGGCTTTCGCGCACCTATGCGGCCGCGGCACCGCCGGTCGCCGCCTTGTTCGCGATCATGACCAAGGTGGGCATCTACATCATCCTGCGGCTCACCTCCTTGTTGTTCGGCAAGGCGTCGGGCGGCGCGGCGGGTTTCGCGGACAGTTGGCTGATCTGGGCCGGGCTTGCGACGATGCTGTACGGCACGATCGGCATTCTCTCCGCACGCAAGCTCTCGCGGATCGCGGGCCATTCGCTGCTCGTCTCGTCGGGAATCCTGCTCGCGGCCATCGGCATCGGCGGGCACACCGTGACAGCGGCGTTGCTCTTCTATCTCGTCAGCTCGACGCTGGCGGTGGGCGCGCTCTATCTCATCATCGAGCCGGTCGCGCGCAACGTGGAAGAAGACGACAGGGTTTCCGGCGCCATCTCGGAGCCGGTGTTCGACGACGAATATACCGGTGCGCTGGAGGAGGACGAGGACGAGAGCGGCATCGTGATCCCCGGCACCATCGCGATCCTGGGCGGCGGCTTCATCTTCTGCACCCTGCTGCTTTCCGGTCTGCCGCCGCTTTCGGGCTTCATCGCCAAATTCGCGATCATCGACGCGTTGTTCCAACCCACCGCCATCGCGCCGACGAGCTGGCTGCTGATCGCGCTCATCATCGTCTCGGGCCTCGCCACGCTGATCGGCCTGACCCGCGCGGGCATCGACCTGTTATGGACTCCGGCCGAGGACAATCCGCCGCGCCTCAGCGTGATCGAGGTCGCGCCGATCGGATTGCTGCTCGCCACCTGCCTCGGGCTGATGCTCTCGGCCGGACCGATCTTCCTCTATATGGAAACCACCGCCGTCGCGCTCGGCGACCGATCGGCCTATATCGAAGCGGTGCTGCACGCCCCGCGCGCGGGCGAGGCGCGGCCATGAAGCGCCTCGTCCCCTTCCCGCTCCTCACCGCCGTCCTGTTCGCGACGTGGGTGCTGCTCACCGGCTTCTCGCCGGGGCACATCCTGCTGGGCGCCGTCGTCGCATTGCTCGTCTCGCGGGTGATGCTGGTGCTGGGGTGGGAACGGCCGCGGCTTCGCTTCGGCATGGCGATGATCCGGCTGCCGGCGCTCGTCATCGCGGACATCGTGCGCTCGAACATCGCCGTCGGCCGGGTCGTCCTGTTCCGTCCCGAGGCACGGCGCGCGGGCTTCATCCGATACCCAACTGAACTCAGCAACCCTTATGCGCTCGCAATCCTTGCCGTCATCATCACCGCCACGCCGGGAACCTTGTGGGTGCAGCACGACGCGCGGCGCCGCGAGGTGCTGATCCACGTCCTCGATCTCGGCGACGAGGGGGAATGGATCGCGCTGCTCAGGGATCGTTACGAACGGCTGCTGATGGAAATCTTCGCATGAGCACGCTCGTCCTCGCCCTCGTCATCACGGCGTCGCAGATCGTGCTGGCGCTCGCCATGGCGTGCGGCGCTTTCCGCATGCTGCGCGGCCCGCGTGCGCAGGATCGCGTGCTGGGGATGGACAGCCTTTACATCGGCGGGATGCTCCTGCTGCTCACCCTGGGAATCCAGACGGGGCGCACACTGTTCTTCGAGGGAGCGCTCGTCATCGCGCTGCTCGGCTTTACGGGCACGGTGGCGCTCGCCAAGTTCCTGATGCGCGGCGAGGTGATCGAATGATCGACGCGCCCGATCTGCCGCTCTGGGCCGCGATCGCGGTCGGATTCCTCGTCCTGCTGGGTGCCTCGATCACGCTGGTCGGCGCGCTCGGGCTGCTCCGGCTCGACAATTTCTACAAGCGCGTCCACGCGCCGACGCTCGGCACCACATTGGGCACGGCCTGCATCCTCGTCGCCTCGATGATCTGCTTCTCGACGCTCCACACCCGCCCGATGATTCACGAGATCCTGATCGCGATCTTCGTGACGCTGACGACCCCGATCACCTTGATGCTGCTCGTGCGCGCCGCCTTGTATCGCGACCGAAGCGAGGGATCGAAAGCGGTGCCGAACGAAGCGGGCATAGCCGAAACCTTGGACGACAAAGGCGCGACGTGACGTGAAGGACGACGCGCCAACCGGTTTTCTATATCTGCACCTGCGCCGATCGTCTCCGTATTCCCCGCGCCTCGCGCGAATCCTTCCCGTTCTCCTTCGATGGCCAAGTTCGCATGCGTCAGGCGAGCGCCAGCAACGCGTCTCGCTGGGCGATCAACGCTTCCAGATCGTCCACGCCCGCCCCCCGCGTCGCCATCGCCGCGTCGAGCCGCGCGCGCGCGCGGTCGGACATCTCACCGAGCCGCCCGGCGATATCGACCATCTCGTCCATCCGCGCCCAGCAATCGAGCGCGACGTCGCATCCGGCCGCGACCGCCGCCGCCGCCTTCTCGCCCGCGCTGCCGCTCAGCGCCTTCATGTCGATATCGTCGGTCATCAACAGCCCGTCGAAGCCGATCCGGCCGCGGATCACCTCCTCGATCACGACCGGGCTCAGCGTCGCCGGCCGCTCGGCATCCCAGGCCTTGTAGACGATGTGGCCGGTCATCGCCATCGGCGCCCCGGAAAGCGCGCGGAACGGCGCCAGGTCGATCTCCAGCGCCTCGTCGTCCGCCTCGACCACGGGCAGGTCGTGATGGCTGTCCACCTTCGCGCGCCCGTGCCCCGGCATGTGCTTGACGACGCCCACCACGCCGCCGTCGCTGAGGCCGTCGAGCGTCGCCCGCCCGAGCGCCGCGACGCGCATCGGCTCGTGGCCCAGCGCGCGGTTGGCGATCGCCTCGGTGGTGTCGGGATGCGCCACGTCGAGCAGCGGCAGGCAATCGACGGTGATCCCCACCTCGGCCAGCGTCAGCGCGATCGCCCGCGCATTGGCCCGCGCCGCCTCGATCGCCGAAATCGGCGCGACGTCGTAGAGCTTGTCGAAAGCAGGCCCCGCCGGAAAAGCCGGCCATTCGGGCGGCTGCATCCGCGCCACGCGCCCGCCCTCCTGATCGATCAGGATCGCCAGCTCCTCGCGCCCAGCCAGATCGCGCAAACTGTCCGTCAGTGCGCGAAGCTGCGCGCGATTCTCGACGTTGCGCTTGAACAGGATGTAGCCGGCCGGCTCCGCCTCCCGGAAGAAGGCGCGTTCGTCGGCGGTGAGGCTCGGCCCCGAAAGGCCGAAGATGATGGGCTTCATGCCCGCGGGCTACTCAGTCCCTCGGGATGAAACAAGCCTCGCCGGCGACCTTGAGCTTGCCGCAGAGCGTCTCCGCCTGGTCCGCGCTCCCGGCATTCACCCGCAGCCGATAGACGGTGTTCCCGTTGACCTCCGCCTTTTCAACCGACTGGCCGAGCGGCGCGAGATAGGAGAAGCGCTTCGAAAGCCGCGACCATGCGGTCTTCGCCTGCGCCTGGGTCGGGAACGAGCCGAGCTGGACGAGCGCGCTCCCCGCATTGCCGCCGCCCGATGCCTTGGGCGCGGAAACCGGCGCCGCCGCCTTGAGCGCGCCGCCCGATTTCGGCACCGCGATCGTCTTGCCGGAGCGCGTGACATTCTTGTCGGCCGCGGGCGTGCCGGTGACGGGCGCCTCGGGCACCGCGTCGAGGTCGAGCTTGCCGTCGGGCGTCGCGGCGCCTTCACTCGTCGCGAGCGACTGCGACGAGTCGCCGTCGAGCTGCATCCCGCCCGGCGTTTTCGGCGGAACCTTGTAATCGCCCTCGGGGGCCTCGATCAGCGCGCCGTTGCCCGCCGCGCCCGGCGATCGGTTCTGGACCCAATAGACGGCGTAGACGATCGCCGCGATCAGCGCGAGGCCGAGGATCACCAGCGCCGCGATGCGCAGCACCGACGGCCCCTCCTCATATTCCTCGTCCACCGTTTCCAGCCAGGGAAGCCGATCCTCGTCCCCCAGATCGCCGTTCGTGGCCATCAGTGCATCTCCTGAACCGCCTCCACCCCCATGATCGCGAGGCCGTTTCTGATAATCTGCCCGATCGCGTCGGCCAAGAAAAGACGCGCGCAGGTAAGTTCGGCATTATCCGGCACCAGGAAGCGCCGCTCGGGATGGTCGTTACCGACATTCCACAACGCATGAAACTCCGCTGCCAAGTCATAGAGATAAAAGGCGATCCGATGCGGTTCACGCGCCGCCGCCGCGCCCTCGACGACCCTCGGAAACTGCGCCGCGAGTTTCACCAGCGCCAGTTCCTGCGTATCGAGTTGGGACAGATCGGCGCGCGGACAGGCGATTCCCGCCTCCTCGGCCCGCCGGTGCAGCGACGCGATCCGCGCATGCGCATAATTGACGTAGAAGACCGGATTGTCCTTCGACGCCTCGACCACCTTGGCGAAGTCGAAATCCATCTGCGCGTCTGCCTTGCGGGTGAGCATGGTGAAGCGCACCACGTCCTTGCCGACCTCCTTGACGACATCAGCAAGCGTCACGAAGTTCCCCGCCCGCTTGGACATTTTTACCGGCTCGCCGCCGCGCAGCAGCCGCACCATCTGGACGAGCTTGACGTCGAACCGCGTCCGCCCGCCGGTCAGCGCCCGCACCGCCGCCTGAATGCGCTTCACCGTCCCGGCATGGTCCGCGCCCCAGATGTCGATCAGCGCATCGGCATTCTGCGCCTTCTGGTAATGGTAAGCGAGGTCCGCGCCGAAATAGGTCCACTGCCCGTTGGACTTGCGGATCGGCCGGTCCTGATCGTCGCCGAACTCGGTCGAGCGGAACAGCGGCAGCTCGACCGGCTCCCAATCCTCGGGCGTCTCACCCTTGGGCGCCTCCAGCACACCGTCATAGACGAGGCCCCGCGCTCTCAGCTCGGCCTCGGCCGCGGCAGGCTTGCCCGCCGCCTGCAACTCGGCCTCGGAGGCGAAGACATGGTGATGGATGCCGAGCAGTGCGAGATCCGCCTTGATCATCGCCATCATCGCCGCGACCACGCGCGTGCGGAACAATGCGAGCCATTCGGACTCGGGTTTTCCTATGAACGCATCGCCGAATTCGCGTGCAAGCTCCTGTCCTACCGGCACAAGATAGTCGCCCGGATAGAGGCCTTCGGGGATGGCTCCGATCTCCTCGCCCAGCGCCTCGCGATAGCGCAGATGCGCAGAGCGGGCGAGCACGTCGACCTGCCCGCCGGCGTCGTTGACGTAATATTCGCGGATCACCTTGGCGCCTGCAAACTCCAGCAGATTGGCGAGCGCGTCACCCACCACCGCGCCGCGGCAATGCCCCATGTGCATCGGCCCCGTCGGGTTGGCGGAGACATATTCGACGTTGACCGTGATCGGCGCCGCGCTCGTGATCCGGCCGTAATCGTCGCCCTCGTCGAGGATCGCCGACAGCTCTGCGCGCCAGGTGTCGTTGGTGAGCGTCAGGTTGATGAAACCCGGCCCCGCCACCGCGACCGCCGCGACCTCGTCGAGCTTCCCGAGTTCGGCCGCAAGCGCCTCCGCCAATACGCGTGGCTTTGTCCCCGCCGGCTTGGCGAGCACCATCGCCGCATTGGTCGCAAGGTCGCCATGCGCCGGATCGCGCGGCGGCTCGACCGTCACCGCGCGTCGCTCCAGCCCCGCCGACAAGGTGCCTTGCGAAACGAGCGAATCCAGCGCCGCATCGATATGCGCGGCGAAGCGCGTGGTGAGTGTCATGATCCGTCCAGCTTGGGAAAACGCCGCGCGCCTTACCCCAAGCAGCGGCCATGCACAAATCAGGCGCGGGCGAGCCCCTCGATCGCCGCGGTTCGGGCCGAACCGGGAAAGAGCGCGGCCATCGCCCGATCGGGAGCGACGCCGAAATGCGACGCGACCGCGCCGCCGATAAAGGCGTCGAGCCCGGTGGTGGGCCTCAGATCGCGGCCCTCGTAAAGCGCCGTCTGGCGCAGGCCCGGCCAATCGGCGAGGACCCGGCCGCCCTTGACCGCGCCGCCCAGCAGCATCGCCGCGGAGGCGGTGCCGTGATCGGTGCCGCCGGTGCCGTTGATCGCGACGGTTCGGCCGAATTCGGTCGCCACGAGCACCATCGTCTCGCGCCACAGCGGCCCCAGCCCCGTTTGGAGCGCGCCGACCATCGCATCGAGCCCCTTGAGCTGCCGCGCGAGCCGCCCGCGCTGGCCGGTATGCGTGTCCCACCCGCCGGTTTCGATCATCGCGATCCGCGCGCCGTCAGCAGGCGCGAGCAATTTCGCGGCCAGCGCGCCCGTGGCGGCGGCGTTGCGGCCATCGTCATCGGCAAGGTCGCCGGTCAGCGCGCGTGTCGCCATCGCCTCGCTCCACAGGCCATGGAGCTGCGCATCGCCCTGGTAGAGCATCGTCACGCGATCGAGCAGATCGGCCGAGGCGTCCGGCAGCTTCGATGGAGCGTAGGACGCGACCTCGTTGGGTCCGCGCAGCGCCATCGGCACCGTCGCCGCTACCGCGATCGCGCGCGCCTCCCCGGCCGGCAGCAGCCCGAGCATGCGGTTGAGCCAGCCGTCGCGGACCTGATACGCGTCCGCGCCGCCCGTCTCGAGCACATTCTGCCCGTCGAAATGCGATCGGTCGCGATAGGGCGATGCGATCGCATGCGCGAACAGCGCCTCGCCTTTGGCATAGAGCCCGCCGATCGTCGCGAGTTTGGGATGGAGCGCGAACATCGAATCGAGCCTGGCCGCGCCCGCGAAATCCTCGGCCAGAACACCACGAAGCCCTGCGAATCCGGGATCGCTCACCGGGGCGACGATCCCGAGTCCGTCGGCGGCGCCACGCTGGATGACGAAAACGAAGCGGCGCTCGGTCGCGGCGCGGGCGAAGGCGAGCCGCGGCGCGAAGGCAGCAAGCCCGGTCGCGCCCCCGGCGGCAAGGAAGGTTCGGCGATCGAGCATGGCCTATCTCCGCATCATCTCGGGCGCGGCGAGCAGCAGCGCCAGCGCCTGTCCCGAGCTTTCGGCGCGCGCCAGCGCCTGTCGCGTGCCGTCGCCGAGCGCCGCCGGAAACAGCTTCGGCGCCAGCGCGCGGGCGTCGGCCCCATCGACGCGCGCGGCCATCCGGGCCCCCGCCTCGACACGGCGCAACACCGCATCGGGGGCCGCCCAGGCACCGGCGACATCGTCATATCCAGCCGGCGAGCCGGGCTTCCACACCGGCTGTCCGAGCTGCGTCATCAGCCCCGTGACCGCGCGCGGCCGCATCTCGCGGGCGCCGAGCGCGCGCATCGCCGAGACCGACCATTCCCAGGGCGACTTGAACTTGGCGGGCGCGGGCGCCCACGCCTCGGGCGCGTCGATCAGCGCGCGGTAGACGGCCGGAAGATCGCCGCCGCTTTTCAGGAATGCCGTTTCGAGCCGGGCCACCAGCGCGGGCGGCGGAGTGTCGCCCGCAAAGTGCCGGGCGAGCTTGGTGGCGACATGCCGCGCGGTCGCCGGATGGATCGCGAGGTCGTCGAGCACCGCTTGCGCCTGCGCCTCGCCGCGTTGCGGATAGCTCTTGCCCATGATCGTTCGCGCACCGGGCTCGTGCAGGCGGGGGACGAAGGCGAAATCGCCCGGTGCGCCGCGGCGGGCGCGCCGTCCGGCACGCGCGCCGACACCGGACACCGTCCAGCCCGTCAGCGCGCGTGCGAACTCGGTGACGTCCTGCTGGCTGTAGCCCGTGCGCACGCCGAGCGTGTGCAGCTCCATCGCTTCACGACCGAGATTTTCGTTGAGCCCGGCCTTGCGCCTGCCGCGCGCGGTGATTCGGCTGCCGCGCGGGCTGTTCGGGCCGATCGAGCGCGCTTGGTCGAGATAGAGCAGCATCGCCGGGTGCCGCTCGACCGCGTCGAGCATGTCGCCGAACCGGCCGAGCACATGCGGGCGGATCGCCTCGAACTCGAACGGTCCCGCGAGCCCGGCGATCAGCAGCTTGTCCGCCGACACCGCGAAGTGGTTGGACCAGAAATGGACCAGCCGCTCGATGAAGGGCGCGGGCGTCACGAGCGCGGCATCCATCCGCGCGCCGACGGCGTCCGTGTAGAAGGCGCGCACGTCGCGGCGCTCCCGGCGGCCCGGTCGCTTGGGCGGCGCGTCGGCCTCCGTCGCCTTCGGATCGCCTTCGGACGCCGCTGCGGCCCGACGCTTGGCGGCGCGCCGCACCCTTCGGTAATCGTCATATTCGGCGACGATCGTCGCGCGACCGGGAAGCACCGCGATCGGCGGCGGTGCGGGCTCGAAGCGCTCGAACTGATCGACGAGCCAGCGCCGCGCATCGCTCGGCAACGGCTCGTCGGGTCGCGCGCCGAGGCCGAAACGGTTGAGCGCGATGCTGATCTCGGACACACAACGTCTCCTCAGCGAACGGGTGGCGAAGTTGCGCGCGAGATGTCGCAGAAGTTTGTCACCGCCGCGGTTCGTCGCCGCAGAAGCACGCTTCGCCGCCTGGACTCTGTTTCAGCAGAGCTGAAACCATAGCGGCACCCAGAGCAACGTGCGTTTAATCTGACCCAACACCGTTCACCCCCGGCCTTCGCCGGGGCAGGCTCTGAGCTTGTCGAAGGGCCGTTTTTCTTTTCCACGGCGGGAAAAGGACGGTGCTTCGACAACCCCGGATCAAGTCCGGGGACGAACGGTTCTGATTTAAGGAACGTTGCTCTAGAAGCCCTCGGGGAGATCGATCGGCCCGACAGCCTCCTTGTAGCGCGCGATCGCATAGCGATCGGTCATGCCCGCAATGTAATCGGCGATCCGGCGGGTGCGCCACGGCTCGGCACCGTCGAGTTGCTCATGCCAGCCCGCCGCCATCAGGCCGGGATCGACGCGATACGCGTCGAACAGCCCTGCCACGATCGTCCGCGCGGTCGCGGCTGCGGCGAGCTGGCGGGGATGGTGATAGAGATTGGCGTACATGAAGCGCTTGAGCGCGCGCTCGTCGTCGCGCATCGGCGCCGAGAAGCAGGCGAGCGCCTCCCCCGCCGCCCGCACATCGTCCACCGTCTCGACGCCCGCCGCCGAGCCGCGCCGCCGCGTTTCTTCGATCACATCGTTGACCATCGTGCCGATCTGCGATCGGATAAGCTCGCGCACCAGCCGCTCGCGCGCGACATGGGGATAGCGCATCTGCACCGCGTCCCACCCGCGCGCGACGATCGGAACGGCAAGCAATTGATCGAGCGTCAGCAGCCCGGCGCGCAACCCGTCGTCGATATCGTGATTGTCGTAGGCGATGTCGTCCGCAATGGCGGCGACCTGCGCTTCGAGCGAGGCGCGCATGCCGAGCTCCAGCGGAAATGCCGCATCGGCCTCCGCCAATGCCCAGCCCGGCGCCGCAACGGGCCCGTTGTGCTTGGCGAGCCCCTCCAGCGTCTCCCAGGTGAGATTGAGCCCGTCCCATTCCGGATAGGGCCGCTCGATCACCATCAGCGTGCGCAGGGTATGCCCGTTGTGATCGAACCCGCCCTCGCCCGCCATGGCCTCCTTGAGCGCATCCTCGCCCGCATGGCCGAACGGGGGGTGGCCGATATCATGGGCAAGGCACAGCGCCTCGGTCAGGTCCTCGTTGAGCCCCAGCGCCCGCGCGATGGTGCGGCCGATTTGCGCGACTTCGAGACTATGCGTGAGACGCACGCGGAAATGGTCGCCATCGGGGGACAGGAACACCTGCGTCTTGTGGCGCAACCTTCGAAAACTGATCGAATGGATGATCCGGTCGCGATCGCGTTGAAAGGCGTCGCGGGGCCCCCGTGTCCCCTTTCGCTCCTCATGAAGGCGGCCGCGGCTCGCGTCGGGGTACGACGCCCAGGGCGCCAGCCCGCCGCTCATGCCCCCCGCCGGATCATTTGCGCGGCAACTTCGCAACCTTCTGCCCGTCGTTGCTCACGAACGGAAAGGCCGAAACACCCGCGCCCGCGAGCTTGTTGACGAACTCCTGCGCCTCGCCCGCGCTCTTGAACGGTCCGGTCAACACGCGGTTGGTGGCGTTGAGCGGCGTCCACCAGCCCTGCTTGCCCTTCATCAGCTCGGGCGCCTTGTCGACGATCCGCGCATAGGCGCGGCCGAGCGTCTTTTCGTTCGCCCCGCCCGCGACCTGCACCCAGAAGCGTGCCGGTTCGGCCTTGGCCTTCTTTTCCTCCTCGGCTTTCTTCTTTGCGGCAGCCTTTTCTTCCGCGGCCTTCTTCGCGGCTGCCTTCCGATCGGCTTCCGCCTTGGCCTCACGCTCCGCCTTGCGCTCCGCCGCTTTCTCGATCGCCGCGCGCCGTTCGGCCTCCGCCTTCGCATTCGCCGCTTCGAGCGCGGCCTGCGCCCTGGCGACATCGCTCGTGCCGGCGGACGCCGTCGGCGCCGCCTCTTCCGTCGCGGGTGCTTCGGCGAGTTCGGAGGCAGGCACGCTGATGCCGGCGATGATCCGTTCGAGGATCGTATCCTCGCTGCCCACCGTGGAAGGCTTGGGAGCGATGGTCGTTGGCGCAGCGGTCGCGACGTTGGAAGGCCGCGTCGTTGCGGGCGTTCGCGCCGGCGTGGTCGGCATGACGGTCGCCGCCGGCGACGGCGCCGATCGGACGGCTGCCGCCGGCGGCGCGGCATCGGCCGAGGCGATTTGCGTACGGCCGGGCTGGAGCCCCGTCTCGCCCCGCTTGCGGCGTGCGGTACGGCCGGGCTTGCGCGCATCCGCTTTCGGTTCGGCTGCGGCAACGCGAGTCGCGTCCGGCGTCAACGCGGGCAGCGGCGGCACCAGCCGCGCGTCGGCAAGCCGCGCCGGGCTCGGGTTGAGCTCGCCGAAATGCACCGCGAAAGCGCGATCGACCGGCGACAGGTCGTCGAGCCGCTGAAAGAAGGGCTCGAGCCCTTCCGATACCGGCCCGGGCATCATCGCCGCCGCGATCTCCTCGGCTTTGTCGGGCTCCCCGTTCATCGCGAAGATGAAGGCCCGGTCGCGCCAGGCGGCGCGGTCGCGGTGGCGCAGCAGTGGATCGAGCAGCGCCATCGCCTCGTCCTTCCTGCCCGAAATGCCGAGCGACAGCGCATAGCGGCGCAGCGTCTCGTCCTGTCGGTCATGCTCCAACGCGAGCCGATAGTCGCGCTGCGCCCGCTCCTGCGCGCCGACAAGATCATAGGCGAGGCCGCGGTCCGCCGCGAACTTCGCGACGTCGTAGCCACCCTTCTCGGCTTCGGCGAACAGTCGCAGCGCCTGGCCGGGCCGCTCCATCCGCACCAGCGTGGCGGCCATGCCCGCCTTCATGCGCGGGTTGTTCGGCTCGATCTTCTCGGCGCGCGAGAACAGCACCGCGGCTGCGGTCGGATCGCGGAGCATCAGCGTCAGCTCGCCCGCGCGGATCAGCGCATCGACATCCTTCGGATTCTTGGCGAGCACGCGCATCTGCTCAGCGAGCTCATCGGCATCGGGCGTGGGCGGCGCGATCGTCGCGAGGCCGGTCGCGGTCCGGCCGGGCGGATGCGTCTGCTGAACGGCGGGAACGGCCGCCGCCGACGTTCCCGCCAGCGCGACCATTCCGAAAACGACATGGCGAAGCTGCATGAAATCCAAGCTAGACCACGGTGCTGCTGAACACGCTCTGACCTGCGTTCAGTGGCGCGACGAAGCGCACCATGCCGGCGACGAACCGGCACGGCTGCACTATTGATTGTTCTGTCGATGAAGGAAGCGCGGAATATCGAGCGGGTCCTTCTCCTCGGCCGGTTCCTCGTGATCGCGCGAGCTGCTGCGGCTGACGCTCGACATCCGCTCGAACAACGTGCCGCCGAGCTTGACCTTGGGCGCGGGCTGCGTACCGGCGCCGCCCTTCTCGACCACCGGACCGCCCTCGCGAGGTGCCGCGACGCTCTCGCCCGCGGCCGAGCCCGCCGACAGCCAGCGGCGGCGGTTGGGGCGCTCGGGCGAAACCGATTCGGCTTCGTCGTCGCTCCTGGGCGTTTCGGAAACGATCGTGTCGCTGCCGAGCACCAGTTCGTCGTCGGCAGCCGCTTCCTCCGCTGCCGACACGCTCGCCACCGGCTCCTCGATCACAACCTCGGGCTCGGGCGCGGATTCGGATTCGGACGCGGGCTCCTCGACGGCGACGGGCGCCTCCTCGACCGATTCCTCCGCGGGAGCGACCTCGGCCGTCGACTCCTCGGCCGGCACCTCTGCCACCGGCTCGGGCGCTGCCTTCTTCTTCGGCGCCGCGAACGAGAAGACGCGCGCCGGCTCGGGCGCCGCCTGCTGGCTCGCATCGGCGTCGATCCCGGTCGCGACGACCGAGACGCGGATCTTGCCGTCGAGATCGGAATTGAACGCCGATCCCCAGATGATGTTGGCATCGGGATCGACCAGCTCGCGGATGTGGTTCGCCGCCTCGTCCACTTCGAGCAGGCGCATGTCCTCGCCGCCGGTGATCGAGATGATGACGCCCTTGGCGCCCTGCATCGAGACGCCGTCGAGCAGCGGGTTGGCGATCGCCTTCTGCGCCGCCTCCAGCGCGCGCGAATCGCCCTCGGCCTCGCCGGTGCCCATCATCGCCTTGCCCATCTCCTGCATCACCGAGCGGACATCGGCGAAATCGAGGTTGATGAGGCCGGGCATCACCATCAGGTCGGTGATCCCGCGCACGCCCTGCTGGAGCACCTCGTCCGCCATCTGGAACGCTTCCTTGAAGGTCGTGTTCGCATTGGCGATCAGGAACAGATTCTGGTTCGGGATCACGATCAGCGTATCGACGAACTTCTGAAGCTCCTCGATCCCCGCCTCGGCGGCCTTGGCGCGACGCGTGCCCTCGAACGCGAAGGGCTTGGTGACGACGCCGACCGTCAGGATGCCCATGTCGCGCGCAGCCTTGGCGATGACCGGCGCGGCGCCCGTGCCGGTGCCGCCGCCCATGCCCGCGGCGATGAAGCACATATGCGCGCCCTCGAGCATCTTGGTGACGTCCTCGATCGTCTCCTCGGCGGCCGCGCGCCCGATCTCGGGCCGCGATCCGGCGCCCAACCCCTGCGTGATCTTCGCCCCGAGCTGGATCTTGGTCGAAGCGCTCGACTGCTTGAGCGCCTGCGCGTCGGTGTTCGCGACCAGGAAGTCCACGCCCTGGACCTCGGCGCGCATCATGTTCGCGATCGCGTTGCCGCCCGCGCCGCCGACGCCGATCACGGCGATCCGGGGGGTCAGCTCGTCCGCCTCGGGAGTGAGGAATTCGATACTCATCGGTGTTCTCCGCCCTTCCCCGGTACGCTGGGGATTCAACTAATGCCCGACGCCTTTTGCACGATCGGTTTCTATGACTCTAGCGAAAACAAGGGTTCGCGGACATAATTCCTTAATAATTCGCTTTGACCGCAGCCATCAAACGCCTCACCGCACCAAGGCCTCGCGGCTTGTGGATCATCTGGTTCGCCGGCGCCACCGAACGCAGGTCGATCGGATCGCTGGCGGCGAAGAAGGCGAGCCCCGCGAGCGTCGCGAAGGCCGGCCCCGAATGCGCGTCGGGAAGCGCGGTCAGGCCGCGCGGCCGGCCAACCCGCACCGCGCGGCCGAGCGCCTGCTGGACGTAATCGGCGACGCCTTTCAGCTCCGCGCCGCCGCCGGTCAGCACCACCTGCCGGCCGACCGGGCCGTCGAATCCCAGGTCCTTGAGCGCCTTCTGGATCTCGCTGGTCAGATGCTCGAGCCGCTGGCGAATGACGGCGATCAACTGGGCGCGGGTGATTCGCGCGCCCTCGCCGCCATCGTCCTCGGCCGAGATCGGCGCGACATCGATCATGTCGTGATTGTCGCGCGGGCTCATGTTCGCCGAACCGTAAAAGCATTTCATCCGCTCGGCCTGCGTGCGCCGCGTGCCGAAGGCGGAGGCGATGTCGTCGGTGATGTCCGCCGCGCCGACCGGGATCGACTGGAGCCCGACGAGCATCCCGCCCGCGAACAGCGAGACGTTGGTGATCCCCGCGCCCAGCTCGACCAGCGCCACGCCCAGCTCGCGCTCCTCGTCGGAAAGGCAGGCCAGCCCCGTGGCGAGCGGCGCCGCGATGATCGACTTCACCTCCAGATGCGCCGAGCGCACGCACAGATCGAGGTTGCGCACCGGCGAGCCGTCCGCCGCGACGACATGGATGTGGACGCCGAGCCGGTCGGCATGGAGCCCGAGCGGCTTCTTGACCCCCGTGAGCCCGTCGAGCGTGTAGAGCGTCGGCTGCGCATGGAGCACCATCCGCCCGCCCGGATCGATCGAATCGCGCCCGTGCTGGAGCAGCTCGTCGATATCGGCCTGCTCGATGCGATGCCCGCCCAGCTCGACCTCGACCGAGGCGACGTCGGAGACCAGCCCGCCGGCGGAGAAGCTGACCCACACATTCTCGATATTGGTGCCCGCGATCCGCTCCGCCTGCTCGACCGCCTCGCGCACCGCAAGCTCGGTCGCGGCCATGTCCGCGATATAGCCGCGCTTGACGCCGCGGCTCTCGCGCTGGCCGGTGCCGAGCACGATCAACTCGCCCCCGTCCGCCTTTTGCGCGATCATCGCCGAGACCTTGGACGACCCGATATCGAGCGCCGTGATCAGATCCTCGGGAGCTGCCTTCGCCATCCTGCTTTCCCCCTTACGCTACCGCTTACCCGTCTTCTCACCCGTCTTCGCCCGTCGCCGCCTCGCCGCCCGACGCGGCGGGGCTGGGCGATGCAGCGGGCCGGACATCATGCCGTACCACCTGCCCCGGCTTGCGCGCGACCAATTTGGTCGGATCGCGCATGTCGAAGCGCAGAAAGCCCTTGCCGAGCAGTCTATCGGCCCCGTCCAGCTCGGCAAATTTGACGAGCGCGCGTTTGGCCCCGTGCTCGGGAAGGGCGAGCGTCTCGCCGCTGTCGAACAGCAGGTTCCAGCGCCGGTTGCCGATCCAGGTCGCCGCGCGGATGCGGGGCCGAAGCGCGGGCGCGGCATCGATCAACGCCTGATAAGCGGGCGCCTCGGCCGCCGCGCCCTTGCCGATCAGCAGCGGCAGATCGGGCATCGCGGCGGGCGAAATCTGTTCGAGCAGCACGCCGTTCTTGTCGATCAGCGTGAGCTGCCCTTCATTCTGCCAGATCGCCGCCGGGGTGCGCTCGTCGATCTGGATCAGCAGCGTGTCGGGCAGCCGGCGCGAGACGTGCGCATCCTCGATCCAGCCGTAGCGGAGCAGCTTCTGCCGCACCTCGCCGAGATCGACGAGCGGCATCGCGCGCGATTGCTGATCGAGCGCGACGGCATAGACGGTCATCTCGTCCATCCGCTTGAGGCCGGTCACCTCGACCTGCTCGACGCGCAGCCCGGCCCGGCCAAGCCCCTCGGCAACCGCGGTGCCGATCATCCCCGGAATGCCGATCCACGTCGCCGCGACCACCAGCAGCGCGCTCGCCGCGAGCACGATCGTCCAGGTCACCGCCTTGCGCAGCGTCTCCTCGCTGATCTGGAGCCATTCGAGGAGGCGGTCGCCGAACGAGCGCCGCGACGGCTTCTGCTTGCGCCGGGGCGCGCCGCGACGCGGCGACGATCCGCGCTTGAGCGTGCGGCTCATCGCGGCGCCTCCGCCATCGCTTCATCGACGATGCGCTGGACGAGCGCATCGTAGGAGATACCCAGATGCCGCGCCTGTTCGGGCACGAGGCTGAGCGGCGTCATTCCCGGCTGGGTGTTGACCTCCAGCAGGAACAGCCCGTCCTCGCCCCTATCATCGTCCCAGCGGAAATCCGCGCGCGAGCAGCCCCGGCAGCCGAGCAGCCGGTGCGCCTCCAGCGCGATCCGTTTGCACGCTTCCGCGATCTCGTCTGGAATGTCGGCGGGAAAGACGTGATCGGTCAGCCCATCGGTATATTTTGCGTCGTAATCGTAGAAGCCGCTCTTGGGCCGAAGCTCGGTGACACCAAGCGCGCGATCGCCCAGCACCGCCGTCGTCAGCTCGCGCCCACGGATGAAGGGCTCGGCGAGCAGTTCGTCGAATTCCTGCCACGGCCCCCGAACATCGCGGCCGATCGGGTTGCCGGTATTGCCGTCGTCGGTGACGATCGCGACGCCCACCGACGAGCCTTCATTGACGGGTTTCAGCACATATGGCCGCGCGAGCGGATCGCCCTCGAACAGCTCGGCGCTCCTCACGATCCGCCCGCCGGGCATCGGGATGCCGTGCGGCACCAGCGCCTGCTTGGTGAGCTGCTTGTCGATCGCGATCACCGACGTCGCGAGCCCCGAATGCGTGTAGCGGAGCCCCATCAGGTCGAGCATTCCCTGCACCGACCCGTCCTCCCCCGGCGTGCCGTGGAGCGCGTTGAACACGAGATCGGGCGCTGCCTCGGCGAGCCGCGCAGCGACATCACGATCCATGTCGATCCGCGTGACGCGATGGCCGAACCCTTCGAGCGCGTCGGCAATGCCCTTGCCGGACATCAGCGACACCTCCCGCTCCGCCGACCAGCCGCCCATCAGGACCGCGATGTGGAGGCTCATCCGATCCTCCCCGGAACGGGGAGGGGGACCGTCCCCGCGAAGCGGGGATGGTGGAGGGGCGTCGGCCACAAATGAATCGCCCGGCTCGAAAGTCCCTCCACCAGGCCGCTTCGCGTCTTGGTCCCCCTCCCCCTGCGGGGGAGGATCATAAGGATCGCCCTCACGCCTGCACCCCCACCCGCTGGATTTCCCACTCCAGCATCACCCCGGAATGCGCCTTCACCCGATCGCGCACCTCTTCGCCCAGCGCTTCGATCTCCGCGCTCGACGCGCCGCCGAGATTGAGCAGGAAATTGCAATGCTTCTCGCTGACCTGCGCATCTCCGTGCCGCAGTCCGCGACACCCGGCAGCATCGATCAGCCGCCAGGCCTTGTCGCCCGGCGGGTTCTTGAATGTCGAGCCGCCCGTGCGCGACCGCAGCGGCTGCGAGGCTTCGCGCTCGGCCGCGATCCGATCCATCTCGGCGGCGATCGCGGCCTTGTCGCCGGGCACGCCCTCGAACAGCGCCTCGACGATCACCGCACCCGCCGGTAGGTCCGAATGCCGATAGGTATAGCCCAGCCGTTCGGCGGGCCAGATTTCGATGTCGCCCTCACGCGTCACCACCGTCGCCTCGATCAGAATGTCGCCCGTCTCGCGCCCATAAGCGCCTGCGTTCATCCGCACCGCACCGCCGACCGTCCCCGGTATCCCGCGCAGGAACTCGAGCCCGGCAATCCCCGCATCGCGCGCCGCGCTGGCAACGGTGATCCCCATCGCCCCCCCGCCCGCGCGCACGCGGTTTCCCGTCTCGGCGGAGACCTTCGCCATCGCCTTGGGCAACCGCACGACCACGCCCGGCACGCCGCCGTCGCGCACGATCAGGTTCGATCCGACGCCGACGGGGAATACCGGCGTGTCGGGATCGAGCCCCGCCATGAAGCTCGCCAGATCGCGCACGTCCTCCGGCCGCACGAGCCATTCGGCCGGGCCACCGGTGCGGAACCAGATGAACTCGGCAAGGCTCCCCTGATGCTCGGCCGAGCCCCGGAGCGGCGGGAGCGCGTAGCATACGCTCATGCCGCTACCGCCCCTCGCGCGGCCGCGATCGCATCGGCGAGCCCCGCCGCCCATTTGGTGATGTCTCCGGCGCCGAGGCAGACCACCACGTCATCCGCCTGCACGATGCCCGCGAGCGTGTCCGCGAGCGCATCCATGCCCGCCACCGTCGCCGCCGACCGGTGCCCGCGCCGCCTGAGCCCGTCGGCCAGCGCCTGCGCGTCGATCCCCTCGATCGGGGTTTCACCCGCGGCATAAACGGGTGTCACCAGCACCATGTCGGCATCGTTGAACGCGGTCTGGAAGTCGTTCATCAGGTCGCGCAGCCGCGTGTAGCGGTGCGGCTGCACCACGGCGATGACGCGGTTCTTCGTCCCCTCGCGCGCCGCCGAGAGCACCGCGCGGATTTCGACCGGGTGATGCCCGTAATCGTCGATCACCACCGCGCGGCCGCCGTCGAGCGCCACCTCGCCCACCTTGGTGAAGCGCCTTTTGACGCCGCCGAAGCCGGCAAAGCCCTTCTGGATCGTGGCATCGTCGATGCCGAGTTCCAGCGCCACGCCGATCGCGGCGAGCGCGTTCTGGACATTGTGCCGCCCCGGCATCGGCAGCTCGATTCCCTCGATCGTCCGCACCTCGCCGTCGCGATTGCGCACCGCCACGTCGAACCGGTTGGCGCCGCCGATCGGCGTCACGTTGACCCCGCGCACATCGGCCTGCGCGGCGAAGCCATAGGTCACGATCCGCCGGTCGCGGATGCGCGGGACGATGCCCTGCACTTCCGCGTGGTCGAGGCACAGCAACGCCGCGCCGTAGAAGGGCACGTTCTCGACGAACTCGACATAGGCCCGCTTCACCGCGTCGAAATCGCCATAATGGTCGAGATGCTCGGGATCGATGTTGGTGACGACCGCGATCGTGCCGTCGAGCCGCAGGAA
>CAZXFY010000032.1:0-42474 GCA_964639855.1 uncultured Stakelama sp. | reverse complement strand
AGAGGAACCAGCGCTGGCGCTGCCCGCGCCATCTGCCTTCCCACAATTTGCCGATCAGGTCGTCGGGAAGGTCGTAGCGCAGCTCTTGCGGCGCGGTCGCGATCAGCTCGACCTTGTCGGGCGTGACGCCCGTTTCCTCGCCGAGTTCGCGCAGGGCCGCCGTCTCCGCATCCTCGCCCGGATCGATCCCGCCTTGCGGCATCTGCCAGGCTTCGAGGGTCGAATCCATGCGCTGGCCGACGAATACCAGGCCGTCGCGGTTGACGAGCATCACGCCCGCGCAGGGGCGATAGGGGAGATCGGCCGGATCGGGCATCGAGACGCGTCAGCCCGCCGCCTGCGCCATCACGCGGTCGGCCTCGGCTTCGGCGACGACCGCCTTGAGCGCCGCGAGCGCGCCCGCAACGTCGCCGACGCTCGAGGGGATCGCCTTGCGGAGATTCGCGAAGCCGTGGATGTTGCCGCGTGCCTCCCGAAATACGACCGGCACGCCGGCATCGATCAGCGCGCCGGCATAGGCGCGGCCCTGGTCGCGCAACGGATCGAGGCTCGCCGTCACCACCACGGCGGGCGGCAGCCCGGCAAGCGCGCCCAGCATCGGCGTGCCGCGCATGTGGGTGAGGTCTGCGCGATAAGCGTCCGCGAACCATTCCATCGTGTCCCGCGTCAACAGGTAGCCCTCGGCGAACTCTTCGTAAGAGGGATAGACGCGGCTCATGTCGGCGGCGGGGTAGAGCGGGAACTGCGCGATGACGGGCACCGCGGCGGGCCGATCGCGCAGCGCCATCGCCACGACGATGGTGAGCGTCCCGCCGGCGCTGTCGCCCGCGAGCACCAGGCCGGTCACGCGCCGCCCCAGCGCATCGTGCGCCTCGGCGACCCAGCGCGCCGCCGCCTCGCAATCGTCGGGCGCCGCGGGCCAGCGATGCTCGGGCGCGAGCCGGTATTCGACCGAGACGATGGGAAGGTCGAGCACCCGCGCCATCTCGGCGCACAACGAGGCATGCGTATCGACATTGCCGATCACGAACCCGCCGCCGTGAAGGAAGACGACCGCCGGGCCGGGTTCGCGCGTTTCCTTCGCGTCGAACAATCGCAGCGACAGGTCGCCGCCGGGCCCCGGAACCGTCAGGTCACGGATCACCGCCAGATCGCCGACGGGCGGTTCGGCGACGTCCTTCATCGCGATGTAGAGCTGCCGCGCTTCCGGCGGCGACATTTCATGCGTCCGCGGACCGGGCATGTTCTCGAGATAATCGAGAAATCCGCGGACGTCGGGACGGACGAACGGACCGGTCATGCGCGCTCTCCTTGAACGGCCAGGCGATTTCGGATTCTCTATGATGTCGGCAGGGCGACGGCAACAGCCCGGATTTCCGCTGCTGCCGGAATCTTGCCGTCAGGCGCCGCAGGATTCGCGGACGATCAGCTCGGTCGAGAGATAGCCGGGCGATTCGTCGGCGCCCTGATCGAGGATCGAGGCGACGAGGAGCTGCCCCGCGCGGAACGTGTCCTGCCGGACGGTGGTGAGTGCCGGGGTGCTCAATCGGCTGAGCAGCATGTCGTCATAGCCGACCACCGAGACGTCGGCGGGCACCGAGCGGCCGTTCGACCGCAGCGCGCGGATCGCGCCCAGGGCGATCAGGTCGCTCGCGGCGACGATGCCGTCGATCGGAATCCCCCGGCGCAGCAGCCGCCCGACCGCGGCCTCGGCCGATTCGAGCTCGAATTCGACCTGGACGACGCGGCGCGGATCATGTTCGATCCCGCTTTCGTCGAGCGCGTCGAGATAGCCGCGGCGGCGCTGCTGTGCCTCGGGGTCGCTGCCGCCGATGAAAGCGATCGCGCGGCGGCCGAGCCGGGCGAGGTGCAAGGTCGCGCGTCGTCCGCCGATCAGGTTGTCCGATCCGATCGAGCGGTATTTCTGCCCCGGCAGATGCGCGCCCCAGACGACGAAGCGCGCATCCGTCTCGGCGAGCTGGTTCAGCTCCTCATGAAGCATCCCCTGGCCAAGAAAGATCACCCCGCTCGCGCGGCTCGTCGTGGTCGCGGTGACGAGGTCGTCGAGGCCGGAGGGGGCGACATGGCTGACGGTGAAATCGCACGTGCGCTCGCGCGCCGCCTCGCCGATGCTCGCGAGAAGCTCGAGGAAGAAGGGATGCGAGAGCGGCAGCGGACGGCCGCGGACATGCGGCGTCACGATCGCGATCGAGCCGCCCGAGCCGATCGGCGCGGCGGGCATCGAGCGGCGGAAGGGATAATCGTGCGCCCGCGCCAGTTCCCAGATGCGCTGCTTGGTCTTGAGGCTGATCGGCGGCTGATCGTTGAGCGCGCGGCTGACGGTCGAGATCGACACGCCGGCGAGTCGCGCCAGATCCTCGAGCGTCGTCTTGGTGCTATTGGCCATGTTGTCCGGGCTGCATAAGATGGGCGCGACTAAGCGCACCGAAGGGGGAGCATTGCAAGCGGAGGCGACGCCGAAACCGATCCGCGTCGGCGCGGCGGCGGCGCCGCCGGGCCTGCTGTCGCGTATGGCGCTCGCCAATATGTGCTGCGGGCTGTTCGGGGTGCAGATCGTCTGGGGCCTCCAGAACGTCAACACCAGCCGCATCTTCCAGACGCTCGGCGCCGAGCTCGACCAGTTGCCGATCCTGTGGATCGCGGGGCCGATCACCGGGCTGCTCGTCCAGCCGATCATCGGCCATTTGAGCGACCGCACCTGGGGGGCGCTCGGGCGGCGGCGGCCCTATGTGCTCGCGGGCGCGCTGGCGAGCGCGGTGGCGCTGGTCGCGATGCCCAATGTCGGCAGCCTGTGGGCGGCGAGCCTGATGCTGTGGCTGCTCACCGGCGGGATCAACATTGCGATGGAGCCGTTCCGCGCGCTCGTCGCCGATGTCGTGCCCGAGCGGCAGCGCACCACGGCGTTCGCGATCCAGGTCGCGTTCATCGGCACCGGCGCGGTGCTCGCCTCGGCGCTGCCGTGGATGCTTTCGCACTGGTTCGGATTCGCGGGCGAGGCGCCGCCCGGCACCTTGCCGCCGTCGTTGCGCGCCGCCTATGCGATCGGCGCGGTCGGGCTGCTGGTGAGCGTCGGCATCAGCATCATCACCACGCGCGAGCCGCCGCCCGGCGAAGTTCGCCACGGCACCGGCGCGCCCGAGCGGCCCGAATGGGCGGCGACGAGCAGCGCGACATTGGTGCGCAACGGCGCGTTGTGGATCGCCGGCGCGATCGCGATCACGACCGTCACCGCGATCCAGGGCTATCGGCCCGAGCTTTACCTGATCGCGGGCGCGGCCGGCCTGCTCGGGCTCGGCCAATGGGCGACCGCGTGGAGCGCGCGCCATGGGGTGCGGCCGACCGGGCTGCTCGAGATCATCGACGACGTGGTCCACATGCCCGCATTGCTGCGGCGGCTGGCGGTGGTGCAGTTCTTCACCTGGTTCGGGCTGTTCGCCTTGTGGATCTACGCCGTGCCCGCCATCGCCGGGAATAGCGGCGCGGGCGGCGATCCGGGGAGCGCCGCTTATAATGCGCGCGCCGATTGGGTGGGGGTGCTGTTCGCCTTCTACAACGGCGTCGCGGCGCTCGGCGCGTTCGCGCTGCCGTGGCTTACCCGGCGCATCGGCCGGCGCGAGGCGCATGCCTTGTGCCTGCTCCTCGGCGCGGGCGGGCTCGCCGGCTTCGCGCTCATCACCGCGCCCGGCTGGCTGTGGGTGCCCGCGCTCGGCATCGGCTGCGCCTGGGCATCGATCCTCTCCGCGCCCTATGCGATGGTGTCCAGCGCCGTGCCGCCCGCGCGGATGGGCGTTTATATGGGTATCCACAATGTCTTCCTGGTGATCCCGCAACTCGTCGCGGCGGCCTTGCTCGGCTGGGTGGTGCACCGCCTGTTCGGGGACCGGGCGGCGCTCGCGCTGGTGCTCGCCGCAACCGCGTTCGCGCTTGCCGCGGCGCTCGCGCTGACGATCCCCGATGCGGCGGGCAGACGGCAATCCGCGCGCTGAGCCGACGATCTCGCTTCCCCTCCGGTGCATCACCCCTCCCGAGTCTCGATCCGCCGGTTTGCCGCGGTTGAGCAAATCAGCGCAAAAACTTTGCGCTACTTGCCTGAGAAAAGCAAGCGACGCGATTGATTCGGTACATGTCATCTGCGCGAAAATTGCTCAACCTCTGCCAGAGGATATCCATAACTCATTGACTCATCTCTATTAATTTGAACGATTATGAATCCTCTTGCGTCGAAATCAAAATTGCGCAAATTTAGGCAAGAATGCGATGCGGGCGATCGAGCCTGCCGTACAGCTCGGGAAGAGCGACAAACCGGAGGGGAGTGGGGCATGAAGGGAAGGAACGTGGTGCGTCGGCGGGGTCTGCGGACCGGCGCATCGTTGGTGGCCTTGGCGGCGCTGGGGCTTTCGGGGCCGGCATTGGCGCAGGCGAGCGAGGACAATCCGCCACCGCAGCAGGGCGCGGCCGACACGGCCGCCGACGATGTTCAGACCGGCAACGAGATCGTCGTCGTCGGCGTCCGCCAGGCGCTCGCGACATCGCAGTCGATCAAGAAGAACGCCGCCACCTTCGTCGATTCGATCACCGCGACCGATATCGGCGCCTTTCCCGACAAGTCGGCCGCCGAGGCGCTCCAGCGCGTGCCCGGCATCACCGTCAACCGCCTGCAATCGGCCGATGACAGCACGCATCCGTCCGGCGAGCCGACGCAGGTGCTCATCCGCGGCCTGCCGTTCGTGCGCACCGAGTTCAACGGGCGCGACAGCTTCTCGGCGGATTCGGCGCGCGGGCTCAATTTCAACGACGTCTCGCCCGAATTGCTCGCGGGGATCGACGCCTACAAGAACCTGACCGCCGACATGATCGAGGGCGGGTTGGCCGGCACGGTCAACCTGCGCACGCGGCTGCCGCTCGATCAGGACGGGTTCGTGTTCGCGGGGACGCTCAAGGGCGATTACGGCGACCGCTCGGAGGAACTGACGCCCGAATTTTCCGCGCTCGTCAGCAACACGTTCGATACCGCCGCGGGCCGGTTCGGCATCCTCGTCGATTACGCCCAGAGCCATGTCGTGACACGCACCGAAAGCGTGATCATGGACAAGATCGACACCTATTGCTCGGCCGGCGCGGTCGATGCGGGCGGGGGCGCGATCATCGACAACGGCCGCGTGGGCTGCACCGCCAACCCGTTCGGCGGCAACGGCTGGGCCTTTGCGCCCGACGGCATCCGCTATTCCGAGGTCGATTACGACCGCAAGCGGCACGGCTGGGCGCTCGCCGGCCAGTATGAGAACAATTCGGGCACCTTCCGCGCGACGGTGCAATATGTCGATTCGCAATACCACAATGCCTGGCTCGAACGCGCCAGCCACGCGATCCTCGAGGGCAATTACTTCGCGACGCCGGCGTTCAACCCGCGCGCGACGACGAACCTGGGGCCGGCCGACGGCACAAGCGCACTGGTGTTCGGGGCGAACGGGATGCTGCAATCGGGCATCATCACCCAGGCGCATGGAAGCTGGGCCGGATCATGGGGCAGCGTGCAGGATGCGATCAACACCGGCTCGGCGGTTCCCGGCGTGCCCTTCGTCAACAATTGCGCCGCCCCGTCGGTCTGCACCACCTTTCGCGACGGGATGTATTTCCAGAACGAATCGCGCGACTTCGATCATCGCGAGGGCACGAAGGACATTTCGGCCCATATCGATTGGGACATCAGCGATCGGCTCCACGCCGCCTTCGACGCCCAGCACATCGATGCCTCGACCTATAACAACGATATCCTCGTCGCGACCGGATCGATGGCGAATTTCGATTACAGCGTGAACGGCGACGGCACGCCGCAGATCACGCTGCTGCCCGGCGACAACGTCAATTACGCGGCCGGCGGGCTCACCAACCTGCATAATTACTGGATCCCGTTCATCCAGGGCCATGTCGAAGACAATGACGCGAACGAGGACGCCTTCCGCGCGGACCTGACATACGATTTCGGCGACGGCGGCTGGCTGCGCTCGATCAAGGTCGGTGCGCGCTATGCCGATCGCCAGCAGACGGTGCGCTATTCGACCTTCAACTGGACGGCGATCGCCGCGCCCTATTTCTGCAACGGCCCCGGCTTCAACCTCGACAACACCAGTCCCGCGCCGTACCCGAACAACCCCAATTCCTATCCCGGCTGCGCCCCGCGCCCCGATTTCCAGGGCTATGGCGCGAACGTGTTCGGGTTATACGATATGGGCGGGCTGTATGACGGCAACGTCTATGCCAACGGCGCGCTGGCGTTCGTCAACGGCCGCGCGTTGACCAATTACGATTTTCTGATGGCGAGCCTTCGGGGCACCAACACCAATTCGCCGATGGGCAGCGGCTACACGCCGATCTGCGACCGCCCGGAGGCGACCCGGGGCTGCTTCACGCCGTCCGAGATCATGGACCTCAGCGAGCGGACAAAGGCCGCCTATGTGAGGCTCGATTTCGGCGGCGAGGACGCGATGATCGGCGGCATCAACATCGTCGGCAACGTGGGCCTGCGCGTGGTGCGCACGACCGAGAACAGCCACGGCAATGTCGGCTTCCCGGCGGCGAACGTGTTCGACAATCTCGCGCCTTGCAATGCGGAGCTGACCGGCAACCAGGTGGTCAATCCGAGCTGCTATCTGAAAGACGAGATCCGGGCCTTCGCCGACAGCAGCGGCATTCCGAATACCTATCGCCATTCGTTCACCAACTGGCTGCCGAGCTTCAACGTGCGGCTCGGTCTCGACGACAAGGATTTCATCCGCTTCGCCTATTCGAAGGCGATCTCGCGGCCCGATATCGGCCTCTTGCGCAACTATGTGCAGATCGGCGCGCCGGTTTTCGACGGATCGGCGGATTCGCCCTATGTCGTCTACAATTCGCCCAACGCGGCGCACACGCCGGAGAACGTCACCGGCTACAATTTCGTGTTCCAGGCCAATTCGGGCAATGCGGCGCTGCGGCCGATCACCGCGGACCAGTTCGACCTGTCGTTCGAGCGCTATATGGGGCCGAGCTCGTCGTTCACGCTCGGTCTGTTCTACAAGCGGCTGAAGGGCCTGATCTCCTACGGCCAGACCTATCGCGACTTCACCAACGGCAGTTCGACGCAGACGGTGCGGATCAACGGCCCCGCCAACGGGGGCGGCACGGGCGAGCTGATGGGGGTAGAGGCCGCCTATCAGACCTTCTTCACCTTCCTGCCCAGGCCGCTCGACGGGCTCGGGGTCCAGCTCAACTACACCTATGTCGATCAGTCGGGGATCGACAATTCGAACCTGATCAACGCCACGTCGGGCGGCGATGTCGGCGCGGTGGGGATCGGCATTCCCGCGGCCGGCGGCACCGGGCCGGTGCTCGATTCGCACAAACTCGCGGGGATTTCGACGCATACGTTCAACGTGGTCGGGCTGTACGAAAAGGGTCCGATCGGGCTGCGGCTCGCCTATAACTGGCGCTCGCGCTACCTGACGCAGAATCTCGATTGCTGCATCGGACTCCCGGTGTTCCAGAAGGCCGCGGGCTTCCTCGACGGATCGATCCGCTTCTCGCTCAACCGCTTCGTCGAGCTGTCGATCGAAGGCTCCAACCTGCTCGGCACCACGACCGTCTATCAGCAGCAGATCTTCGGCGATTCGCCGCTGACGCCCGGCGCCGAGCCCGTTTATATGGATTCGTCCTGGAGCCGCGTCGACCGGCGCTTCCAGTTCGGCGTGCGCGTCAAGTTCTGAAAGGGGGCGCCCGTGCCGTTCGACCGCGGCACGGGCGCCGCCCGCACGATCATCCTCTCGGGAGTCTCCGTATGACGTCATCAGGCCCCTGCCTGCGGCCGGCGCTCGCCGCATTGTTGCTCGTTGCCGCGCCGGCGGCGGCTGCCCGGCCGGCTGGTGCGGAACAGGTCACGCTCGCCGCACGGGCCGACGGGGTGGAGGCACGGCACGGCGACGTGCTGATGCGGGTGACGGCGCTCACCGATCATGTGCTGCGCGTGCGGATCGGGCCGGAGGGTGCGCTGCCCGAGGACGCGAGCTGGGCGGTGCCCGCCGCCGTGCGCGCGCAATCGGCGCCCGTCACGCGCACCGCCCACGGCTTCGCGACCAGCGCGCTCAGCGTCGCGATCGGGCCGGACCTGCGGCTCACCGTCAAGGATGAGGCGGGACATGTGATCGTCGCCGACGCCGCCGATCCGATGCAGCTCGATCGCGACGGCTTCACGCTGCGCAAGGCGCTGCCCAATGCCGAGCATATCTACGCGCTCGGCGACAAGACCGGCGGCACGCTAGACCGGCGCGGGCAGAGCTTCGTCGATTGGAACACCGACGCCTACGGCTTCACCAGCGCGACCGACCCGATCTACAAGTCGATCCCTTTCTATATCGGGCTGGGCGGGGCGGGCGGCGCCTACGGCATCCTGCTCGACAACACCTGGCGCGCCTGGTTCGATTTCGGCCATCGCGAGGCGGGCGTCACCACCTTCGGCGCGCCCGGCGGGCCGATCGATTATTACATCATCGCCGGGCCGAGCATGGCCGAGGTCGTCCGCCGCTACACCGATCTTACCGGCAAGGCGCCGCTGACGCCGCTCTGGGCGCTCGGCTATCAGCAATCGCGCTACAGCTACATGTCGGGCGACGAGGTGCGCGCGATCGCCGCGCGGCTGCGCAAGGACCGCATCCCGACCGACGCCATCTGGCTCGACATTGATTTTCAGGACCGCAACCGGCCGTTCACCGTCAACAGGAAGACCTTTCCCGATCTCGCCGGGCTGGCGGCGGACATGAAGGATACGGGGATCAACCTCGTCACGATCACCGATCTGCACATCGCGCACGCGCCGGGGGAGGGCTATGCGCCGTATGACAGCGGCATGGCGGGCGACCGGTTCGTCCACAATCCCGACGGCAGCGTGTTCGTCGGCAAGGTCTGGCCCGGCCCCTCGGTCTTCCCCGATTTCACCGACAAGGACGCGCGCGCCTGGTGGGGCGGGCTCTACAAAGGCTTCGTCGAGGACGGGATCGCGGGCTTCTGGAACGACATGAACGAGCCGTCGGTGTTCGAGACGCCGACGATGACGATGCCGCTCGACACCGTTCACCATATCGACAGCGACGATTTCGCCGGGCGCGACGCGAGCCATGCCGAGATCCACAATGTCTACGGCATGGAGAATACCCGCGCGACCTATGAGGGGCTGCGCGCGCTGCGCCCCGACGAGCGCGCCTTCGTGATGACGCGCGCCAGCTATGCCGGGGGGCAGCGCTACGCCGCAACCTGGACGGGCGACAACAGCGCGACCTGGGACCAGCTCGAGCTCTCGGTGCACCAGATCATCAATCTCGGCCTGTCGGGCTTTTCCTATGCCGGCGCCGATGTCGGCGGGTTCACCGGCGGGCCGAGCCCGAACCTGTTGACGCGCTGGTATGAGATCGCAGCGTTCACGCCCATCTTCCGCAACCATTCGGCCAAGAACACGCCCCGCGTCGAGCCGTGGCTCGACGGGCCGGAGCATCTTGCGATCCGGCGGCGGTTCGTGGAGGAGCGCTATCGGCTGATGCCCTATCTCTACGCGCTCGCCGATCGCAACGCGCGCACGGGTGATCCGCTGATGCGCCCCGTCTTCTACGATTATCCCGCGCTGCTCGGCGCACCGTGCGATCAATCGATGGTGTTCACGCTGGGCCGCTCGCTGCTGATCGCGCCGCCGCCCAAGCCCGCCTCGCCGCAACCCTATGACGTCTGTTTGCCCGCGGGCGGCTGGTATGACCTGTGGACGGGGATGAAGGTGACGCCCACGCCGGGGGAGGTCGGCACGATCAGGGAAGCGCCGCGCCTCGATCGCCTGCCGGTCTTCGTGCGCGCGGGCACCATCCTGCCGAGTCAGCCCCTGGTGCAGAGCACCGCCGAAACGCCCGACGGCCCGCTGCGGCTCGATGTCTATCCGGGGGCGGACTGCGCGGGCACGCTCTATCTCGACGACGGCCACAGCATGGCGTTCGAGAAGGGCGCCTATCTCCGCCAAGCGATCCGGTGCAGCAGCTCCGCGTCGGGGGCGCTTCGAATCGATATCGATCCGCGCGAGGGACGTTATGCGCCATGGTGGCGCTCGCTCGCCGTGACGATCCACGGATGGGCCGGTTCGACGACCGTGCGCCTCGGAGGAGAAGCCATCGCAGCCGATTATGATCCGTCCGCGAAGGCGCTCCGCTTCATGCTGCCCGACATGCCCGCCGGCGGTGCGGTGTCGATCGGCGGCGGCTGAGGCGCGGCTTGCACATTGGCAAGCGAGGACAGTTGCGCATAGAGTCCGGGGCTTGCGTCGCATCACCCGCGACGTTCAGGCAGGTCGGAGAGATATCGTGCGCAAGATCACGCTGCCCGACGAATATCGGGTGGCCGGGGAGCTTCCGCTCTACACACGACCGGTTCCGCTGCGGGCGGATCGCCATGGCGACAAGGCGATTCTTCCAAGCAGCGCTCCGTTCGGTTTTGCCCGGCACACACCGACTGTGCCCGTGACGATCGACGAGTTCGAACGCGCGATGCTCGATTATCCGATCGTCTTCTACGGGCCGAGGCGGCGGGCGGTGGCGGTCACCGGGCTCGCCGCCGATCGCAACCTCTTCGTGTCGGCCGACGGCAGCTACCTGCCCGGCGCCTATGTTCCCGCCTATCTGCGGCGATTTCCGTTCGTGCTGGCGTGCCTTGCCGAAGCCGACGACAGGGCATTGTGCATCGAGGAGGACGCGGCCTGCGTCGTCGATCGCGAGACCGAAGGGGCATTGCCGCTGTTCGAAGACGGCGCGCCCACCGCCGTCGTGCAGGATGCGATGGCGCTCTGCCGGGCCTGCGAGGACGCCGAGCGCCGGACCGATGCACTGACGGCGATGCTCGACGAGCTCGAGCTGTTCGAACCCCGTCAGGCACATTTCCGCGCACCCGGCGAAACCGGGGTGCCGACGCTGCTCCTGGATTATGTCGCCGTCTCGCGTGAGCGCGTGGCGGAGCTCGGCGCGGCGGATCTGGCGGCGCTCAGGGACGCGGGTGCGCTCGCGGCGATCTATGCGCATCTCTTCTCGCAAGCGAACTGGGACGTGCTTCCCGTCCGCGCCGCGTCGGCTCAGGACGCGAGCAGCCCCGCGCGGTAATCGTCGAGCATCTGCCGGGCGCGCGCGATCTGATCGGCTTCGGCGAGATAGCCGAGCATCGCCTTCAGATCGACGCTCGACAGGTTCCTGCCGGGCGCAAGCCGGTCGCGCGCCTGTTCGCGTGCATCGGCCGTGATCGGCCCGACGATCTCCGCCAGCGCCGGAAGGTGCGACGCGGCCTCATTGACCCATGCCTGCGCGTTGTCGTGCCACTCGGCGATCGCACCCGCCGGGGCATCGAGCCGTTCGATCCGCGCCGCCGCCTCGTCCAGCCGCGTCTCGATCGCGCGCAGCCGGTCGCTCGCCAGCGCGAGCCGCAGCGCCCCCTCGGCGTGGTCGAGCCGTTGCCAGGCGTTGAGATTGAAATGCTGCTGCGCGGCTTGCAGCCGGCGCATCGCGCGCACTTCCCGGCGGGCGGGCATCCGCCGGCGCAGCACCAGCAGCCGGATGCCGAAACACGCCCAGACCGCGAGCGCCCCGGCGCTCAGCGAGAAGAGCAGCACGGCCCAGGCGGGAAGCGCCGCGGCCCATGCCAGCGCTCCCTCCGCCAGCGCGGCCGCGGGCGCGAGCACGACCGCCGCTTTCGGCAGCATCGAGGCGAGATGACGCATCGCCGAGGTGCATCACACTCGTGCGACATAGGCAATATGGCCGGCATGACTGTTCCCCGACGGGACAATTCCGACCGGCTTCTTGTGCATCGGAAGGCCCGCCGTTAACGTCCCCGACGCGAGTCCCTTCATGCGGATGCGCGCGTACCGGACAGCCGGGTTCCCAGTTCATCAGAAATCTCGGCGACGGTCCCGCGATAGCCGGAGCATCCGCTTCGGCTGCGGGCGCAGCGTGGGGGGAGCCGGTCGATGCGTCATTCTCAAGATGAGCGTGCAGTCGGTCCGGTCGCGCTTCGGCGATCGCTCCTTCTGGCGGGCGCGGCGGTGGCGGCGCTGGCGGCGACGCCGCACGCCGCCCACGCACAGGCGGCCGGCCAGCTCTACAGAACGGACGGCTCGGATGGCGCGGACAAGGGCGGCGCGACCGGTGAATCGGGTGGCGACGGCAGCACGCCCGGCCCGATCGCCACGACCGACCCCAACAACTATACCACGATCGGCAGACCGGACCTGTTCGTCCTGAGCCGGGGCGGCACGGGCGGTGACGGCTCGGGCGGCTTCACCGTCGTCGATATATTTGGCGTTCGCATCGGCACGGCGGGCGGCGACGGCGGCGACGGCGGCAATGGCGGCAACATCGATTTCACAGCGACGGGGAACCTGACCGACATCGCGATCCCGGGCAGCAACAATCAGGGCATCATCGCGCAATCGTTCGGCGGCAACGGCGGGCGCGGCGGCACGGGGGCGGGGGTGCAGGGCGCCGATGGCGGCGACGGCGGCGACGGCGGTCGCGGCGGCAATGTCGTGGTCAATGCGCTCGGCCCGATCCAGATCCTCGGGGATGCGCGCGGCGCGGGCGTGGTGGCGCAATCGGTCGGCGGCGTCGGCGGTGCGGGCGGCGGCGCCGGCGGTGCGGGCGACGTGTCGGGCGGCAGCGGCGGCCGGGGCGGCGACGGCGGCGGCGCCAGGATCAATCTCGGGTCGAGCATCAGCACCAACGGCAACGCGCAGCGGGGGCTTGTCGCGCAATCGATCGGCGGGCCGGGCGGCGGCGGCGGCAGCGCCGGCAGCATATTCTATTCAAGCGGCGGAAGCGGGCGCGGCGGCGGCGGCGGCGGACAAGCCGTTGTCGTGACCCAGTCGGGTGCGACGATCTCCACATCGGGCGCCGATTCGACCGGGGTGGTCATCCAGTCGCTGGGCGGCGGCGGCGGGATCGGCGGAACGGCGGGGGCGTTCGGAGCGGCATTGGGCGGCGGCGGCGGCTCCGGCACGGATGCGGGCACGGCCAGCGGCAGTATCCGCGGCACGATCGAAACCAGCGGCGACCGGGCCCATGGGGTTCAGGTGCAGTCGATCGGCGGGGGCGGCGGCACCGCGGGCGGATCGGTGGCGATCGCCGCCATCGGCGGCACCGGCAGCGGCGGCGGCGATGGCGGATCGGCCGGTGTCTTCACGGGTGACGACGCGCGCATCGTGACCCACGGCGCCGACGCTCACGGGCTGTTCGTGCAGTCGATCGGCGGCGGCGGCGGTTCCGCGAGTTTCCAGGGCGGCCTCGTCGCGATCGGCGGCACGGGCGCCGCGGGCGCGCGCGGCGGCATCGTCGTGGTCGATAACGGCGCCGATGTCCTTACCGAGGGTGCGCGCAGCCACGCGATCTTCGCGCAGTCGATCGGTGGCGGCGGGGGCGCGGCCGGCGGACAGAGCGGGCTTGTGTCGATCGGCGGCACGGCGGGCTTCGGCAGCAATGCGGGCTCGGTCGCCGTCAACAATCGTGCCGCCGGCAGCCTGATCACAATGGGCGCGTCTTCCTACGGCATCTTCGCGCAGTCGATCGGCGGCGGTGGCGGCGCGGGCGGCGGGGGTATCGGCTTTTTCACGATCGGCGGCGGGGGCGGCGCGGCAGGCAACGGCAGCACCGTGACGGTCACCAATGACGGCGCGATCGACACGTCCGGCGCGCGCAGCCACGCGATTTTCGCGCAATCGATCGGCGGCGGGGGCGGTGCGGCAGGCCAGGCCGGCGCGTTGATATCGATCGGCGGCGACGGCGCGAGCGGCGGCAGCGCCGGCGAGGTCACGATCACCAACGACGGCTCCGTCATGACGCGGGGCGATGGCGCCGATGGTATTTTCGCGCAATCGATCGGCGGCGGGGGTGGCGCCGGCACCACCACCAGCGGCCTGTTCGCGATGGGCGGAGACAGCGCGAGCGGTGGCAGCGGCAATGACGTGTCGGTCGACGGCAGCGGCAGCATCACGACGATGGGGAGCGGGTCGATCGCCGTGCTGGCGCAGTCGATCGGCGGCGGCGGTGGCGCGGCGGGCGGCGCCCTGACAAGCGGGCCGATCGCGGTGTCGATCGGTGGATCGGGCGCGAACGCATTGGGCGGCGCGGGCGGCGACGTCTCCGTCGATATCGATGGCCGGCTGACGACGCAGGGCGACAATTCGATCGCGATCCTCGCTCAGTCGGTCGGTGGCGGGGGCGGCAGCGGCGGCTTCGCGCAATCCGGCTCGGCGAACTTCCTCGGATCGTTCAGCGCCTCGATCGGCGGCGAAGGCGGCGGCGGCGGCGCAGGCGGCACGGTGGAGGCGGGCCTCGGCGAGAATGGCGTGATCATCACGCTGGGCAGCGATGCGCAGGGCATCCTGGCGCAATCGGTGGGCGGCGGCGGCGGAAACGGCGGTTTCGCCACATCGAACGCGCTGTCGGCCGGCCTGTCGGCGTCGATCAGCGTCGGGGGCGACGGCGGGCTGGGCGGCGCCGGCGGCGAGGTGACCGTCGGCGCCGACGGGACGATCGCGACCGCAGGCGACCGGTCGATCGCCGTGCAGGCGCAGTCGATCGGCGGCGGCGGCGGATCGGGCGGCTGGACGGCAGGGCTGGCGGGCAGTGCCGGGCTGGTTTCGGCCAGCATCAATGTCGGGATCGGCGGCGCGGGGGGCAATGGCGGCGCCGGCGGCGAGGTGCGCGTCAACGGCGGCGATACCGGAATCATCTACACCGTCGGCGACGATGCGACCGGCATTCTGGCGCAATCGGTGGGCGGCGGCGGTGGCGCGGGCGGCTATAGCGCCGGCGCGACGGCGGGCGGCGGGCTCGCGGCATCGGTGAGCGCCGGCGTTCAGGTCGGCGGCAGCGGCGGATCGGGCGGCGCGGGCGGCACGGTGACGGTCGATCGCGGCGGTGCGATCACGACGTTCGGCAACCGGTCGGCCGGGATCACCGCCCAGTCGATCGGCGGCGGCGGCGGATCGGGCGGCTGGTCAGGCGCGCTCTCCGCAGCAGCGGGCGGCGGCGTCGCGCTGTCGGCGGCGGTCACGCTCGGCGGCACGGGCGGCGGCGGCGGCGCGGGCGGGAACGTGTCGGTGAACAATAGCGGCGCGGCCGGCGGGATGCGGGCGTCGATCGTCACGAGCGGGAACGATTCGGCGGGCATCCTGGCCCAATCGATTGGTGGCGGCGGCGGCCTGGGCGGCGACACGGCATCGGTGACGGGTGCGCTGGCGGGCGGCGCATCGCTGACGGCGGGTGTGAATATCGGCGGCGACGGCGGTATCGGCAGCCGCGGCGGCACGGCGGTCGTCCAGAGCGACACCGACATCACGACCTATGGCGACCGCTCGGCGGGTATCCTCGTCCAGTCGATCGGCGGCGGCGGTGGGTCGGGCGGCAGCACGCTCGGCGTGTCGGCGGGCGGCGGCGGCGGGATCGGTCTCGCGGCGAGCGTCGGACTGGGCGGCTCCGGCGCGGGCGGCGGCGACGGCGGCGTCGCGGTGGTCCTCAGCACGGGCGATATCGAGACGGGCACGCTCGACGCGAACGGCGTGCGCGGCGGACACGATTCCTCGGCGCTCGTCGCGCAGTCGATCGGCGGCGGCGGCGGTTCGGGCGGCAGCACGATCGGCGGCGCCGCGGGCGTGGGCGGCGTGCTCGGCGGCAGCGCTGCGGTCGGGCTGGGCGGCTCGGGCGACGGCGGGGGCGACGGCAGCGCCGCCTATATCTCGAGCGCCGGCGACATCGTGACCCGCGGCGACCGCAGCCACGCGCTGCTCGTCCAGTCGATCGGCGGCGGCGGCGGATCGGGCGGGATGACGGGCGCGGTCGCGCTCGGCGGCGGCGGGGGCGGCGGTCTCGCCGCCTCGGTCGGGCTCGGCGGTTCGGGCGGCGGCGGCGGCGATGCCGGACGCGCCACGGCGGTCAGCGACGGCGTGCTCGTCACGTTGGGCGACGATGCGACCGCAATCGTCGCGCAGGCGATCGGCGGCGGCGGCGGCGCGGGCGGCGCCTCGCTCGCGGGCGCGGCGGGGGCCGGCGGCACGATCGGCGGCGCCGCGGCGGTGGCACTGGGTGGCGGGGGCGATGGCGGCGGCGCGGGCGGCGTCGTGAGCGTCGACAATACGGGTGCGATCACCGCTTATGGCGATCGATCGGGCGCGATCCTCGCGCAATCGATCGGTGGCGGCGGCGGTTCGGGCGGATTTTCCGGCGCGCTCGGCGCCGGATTGAGCGCCGGCGTCGGCCTGAGCGCGAGCGTGGGGCTCGGCGGTTCGGGCGCGGGAGGCGGCGACGGTGGCCAGGTCTCGGTGGAGAGCGACGGCGCGCTCGCGACGCAGGGGAACGATGCGTCGGCGATTCTGACGCAGTCGATCGGCGGCGGCGGCGGCGCGGGCGGCTTTTCGGTCGCGGGCGCGATCGGGGCCGGCGGGATCACCGGCGCGGCGGGCGCGGTGGCGCTCGGCGGATCGGGCGACGGCGGCGGCATCGGCGGCGACGTGTCGGTCGATGCGACGGGCGATATCCGCACGATAGGCGATCGATCGCGCGGGGTGCTCGCGCAGTCGATCGGCGGCGGCGGCGGTGCCGGCGGCTTTTCGGCGAGCGGCGCGGGCGGAATCGGCTTTGTCGGCCTGTCGGCGGGCGTGAGCATCGGCGGCTCGGGCGCGGGCGGCGGCGGCGCGGGCAGCGTCGACCTGACGCATGACGGCCTGGTCGAAACGCACGGCAACGACGCGCAGGGCCTCGCCGCGCAATCGATCGGCGGTGGCGGCGGCGCGGGCGGCTTTTCCGCCAGCCTGGGCCTTGCGGGCGGCGAGGTGTCGGGATCGGCCGGGGTGGCGCTGGGCGGCGGCGGCGGCGTGGGCGGCAGCGGCGGCACGGTGACGCTCGGCAGCAGCGGCGACATCGTCACGACAGGCGACCGAAGCCAGGCGATCCTGGCGCAGTCGATCGGTGGCGGCGGTGGATCGGGCGGTTTGTCGATCGCGCTCGCGGGCGCGGCGGGGGACAGCCTGGCGGCATCGGCCGGCGTCGCGCTGGGCGGATCGGGCGGCGCGGGCGGCACCGCAGGCGACGTGTCGGTTGCGAGCAAGGGAGCGCTCGCCACGCAGGGCGACGATGCGGCGGGCGTGCTCGCGCAATCGATCGGCGGCGGCGGCGGCGCGGGCGGATTCTCGGGCGCTGCGGGGCTGGCGCTCGCGCTCCAGAACGGCGCGTCGGCGGGCGTCTCGCTGGGCGGCAAAGGCGGTAGCGGCAATAAGGCGGGCGACGTGACGCTTGCCAGCATCGGCGACGTGCAGACGCTGGGCGACCGTTCGAGCGGGCTTTCGGCGCAATCGATCGGCGGCGGCGGTGGATCGGGCGGCTTTTCGGGTGCGATCGGCGGGGCATTGGGCTCGGTGACGGGCGCGTCGGCGGGCGTCTCGCTGGGCGGCAGCGGCGGCAGCGGCGGCGATGCGGGCCTGGTCTCGATCGACAGCCGGGGCGCAATCGTGACGCTCGGCAACGATTCGCAGGCGATTTCCGCGCAATCGATCGGCGGCGGTGGCGGCGCGGGCGGGCTGTCGGTGGCACTCGCGGGGGGCGCGGGCGGCACGGTCGGCGGCGCGGCGGCTGTCGGGCTCGGCGGCACAGGCGGAAAAGGCAATACGGGCGGCGACGTGCGCGTTGCGAGCGTGGGTGCGCTGGCGACGCAGGGCGACCGGGCCAATGCGATCCTCGCCCAATCGATCGGCGGCGGGGGCGGATCGGGCGGCTTCTCGCTCGCAGGCGCGGCAGGGCTGGGCGGCGCGGTCGGCGGTGGCGCGGGCGTGTCGCTGGGCGGCGACGGCGGCCAGGGCGCGACCGCCGGGCTGGTCGATGTCGACAGCGAAGGCGACCTGCTGACGATCGGTGACGATGCCTCTGGCGTGCTGGCCCAATCGATCGGCGGCGGCGGCGGGGCCGGAGGATTCTCGATCGCGGGCGCGCTGGGGGCGAGCGCGGAGGTCGGCGGCGGCGCTGCGGTGTCGCTCGGCGGCGGAGGCGGCAGCGGCAACGCGGCGGGCGACGTGTCGGTCGCGAGCACGGGGAAGATCGAGACCTGGGGCGATCGATCGCGCGGGCTGGCGGCGCAATCCATCGGTGGCGGCGGCGGCGCGGGCGGCTTTTCGGGCGCGCTGGCGGGCGGGATCGGCCAGGTGGCGGGTGGCGCGGGCGTGACGCTGGGCGGGAATGGCGGCGAGGGCGGCGCGGCCGGCGCCGTGTCGATCACCGGGCGCGGGGCGATCGTGACGCGCGGCGCCTCGGCAGAGGGCATCCTGGCGCAATCGATCGGCGGCGGGGGCGGCGCCGGCGGCTTCTCGATCGGTGCGGCGCTGGGCGGCGGGCAGGTCGCGGGCGCGGCGGCGGTGTCGCTGGGCGGCAGCGGCGCCAAGGGCAATACCGCCGATGCGGTGTCGGTCGATCAGGACGGCGACATCCATACGCTCGGCGACGGAGCGCATGGCATCCTGGCGCAGTCGATCGGCGGCGGGGGTGGCGCCGGGGGATTCTCGCTGGCGGGCGGGATCGGCGCGGGCGAGGTCGCGGGCGCGGCAAGCGTGTCGCTGGGCGGCACGGGTGGCAGCGGCGCGACCGCGGGGATCGTGACGGTGACGCAGGACGGCCTGCTCGTCACCCAAGGCGACGACGCCTCGGGCGTGCTCGCGCAATCGATCGGCGGCGGGGGCGGCGCCGGCGGATTCTCGCTCGCCGCCGGGATCGGTGTCGGCGAGACGACGGGATCGGCGGCGGTGTCGCTGGGCGGCGGCGGCGGCGACGGCAACGATGCGGACGCGGTGACGATCGACGCCGACGGCGACGTGTATACGACGGGCGACCGGTCGCGCGGGCTGGCTGCACAGTCGATCGGCGGCGGCGGCGGCGCGGGCGGCTTTTCCGGCGCGCTCGCGGTGGCCGCGGGCCAGGTTGCAGGCGGCGCGGGCGTGTCGCTGGGCGGGGGCGGTGCGAGCGCGGGCAATGCGGGCGCGGTGACGATCGCCAGCCTGGGCCGGATCGCGACACAGGGCGACGATGCGCAGGGCGTGCTCGCGCAATCCCTGGGCGGCGGCGGCGGCGCGGGCGGCTTCACGATCGCGGCCGGGCTGGGCGCGGGCCAGACGGCCGGCGCGGCGGCGGTCGGCCTCGGCGGCACGGGCGGCGGCGGCGGCGCGGGCGGCGCGGTGGAGGTCACGCGCACGGGATTGATCGTGACCAAAGGCGACCGCGCGCAGGCGATTCTGGCGCAATCGATCGGCGGCGGCGGCGGATCGGGCGGCTTCTCGATCGCGGGCGGCGCGGGCGTCGGCGAGACGGCGGGATCGGCGGCGGTCTCGCTCGGCGGGAGCGGCGGCGCGGGTGGTGACGGCGGCAAGGTCTCGGTCGCCTCGACGGGCGATCTCGGCACGTCGGGCGACGATGCCAGCGCGATCCAGGCGCAGTCGATCGGCGGCGGTGGCGGCGCGGGCGGCTTCTCGGTCGCGGGCGCGCTCGGCGTCGGGCAGAATGCGGGCAGCGCCGCGGTGAGCCTCGGCGGCGCAGGCGATGTCGGTGGCAATGCGGGCGACGTGAAGGTTGCGAGCACCGGGCTGCTCGCAACCCGGGGCGACCGCTCGAGCGGGATCATCGCCCAGTCGATCGGCGGCGGCGGCGGGTCCGGCGGTTTTTCGGGCGCGCTCTCGGCCGCATTGGGGCAGAAGGCGGCGACGGCGGCGGTGAGCCTCGGCGGTGGCGGCAAGGGCGGCGGCGATGCGGGCCGCGTCGTCGTGACCCAGAGCGGCGACATCGCCACCGAAGGCAATGATGCGAAGGGCGTGCTCGCGCAGTCTTTGGGCGGCGGCGGCGGCGCGGGCGGCGCGAGCCTGGGCGGCGCGGCGGCGCTCGGCCAGACGGCGCTTTCCGCCTCGGTCTCGCTCGGCGGCAGCGCCGGCAAGGGCGGCAAGGCCGCCACCGTGTCGGTCGACAGCGAGGGCACGATCACCACCGAGGGCGACCGCGCCGAGGGCGTGCTGGCGCAGGCGATCGGCGGCGGCGGCGGATCGGGCGGATTCTCCGCGACGGGCGCGGCGGCGCTGGGCGGCAACAAGGCGTTCACCGCCGCGGTGGGCATCGGCGGCTTCGGTGGCGCGGGTGGCGAGACCGACGACGTGACGGTGCATCGCGACGGCGATATCGCCACCAGCGGCGACGATTCCTCGGGCATTCTGGCGCAATCGATCGGCGGCGGCGGCGGTGCGGGCGGCTTTTCCATCGCGCTTGCGGCGGGAATCGGCTCGCAGCAATCGAACAGCGCCAGCGTCTCGATCGGCGGCTTCGGCGGCGCGGCGAGCGACGGCGCGGGCGTGGTGGTCGCCTCCGAGGGCATTATCGTCACCGAAGGCGACCGCGCACGCGGCGTGGCGGCGCAGTCGATCGGCGGCGGCGGGGGCGCGGGCGGCTTTTCGGGCGCGCTTTCCGGCGCGTTGGCGAGCCAGGCGGCGCGCACGGCGGCGGTGTCGGTCGGCGGGTTCGGCGGCGGCGGCGGCGATGGCGGCGCGGTGGCGCTGAGCCAGACGGGCGACATCCAGACCGCGGGCAACGACGCGACCGGCGTGCTGGCGCAATCGATCGGCGGCGGCGGCGGCGCGGGCGGCTTCTCGATCGCGGGCGCGGGCGCGCTCGGCCAGCGCGCGCTGGTGGCGAGCGTCGGCATCGGCGGCTTCGGCGCGGGCGGCGGCAGCGGCGGCGACGTGGCGGTCGATCATCACGGCATGGTGCTGACCTCGGGCGACCGTGCCGACGCGATCCTGGCGCAGTCGATCGGCGGCGGCGGCGGCTCGGGCGGCTTCACCGGCGTGCTCGCGGCGGGGGCGGCGCACCAGAATGCGCTGGGCGCGGGGGTCGGCATCGGCGGGTTCGGTGGCGGCGGCGGGATTGGCGGCGACGTTGCCGTGATCAGCGACGGGCTGCTGCGTACGCGCGGCAACGATGCGTCGGGCATTCTGGCGCAATCGATCGGCGGCGGGGGCGGCGCCGGCGGCTTCTCGATCGCGGGCGCGGCGACGCTCGCACGGCAGGCGGCACGCAACGCCGCGGTCTCGATCGGCGGCTTCGGCGGGGTCGGCGCGAATGGCGGCGCCGTCAGCGTCGCGCATAGCGGCGATATCGACACCAGCGGCGACCGCGCCAAGGGCATTGCCGCGCAATCCATCGGCGGCGGGGGCGGCGCGGGCGGCTGGTCCGGCGCGCTCTCGGTCGCGGCGGGGCAGCAAACGTCCCAATCGGCGGGGATCGCGATCGGCGGGTTCGGCGCCGGGGGCGGCGACGCCGCGGCGGTCAGCGTCGCCAGCGACGGCAATATCATCACGCGCGGCGTCGATTCGCAGGGCATCCTCGCACAGTCGCTGGGCGGCGGCGGCGGGGCGGGCGGCTTTGCCATTTCCGGGCAGGTCGGGGTCGGCCAGCGCGCGATGGGCGCCTCGATCGCGATTGGCGGCGCGGGCGCGGACGGCGGCAGCGCGGACATGGTGCAGGTGACGAGCGAGGGCGATATCGGCACGCTGGGCGACCGCAGCCAGGGCATTCTCGCCCAGTCGATCGGCGGCGGGGGCGGCGCGGGCGGCTGGAGCGTCGCGGCCGATGTCGGCGCGAGCACCGGCTCGGCCGGAACGACGCGGTCGGCCTCGATCGGCATTGGCGGGTTCGGCGGCGCGGGCGGCGTTGCGGGCGACGTAACGGTGGCGAGCAACGGCGCGATCGGCACGCAGGGCGTCGATGCGATCGGCGTGCTGGCGCAATCGATCGGCGGCGGGGGCGGCGCGGGCGGCTTCTCGGTCGCGGGCGATCTGGCGGCGAGCAAGGCGTTCACCGGCGCGGCGATCGCGATCGGCGGCGGCGGCGGGGCGGGCAACGATGCGGGCAATGTCTCGGTATCGCTCACCGATGCGGTCGAGACGAGCGGCGCGCGGGCGCATGGCGTGCTCGCCCAGTCGCTGGGCGGCGGCGGCGGATCGGGCGGCTTTTCGGGCGCGATCGTCGGCGTCCTCACCACCGGCACCGGCGGCGCGCGCAGCGGGCCGAAGAGCGCGGCGATCTCCGTCGGCGGGTTCGGTGCGGGCGGCGGCGATGCGAAGGACGTGACGGTCAACTCCACGGTCGGCGTCCATACGAGCGGCGACGATGCGCACGCGCTGGCGGCGCAGTCGATCGGCGGCGGTGGCGGCGCGGGCGGCCTCGCCATCGCGGCGGACCTCGCCAAGGCGACCGGCGGCAAGGCGATCGCACTGGCGATCGGCGGCAGCGGCTCGGTGGGCGGCGATGCGGGCAATGTGGCGATGACGAGCGCGGGCACCGTCCTTACCGAAGGCGCCCGCTCCTACGGCGTGATGGGTCAGTCGATTGGCGGCGGCGGCGGTGACGGCGGCGTCGCCGGGGCGATCTCGGGCAGCGCGGGTGCAGGCACCGGCGGCACGCAGCAAAAGGCATTCAACCTCGCGCTCGCGGTCGGCGGTGCAGGCGGCGCGGGCGGCAGCGCGGGCGATGTCTCCATCGACGTGGCGGACACGGTGGCGACCACCGGCGACGGATCGACCGCGGTGCTCGCGCAGGCGATCGGCGGCGGCGGCGGCAATGGCGGGATGGCGCTTTCCGCCGCGCTCGCCGGATCGACCGCGACCGACATTTCGGCGGCGGTCGGCGGCTTTGGCGGCAAGGGCAATATCGGCGGCGACGTGCGCGTCGGTGCGACCGGCACAATCCTGACCTCGGGCGATGAGGCGAGCGCGATCGTCGCGCAATCGATCGGCGGCGGCGGCGGCACCGGCGGCATGGGCGGCGCGATCTCCGCCTCCAAGGCGCCCGCAACCGGCGGCGGGCGCGCGAAATCGACCGCGGTGAGCCTCCAGGTCGGCGGCTTCGGGGGCGAGGGTAACGTCGGCGGCACGGTCGAGGTCGCGAATAGCGGCACGATCGACACCGCGGGCGAGCGATCGCACGGCATCGTCGCGCAATCGATCGGCGGCGGGGGCGGCGCAGGCGGCGTCGCGGGGATCGATGCCGACCTGTTCGGCGATTATACCGGCGGCAACGGGCCGACCGGCGGCTCGGTGAGCACCGGCAACAACGCGCTCAACGTCTCGATCGCGCTCGGCGGAAACGGCGGGATCGGCAATGACGGCGGGCGTGTCGATGTGCGCAACAGCGGCTCGATCCTGACGCGCGGCGAGAATGCCTTCGCGATCTACGCGCAATCGATCGGCGGCGGCGGCGGCGATGCGGGGGCGGCGAGCGCGCTCTCCGGCTCGTTCGGGATCACCGGCGGGACGCGGGCGGCCAATGCGAAGACGCAGCAATTCTCGATCGCGATGGGCGGCACCGGGCTGGGCGGCGGCGACGGAAAGCGCGTTTCGGTGGCGAACAGCGGCACGATCCTGACGATCGGCGACGGCGGGTATGGCGTGTTCGCGCAGTCGATCGGCGGCGGCGGCGGTGCCGGCGGCGACGCGCAGGGCTATGCCAAGGTGTTCCTGCGCAAGGTTTCGGCCGCGCAGGAGAAAAGGCTGGAGAAGAAGAACACCACCGTCGCGGTCTCGATCGGCGGCACCGGCGGCGCCGGGGGCGACGGCGGCGCGGTCGATATCGACAATGACGGCACGATCGAGACGCAGGGGGCCGCCGCGCACGGCATCTTCGCGCAATCGATCGGCGGCGGGGGCGGCGCGGGCGGATCGCTCGGCGGGCCGCTCGACACCACGCTCGACTTGGTCGATGCGGCCAACAAGGGCGCATCGCGCGACATTTCGATCAATGTCGGCGGCTCTGGCCTGGGCGGCGGCAATGGCGGGGCGGTGACGCTCGCCAACAGCAATCTCGTGCGCACCTTCGGCGATTTCAGCCATGCGGTGTTCGCGCAATCGATCGGCGGCGGCGGGGGCGTCGGCGGATCGGGCGCGGACGGCAACATCAACATGGGCGGCCAGGGCGGCGTTGCGGGCGACGGCGGCAGCATCGACTTCGCCAATTCGGGCGACATCGCCACCGCCGGCCATGGCAGCTACGGCGTGTTCCTGCAATCGATCGGCGGCGGCGGCGGCGCGGGCGGCGCGACCGCAGCGGCCGAGGAAACCGACCCGAGCGACGCCGACGTGATCGCGACCGCGGGCGGACTCGTTACCCTGCCCGGCGGCTTCGTCGAGGCGGCCGAGCCGCCCGCGGGCGGCCCCGACAAGACGATGAGCATCGGCGGCAACGGCGGCGCATCGGGCAATGGCGGCGCGATCGCCTTCATCAATACGGGCCAGATCGCGACGCTGGGCGCGGGCAGCTATGGCGTGTTCGTCCAGTCGATCGGGGGCGGCGGCGGCGCCGGTGGCGATGCGGGCGGCGGCACGATCAATGTCGGCGGCCAGGGCGGCGCGACCGGCGACGGCGGCGACATCATCATCGACAATCAGGGCCTGATCTACACCGAAGGGCGGCAGGCGAGCGGCATCTTCGCGCAGTCGATCGGCGGCGGCGGCGGTGTCGGCGGATCGGTGGGCGCTGACGCCACGAACCTGCCGGGTGCCGGTTCGGACGACGTGCGGCAATCGCTGATCGACGGCATCGCGCTGGGCCAGGGCCTGCCGAGCCTCGTCGCGACCGCGACCCAGCTCAGCGGCCCCTATAGCCCGCAATCGATCTCGGTCGGCGGGTTCGGCTCGTCGGGCGGTGACGGCGGCAATGTGACGATCACCAATTCGGGCACGATCGTCACCAAGGGCACGCTCTCCTACGGCATCTTTGCGCAGTCGGTAGGCGGCGGCGGCGGCATGGGCGGCGCGGGCTCACTCGGCGCGACCGATTTCGCGATCCCCGGCGGCGGGGGCGGCGGCGGAAACGGCGGCGACGTCACCGTCACCAACACCGGCGACATCCAGACCGAGGGCTTCGGCGCCTACGGCATCTTCGCGCAATCGGTGGGCGGCGGCGGCGGGGTGATCGGCGACGTCTCGCTGGGCATCGGCGATTACGGGACGCCGGGCGTGCCGCTGCCGGTCAAGAGCCAGGGCGGCGACGGCGGCGACGTGACGGTGATCTCCACCGGCAACATTAACATTCTAGGCGCGGGCGCGACGGCGATCTTCGCGCAGTCGGTCGGCGGCGCGGGCGGGATATGGAACGGCGACGGGCTGCTCGGCACGATCGGCTCGCTGGGGCTGAAGGGCAAGGCGGGCAAGGTCACCGTCATCCACACCGGCGATGCCTATGCGATCGGCGTCAACGGCATCGCGGCCCTGTTCCAAAGCTCGGCGGTCGATGGGCAGGATGACATCACCGCGACGCTGAACGGCGATTTCCGCGGCGGCTCGGCGCTCGGCAAGGGCGTGCTGATCGACGGCGGGCGGAACAATGTTCTCAACGTCAACGGATCGGTCTCGGCGGTTTCCAACCTTGCGATCGTCGGCACCACAGGAAATGAGACGATCAACAACAACGGCATCGTCGTCGGCAACGTGCAACTCGACGGATCGGTGGACGACGGCACCGACCTGCCGGGCACGCAATCGACCACTGCATTGCCACGCAAACCCGCCGGGGGCCAGCGCACCCTCGCGCTTCACGCGGCGGCGGGCGAGACGAACCTGTTCGACAACAAGCAGGGCGCCGTCTTCCTGAGCCTCGACACGATCGGGCTGGGCGCCAACGGGCTGCTCCGCAACGCGGGCGTGCTGACGCCGGGCGGCGTCGGTGCGCTCCAGACGAGCGAGGCGACGGGCAGCTTCGTCCAGACCGCGACCGGCGATTTCGCGACCGATCTCGATTTCTCGCCGACGCTCTATGCGCAGTTCACCGATCGGCTGAACGCAACCGGCACGGCGGCGATCGACGGCACCGTCACCACCTATGTCGCCAACGTGCCACTGATCCAGGCGGGGCAGCGTTCGAGCGTGCTCGTTGAAGCGGCGGGCGGCGTTACCGATGATGGCGTCGCGCTGGTCGCGCCGGTTTCGGCGATCGCCGATTTCGGGCTGGGCTTCTCGGCAACCGCGCTGTCGCTCACCGAGCATATCGACTTCGCGACGCCGGGCCGCGTTCTCAACCGCAACCGGACGGCCGTGGGCGATTATTTCAACCGCGTGCAGGATGCGGGCAGCAGCGCCGCGCTCGCCCCCGTCATCACGCAATTGTTCTACACGCCCGATGCGGGGACGCTCGGCAGGATCTACGATTCCTATTCGGGCGAGATCTACGCCAACCAGATCGGTGCGGCGACCTACGCGGCCGATCGCTTCGCGCGGCGCCTTGCCCGCTGCCCGGACGACGGCGTCGTGACGCGGGGGGGCTGCGCGTGGCTCGCCGTCGGCGGCACGCGCTTCCGCAAGGAAGCGACGGCCGAAACCTTCGCGTTCCGCGACAATGGCGGCTTCGTCCAGTTGGGGATGGAACACCGGCTCGGCCCGTCGGCCTTCTTCGTCGGCATCGCGGGGTCGATCGAGACGGTCAACGACAGGGTCAACGGCGCGGTCGGTGACGGCGAGCGTTATCAGGGCGCGTTGACGCTCGGCTATCGGTCGGGCGGGCTCGAGGCGCGGGCCTATGGCACGTTCGGCGTGGGACGGATCGACACGGCGCGCCCGGTGCTGACGCCGGGGCATGCGTCCGTGGCGAACGGGCGCCAGCGCTTCGATTTCGGGGAGCTTGGCGGCAGGATTTCGTACGAGCTGCCGGTCGCGGGCATCGTCGTGCGCCCGGCGCTCGATGCGGGATACCTCTATTATGCGGAGGAGGGGATGATCGAGACCGGCGCGGGCCCGATGTCGCTCGCGCTCGATCACCATGGGGACGGCCACGGTTTCGTGCGGCCGTCGCTCAAGCTCACCTCGTCGTTCGATCTCGGCGGCACGATCGTCAGCCCGTCGGTAGAGGCCGGGCTGATGCACCGGTTCGATACCGAGGTTGGCGTGATCTCGCGCTTCGTCGGCGCGCCTTCGGGTGTGCCGGGCTTCCCGAGCATCGTGACCCTCGACCGCGACACCGCGATCGTCGATGCGGGGGTGAGCGCCGATCTCGGCGGCGTCCGCCTGCGCGCCGGCATGCTCGGCGAATATGCCGGGCACACGACGATCAGCACGTTCCAGGCGAAGGTGACGATCCCCTTCTAATCAATGCCGGTTGCAGGCATCGCCCGATCGATGATGGCGCGCGGTTCGATCGCTTCTTCGAAGGCGCCATAGGCGTCGCCGCGCGCCGTGAGCCGCAATCGGCAGAACGGCGCCGCCATGGGGCTCTGCGCCTCGATCAGCACAGCCGCCTGCGCCGCGATCGCCAGGCGTTCGACGCGCAACCGGGCAGCCGCCTCGCGCGGCTCGTCGACATCGAGGTCGGCGATCCAGGCATCGTAATGCGCATCGACCCCCCGCTGCGCCTCGAGGAAGGCGCGGAACGCCGCGACGCTTTCGGGCTCGCGTGCCGCCGCGCGGAGCACGTCGAGCGCGACGACGTTGCCCGATCCCTCCCAGATCGCGTTGAGGGGCGATTGGCGGAATAGCCGCGGCATCGGGCTCGTCTCGACATAGCCCGCGCCGCCCATGCACTCCATCGCCTCGTAGACGAAACCCGGCGCGCGCTTGCACACGCGATACTTGGCGATCGGCGTCAGCAGGCGGGTGATCGGATCGGCCTCGTCGAACGCTTGCGCGAGCCGGATCGCGAGCGCGGTCGCCGCCTCGCTTTCGATCGCGAGATCGGCGAGCACGGCCGCCATCAACGGTTGGTCGATCAGGCGGCGCTGGAACGCGCAGCGATGCGCGTCGTGCCACAATGCCTGGACGAGCGCCGCGCGCATCTGCGCCGCGGATCCCACGACGCAATCGAACCGCGTATGCTGCACCATGCGGATGATCGTCGCGATGCCGCGTCCTTCCTCGCCGATCCGCCGGGCGAGCGCACCGTGATATTCGATCTCCGACGAGGCGTTGGATCGATCCCCCAGCTTGTCCTTGAGCTGCATGATCCGAAACCCCGCATTGCGCTCGCCCGACGGCAGCCAGCGCGGCACGAGGAAGCAGGTCAGCCCTTCCGCCGTCTGCGCGAGCGTCAGGAAGGCATCGGACATCGGCGCCGAGCAGAACCATTTGTGTCCGGTGAGATTGTACCAACCTTCACCGTCGCGTGTCGGCTCGGCGCGCGTGGTGTTGGCGCGCACGTCGGAGCCGCCCTGTTTTTCGGTCATCGCCATGCCGATGGTGACGCCGGCCTTCCCGGCGGCCGGCCGGTCGGCGGAATCGTATCGTCCGACAAGGATGCGCGGCACCCATTCATCGCCCACCACAGGTTCGACCCGGAGCGCGGGAACGGCGGCATAGGTCATCGTCATCGGGCAATTCGTGCCCGCGTCGGCCTGGCCGGTGAGGAACAGGATCGCGGCGTGCGCAACATGCCCTGCCGGGCTGTCGTTCCAGGCGATCGCGGCAACGCCTGCCTCGATCCCCAGCGCCATCAACGCGTGATAGGCGGGATGAAAGCGCACCTCGTCGATACGCCGGCCGTAGCGATCATACCGATCGAGCACCGGCGGATTTCGGTTTGCCTCGACACCCCATGCGATCGCCTCGGCCGAGCCGGCGCGCTGCCCCAGCGCCGTCAGCCGCCCGGTATGCGCACCGCCGCCCGCGCGCGCCACTGCATCGCAAAGAGCGCGATCGGAGGAGAAGAGATCGACGCCCTCGAACGGCGGCGGCTGGTTGAACACCTCATGCGTATCGAGATCGGCGATCGGGCGAATGGGGGTCATCGAGCCACTCCGCTCAACTGTTCGGCGCATCACGATAGCATGCATCGCCCTCCCGCGCAGGTTCGCAGGCGGTTTCCTCGCCCTCCAACAGTCGCGACTTGGCGGGTGACTCTACCCCGGCGCTCTTTTCGTGCCCTGCTCCGCTTCCCTTTTCTGGCGCACCAGATCGAGCGAGATCGTCTTGACGGTTTCCGGTTCGAAGGCGCCAAGCAACGGAATCAGTTCGTCGCGCTTGGCGGCAATCAATCGGGCGATGCCGGGCGCAATGCTCTCGCCGGTCCCGAAATGGCCGAGCACACGCTCGATCTCCACGAGTAAAGCTGCTTCCTTCGTCGGATACAACTTGCCTCTACCGTCAGCCCATGCCTGCACGCTACGGACAGGAATCTCGGCATCTTCGTCGTTCATACGCCACTCACACTACTATACAGGAGCAGCAGAGTTCCCGTATTGAACCGCGACGTCAAGCCGTCTGCGATGAAGAGGCTATTCTCCAGACGAGGCGTGGCGGCTTCCCGGGGTCGACGAAACCCGGAACCATGAGCTGCCGGCCGGGCAAATCATCAAGCTGTCGCGAGCCCGGCTCAATCTCCCTCGAGCAGCACCGCCCGCAGGACGACCGCATCGTTATGCTGTTCGTCATGCGCGCTGTAGACGAGCGTGACGACGCCGGTTTTCGCGAGATCGCGGATGCGATCGAGCGCCGCCGATTGCTCGCGCAGCTCGGCGCGGTAGCGGCGCTGGAATTCGCTCCAGCGGGCGGGATCGTGGCCGAACCATTTGCGCAAGCCGGTGCTCGGCGCGATCTCCTTGATCCAGTCGTCGAGCGCCGCTTTCGCCTTGCTCACCCCGCGCGGCCACAGCCGGTCGACCAGGATACGCGTGCCGTCATCCGGCTCGGCGGGCTCGTAGGCGCGCTTGAGCCGGAGGTGCGACGCGGGAATGGAGATCCCCGTCATGCGAAGCTCCGCGCCGCGAACGGTTCGATAGTCCCGCCGTCAAGCTCGGCCAGCCGTTCGAGCAGCCACGGCTCGGGTTCGCCGAAGCTCAACCGCCTGACCGCCACGGGCGAGGATTTGAGCTGCGGCTGGTGGCTGATCGGATCGCGCGCATACCAGGTGTGCTGGTTGGCCGATTGCGCGCCGCGGCCATAGTGGAAGGGCACGAACACCTCGCCCGGCCGCACGGTATCGACCACCATCGCCACGCCCTCCCAACGGCCGTGCGGCGACGTGATCTCGACCATGTCGCCGAGCCCGATGCCGAGCCTCGCCGCATCGTCGGGATGCACCTCGACATACGGGTGTGGCGCGCGGCGGTTGAGCACTTCGGAGCGCGCGGTCTTGGTCCGCGTGTGGAAATGATAGACGACGCGGCCGGTGATGAGGATGAAGGGATAATCCTCCGACACCGGATTGGGTTGCCGCCGCCACTGCACCGGCCGCAGGAACGCCTTGCCCTTCGGATCGATGCGTTCGTAATCAGCGCGCGTTCGGGGCGCGCCGCTCAGGAAATCGTGGCCGTAGGTTTCGCAATAATCGATGGCGGTGCCGAAGTTCAAATCCTCGTAGAGCCGTTCGCAGCCGCGCGGGTGCTGCGCGTTGCACGGCCAGCGCACCGCGCCCATTTCGAGGATCAGTTCGTAGCTCATTCCCGAATAGTCGCATGGGCGGCCCTTGGAGACCTTGCCCCATTCCTCGAACGCTTCTTTGGGGTCGGTGAAGGGGATCAGCGGCGCGCCGTCGCGGTCCGTGAAGCCCAGCCGTGTCGCCGCTTCGACGACGATGTCGAAATCGCTCCGCGCCTCGCCGGGCGGATCGACCGCCTTCATCAGCAGGTTGACGCTGCGGTCGGCATTGGTGATGCAGCCGGTCTTCTCGCCCCACATTGCGGCGGGGAAATAGATGTCGGCGAGGTCGACCGTCTCGGCGTCGACGAACGGATCCTGCACGACGAGGAACAGCTTGTCGAGAATGCGCCGCGAGCGGTTCTGGTCGGGCAGGCTGACCAGCGGGTTGGTGCCGATCACCCACAGGAACTCGATGTCGCCGCGCTCGGCGGTTTCCATCATCGTCATGATGTCGTTGGGCGCCTCGTGGCGGAAATGATCGTAATCGAGGTTCCACAAAGCGGCGAGGTCGCGCATCTGCGCCTCGTTGTGCGGGTTGCGATAGGCGGGATAGGAGCCTCCCGCGCCCGCCTCGCGGTTGCACATTGCCGAGGGCTGACCCGCCATCAGCAGCGGCCCCGCGCCGGGCTTGCCGATTGCGCCGCGCAGCAGATGCACCGAATTGACCAGCGACGATGCGGCGGTCGCCTCGACGCTCTGGTAGAAGCCCTGGAGCACCGTCGAGACGAAGCGTTCGGTGGTGCCGATCCATTTGGCGGCGATTTCCAGATCGGCCTGCGGAATCTCGCATAATTGCGTCACGCGCTCGGGCGGATAGTCGCCGACCACCGCCTCCATCTCCACGAAACCGACCGTGTGCGCGTCGATGAAATCGCGATCCACCCAGCCATTGCGGATCAGCAGGTGGATGAGACCGTTCATCAGCGCGACGTTGGTGCCGGGGGCGAGCTGCAAGTGGAGGTCGGCGCCTTGCCGCACGGTCGGCGTCTTGCGCGGATCGGCGACGATGATGCGGCCGCCGTTCGCCTGTTTCGCCGCGAGCATCCGCTCCCACAGCACGGTCTGCACCTCGGCGACGTTGTGGCCGTAGAGACAGAGCAGGTCGGCCCGGTCGATGTCGGCATAGGAAGCGACCGGCCCGTCGCTGCCGAAATTGGCCATGAGACCGGTCGCGGAAGTCGCGGTGCACAGCCGCGTATTGCCGTCGATATTGGCCGATTGCAGCCCACCGCGCCAGAATTTGCCGAGCGTGTAGAGCTCCTCGATCGTAAGCTGCCCCGAATTGTAGCAGGCGAGGTTCTGATGTCCGCGGCTCCACGCGTCGCGGAAGCGTTCGACGAAGAACTCCATCGCCTCGGTCCAGCTCACCGGCTGCAAGGCGTCGCCGCGCTTGCGGCGGATCATCGGCGCGGTGCCGCGTCGCTTCGAATGGTTGGCGACCCAGGCATGCTCGCCCTTGGGGCCGAGATGGCCGAAACTGACCGGGTGATCGGGCTGCCCGCGCACGCCGACGATCCGCTTGTCCTTGACCGCGATGTCGAGCCCGCAGCCGTTCGAGCACAAGAGGCAGGCCGAATGCACCCATCGATCGGGCTCGCCGGCGATGCCGAGATTGCTGTCGATTCTTGGGGTCATGCCGCTCTCCCGCTCGCCTTTTCGAAAACCGTTCGGACGCGCCGATGGTTTCCCTCTATCATGAAAGGCGGTGTCGCGCGGGGCGGAAGACACGGAAAATCAGGCGCGCCAAACCGCGCCCAACCTGATCAGCTACGCCGGCAAAGGATAACGGAGCGCTTCAAATCAGCGCAGATCGCAGGAACGGCGGTGAAATCGCATCACGATTTCGGCGATCGTCTCACCATATGAGACGGTGGCTCCCCGGGCCGGATTCGAACCAGCGACCGATCGGTTAACAGCCGATTGCTCTACCACTGAGCTACCGGGGAATGCCCCTGGCGATGCGCCGCGGCATCGCGAGAAGCGCGCCTATAGCAGCGGGATTCGACGGGATGCAAGCGGGTTTGGTCGTCGATGAGCGGCGCAGCATCGTCGAACCCGATCACGACGCGAACTGCTCCATGGTGATGCGGTCGTCGAGGGCGTGCTCGGGATCGAAGAGGAGGGTGAGATCGCGCGCCCGGTCGATCGCAATGTCGACTTGCGCCACCTCGCGCACTTCGCGCTGGTCGGCGACCGCGCTGACCGGGCGCTTTTCGGGATTGAGGACGCGGATGCCGATGCGCGCCTTGTCGGGCAGGATCGCGCCGCGCCAGCGTCGCGGCCGGAACGGGCTGATCGGCGTGAGCGCGAGCATCGACGAGCCGAGCGGCAGGATCGGCCCGTGCGCGGAAAGGTTGTAGGCGGTCGAGCCCGCCGGGGTCGCGCAGAGCACGCCGTCGCAGGCGAGTTCGGGCATGACGACGCGGCCGTTGAGCGTCACTTCGAGCTTTGCGGTCTGGCGCGTCTCGCGGAGCAGCGATACCTCGTTGATCGCCGGAATCCGGTGCTGGTCGCCCGCAACCGTCGTCGCCTCCATGCAGAGCGGGGTGACGTTGACCGCCTTGGCATGGCCGAGCCGCGCCTCAAGCCCGTCGATCCGCCACTCGTTCATCAAAAAGCCGACCGTGCCGAGATTGAGCCCGAAGACGGGGCGCTGCGGCCGGCGGCGATCGAGCATGGCGTGGAGCGTCTGGAGCATGAAGCCATCGCCGCCCAGCGCGACGACGAGGTCCGCCTCTTCGATATCCACCCATTCGTAGCGCTCGCGCAGGACCGCGGCGGCCGATTGGGCGGGCGCGGTTTCCGAAGCGAGCAATGCGCGGCGGGCGGTGTCCCTCATCCGCCGGTGACGCTCATATGGCGTTCGACCGCAGGCGCCGCGCCGCGCGCGATGCGAAAATCGTGGGCGGACGGCTTTGCCGCCATCGCGGCGTCGAGTGCGGCGTCGAGGGCGGGAAGGCCGCCGGTGCGCAGGGCGTGCTTGAGGTCGACGGCATCGGCGTGGCCCAGGCACGGGAAGAGCGTGCCCTCCGTGGTCAGGCGGACGCGATTGCAGCCGTCGCAGAAATTGGCCGTGAGCGGCGAGATGAGGCCGAGACGGACGCCGTAAGGTGCAACCCGCCAATAGCGGGCGGGGCCGCCGCTGTCATGGGCGTCGCGCGTCAACGCGAAGCGGCGGGAAAGATCGTCGAACACGCCGGTGAGCGGAAGGAAGCGGTCGATCCGCTCCTCGTCGATCGCGCCCAGCGGCATCGTCTCGATCAGCGTCAGATCGAAGCCTTCGCGGCCGCACCAGTCGAGCATCGGGGCGATCTCGTGCTCGTTGAGGCCCTTCAGCGCGACCATGTTGATCTTGATCGCGAGCCCGGCGGCGCGCGCGGCCTCGATACCGGCCAGCACGCGGGCGACGTCGCCGTGGCGGGTGATGTGGCGGAACGTGCCGGGATCGCGGCTGTCGAGGCTGACGTTGATCCGGCGCATCCCTGCGTCGACGAGCGCCGAGGCATGATCGGCGAGGCGGTTGCCGTTGGTCGTCATCGTCAGTTCGTCGAGCCCGCGGCCGAGATGGCCGCCGAGCCGCCGTGCGAGCTGGGCGACGTCGCGGCGCACCAGCGGCTCGCCGCCGGTGAGGCGTATCTTGCGCACGCCGCGCGCGACGAAGCGTTCGGCGATCACCGCGATCTCCTCGAGCGCGAGCAGGCGGTCCTTCGGCAGGAAGGTCATCTGCTCGGCCATGCAATAGCGGCACCTCAGGTCGCACCGGTCGGTGACGGAGATGCGCAGATAGCTGATCGTGCGGCCGTGGCGGTCGATCAAGGCGGAGGCGTTGACCATCAGCCGAGAGCTAAGCCTTCGTCATCCGCCGAACAACCCCGATTGCGCATTTGCGTTGGCGGCCGCGGGCGTTACCAACGGGAGGAACGGGGAAGGGAGGACGGGGTGGACGACGGCGCTGCCGAAAGGCCGGAAGGGAGGGCGCCGCTCTACCTCCTCTCGTTCCGCGCGCGCGACGCACTGGCGGGTCTGGCGACCGGCGCCGGGTGGCGCGTGGTCGCCGCGCGGCGCGCCGACGATGCGGAGCGGCGCTTTCTTTCGAGCGGCGCGCAGATCGCGGTGGTCGATGCGCGCGGGGCACCGGCGGAGGGGCTCGCGGCGGCGCACGCCTTGGGAGACATGATCGCGGCGACCGGAAACGCGATGCTCGTGCTCATCGACGAAGCGGACGCGATCGGCGATTTCCACGATGCCGGGGCGACGCATTTCCTCGTCGCGCCGGATGAGGCCGAGCTGGTCCAGGCGCTGCGGTTCGCCGAACGGCACGTGCGGCGCGTGGCGGGAAACCGGGGGGCGGTGCCGACACGTGCGGCGCCGCTCGGCTGGCGAGCGGCGCCGGGCACGCGCACGATCGCGCTGGCGCCCGCGCTGGCGGCGCTGCTGGGATGCGGGCGCGAGATCGGTTGGCGCAAGGCGCTCGGCACCATTCCGGCGGCCGAGTGGCGTGCAGTGCTCGCCAGGCTGCGGCGGCTGGCACCGGGCGATGCCACCGCGATCGCGCACCACCTGCCTCCGCTCGGCCGCGTGGTCGAGCATCTTCGGGCCGGCGAGGACGGGGCGGTCGAAGCGATGATCGAACCGGCGCCCGCCGAGGAGAACGCGCCCGGCTTGCGCGATGCGGCGGGGGCGCGGCACTGGCTCGACCGGCGGCTGGCGGACGGCGCGCATCCGGGCGTCGCGCTGGTCGCGCTGACTCGGTTCGATCTGGTCAACGCGGCGCACGGCCGCGCGGCGGGCGATGCGCTGCTGGCGGCGGCGGCGGCGCGGATCGAGCGCGTCGCGGACGGGATTACGGGACAGGCGATCGCGGCCCGGGTCGGCGGCTCCGAGTTCCTCGTCGCGGCGGAGGTGCCGCCCGAGCATCTGGCGTTGGTCGCCGAACAGCTTGCCGAACAGCTCGGCCGCGCCTTTCCGATCGGCGCGCTGACGGCGACGGTGGGGTGCCGAATCGGGGTCGCGAGCGCCGCGACGGGGGATCGTGCCCCCGCCCTGTTGCGCCGGGCGAGCGAGGCATTGGCCGAGGCGAAGGCATCCGACGGGACGATCATCCGCGTGGCGGGCGCCGGTGCGGACGACGCGGCGGCGACCGAGGCGCTCGCGCTCGATCTGCGGCACGCGCTCGACCGTGGCGAGATCGAGGTGCTGTTCCAGCCGCAGGTCGCCGTCGCCACCGGGCGGATCATCGGGGTCGAGGCGCTGGCGCGCTGGCGGCACCCGCGCTTCGGCGCGCTGGGGGCGGAGACGCTGTTCGCGGCCGCCGAGCGTGCCGATCTGGCGAGCGCGCTTTCCGACCATATCCAGCAGATCGCGCTGGCACGCGCGGCGGCGTGGCCCGCGACGCTCGCCGGCCTCCGACTGGCGGTGAACGTGACTGCGGCCGATATCGCGCGGCCGGGTTTTGCGGATCTGTTCCTCGATCGGGTGGATTCGAGCGGCTTTCCGCGGCGGCGGCTGACGGTGGAGATCACCGAATCGGGGCTGATCGACGATCTGGGAACGGCGGCGGCGCTGCTCGCGGCGTTGCGCGGCGCGGGGCTGAGGATCGCGATCGACGATTTCGGGACGGGCTATTCGAGCCTCGCCTATCTGAAGGCGCTGCCGCTCGATTATCTGAAGATCGACAAGCGGCTGTCGCAGGACATTGCCGGGAGCGCGCGTGACCGCGTGGTGGTGCGCGGCGTGATCGACATGGCGCGATCGCTGGGGCTGACGGTGATCGCCGAGGGCGTGGAGACGGCGGAGCAGCTCGACCTGCTCGCGAAGGAAGGGTGCCAGCTCTATCAGGGCTTCCTGTGCGCCGAGCCGCTGACGAGCGAGGCGCTGGCGGCGCGGATCGGGGAGAGCCGTTGAAGCGATGAATGGCGCCCCTCCCCCGGAAGGGAGGGGAATTCAAGGGCTGTCCTTCTCCGGAACGGTCCCCTCATCGGCAATGCCGGCGTCGAAGGAGGCCGACGAATCGGTGCCGTCGGCCTGGTGCGCCTTCTTCTTGCGCGGGGTGCTGCCGCGCAGCGCGAGAAGACCGGCGAGCGCACCGAGGGCGGCGACGCCTGCGGCGGTGATCGCCTGCCAGCGGACGCCGCGCTTCGCCTCGGCGGGGATCGCCGGTGCGGGCGGACCCGGCGGGGGCGCGGGCGCTTTCGGCGCGGCGGGCGCCTTGGGCCTTGGCGCACGCTTTGCGTCCGTCGCGGTGCTCCGCTTGGTGCCGGCCGCCCGTGAACGTGTCGGTTTGGCTGCGTCGGCATGGCGCGGCGGGGTGCGGCGCGCGCGCGGCTTCGGCTTGTCGGTCGGCGGTGGCGGCGGCGGTGGCGGTGGCGGAGTAGGTGTATCGGCCATCTGATCCTCCCTGCAATGCGTTAGTGCGCGCAACGCACCAACGGCGTCGGCGTTGCGCGGCGGTGGGCTTTCTCGGCGGCACCGCCCTCCAGCTCCAACGATGTTGCGCCTCGCCGGAAGCTTGGGCTGGTGCCGCGATCCTATCTGAACGGCGGCTCGTTGAAGGCGCGCAGCTTGCGGCTGTGCAGCTTGGCGCCCTCTCGGCGTAATTCCTCGCATGTCTCGATGCCGATCCGCATATGCTCGTTGATCGCGCGTTCGTAGAAGCGGTTGGCCTGGCCGGGCAGCTTCAATTCGCCGTGGAGCGGCTTGTCCGACACGCACAGCAACGTGCCGTAGGGGACGCGGAAGCGATAGCCCTGCGCGGCGATCGTCGCCGATTCCATGTCGATCCCGACCGCGCGGCTGAGCGAGAAACGCAGCGCCGAGCGCGAATAGCGCAGCTCCCAGTTGCGGTCGTCGGTGGTGACGATCGTGCCGGTGCGCAGGCGGCGCTTCAACTGCTCGCCCGACTGGCCCGAGACCGTTTCCGCCGCACGCGCGAGCGCCTGCTGCACCTCGGCGATCGCGGGCACCGGGATTTCGGGCGGCAGCACGTCGTCGAGCACATGATCGTCGCGCAGATAGGCGTGCGCGAGCACGTAATCGCCGATCCGCTGGCTGGGGCGCAGCCCGCCGCAATGGCCGATCATCAGCCACGCATCGGGGCGCACCACCGCGAGATGATCGGTGATCGTCTTCGCGTTCGACGGGCCGACCCCGATATTGACGAGGCTGATCCCGGAGCGATCGGGCGCGACGAGGTGATAGGCGGGCATCTGGTGGCGCCGCCATGCGCTGTCCGCGACGACGCGATCGGGATCGTCGCCCGCCTTGATCATCAGCCCGCCCGCGCCCGACAGCGCGGTATAGCGATTGTCCTTGCCGAGCTGCGCGCAAGCCCAGCGAACGAATTCATCGACATAGCGATGATAGTTCGTAAACAGGATGAGGCGCTGGACATGTTCGGGCGGCGTGCCGGTATAGTGGCGCAGCCGCGCGAGCGAGAAATCGGTGCGCAGCGCGTCGAAGAGCGCGAGCGGCTGGGTGGTGCCGTTCTGAACCCAGAGCCCGTCGGCGATCTCGTCGCCGATATGCGCCAGCTCGGTCGCCGGGAAATGCCGCGCAAGTTCCGCGGCGGAAACCTCGTCGAGGCTCAGTTCGTGCCCCGGATCGATCACATAGGGGAAGGGGATTTCCTGACTTCCCAGCGCGGCATCGACCTCGACGTCGTAATCCTCGATCAGCAGCGTGAGCTGTTCGGTGAGGTAATCGGCGAACATCGCGGGCTTGGTGACGCTGATGCGATATTCGCCGGGGGTGACGAGGCGGCCGAACGAGCGCGCCGGCGTGGGCCGATCCTCGCCGCCGCGATAGCGCAGGCGGATTTCGGGATAGGTGAAGGCGCCGGCGCGGCGCGCCTCGCGATCGGGCGTGGTGCCGTCGACCAGATAGGCGTTGAGCGCGGCCTGGAGCCGCCCGACCGAGGCGCGGTAGAGCCGGTCGAGCTCGGCGACGATGTCGGATGCGCGTGTCATCCCATGCCGCTAATGCGCAGCGCGCCCGAAGACAAGAGCGGCCGCCGTGTCTGGGGGATCCACGGCGGCCGAGGGATGGAAAGGCGTGGTCGTCTTGTTGCGGGCCTGCGATCACCGACCTTCAGGGGGAGCCCGTTCCTATGCGATCGCGGCCTCGACGGCGGGATGACCCAAAGCCGCGGCGTCCGCAACCGCGCGTGGCGGTCGCGGGCGCCGGATCGTTTCGCTGCCACGACGAACGCAGGGATTCCGTGGTTCAATCGTTGGCGAGCAGATGCTCGGCAGAGCTTACCTTGAATTCGCCGGGCGCCTCGACGTTGAGCTGCTCGACCACCCCGTCGTCGACGATCATGGACCAGCGCTGGCCGCGCTTGCCCATGCCGTAGGCGGCGGCGTCCATTTCGAGCCCGACCGCATGCGCGAAATCGCCGTTGCCGTCGGCGAGCATCGTCACCTTGCCGTCCGCGTCATTGGCCTTGCTCCACGCGCCCATCACGAAAGCGTCGTTGACCGCGGTGCAGGCGATCTCGTCGATGCCCTTTTCCTTGAGCGCATCGGCATTGTCGAGATAGCTCGGCAGATGCCGCGCCGAGCAGGTCGGCGTGAAGGCGCCGGGCACGGAGAAGAGCGCGACCTTGCGGCCCTTGAAATAGTCGTCGGAGCTTACCTGCTCGGGGCCGGAATCGGTCGCCTTGACGAAAGTCGTGCTCGGCAGGCGGTCGCCAACGTTGATGGTCATCATCGCTCCTCCATGAATCTCGGGCCGCGGCAATGCGGCATCTGGTAGCTTGGAGAGGTCAGGGCGTTTTTCAAGCGTGGCGATGCGGCGAGCCAGCCGTTATGATCGTGGGCATGGAGTCTTCCAGCGCGTATCTTACCGGCCAGTTCCTGCTCGCGATGCCGGGAATCGGCGATCCCCGGTTCGAACGTGCGGTGATCGCGATCTGCGCGCACGATGCGGGCGGCGCGATCGGGATCGGGCTCGGTGCGCGGATCGAGGGGCTGGGATTCCACGATCTGCTCGAGCAGCTCGAGATCGATCCGGGCGAATCGCCCGACGCCGTCGTGCATTTCGGCGGGCCGGTCGAGCCGCGGCGCGGCTTCGTCGTCCATTCGCAGGATTGGGGCGGGCAGGATACGATCGACGTCGCGGGGCGCTGGGCCTTGTCGGGGACGACCGACGTGCTCCGCGCGATCGCGAGCGGCAAGGGGCCGAGCCGATGGCTGGTGGCGCTGGGCTATGCCGGCTGGGCCGAGGGGCAGCTCGACGCCGAGATGCAGCGCCACGGCTGGTTCACGACCGCGGCCGATGTCGAGTTGATCTACGCGACCGAGACGCGCGAGCGCTGGGCGCGCGGGTTCGAGGCGGAGGGGATCGACACGCGATTGCTGACGGCCCAGGCGGGACGGGCTTGAGGTTCCCGTTCTCTCGCGAAAGCGCGGGGCGCGGGTTTTGATCACGCTTGCAATCACGTGTTTCCGTTTCGTGGAAAGCGCCTCGCCTCAATGCAGCCGGCCCTCCAGGTGGCCGAGCTTGTCGGGGTTGCGCATCACGTAGATCGCGGCGACGGCGCCGTTCTCGATCAGCAATGCGGTCGTCTGGAGCATGCTGTCATGCTCGCGCGTGACGAAGCCGGGGAGGCCGTTGACCAGCGTGTAGCGGACCAGCGTTCCGGGCCTGCCCTTCAGCAGCCGCGCGATCGCCGCATGCGTGCGGACCACCTCGTCGCGCCCGCGCATCACGCGCGCCGCGGCCGGCCGCTTGCCGCCGCCGTCGGCGTAAAAGGCCACATCCTCGGCGAGCAGGCCGCCGAGCGTCGCGGTGTCGCCCGCACGCGAGGCCGCGAAGAAGGCCGAGGCGATCTCCAGCCCGCGGTCGCGCTCGACCGGAAAGCGGGGCCGCTCGGCGCGGACATGAGCGCGGGCGCGCGCGGCGAGCTGGCGGCACGCGGCAGCATCGCGCCCGATCGTCGCGGCGACTTCGTCGAAGGCGAGGCCGAATACGTCGTGCAGCAGGAACGCGGCGCGTTCGAGCGGCGAGAGGCGTTCGAGCGCGAGCATCAGCGGCAGGGTAACGTCGTCCTCCTCCTCGGGCTCGACGATCGGATCGGGCAGCCATGGCCCGACATAGGTTTCGCGCCGGACACGCGCCGATTTGAGCTGATCGAGGCACAGCCGCGTGACGATGCGGCGGAGGAACGCTTCGGGCACCCGCACCGCCGCGCGATCGGTCTCGGCCCAGCGCAGCCAGGCCTCCTGCACCGCATCCTCGGCATCGGCGACCGAGCCGAGCATGCGGTAGGCGACCTTCAGCAGCGCCGGGCGCGCCGCGGCGAAGCTCTCCGCCGCGTCGCTCATGCGGCGAGGCTCGGGTCGAACAGGTCGAAGCCGACCGCGAGCCGGTTCCAGCCGTTGATGACGTTGATCATCAGCGTGAGCTGCACCTGCTCCTCGTCGCTGAACTGCTCGGCGAGCGCCTTGTAGACATCGTCGGGCGCACGTTTGCCGGCCACTTCGGTCAGATGCTCCGTCCAGGCGAGGGCGGCGCGCTCGCGCTCCGAGAACCACGGCGCCTCGCGCCACGCGGCGAGCACGTCCAGCCGCTTCTGCTCCTCGCCCAGCTTGCGCGCGTCGTGACAGTGCATGTTGAGGCAGTTGGCGCAACCGTTGATCTGCGAGCTGCGGATCTTGACCAGCTCCAGCAGGCTGCGCTCGATCCCGGCCTGCTCGACCTGATTGGACAGAGCGAACCACGCCTTCATCACGGCAGGGGCAGCGGCGAAAAGATCTACGCGAGGGGTCATCATGCTTCTCCTTATCGGGGGTGTCGCAAGCATGACGAGACAGCGCCTGCAAATGTGACATGGGAAGCGAAAAAAAATCGTCGGGCCGAGGACGCGATCAGATATAAAGATATCTTTATGTTTGATCGGGCGGCGACCAGTCGCTATGTGCGGCGCATCCGGCGGGCATGTGCCCGCCGCCATTCCTATTGAACGACCCAGGAGATTCCCGCGTGGCCACCGCCCCCGCCATCGAGCGCGAAGATTATGTGATCAAGGACATTTCGCTGGCCGATTTCGGCCGCCGCGAAATTGAGATCGCCGAAACCGAAATGCCCGGACTGATGGCGCTGCGTGAGGAATATGGCGCCTCGCAGCCCTTGAAGGGCGCGCGTATCACCGGCTCGCTCCACATGACGATCCAGACCGCGGTGCTGATCGAGACGCTGACCGCGCTCGGCGCCGATGTCCGTTGGGCGACCTGCAACATCTTCTCGACGCAGGATCATGCGGCGGCCGCGATCGCCGCCTCCGGCGTGCCGGTCTTCGCGATCAAGGGTGAGAGCATCGCCGATTACTGGGATTATGTCGGCCGCATCTTCGATTGGGGCGACGAGACCGCCAACATGATCCTCGACGACGGCGGCGACGCGACGATGTTCGCGCTGTGGGGCGCGCGGATCGAGGCGGGCGAGGAACTGCCCGAGCCCGAGAATGAGGAAGAGGTCGAGATGCAGCGGGCGCTCAAGGCGTTCGTCAAGGCGCGGCCGGGCTATCTCACCGAAACGGTGAAGAACATCCGCGGCGTCTCCGAGGAGACGACCACCGGCGTGCATCGGCTCTATCACCTCGCCAAGGCGGGCAAGCTGCCGTTCCCGGCGATCAACGTCAACGACAGCGTCACCAAGTCGAAGTTCGACAATCTCTACGGCTGCAAGGAATCGCTGGTCGACGCGATCCGCCGCGCGACCGACGTGATGCTCGCGGGCAAGGTGGCGTGCGTCGCGGGCTTCGGCGATGTCGGCAAGGGCTCGGCGCAGAGCCTTCGCAACGGCGGCGCGCGCGTGCTCGTCACCGAGATCGACCCGATCTGCGCGCTTCAGGCCGCGATGGAAGGCTTCGAGGTCGTCACCATGGAGGAGGCGACCAGGCGCGCCGACATCTTCGTGACCGCGACCGGCAATGCCGACGTCATCACCGCCGAGCACATGAAGGCGATGAAGCCGATGGCGATCGTCTGCAACATCGG
>CAZXFY010000031.1:0-42660 GCA_964639855.1 uncultured Stakelama sp. | reverse complement strand
GAGTCCGTTGACCATCGTCGTATGCGAGTCGGTGCCGACGAGTGTGTCGGGATAGGCGATCTCGCTGCCGTCCGGCCCCTTCGAGTGCCAGACGGCCTGGCCGATATATTCGAGATTGACCTGGTGGCAGATGCCGGTGCCCGGCGGCACGACCTGGAAATTGTCGAGCGCCTTCGATCCCCATTTGAGGAATTCGTAGCGCTCCATGTTGCGCCGATATTCGAGCGCGACATTGTCCTCGAACGCCTTGGGCGTGCCGAACTCATCGACCATCACGCTATGGTCGATGACGAGGTGGACGGGCACCTGCGGGTTGATCTTCTGCGCGTCGCCGCCGAGCGATTTGATCGCATCGCGCATCGCGGCGAGATCGACCACGCAGGGGACGCCGGTGAAATCCTGCATCAGAACGCGCGCGGGGCGATACTGAATCTCGCGATCCGAGCGGCGCTCCTTCTGCCAATCGACGATCGCCTGGAGATCCTCGGTGGTGACGGTCTTGCCGTCCTCGAAGCGGAGCAGGTTTTCGAGCAGGACCTTCATCGAAAAGGGGAGGCGGCTGACGTCGCCGAGCTTCTCGGCGGCACGCGCGAGGCTGAAATAGCTGTAGCTGGTGCCGGCGGCGTCGAGCGTGTCGCGGGTGCCGAGCGTGTCCTGGCCGATGGCGGTCATTGGGCTTTCCCTTTCTGTCGTACCGGGCCAACGCGGCGGCGCGGCGGAAGGTCCGCAGGGCGCGCGCAGGCCTTCCCGCGGGTGCGGGAGTCGCGGCGGCCTTAGCAAGGGGGGCGGGGTTGGGGAAGGGCGAGAGGTCGGCCTGATCGCGCACCGGAACACCCGAACGATGCAGGGCCTGTCCTACAACCCCCATTCTGCGATAGATGGTTTGCTCCCTTTGGGCAGCGGGAGCATTTTCAGATGGCGGTGGACGAATCGGGGCGGGGGCTGGTGGCGGCGTCGGACCCGCGCGGCGCGGGGTTGATCGGCGACTATCGCGTGCGGCGCGACGGGTGGACCGAGGCCCGGCAGCGGGCGTTCCTCAGGGCGCTTTCGGAAACGGGGTGCGTGCGCGATGCGTGTGCGCGGGTGCAGATTTCGAGCACGTCCGCCTATCGGATGCGGCGGCGGTCCGCGGCGTTCGAGCGAGCGTGGGAGCGGGCGATCGCGCGCGCGGTGCCGACACTCGAACAGGCGGCCTATGAACGCGCGGTCATCGGTTGGGACGAGCCCGTCTATCAGGGCGGCAAGCTGGTCGGCGCGCGGCGGCGCTATTCGGATTCGCTGCTGCGGCTGCTGATCCAGCGCGGCGATCTGCGGGCGGCGCAGCGCTCCGGCACGGGTAAGAGCGAGGCCGAACTGATCGCGATCGCGCGCGAGGCCGCGCACGCGGCGGGCGGCTTTTTCTCGACATCCGCGACGGCCGAAGAGACCGATCGCTCGCTGCTGCGGAAGCTCGACGGGCTGGCAAAGCAGATGAAGCGCGAGGAGGCACGGACAGAGAGGCGCGCGATCGGCGACGGCGCGGTGGAGGATTGATGTGCTTTGCCGGCGATCGGCTCGCGCATTCCGATCCAGGCAAGGCGCCGCCTCCATCCGGCGCGTTGACGCCACCACCCGGCCACGAACGGCCGGATGGCTGCGACGAGCGGCCGGCGGCATGGCGTCGCGACGCGGGCGACCCCGCTATAAGGCGCCGCATGAAAGGGTCGCGACGCCGGATACTTCTGATCGCCGCCGTGATGATCTGGCTGATCGCATGGGCTGCCTGGGCCGCCGATTGGATGGTCGGCGACCCCGCCCTTGCGCTCGACCGCAGCCTCATGCGCGCGCCGATGTGCCTGTTTGGCGCGGCGTGCTGCTGGGCCATGGCGCTCATGCTCGACCGGATGGCGGGGTGGCGGGCCGGTGCGCGGCTGACGACGGCCCTGGTGCTGTGCGGCATTTCGGCGATTGCCTGCGCGGCGCTCGATGCGGTCGTGACCGGCGGCATCCCGGCATCGTGGCGCGCGATCGATGTCGGCCGAGTGCTTGGGCTGGCGATTGCGGTCGTTCCGGCGTTCCTGGTCTGGAGCACGCTCTATTTCGCGGTCGACGGCGATGCGCGCGCGCGCCGGGCGCAACGCCGGCTGGCGGAAAGCGAGGACGAGGCATTGCGCGCGCGGCATCAGGCGCTGGGGCGGCAGCTCGACCCGCATTTTCTGTTCAACGCGCTTCAAGCCGTGTCGAGGCTCGTCAGGGGCGGGCAACCGGCGCGGGCCGAACGGCTGACGGTCGCGCTGTCGGAGATGCTGCGCCGCTCGCTGGAGAGCGACGGGCGCGACTATGTTCCGCTCGACGAGGAGATCGGCGCGGTGCGGCGCTATCTCGCCATCGAGGAGACGCGGTTCGAGAACCGGCTCCACGTCATCGAGCGGATGGCGCCGGCGTCGCGGCGATGCACGGTGCCGCCGATGATCCTCCAGCCGCTGGTGGAGAACGCCGTCAAGCATGGCGTCGCTCGATCGAACGTGCCCGTGACGCTGCGGATCGACGCACGGATCGCCGACGACCGCCTCGTCGTCACGATCGAGGACGACGCCATGGGGGTGGACGGGGCGGCCTCGCCGGGCGTGGGCATCGGCCATGACAACGTCCACCGGCGGCTCGCCTTTCTCTACGGCGAGGCCGCGGCGCTCGAACACGGGCCGCGCGCGGGCGGCGGTTATCTCGCGCGGATCACCCTGCCGGCGAGCGCACGCGCCGCAGCCTGATCGCGCGGCCGCCGGTGCCGGATGGCCGATCCAGCGACGCCTATGTCATTGAAAAGGTGGTGGACGCACTAGGGCTCGAACCTAGGACCCGCTGATTAAGAGTCAGCTGCTCTACCAACTGAGCTATGCGTCCATGTCCCGGATGGCGGGGCCTTGAAAGGCGCTCCGCCGCGATCGGAAGCGGCCCGTTAGCATCCGGTTCCCGCGATTGCAAACCCCTTGGGCGCAGTTTTTCTAAAAGCGCGGTGCGCGGCGGTTGGCGCGGTCGATCGACATGAGGATGCCGAGGCAGATCAGCACCGTCATCTGCGCCGAACCGCCATAGCTGAACAGCGGCAGGGGGATGCCGACGACGGGTGCGAGGCCCATCACCATCGACAGGTTGATCGCGACGTAGAAGAAGATCGTCGAGGCGAGCCCGGCCGCTGTGAGTTGCGAGAAGCGCGTGCGCGCGCGCAGCGCCACGCCGATACCCCAGCCGATGAGCAGGAAGAAACCGAGGATCAGGAGGCAGCCGCCGACCAGCCCCCATTCCTCCGCCATCGTGGCGAAGGCGAAATCGGTCTGGCCCTCGGGAAGATAATCGAGGTGGCTCTGCGTGCCGTTGAGCCAGCCCTTGCCGAGAAGGCCGCCCGAGCCGATCGCGATCTTCGATTGGCTGATGTGATAGCCCGCGCCGAGCGGATCGCTTTCGGGATTGAGGAAGATGAGCACGCGGTCGCGCTGATAATCGTGGAGCGCGAAATTGACCGCGAGCGGCGCCGCGACCGCGAGCGCGAGCGCGCCGCCGATGAACAGCCGGAGCGGCACGCCCGCGAGGAACATCACCGTCGCCCCGCTCGCGCAGATCATCAGCCCGGTACCGAGATCGGGCTGGATCATCACCAGCGCGGCGGGCAGGCCGATGAGGACCGCCGCGGGGATCAGCGATCCGTACCGGCGCGTCTCGTTGGGCGGCAACATGTCGTAGAACCTGGCCATGGCGAGCACGATGACCGGCTTCATCAGTTCGGACGGCTGGAGCCGTACCGGGCCGAGATCGAGCCAGCGCTGGCTGCCGCCGCTCACCGCGCCGAGCAGTTCGACGAGGATGAGCAGGAAGACGATCCCCGCATAGGCCGGGAGCGCCCAGAAGCTCCATATCCGCTCGGGAATGCGCGACATGATGATCGCGCCGATCAGGAAGACGATGAGCCGCACGGCCTGCGGGATCACCCACGGGCGCACGCTGCCGCCCGCCGCCGAATAGAGCATCATCAGCCCGAACCCGCCGATCGCGAGCGTGAGCAGGATCACCCGCCAGGGGAGTTGCGCGAGCGGTTCGGGGACGATCTCGAAGGGTCTCATCGCCGGCCGCCTCCGCCGGCGCCCTCGGGGGAGCCGGTTTCGGCGGGCGAGGCACCGGCCGCGCGCGTGTTGGCGACTGTTTCGGCAGCCGCTGCTGCTTGTGCGGTTGCCTTCTCGACCGCCGCCGAACTGGTCGCAGCGCCGGCATCGAACTCGGTGCCGGCGGGAATGAGGTTCGAGTGCGCGGCGCGATAAGCGATCTCTTGGGCTGCCATGCGCGTCGCGATGTCACCACCCCAGGTTTTCTCCGCCTCTTCGAGCGCCTTCACGCCGCGCTCTCGGTCGAAGATATAGGTAAAAATGTCGCGCGCCGTGGCAGGCGTGTCGAGATTATGGATGATGTGACCGTTATGCTCGAGCACCAAAGCAAGTGCATAACGCGGATTATGCGACGGTGCGAAGCTGATGAAGAGCGCGTGATCGCGCAGCTTGAAGGGGAGCTGTGCGTTGCGGAGCACACCCGTCGTCCTGCGCTCGGTCATCGAGATACGACGGACCTGCGCGGTGCCGGTTTTGGCCGAGATATCGATGCCGGGCAGGTATAGCTGCGCTGCGCGAGCGGTGCCGCCATCGTTCACCGCAGCATACATTGCGTCGCGCACGATCGCGAGGAATTCCGGATTCATGTCAAGCTCGGGCGCGACGCCATGCGGATGATCGTACAGGAGCCGCGGCACGACCTCACGGCCCGAACCGAGCCGTGCCGCCATTACGGCAAGCTGGAGCGGGTTCGCAAGCACATAGCCTTGACCGATCGAGGCGTTGAGCGAATCGGCGACCGTCCAATTCTTGTGATATTTTCGCTTCTTCCACACGCTGTCCGGCACGGTACCGTAACGTTGGGTGGGGAAGGGAATGTCGAACTCCTGCCCAAGCCCGAGCGCGCGCGCCGTGGGGGCGACGTTATCGTAACCGATGTTGCGGACCATTTGATAAAAATAGATGTCGCAGCTTTGCGCGACCGCGCGGCGCATGTTGATATGGCCGTGCCGTGAATGGCAATGGAAGACGCCGGTGCCGACGCGCATCGCGCCGCCGCAGAACACCGTCTGGTCGGGGCTGATCCCGGCGCGCAACAGCGCGAGGCTGTTCATCGGCTTGACCGTCGAGCCCGGCGGATAAAGGCCCTGGAGCACCTTGTTCATCAGCGGAACATGGTCGTTTTCCGACAGCATGTTCCATTCGAGATGGCTGATCCCGTCCGAAAAGGCGTTCGGATCGTAGGACGGCATCGAGCACATCGCGAGCACGTCGCCGGTGAGGCAATCGAGCACCACCGCCGAGCCCGAATTGGTGCCCAGCCGCCGCGCGACATATTCCTGCAAGCCGGCATCGACCGTGAGGCGCACCGTTTGGCCGGGGGTGTCGGGCTTGGTCGCGAGTTGACGGACGAGCTTGCCGCGCGCGGTCACTTCCTCGCGCTTGGCGCCCGCCTCGCCGCGCAGCCGATCGTTGAGCGTGCGTTCGAGCCCGTCCTTGCCGATCTTGAAGCCCGGCGTGATGAGAAGCGGATCCTTGGTCTTCTCATATTGCTCGGCCGAGGCGGCGCCGACATAGCCGGTGAGATGGCCTACCGCGGCACCCGCGGGATAATGGCGCGCATAGCCCTGCGTGCGCGCGACGCCGGGCAGTTCGGGCATGCGCACGCTGACCGCGGCATAGCGTTCCCACGGCAGGTTCTCGGCGACCTGGACGGGCTGGAACCCCGCTGCGCGCTTCAGGTCGGCGCGGATACGCTCCATATCGTCGGGGGCGAGCGCGAGCAATTGCTGGAGCAGCGCCAGCGTGCGCTCCTTGTCCTCGAGCCGGTCGGGGATGATGTCGATGCGGAAATCAGTGCGGTTGTCGGCGATCGGGTGGCCGTGGCGATCGACGATCCAGCCTCGCCGCGGCGGGATCAGCGTGGTGTTGATGCGGTTGCTTTCGGAGAGGAGCTGATAATGCTCGTTCTCCGCGATCGCGAGCCAGCCCATTCGCCCCGCCAGCACCACGCCCGTCGCCGCCTGCACCCCGCCGAGCACCATCGCGCGGCGCGTGAAGCTATAGGTCTGCTGCGCCTGGGAGACGGTGCGGATCGGCTTGCTCATGTGCGCAGGCGCCCGCGGTCAAGGCGGCCGACGAGCCGCGCGACGAGCGGATAGACGAGGATCGAGACGAGAATCTGCAACGCCATGATCGTATCGACATGCGCGTCCATTGGCGAGGCCAGCGCGCGCCCCGCGACGAGCACGAAGCCGATGCTGCCCGCCGCGATCAGCCAGTCCTGCCAGAAATCGCGGAAGACGAGGCGAATCTCGATCAGCTCGATCATGAAAAAGCAGACCGTCCAGAGCAGCATCGCGCTGCCGAGCGGCTGCCCGCTCAGCAGGTCGTCGAAAAGGCCGAGCAGGACGGGCGACCAGATCTTGAGCGCGTCAGGGCGGAGGAGACGCCAGGCGAGCAGCGCGAGCAGCCCGAAGGGCGGCAGCAATCCGGCGGGGAAGATGACGGGGATGATCGTCACCAACGATCCCGCCATCACCGAGAGGACGGGGATCAGCCAGCTCCTGATCGGCGTACGCTCGGTTTCGACCCCCATCGGCACGATCGTGCTCATGGCGCGGGCTCCGTCGTGGAGGCACCGGCCGGTGCGGGCGCCGCGCCGGAAGGCGGCGCCTCGTTGGCGGCGGGAAGCGGCGCGGGCAACGGGAAGAAGGCGCGCTGCACGATCGCGACGTCGAGCGTGCCCGGCCGCGCGAAGGGGCGCGCCACCGCCGTATCGCGGCCGCTGCGCACGACGCGCGCGACGGGAATGTCGGGCGGATAGATGCCGCCGGTGCCGGAGGATATCAGCACGTCGCCGGGCTTCGGCACCGGATCGCCGATGCTGACGGGCTTGATCTCGAGCAGCCCGTCGCCGCGCCCGGTGGCGATCGCGGGCAGGCCGTCGCGCGTGCGGCGAACGGGAACGACGCTGTCGGGATCGGTGAGCAGCAGCACGCGCGCGACATCCGGCCCCGCTTCGAGCACGCGGCCGATCAGCCCCTCCGGCCCGCGCACCGGCTGGCCCTCGCGCACGCCCTGATCGTGCCCGGCGTTGAGCAGCCCGAAGCGCCGCGTGCTCGACGCCGACGAACTGACGATCCGCGCCACCGCGACCGTGTCGCTGGTCCGCTCGCGCACGTCGAGGAGCGCTTTCAGCCGGCGATTGTCGTTGACCAGCGTGCGCGCGCGCATGAGCAGCTCGCGATTGGCCTCGATCTGCTGCTTGAGGCGCCGGTTTTCGCCGACGGTGCCGAAATGGTCGCCGATCGCCTGCGGAATTGCGGTCACGCCGCGCGTCACCGAGGCCATGGCGGTCGAAACCGGCGCGGTCGCCTCGGCAACCGCCATGCGCAGCGCGGCGAAGCCCGTCGGATCGACCGCCGAGAGGATGAGCAGGATCGCGCCGACGAGCGCGCCCGCCGCGGCGATCACATAGCCGAGAAAAAGCCCGTATTGCGCCCGCCGCGAAAATCCCGGGCGCCGGTTACGTGGCGGCGCCATGCCCCGTATCCCCCGTGTCCCTTAGGGTCGATACCGATCAGGCGTTCAGCAATACGCCGCGATAGATCGGGTCTTCAAGCGCTCGACCCGTGCCCAGGGCGACGCAGGTGAGCGGTTCCTCGGCGACGGTGACGGGCAGCCCGGTCTCGTCGCGCAGCACCTCGTCGATGCCGTGGAGCAAAGCGCCGCCGCCGGTGAGGACGATGCCCTGATCGACGATGTCCGCGGCAAGCTCTGGCGCGGTGTTCTCCAGCGCGATCCGCACGCCCTCGACGATCGTGCCGACAGGCTCCGAGAGCGCCTCGGCGATCTGGCCCTGGTTGATCTGGATTTCCTTGGGCACGCCGTTGACGAGATCGCGGCCCTTGATGTGGATCGTCTGGCCGATGCCGTCGTCGGGCGCCTTGGCGACGCCCACCTCCTGCTTGATCCGCTCGGCGGTGGCCTCGCCGATGAGGAGGTTGTGGTTGCGGCGCACGTAGGAGACGATCGCCTCATCCATCTTGTCGCCGCCGACGCGAACGCTCGTCGTATAGGCGAGACCGCGCAGCGAGAGAACGGCGACCTCGGTGGTGCCGCCGCCGATATCGACCACCATGGAGCCGATCGGCTCGGTGACGGGCATGTCGGCGCCGATCGCGGCGGCCATCGGCTCCTCGATCAGGAACACCTGGCTGGCGCCCGCATTCTGCGCCGCATCGCGGATCGCGCGGCGCTCGACCGAGGTAGAGCCCGAGGGCACGCAGATCACGATCTGCGGCCAGCGCATGAAGCGGCGCTGCCCGTGGACCTTGTGGATGAAATGCTTGATCATCTGCTCGGCGACATCGATATCCGCGATCACGCCGTCGCGCAGCGGGCGGATCGCCTGGATCGAATCGGGCGTCTTGCCCATCATCAGCTTGGCGTCGTCGCCGACGGCCTTCACCTTCTTGACCCCGTTCAGCGTCTCGATCGCGACCACCGACGGCTCGTTGAGCACGACCCCGCGCCCCCTCAGATACACCACCGTGTTCGCGGTGCCGAGGTCGATCGCCATGTCATGCGACATCATCTTGAAGAAGCGGGAGAAGAGCATCGGTCGAATCGGTCCGTCACTGGCCGGGCGGGGGCGCGCCGCGGCGGTTCGCACAAAGTATCACGCCTCCCCGTCGCCGAGCCTGGAAATCCACGCTCTGGCTCCTCGGATTCGATGCGGGTCGCGGGATGCCGTCGCTTGGGCTAGAGCTTGCGCCATGTCAATACGCCGCCTGCCCGAACACCTCGTGAATCGCATCGCCGCGGGCGAAGTCGTCGAGCGGCCCGCCAGCGCGCTCAAGGAACTGGTCGAGAACGCGATCGACGCGGGCGCGTCGCGGATTTCGGTCACGCTCGCAGGCGGCGGAATCGATCTGATCGACGTGACCGATGACGGCTGCGGGATGGCGGCGGGCGAGATGCGGCTGGCGCTGGAACGGCATGCGACCTCCAAGCTGCCGGATGAGGCGATCGAGGCGGTGACGACGTTGGGCTTTCGCGGCGAGGCGCTGCCCTCGATCGCGAGCGTATCGCGGCTGACGCTCGAAAGCCGGGTGCGGGGGGCGGAAGGATGGCAGGTCGTCGTCGATAACGGACGGATCGAGGAGGAAGGTCCGGCGGCGCTGCCGCCCGGAGCGCGGGTGCGGGTGGAGCAGCTCTTCGAGCGCGTGCCCGCGCGACGCAAGTTCCTGCGCACGGCGCGATCCGAATATGGCGCGTGCCTCGATGCGCTGCGGCGGCTCGCGATGGCGCGGCCGGACATCGCGTTCAGCCTGGAGCATGACGGGCGCCGCGTCTTTTCGGTCGCAGCGGTCGAGGGGCGACCCGATCGGGTGGCGGCGCTCACCGACAGCGCGCTCGCCGGGAATTGCGTCGCGCTCGATCTGGAGCGCGAGGGGCTGAAGCTCGGCGGGATCGCGAGCCTGCCGACCTTCAACCGCGGGGTAGCGGACCATCAGTATCTGTTCGTCAATGGCCGGCCGGTGAAGGACCGGCTGCTCGCGGGTGCGGTGCGCGGGGCCTATGCCGAATTGCTCGCGCGCGACCGGCATGCAGTGGTGGCGCTGTTCCTCGACGTTCCGGCGGACGCGGTCGACGTCAACGTGCATCCTGCCAAGACCGAGGTGCGCTTCCGCGATCCGGGGCTGGTGCGCGGGCTGATCGTCAGCGGGCTCAGGCGCGCGCTCGATGCCGAGGGTTTCCGCAGCGTCCAGCGGCCGAGCGAGGCGGCGCTGGGGATGTGGACTCCGGAACCCACCCGTCATCCCCGTGAAAGCGGGGATTCCGCGCCGTATGCCCCGCCTCACGAGACCCCGGCTTTCGCCGGGGTGACGGGGGTGGGGGATCGCCGCCCCGCTTTTTTTGCTCCGCCGCCCCAGGCGCGGGCCGAGCCGGCCTACGCGTCGCCGCCGGAAACGGCGAGCTTCCCCCTCGGTGTGGCGCGGGGGCAGGTGGCGAAGACCTATATCGTCGCCGAGGCGGAGGACGGGCTGGTGATCGTCGATCAGCACGCCGCGCACGAGCGGCTGGTGCTCGAACGGATGCGCAGCGGTGCGGCGGGGCAGGGGGTGCCGAGCCAGGCGCTGCTGCTCCCCGAGGTGGTCGAGGTGGACGAGGCCGGGTGCGACCGGCTGGAGGCGCGGATCGGGGAGCTGGCTGAACTCGGCCTACAGCTCGAACGCTTCGGCCCGCGCGCGATGCTGGTGCGCGGCGTGCCGGGGCCGCTGGGGCAGAGCGACGTGGCGGGCCTGGTCGCCGACCTGGCGGACGAACTGGGTGCGTTCGACGAGGCGTTGAGCCTCAAGGAGCGGATCGACGCTGTCGCAGGGACGATGGCGTGCCACGGCTCGGTGCGGGCGGGGCGGGTGCTGTCGGTCGCGGAGATGAATGCGCTGCTGCGCGAGATGGAGGCGACGCCGCATTCGGGCCAGTGCAATCACGGGCGGCCGACCTGGGTGAAGCTGGCGCATGGCGATATCGAGAAGCTGTTCGGGCGGCGGTGAGGCGGAAGTTGGCGAAAGTTGCGCGGAACGACCGCTTGCGTTCGAAATATTCTGTTAAATAACAAATATTTAGCTAAAATTCATGTGTCCTTGGTGCGCTGAGGGTGGTGGGGGACGAGGATCAGGGTGCGGCCCTCGACGCGCCACGATTCGAGGCGAGACAGGAAATTCATGCCCAGCACGTTGGTATCGCGGAAGGCGGGTGAGGTGACGATCGGCAGGTCGCGCGCGACGATGGTGCCGAAGCGCAACTCATCGACCGTCGCCGTCTTCGCGGGGATCGTGCCGTTGGCGGTCTTTAGCGCGATCGGGAACAGATCGTCCTCCACCGCGATTCCCGCCGCCGACACGGTCGAGGGCGACAATGCGGTGATCGTCGCGCCGCTGTCGATGAGCAGGCGCCTCGGCACGCCGTTGATCGTCGCGCGCGCCCAGAAATGGCCGTCGGGCGACATCCGGATGCGCACCTCGTCGCCGACCACCTCCTGATCGCCGAGATCGAGCAGGCGGGCGACCTCGGCGAAATAGGGATCGAAGCGGCTGCGCTGGCCGATCACGACGACGAGCACGCCGACCATCAGCAGCGTGATCGCGATGTTCGCAGCGATGCGGATCGCCCGCACCCGCCGCGCGGCGAGCAGCACGACGACGACGATCGCGAGGACGATGTAGAGCGTCGGATGCGACGCCGGATCGGGGATCATGCACCCAATCTAGAGGGTATCGCGGCGAATTGAAGCGGTTCCGCGCATTTCCCCGTCACGCCGGACTCGTTCCGCGGTTTATCGGGGCGCACAAGGTGCAAGCCGTTGATGTTGCGCAACCGGGGTGCCGGAACGAGTCCGGCTGTTTTGCGCGGTTTTCTATTGCGCGTCGCGATCCTGGTTCCTGGTGACGCCGCCGGTGCCGCTATGGCCGTCATGGAGGCCGGGCGTGGTGAAGGTGTCGGGTTCCTCGCCCCCTTCGCCGCGCTTCACGGCGTCGGAGCGGGCATCGACCGCCCGTTCGATGTCGCTGCGCTCGTTGTCGGCGTCGGGCGGGCTGTCGGGGTGCGGATCGGGTTTGCGGTCGGTCATGGCGCGTCTTTCATTGCGGCGTCGCGGGCGGGGGTGCCGGCGGCTGCGGGGCGGTGCCGGGGTCGGGCACGTCCACGTCGGGCCCGGGCGGATTGATCTCGGGCGGCGGCGCCGGCGGGGTCATCGGCGGCGTCGGCTGCGGGGGCTGGGTCGCCATCGGCATTCTCCTTCGCCGCATCAACGAGTGAGCGCGCGGCGGGTTGCCTCTGGACCCTTGCCATATCGCTGCTATAGAGCCGCCGACCTCGCGCTGTCCGATGCGGGCGTGGCGGAACTGGTAGACGCGCCGGATTTAGGTTCCGGTATCGAAAGATGTGGGGGTTCGAGTCCCTTCGCCCGCACCAGCCCCGCGCCATTGGAAGGGCGGCGGACCCGATTTTCAGAAGAACAAAGGCTTCGAACGAATGCAGACTGTCGAGACGTTGAACGAGGGCCTCAAGCGCGCCTACACGCTCACGATCACCGCCAAGGATATTGACAAGAAGGTCGATGCCGAGGTGAAGAAGGTCGCGCCGCAGGTGCGCATGCCCGGCTTCCGCCCCGGCAAGGTGCCCGCGAACCTTATCCGCCGGATGCACGGCGAGGCGCTGATGCAGGACGCGCTCAACAGCTCGATCCAGGACGGCGTGCAGAAGCTGATCGCCGACAACAAGCTGCGCCCGGCGATGCAGCCGTCGATCGCGCTCGACGAGGGCTATGAGGCGGGCAAGGACGCCGACGTCAAGGTCGAGCTGGAAGTGCTGCCCGACGTGCCGACGCCTGCGATCGACAATCTCAAGCTGGAGCGGCTGAGCGTTCCCGTGGACGATGCCGCGGTCGACGAGCAGCTCAAGAAGTTCGCCGCGCAGCAGAAGCGCTGGGACGATGCGCCCAAGAGCCACAAGGCGAAAGAGGGCGATCTCGTTGAGATGGATTTCGTCGGCAAGGTGGACGGCACGCCCTTCGAGGGCGGCACCGGCGAAGACATGTCGGTCGAGATCGGCTCGGGCCGGCTGATCCCCGGCTTCGAGGATCAGCTCGTCGGCGCGAAGGCGGGCGACGAGAAGACGATCGAGGTGGCCTTTCCCGAGGATTACGGGGCGAAGGAGCTTGCGGGCAAGCCCGCGACGTTCGATCTCACGATCAAGGCGGTGAAAACGGCCAAGGAAGCGACGATCGACGAGGAGCTGGCGACCTCGCTCGGGCTCGAAAGCCTCGATCAGTTGAAGGGCCTGCTCAAGGGCCAGATCGAGCAGGAACACAACAACCTCACGCGCACGCACATGAAGCGCAAGCTGCTCGACCAGCTTGCCGCGGATCACGATTTCCCGGTGCCGCCGTCGATGGTCGAGGCCGAGTTCCAGCAGATCTGGGCGCAACTCGAACATGAGGCGAGCCACGAGGAAGACCCCAAGGCCGCGCTCGCCGAGATGGAGGCCGAACGCGACGAATATCGCGCGATCGCAGAGCGCCGCGTGCGGCTGGGGCTGCTGCTGTCCGAGATTGGCCAGGCAAACGGCGTCGAGGTGAGCCAGCAGGAGATGAACCAGCTCATCATGCAGGCGGCGCAGCAATACGGCCCGCAGGATCGCGAGCGCTTCATCCAGTATGTGCAGCAGGAGCCGATGGCCGCCGCGCAGCTCCGCGCGCCGCTCTATGAGGACAAGGTCGTCGATTTCCTGTTCGAGAAGGCCGACGTGACCGATCGCGAAGTGAGCCGCGAGGAGATCGAGGCCGCGATCGAATCGGAGGAAGGCTTCTCGACCGGCACCCACAGCCACGATCACGACAACCATAAGCCGGGCAAGAAGTCCGCGGCGAAGAAGTCGGCCGACAAGAAGGCGAAGGCGGAGGAGCCTGCGAAGAAGGCCGCGACCAAGGCGGCCCCCTCCAAGGCGGACAAGCCCGCCAAGAAGCCCGCCGCCAAGGCGAAGGCCGAGGAGCCGGTGAAGGACGCCGCGCCCAAGAAGGCGCCGGCCAAGAAGACTGCCGCCAAGGCCGAGGCGGAGAAAAAGCCCGCCGCGAAGAAGGCACCGGCGAAGAAGGCCGCGGCGAAGAAGGGCGCGTAAAACGTCATCCCCGCGAAAGCGGGAGCCCAGCTCCTGACAAAGCCTTTACCGAAACGCTGGTATCGAGCAGAGGAGATGGGTTCCCGCTTTCGCGAGACTTTTGCAAAGCGCCCGTCACCCTGAACTTGTTTCAGGGTCCAACGCAGTAACGTGCGATGTAAGTAGTTGTTTTTTAACGGCGTTGGATGCTGAAACAAGTTCAGCATGACGGAAGATTGAAGGCGGAAACCGACTTTCGCGGAGCTCTCGCTTTCGCGGGAATGACGGGGATGGGGGCAATGCCGGAAACTCACGCACCGACCATCGCCGTCCTGCTGCCCTGCTATAACGAGGAAGCCGCGATCGCGCGGACGATCGCGGGATTTCGTGCGGCGCTGCCGGATGCCGTCATCTACGTCTACGACAACAACAGCCGCGACGGCACGGTCGCGGCCGCGCGCGCGGCGGGGGCGGTGGTGCGTAGCGAGCGGATGCAGGGGAAGGGCCATGTCGTCCGCCGGATGTTCGCGGACGTCGATGCCGATATCTACGTCATGGCCGATGGCGACGCGACCTATGATGCGGCGTCGGCGCCGACGTTGATCGCCCGGCTGGTCGGCGAGCAACTCGATATGGTGGTGGGCGCGCGTGTGGGCGAGGCGGCCGAGGCGTATCGGCGGGGGCACCGGTTCGGGAACCGGATGCTCACCGGGATGCTCGCGCGGTTGTTCGGGCGGAGCTTCCGCGACATTCTTTCCGGCTATCGCGTGTTTTCGCGGCGGTTCGTGAAGAGCTTCCCCGTGCTCTCGACCGGGTTCGAGATCGAGACCGAGATGAGCGTCCACGCGCTCGAATTGAAGATGCCGGTCGCCGAGATCGACACGCCCTATTTCGCGCGGCCCGAAGGCTCCGAATCGAAGCTTTCGACCTGGGGCGACGGCTTGCGGATCCTGGCCACGATCGTGACGCTCTACCGGATCGAGCGGCCGCTGTTGTTCTTCGGCGCGATCGGCGCGCTGTTCGCCGCCGCCGCGCTGATCCTCGCGGCGCCGCTCATCGTCACCTATATGCACACGCATCTCGTGCCGCGTTTTCCGACCGCGATCCTCGCGACCGGGCTGATGATCCTCGCCTTCCTCAACGGCTTTGCCGGGCTGATCCTCGACACTGTCGTGCGCGGGCGGCGCGAGGTGCGGCGGCTCGCCTATCTCGCCCAGCCGGCGCCGCCCAACGGGGCTTGAACTCCCCGGTGCCAGCGCCGATGTAGGCACTCCCTAGGCCAGAAGGACCTGAGAAACCTCCATGCATAATCCGTTCGAGTCCGGTGATTTCCTCTCGCCGCTGAACAACGCCCTCGTGCCCATCGTGATCGAGCAATCGAATCGCGGCGAGCGCAGCTTCGACATCTTTTCGCGGCTGCTGCGCGAACGGATCGTGTTCCTGACGGGCCCGGTCGAGGACAATATGGCCGCGCTCGTCACCGCGCAGTTGCTCTTCCTGGAGTCGGAAAACCCCAAGAAGGACATCTACATGTACATCAACTCGCCGGGCGGGGTCGTCACGGCGGGGATGGCGATCCACGACACGATGCAATATATCCGCCCGCGCGTCGGCACGGTGTGCATCGGGCAGGCGGCGTCGATGGGCAGCTTCCTGCTCGCGGCGGGCGAGCCGGGGATGCGCGTGGCGCTCACCAATTCGCGGATCATGATCCACCAGCCTTCGGGCGGCGCGCAGGGCATGGCCAGCGACATCGAGATCCAGGCCAAGGAAATCCTGCGCATCCGCGAGCGGATGAACGAGCTCTACGCCAAATATACCGGCCAGCCGCTCGAGGTGATCGAAAAGGCGATGGATCGCGACAAGTTCATGTCGTCCGACGAGGCGAAGGAATTCGGCCTGATCGACGAGGTGTTCGACAAGCGCCCGCAGCCGACCGACGACGCATCGGACGTGGCGAAGCTGCCCGGCGAGAAGTCGTAACGACATTTTGGTGATTACAGCGTTGAATGCGGTCGTTAGAATGCCGGCCGCTCGAACGTGCCCGAGTATGCTGGGCGCAAGGATGGATTGAATGACGAAACTCAGCGGCGGCGACTCGAAGAGCACGCTTTATTGCTCGTTCTGCGGGAAGTCGCAGCACGAGGTGCGCAAGCTGATCGCGGGCCCGACCGTGTTCATCTGCGACGAGTGCGTCGAACTGTGCAACGACATCATCCGCGAGGAGACCAAATCCTCCCTGGTGTCGAAGAAGGACGGCGGTGTGCCGACGCCGCAGGAAATCTGCGACGTGCTCGACGATTACGTGATCGGGCAGAAGCAGGCCAAGCGCGTGCTCTCGGTCGCGGTGCACAATCATTATAAACGTCTCAATCATGGCGCGAAGGGCGCCGAGGTCGAGCTTGCCAAGTCGAACATCCTGCTCGTCGGCCCCACCGGCTGCGGCAAGACGCTGCTCGCGCAGACGCTGGCGCGCATCCTCGACGTGCCGTTCACCATGGCCGATGCGACGACGCTCACCGAAGCGGGCTATGTCGGCGAGGATGTCGAGAACATCATCCTCAAGCTGCTCCAGGCGTCGGACTATAATGTCGAGCGGGCGCAGCGCGGCATCGTCTATATCGATGAGATCGACAAGATCAGCCGCAAGGCCGAGAATCCCTCGATCACGCGCGATGTGTCGGGCGAAGGCGTGCAGCAGGCGCTGCTCAAGATGATGGAAGGCACGGTCGCGAGCGTGCCGCCGCAGGGCGGGCGCAAGCATCCGCAGCAGGAATTCCTCCAGGTCGATACGACCAACATCCTGTTCATCTGCGGCGGCGCCTTTTCCGGGCTGGAGAAGATCATCGGCGACCGGTTGCAGGGCAAGTCGATCGGCTTCGGCGCCTATGTCGCCGCGCCCGAGGAGAAGCGCACCGGCGAGGTGCTGCGCCAGGTCGAGCCGGAGGATCTGCTCAAGTTCGGGCTGATTCCCGAATTCGTCGGGCGGCTCCCCGTCATCGCGACGCTGGAAGATCTCGACATCGATGCGCTGGTGAAGATCCTGAGCGAGCCGAAGAACGCGCTGGTCAAGCAATATCAGACGCTGTTCAAGCTGGAGGAGACGACGCTCGGCTTCACCGAGGACGCGCTGGTGACGATCGCGAAGAAGGCGATCGACCGCAAGACCGGCGCGCGCGGCCTGCGCTCGATCCTCGAAGGCATCCTGCTCGACACGATGTTCGACCTGCCCGGCATGGACGGCGTCGACGAGGTGATGATCGACAAGGACGTGATCGAAGGCCGCAAGGACCCGATCCGCGTCTATGCCAAGAAGGAAAAAGCCGGCGACGCGGCGTAATGCGCGAGCTTGTTTGAACAGGAAAAAGGCGCCGGTCCAACGGGATCGGCGCCTTTTTTAATGCCCCGTGTTCCTGCGAAAGCAGGAACCCGGAATCCAGAGCGAAAGGCTTGCAATCCTGGGCTCCTGCTTTCGCAGGAGCACATTACCCCATCGCCTTCGCCAGGCCCTTCGATAATTGCAGCGCGCCGTTGAGGCGGCTCTTGGGATCGTTCCACGCCCGCGTGATGACGAGCTTGCTGTCGGGCCGCAGCCGCGCGACGCCGTCGAGCCGCGCGACATAGGCGAGCAGGCCGTCGATATTCGCGGGCTTGTCGTCGTGGAACGAGACGAGCGCGCCGCGCGGGCCGAGCTCGATCCTCGCGATGCACGCCTTCCTGGCGTTGAGCTTGATCTCGATGAGGCGGATCAGGTTCGCGGTCGGCTCGGGCAGTGTGCCGAAACGGTCGATCAATTCGGCCGCGAACGCCTCCAGCCCGGCCTTGTCTTCGACCTCGTTGAGACGGCGGTAGAGGCCCATGCGCAGATCGAGATCGGGGACATAATCGTCGGGGATGAGGATCGGCGCATCGACGGTGATCTGCGGCGAGAAATCGCGCGGCCGCTCGAGCCTGCCCCCCGCCTTGGCCTCCAGGATCGCCTCCTCCAGCATCGACTGGTAAAGCTCGTAGCCGACCTCCTTGATGTGCCCCGATTGCTCGTCGCCGAGCAGGTTGCCGGCGCCGCGAATGTCGAGATCGTGGCTCGCGAGCTGGAAGCCCGCGCCGAGGCTGTCGAGATCGGACAGCACCTTGAGCCGCTTTTCCGCGCCCTCGGTCATCAGCCGGTCGGGCGCGGTGGTGAGATAGGCATAAGCGCGCGTCTTGGCGCGGCCGACGCGGCCACGAAGCTGGTAAAGCTGCGCGAGCCCGAAGCGGTCGGCGCGGTTGACGATCATCGTGTTGGCCGAAGGGATATCCAGCCCGCTTTCGACGATCGTGGTGGAGACGAGCACTTCGTAACGCTTGTCGTAGAAAGCGGACATGCGCTCCTCGACCTGGCCCGGCGCCATCTGGCCATGCGCGACAACGTAGCGCACCTCGGGGACTTCCTCGCGCAGGAACGCCTCGATATCGGGCAGATCGGCGATGCGCGGGGTGACGATGAAGCTCTGCCCGCCGCGATAATGCTCGCGCAGCAGCGCCTCGCGGATCACCACCGGGTCCCACGGCATCACATAGGTGCGCACGGCGAGGCGATCGACGGGCGGGGTCTGGATCACCGACAATTCGCGCAGGCCCGACATCGCCATCTGGAGCGTGCGCGGGATCGGCGTCGCGGTGAGGGTGAGGACATGGACGTCGTTCTTGAGCGCCTTGAGCCGCTCCTTGTGCGTGACGCCGAACCGCTGCTCTTCATCGACGACGACCAGGCCGAGGCGCTTGAACGCGACCGCTTTGGCGAGCACCGCATGAGTGCCCACCACGATATCGACCGTGCCGTCGGCAATCCCTTCTCGCGTGGCTTTGGCTTCGGTCGCCGATACCAGGCGGGAGAGACGGCCGATTCTTAGCGGGAAACCTTCGAAACGGGCGACAAAATTCTGATAATGCTGGCGTGCGAGCAATGTCGTGGGGCAGACGATCGCGACCTGCATTCCGGCCATCGCCGCGACGAAGGCCGCGCGCAGCGCCACCTCGGTCTTGCCGAAGCCCACGTCGCCGACGATCAGCCGGTCCATCGGCTTCCCCGCGCCGAGATCGCCGAGCACGTCATCGATCGCGCGATCCTGATCGTCGGTCTCGGCAAAGGGAAAGCGATCGACGAAGGTGGCATAACCCTGTGCGTCGGGCGCCGCGACATCGCCGGGGCGGAGCGCGCGTTCGGCGGCGATCGCGATCAGCTCACCGGCGATCTCGCGGATGCGCTCCTTCATGCGGCTCTTGCGCCGCTGCCACGCCTCGCCGCCGAGTTTGTCGAGGCTCGCGCCTTCCTCGCCCGAGCCATAGCGGCTGAGCACCTCGAGATTCTCGACCGGCACGTAGAGCCTGTCGCCGCCGGCATATTCGAGCGCGACGCAATCGTGCGGGGCCTGCCCGACGGGGATCGAGGTCAGTCCCTCGTAACGGCCGATGCCGTGATCGACATGGACGACGAGATCGCCGGGCGAGAGCGTCGCCAGCTCGGCGAGAAAGGCGTCGGCCGATTTGCGGCGCTTGGCACGACGGACGAGGCGGTCGCCGAGCATGTCCTGCTCGGTGAGCAGCGCCACGTCGGGCGTGGTGAAGCCGTGGTCGAGCGGCAGGACGATGAGGGCGACGTGGGTGTCGGCCTTGCCAAGCGCCTCGTGCCACGTTTCGGCCTGGCGGAGGTTCTTGAGGCCGTGATCGGCGAGCAGCCCCGCCAGCCGCTCGCGTGCGCCGATGGAGTAGCTGGCGAGGACCGTTTTCCTGCCGCCCTTCCGTAGTTTGCCGACATGTTTGACGACGGCTTCGTAGATATTGGCGCCGCTCGCGCGATCCGGAGCGAAGTCGCGGGCGCCGTCGACGCCGAAGTCGAGCACGGTCGCGCTCTCGGGCTCGTGGAAGGGCGTGGCGAGGTGCGCGGGGGCGGCGGCGATGTGTCCGGCCATCTCCTCGGCGGTGAGGTAGAGCGCATCGGCGGGGAGGGGGCGATAGCTGCCCGGATCGCTCGATTGCGCGCGGACGCGGTTGGCGTGGTAGTCGGCGACCGATTCGAGCCGCGCCTCGGTGGCGGCGGGCACGCCGACGTCGCGCACGATGACGGCGCCGTCGCCGAGATGGGCGAACAAGGTCGTCAGCTTCTCCTCGAACAGCGGCAGCCAATGCTCCATTCCCGCGAGGCGGCGGCCTTCGGAAATCGCCTGATAGAGCGGATCGCCCGTCGCGGTCGCGCCGAAGCGCTCGCGATAGCGGCTTCGGAAACGCTTGATGCTCTCCTCGTCGAGCAGCGTTTCGGACGCCGGGAGAAGGGTGAAGCCATGGATGCGGCCCGTGGTGCGCTGGTCGGCGGGATCGAAGGTGCGCACGCTCTCGATCTCGTCGCCGAAGAAATCCAGGCGGAGCGCCTGTTCCTCGCCGGAAGGGAACAGATCGACGAGGCCGCCGCGCACCGCGAACTCACCCGCATCGGCCACGGTCTCGACCCGGACATAGCCGTTGGCCTGTAGCATCTCGGCGACGCGATCGCGCCCGATCCGCGCGCCGGGGGCGAGCGTCGCGACAAGCTGGCGGATGCGGAACGGCGTGAGCGTGCGCTGGCTCACCGCATTGGCGGTGGTGACGAGGAGCTGCGGCGCCTTGGCCGGCTGCTGGAGCTTGTGGAGCGTCGCGAGCCGCTCGGCCATGACGTGGAGCGTCGGCGAGGCGCGGTCGTAGGGGAGGCAATCCCACGCCGGGTAGGAGAGGACATGGATGTCCGGCGCGAACCACGAGGCGGTCGCGGCGACGGCGCGCATCTCGGCCTCGTCGGCGGCGATGAAGACCGCGCGGCGTTCGGCGGCGCGGGCGAGATCGGCGAGCAGCCACGGGGCGAACCCCGACGGCACGCCGGCGAGGGTGAGGGGGTGCTTGGCGGAGAGGATGCGGGAGAGATCGGGCATTCTTATTCCTGGAGCCCTCTCCCCTTCAGGGGAGAGGGTTGGGAGAGGGGTATTACGGAAGACGGCGGCTGACATGCCCTTCTCCCTTCGCCGCTTCACGGCTCTTCCCTCTCCCCTGAAGGGGAGAGGGAGCTATTTAGCCACCGGCACGTAGGAAACGGTTTGGAGCGCTCTCATCATTGCCCCTTCGAACCGCGCGGGCACGGGCGCGGTGCCGATGGCCCAGGCCATGATGTCGACATCCTGCTCCTCCAGCAGCGTCTCGAAAGCGGCGATTTCCGTCTCGCTCCACCCATCGGCGTGCGCGTCGAAGAAGCCGCCGATCAACAGGTCGGCCTCCTTGGTGCCGCGATGCCAGGCGCGGAAGCGCAGGCGCTTGAGGCGAGTGTCTCGGTCCATCATCTTCGTCATGCCAGCGAAAGCTGGCATCTCGTGGTTCGGATCGTTCACGTCAACTGGAAGATGCCAGCTTTCGGGTTCCCACAAAGTACTACTTTGTGGGGTGCCCGTTCGCTGGCATGACGTGTTCGCATGCGGCCGCAAATCCTCAATCCGCTCTTCACCGAGATTACGGCGCTCAAAGGCATCGGGCCGCAGCTCGCCAAGCCGCTCGACCGGCTGGGCATTTCGCGCGTGGTCGATGCCGCGTTTCACCTGCCCACCGGGTTCATCGACCGGATCGCGCGCGAGGCTCTCGATCAGGCGGATGTGGGGCGGACGATCGCGATCACGCTGACGCCGGTGGATTACAAGATCAGCCGCGGGCGCGGGCCGATGCGCGTGCAGGCGACCGACGCCAGGGGAAATTACGTCAGCCTCGTCTATTTCGGCGGCAGCTCAGGCTGGGTGAAGAAGCTGTTGCCGTTGGGTGAGAAGCGGCGCGTGTCGGGGCGGCTGGAGCAATATGGGCAGGAATTGCAGATCATCCACCCGGATTATGTGCTGCCGCCCGAGGAAGCCGCCGACCAGCCCGAGCGTGAGGCGATCTATCCGCTTTCCGAGGGGCTGACGACGAAGCGCATGGGGCAGCTCGCGGCGCAGGCGGTCGAGCGCGCGCCCACGCTGCCCGAATGGATCGAGCCGGGGCTGAAGGTGCGGCACGGCTGGCCCGATTGGCGCGAGGCGCTGGCGCGTCTCCATGCCGATCCGGCCGACGCGAAGGCGCGTGAGCGGCTCGCTTATGACGAGGTGTTCGCCAACCAGCTCGCGCTGATGCTCGTGCGGGCGGCATCGCGAAGCCGCAAGGGACGGGCGCTCGCGGGGGACGGGCGGCTGCGCACCATGCTGAAGCTGCCTTATGCGCCGACGGGGGCGCAGGCGCGCAGCATCGCGGAGATCGAGGGCGATCTTGCGCAGGCCCAGCCGATGCTGCGGCTGCTCCAGGGCGATGTCGGCTCGGGAAAGACGCTGGTGGCCGCGATGGCGATGCTGATCGCGGTCGAGGCGGGGGCGCAGGCGGCATTCCTCGCGCCGACCGAGATCCTCGCGCGGCAGCATTTCGAGACACTGGGGCACCTGCTCGGCGGCCTGCCGGTCAACCTCGCGATCCTCACCGGGCGCGACAAGGGGCGCACGCGCGAGGCGACGTTGATGGGGCTCGCCGACGGCTCGATCGACCTGCTCGTCGGCACCCATGCGATCTTCCAGCAATCGGTCGGCTATCGCGATCTCGGGCTGGTCGTGGTCGATGAGCAGCATCGCTTCGGCGTGGCGCAGCGGATGCTGCTGACGCAGAAGGCCGAGCGGCCGCCCCATCTGCTCGCGATGACGGCGACACCGATCCCGCGCACGCTGACGCTCGCGCAATATGGCGAGATGGACCAGAGCCGGCTCGACGAAATGCCGCCGGGCCGCCAGCCGATCGAGACGCGCGTGATCTCCGAGGACCGGCTGGGCGATGTGGTCGAGGCGCTGGGGCGGCATCTCGATACGGGCGGACAGGCTTACTGGGTGTGCCCGCTGGTGGAGGAAAGCGAGAAATCCGACCTCGCCGCCGCGGAGGACCGCGCGGCAACACTAAAGGCGCGGTTCGGCGACAAAGTGGGCCTCGTCCACGGCCGCATGAAGGGGCCGGAGAAGGATGCCGTCATGGAGGCGTTCGCGAGCGGGCGGACCGGCGTGCTCGTGGCGACGACAGTGATCGAGGTGGGCGTCGACGTGCCCAATGCCACGCTGATCGTGATCGAGCATGCCGACCGGTTCGGCCTCGCGCAGCTCCACCAGCTTCGCGGCCGCGTGGGGCGGGGGAGCGGCGCCTCCAACTGCCTGCTCATTCGCGGCAATCCGTTGAGCGAGACGGCGCGCGCGCGGCTCGCGCTGATGCGCGAGACAAATGACGGCTTCCGCATCGCCGAGGAAGATTTGCGGCTGCGCGGCGCGGGCGAGCTGCTCGGCACGCGGCAATCGGGCGAGGCGGCGTTCCGGCTGGCGAGCGCGGAGGCGCTCGGCGAATTGCTCCCGATCGCGACCGACGATGCGCGGCTGTTGATCGATCGCGACGGCGGCCTTTCGGGCGAGCGCGGGCAGGCCGCCCGCATCGCGCTCTATCTGTTCGAGCGCGATGCGGGGGTCGGACTGCTCAGGTCGGGGTAGGGCGCAGCCACCTTTTCGAGCCTCCCCGCAAAAGCGAGAATCCGAAATTGCGGAGACCAGCGCCCATACCCTTGGGCTCCCGCTTTCGCGGGAGCACCGCTTCGCCTACCAGATCCGCACGCGCTGCTCGGGCGTCAGATACATCTTTTCGCCCGGCGTCACGTCGAACGCCTTGTACCAGGCATCGAGGTTACGCACGGTCGCGGTGCGCTGCTCGCCCGGCGAGTGCGGGTTCGAGATGAGCTGCGCACGCAGCGCGGGCTCGCGATATTTGGTGCGCCACACCTGCGCCCAGCCCTCGTAGAAGCGCTGGTCTCCGGTGGTGCCGTCGATCACCGGCGCGGGCTTGCCGCCCAGCGAGCGGTGATAGGCGTCGAGCGCCACGGTGAGGCCGGCAAGGTCGGCGATATTCTCGCCCAGCGTCAGTTCGCCCTTGATGTGCAGCCCGGGCAGCGGCTCATAGGCGTCATATTGCGCGACGAGCTGGTCGGTGAACGCCTTGAAGCGCGTCACGTCCTCGGGCGTCCACCAATCGTGGAGCGCGCCGTTCTTGTCGTACTTGCGGCCCTGATCGTCGAAATGGTGGCTGATCTCGTGGCCGATAACGGCGCCGATGCCGCCATAGTTTACGGCCGGATCGGCGTCGGGATCGAAGAAGGGCGGTTGCAGGATCGCCGCCGGGAAGACGATCTCGTTCATCGTCGGGTTGGCATAGGCGTTGATCGTCATCGGCGTCATGAACCATTCGCCGCGATCGATCGGGCCGCCCAACTGGTTCAGCTTGCGCTGATATTCGAAGGCGCTCGCCCGGGCGACATTGCCGACCAGATCGTCGCGATCGATCCGGAGCGCCGAATAATCGCGCCACGTGTCGGGATAGCCGATCTTGGGGGTGAAGGCGGCAAGCTTCTCATGCGCCTTGGCCTTGGTTGCGGGCGCCATCCAGTCGAGCTTGTCGATCCGCGCGCCCATCGCGGCGATGATGTTCCTGACCAGTTCGTCGGCCGCCGCCTTCGCCTCGGGCGGGAAATATTCGGCGACGTAGATCTTGCCTACGGCCTCGCCCATATTGTCGTCGACCGTCGATACCGCCCGCTTCCACCGGGGCCGCTGCTCGGGCGTGCCCGACAGAACGGTGCCGTAGAAATGGAAGTTCGCATCGTCGAAGGGCTTCGACAGATATGCCGCGTACGAATCGAGCACCTTGAGCGTCGCATAGTCCTTGAGGACGGCGAGCGGGGTGTCGGCGAACGCCTTGGCTTCGCCCGTGATCGCGCTGGGCTGAGCGACGAGATAGCCCTGCTGCCCGTCCACGCCGGCGGCGGCGGCGTAGGAGGACCACGGAAAGCCCGGCGCCTGCGCGGCGAAATCGTCGGCGGACCAGATGTTGTAGGTGAGATCCGCATCGCGGCTCTTCACATTATCCCAATGCGCGGTCGCGAGCGTCTTCTCGAATTCATAGACCGCGTTGGCGCGCGCCTCGGCATTCGGTTCACCAATGAGCGTCAGCAGCTTGGCGAGGAACGCCTTGTAGGCGGTGCGCGTCTCCTCAAGCTTTGCGCTGTCCTTCAGATAATAGTCGCGATCGGGCATGCCGAGGCCCGATTGGCGCAGCGTGACGATGTAGCGGTCGGGGTGCTTGTCGTCCTGGCCGATATAGATGCCGAACAGGTCCGAGACGCCCATGCGCGAGAGTTTCGCCATCTCGGTCGCGAGCGCGGTCTTGTCGCCCGCCGCCGCGATCTCCGCGAGCCAGGGCTTCACCGGTTCCGCGCCCTTGGCGTTGACCGCGGCCTCGTCCATGAAGCTCGCGTAGAAATCGCCGATCTTGGAGCCGGGCTGCTTCTGCGCTTCCTCGAGGATGCCGCGCGTGCGCTGGAGCGAGAGATCCTGGAGCGCGTGGAACATGCCGTAGCTGGAACGATCCGCCGGGATCGTCGTCTTGTCCTGCCATGTGCCGTTGACATAGCGGTAGAAATCGTCGCCGGGCTTGACCGTCGTGTCCATGCCGCCTTGATCGATGCCGAACGCGCCGAGCTGCGCATGATCGGCCGACGCGGGGTGAATCGGGCCGATCGCTGCCTTGGCGAGCGGATTCGCCGGCGGGGTCGCGTCCTGGGCGACGGCGGCGCCGGCGAGCGCTGCGGTGGCGAGCAGGGCGGAGAGGATCAACGGCTTGCGCATGGGTCTTCCTGGCTGAGAAAAGATGCACGTGTCTTACCCGGATGACACGCGCAGTCAAACCGGTAACAGATGAAATTACCGACGATGTGCCGGACGATCCTCCCCGTGCTGGGGAGGATCGCTTCACCCCCGGTCGCGCAGGAGGCGGCCCTGCTCGCGTTTCCAGTCGCGTTCCTTGATCGTCTCGCGCTTGTCGTGCGCCTTCTTGCCCTTGGCGAGCGCGAGCTCGACCTTGGCGCGGCCGCGTGCGTTGAAATAGATGGAGAGCGGCACCAGCGTCATCCCCTCACGCGCGACGGCGCCGTGCAGCTTGTTGATCTCGCGCTGGTGGAGCAACAGCTTGCGGGGGCGCTTGGGCTCGTGATTGAAGCGGTTGCCGTGGCTGAACTCGGGGATGTTCGAGTTGACCAGCCACACCTCCTCGCCCTTCACCTCGGCATAGCTTTCGGCGATCGAGCCTTCGCCGAAACGCAGGCTCTTCACCTCGGTGCCGGTAAGCGCGATCCCCGCCTCGTAGACGGTCTCGATCGCATAATCGAACCGCGCGCGCCGGTTCTCGGCGACGGTCTTGCGCTTATCGAAGGTGGCGGGCTTGGGGCGCGACATGGGAGGCGGGATGTAGAGGGCAGCCCGACAGGATGAAAGGGCTATCACGTCACTCCAGCGAAAGCCGGAGTCTTTTCGGTACAGAAAGACCCCAGCTTTCGGGCACCCATCGAAGTATTACTTCGATGGGACCCTCGCTGGGGTGACGGCTATTTTGCCAGCCCCGCATGAGCCAGCGCCGCATCGACCGCCTTGCGGCTGGCCTCGTTCGGCGGCGTCATCGGCAGGCGCAGTGTTTCTGGAAAGCCGGGGCGCACCTTCGTCATCGCGTATTTGACCGGCCCCGGCGATGCATCGGTGAACAAGGCGGCGTGGAGCGGATAAAGCCGGTCCTGCAATTCCAGCGCGGTCGCATAATCGCCCGCGAGACAGGCCGCCTGGAAATCGGCGCACAGACGCGGGGCGGCATTGGCGGTCACCGAGATGCAGCCGCGCCCGCCCATCGCCATGAAGCCGAGCGCGGTATCGTCGTTGCCCGAGAGCTGGCAGAAATCGGCGCCGGCCGTCGCGCGCTGGGCGGAGGCGCGAGCGACGGCGCCGGTCGCGTCCTTGATGCCGACGATCGACGGGAAGGTGCGCGCCAGCCGCCCGATCGTCTCCACCGCGATGTCGGTGACGGTGCGGCCGGGCACGTTGTAGAGTACGACCGGCAGGTCGCACGCGGCGACGATGGCCTCGAAATGGCGGAAGATGCCGTCCTGATTGGGGCGGTTGTAATAAGGCGGGACCATCAGCGCGGCATCGGCGCCGGCGTCCTTGGCGGCCTTGATGTTGTCGATTGCGACGCGTGTGTCGTTCGAGCCCGCGCCCGCGATCACCGGCACGCGGCCCTTCGCCTGCTCCACGCATACGCGCACGACCCGGAAATGCTCGTCCTTGGGCATGGTCGCCGCCTCGCCCGTGGTGCCGCAGGGCACCAGCGCCGACGAGCCTTCGGCGATCTGCCATTCGACGAGATCGCGAAAGACTTTCTCCGCGAAATCGCCCGATGTGTCGAAGGGGGTGACGAGGGCGGGAATCGATCCGGAGAACATGGCAGCTCCTGAACGCCGAATCGCACGCGATTCGGCGCTTTTTGGTGAAGATGGGGGGAGACAAATAGAGGCGGATGGCTTAGCCTGTCCACATGGTAGCCGCGTTCAAAATACTCGTCCTCGCCGCCGGGCTTTCCGGCGTCGCCGTTTCTTCCCAGCTCACACCCGAGCAGATGCGTTGGTATGCGACCCAGCTCAACAGCATCATGCCGCAATCGGCGCCCGCCAACATCAAGGCGGATCCGCTCGCCGAGGCCGTGCTCCAATGGAAGAGATTCCAGCAATCGGACAATTTCCCGTTCGAGACCTATGCCGCATTCCTGACGGCGCATCCCGGCTGGCCGGGCGAAACCGCGCTGCGCAAGGCGGCGGAGAAGGCGATGAAGCCCGAAGGCGGCTGGTCGCCGACGGTCGCGGTGGCGTTCTTCAAGCGCTATCCGCCGCTCACCAATGCAGGCAAGGTGCGTTATGCCGAGGCGCTGATGGTGACGGGGGACCGCGCGGGCGCGCGCGCCGCGGCGCGCGACGCATGGACCTCGGGCGTGCTCTCGACGGTGGACGAGGCCAAGATCATCGGCGGCTTCGCCAACGCGCTGACCCCTGCCGATCACGACGAGCGCATGGACATGCTGCTGTGGCAGGGGGCGACGAGTGCCGCCCAGCGCCAGCTCACTTTCGTCACGCCCGGCAATCGCGCGCTTTATGCCGCACGACTGGCCTTCCAGACCAACGCGCCGGATGCCGCGGCTCTCGCGGGCGCGGTGACGGGCGCGCAGCGCAACAATCCGGGTTTCATCGCCGATCGCGCGATGTGGCTGCGCGACAACGGCCAGAGCCCCGCCGCCCGCGCGCTGCTCGCCCAGCCGCATAACCTGAGCACGCGGCCCGCCTCGGTCGCCGCATGGTACAAGGTTCTGCTCACCAATGCGCGCGCCGCCGCGGCGGACGATCAGAACGCGCTCGCTTATGCCATCGCCAGCCAGGTCGACGATGCCTATCCGCCGGGCACCGATCTGTCGGCGCAATCCTATACCGAGATGGATCGCTATACCGATCTCGTCTGGCTCGCCGGACAGACGGCGCTGAAGCTCAACCGGCCCGCCGACGCGCAGGCGATGTTCGATCGTTATTCGCGGCCATTCGCCTCGGCGCACACGCGCTCGAAGGGGCTCTATTGGGCGGGGCGTGCCGCCGAAAGAGCCGGCAACGCGCAGGCGGCGAATGCGTATTACACGCGCGCGAGCACGTTCGGCGACGCCTTTTACGGCCAGCTCGCGACCGAACGGCTCGGCAAGCCGCTCGCGGCGCCCAAGGCGCTTTCGGCGGTGACGGTGCCGATGACCGACCGGGCCGCCTTCTACAATCGCGAGATCGTACGCGCTGCGCAGTTCCTGGGGCAAGCAGGCGATCACGAGGATCAGACTGCCTTCGTCCGCCAGATCGCCGAGGAAGCGGCGACGCGGAACGACCATCGCCTCGCCGACGAATTGTCGCGGACCCTGGGCCGGCCCGATCTTGCGGTGATGGTCGGCCGCAACACGCTCGCCGACGGCGGCAACGACTATACGGTGGTCGGCTATCCGCATGTGAAGCTGCCCGCGGGCCAGCGCGATCTGTCCACGATCGTCCATGCGATCGCGCGGCAGGAGAGCCAGTTCGATCGCGCCGCCGTCAGCCATGCCGGCGCGCGCGGGCTGATGCAGCTCATGCCCGGCACAGCGCGTGAGGTGGCGAGCCGCATCGGGCTCTCCTACCAGCCCGCCTCGCTCACCACGAACACCGATTACAACATTCAGCTCGGCTCGAGCTATTTTCGGCGGATGTTCGATCGCTACGGCAGCTATCCGCTCGCGCTTGCCGCGTACAATGCGGGGCCGGGCAACGTGAACAAGTGGCTCGCGGCGAATGGCGATCCGCGCACCGGGGCGGTCGACATGGTCGACTGGATCGAGGCCATCCCCTTCACCGAAACGCGCAACTACGTTCAGCGCGTGCTGGAAAATGCCGTGGTCTACGATCTGCTCAATCCGGAGGAGGCCCGTTCACGCGGGGCCGCGCGATTGAACTGGTATCTCGGCCGCAAGCCGGGCGGCGGGGGCTGACCGGCGCGCGCCGCGGGCGGCAGCGGCGCGCTCTTCATATCATTGTTTCACGTCGCGACATCATTGCTACCTCGTGAAACGACCTATCGCGCATTTGTCGGCATCCGTCGAAACCGCGTTGAACATGATCGGCGTCCGTCGATTGTAAAGCCCGCAGCAAGGGAGTTGCTGCAGGCAAAACACCCAGAGAGAGAAAATGATGGCGTACATCCCCCTCGATTCCGGGGGCGGACAGTCGTGCGCATGAATACTAACAAAAAATCGGCGATGAGTACATTGGTCGCTACTCCAATGTAAGGAGTTATTCATGAAGAAATGTAATCGACATCGCAGATGGGCGGCACTCGCCGCCGCGACGATCATCCTCGGCTCGACACCGGCGTTCGCGAATGACGGGCCTCCGACACGTTCTTCGAGCGCCATGAGCCACGGCGCCGGCCTGAGTCGTGCGGCATTGTTCCGATTCACCCATTTCGAAGGCTTCGGCCGAGGGCACGGCGCAGGAGACTTCGACAACGGCTGGCGCGGCGGCAGCCGCGGTCATGGCGGTCACGGCAACGGCGGTCATGGCAATGGCGGTCATGGCAATGGCGGCCATGGCCACGGCAATGGCAATGGCAATGGCAATGGCCATGGCGGCGGTGGTCACGGCGGCGGTGGCGGTGGCCACGGCGGCGGTGGCGGCCATCCTTGCAGTCCGGGCTGACACGCCCGGAACCGTGACAGGACGGCGTTTGCCGATTAGCCGTCCTGCATGGTCCACCCCAATTACATCACGCCGGCAGGTTTCGCAGCGTTGCGCGAGGAATATGACCGGTTGTTAGCCACCGAGCGCCCGGCGCTGGTGGAGACGATCGCCTGGGCCGCCGGAAACGGCGACCGATCGGAGAATGGCGACTATATCTACGGCCGCAAGCGACTGCGCGAGATCGATCGCCGGCTGGGCTGGCTTTCGAAACGGATGAAGGCCGCCAAGCTCGTCGATCCCGCGCGCGCGCCCGACAAGGCCCGCGTCTATTTCGGCGCGACCGTCACCATTGCCGACGAGGACGACAACCGGCGGACGTTGACGCTCGTCGGCGACGACGAAGCCGATGCGGGTGCGGGGCGGATCGGGTGGAACGCGCCGATCGCCCGTGCGCTGCGCGGCGCTGCGGTGGGCGAGGTGCGCCGCGTGACGCTCCCCGCCGGCGAGCGGGAGTATGAGGTGATGGCGATCTCCTATCCGACCGCTTGAGGAACGCGCATGTTCGCGCTGGCGTTGGTGCCGGTGAAAGGAGAGTCACCATGGCCGACGACAACAGGCGCACCGAAACCGCGCGCGACCACGACGACAGCGATATCATCGACCCCGCCGAACCCGCGCCCAGCCAGGGCGGCCGCGCGGGCGGCAACCTCCAGCGCGACGTCGGCACGCAAGATGCCGAGCACCGCGTCGAGGATCCGGAGAATAGCGAGCGCGTCACCAAGCAAGATGATATAGACAATGACGCGGCGTATCGGAGCGATCGCCCGCGAGGTGTTTGAAGATTTATGAAGTAATACGCAACAACCCTCACCGGTATCGATCGAAATGTCATTCCCAAACCACACCCGTCGGAATCGGATGATGACATTTTTTCAAAAGGGAGTGGCAGAGCGGCGATTCGGATGTTATCCGGCGCGCCATGGAAACAGGAACAGTAGTTAGCCTCGCGATCTATTTCATCGCGATGTTGGGCATCGGGGTATATGCCTGGCGCAAATCGACGAGCGACATCGACGGCTATGTGCTGGGCGGTCGCTCCCTCGGACCGGCGGTCACGGCGCTTTCGGCGGGGGCGGCCGATATGTCCGGCTGGCTCATGCTCGGGCTTCCCGGCGCGATGTTCGCGACCGGGCTGTCGGCCTCGTGGATCGGCGTCGGGCTGTTCTGCGGCGCGCTCGCCAACTGGCTGATCGTCGCGCCGCGCCTCAGGGAACGCACGGTGGCGGTGGGCGACGCGCTCACCATCCCCGATTATTTCGGCAAGCGCTTCGCCAACGGCGATGCGCTGCGCGTCGTCTCGTCGGCGGTGATCATCGTCTTCTTCACCGTCTATACCGCCTCCGGCCTCGTCGCCGGCGGCAAGCTCTTCGACAGCGCGTTCGGCGAAAGCTACAAGATCGGCCTGTTCCTGACGGGCGGCGTGGTGATCGCCTACACCCTGTTCGGCGGCTTCCTTGCCGTCAGCCTCACCGATTTCGTGCAGGGCTGCATCATGTTCGTGGCGATGATCATGGTGCCGATCGTCGCGTTGAGCGGCGCGGGCGGTTGGGATCATGCGGGCGACGTGATCCGCAGCGTGGATCCCAACCATATGGACTTGTGGGGCGGCCTGGGTGGCCTCGGGTTGATCTCGGCGCTGGCCTGGGGGCTCGGTTATTTCGGGCAGCCGCACATCATCGTGCGGTTCATGGCGATCCGGTCGGTCAAGGACATTCCCACGTCGCGCAACATCGGCATGAGCTGGATGCTGGTAACGCTCGTGGGCGCGCTTTCGACCGGGCTCGCGGGCCTCGCCTACATGACCGAGAACAACCTGCCGATCGACGATCCCGAGACGATCTTCATCGTCCTGTCGGACATTCTCTTCAACCCGTGGATCGCGGGCTTCCTGCTCGCGGCGATCCTCGCGGCGATCATGTCCACGATCAGCTCGCAATTGCTCGTCGCGTCGAGCTCGGTGGTCGAGGATTATTACCGGCGCTTCCTGCGCCGCGAGGCCAGCCAGAAGGAACTGGTGCTCGCCGGCCGCATCTCGGTGCTGCTGGTGGCGCTGGTCGCGCTCTGGATCGCCTGGGATCCGGGCACGTCGGTGCTCGACATCGTCTCGAACGCCTGGGCCGGTTTCGGCGCCGCCTTCGGCCCGGTCGTGATCCTCAGCCTCACCTGGGAGCGGACGACGCGCAACGGCGCGCTTCTGGGCATGATCCTCGGCGCGCTCACCGTCGTCGCATGGATCGCGCTCGGCTGGAGCAACTGGCTCTATGAGATCGTGCCCGGATTTGTGATTTGCTGGCTCGCCGTGGTGGGCGTAAGCCTTCTCGAACAGCCGACGGATGGCGTCGGTGAGGAGGCGAAGGAACTGCCTGCATGAACGATGACGCGCCGGCGGGCAATGTCGCGCTGCTGATCGACGCCGACAACGCCTCGCCGCACGCGCTCGATCCGGTGCTGACGGTGCTCGCCGAGCTGGGCACCGTCAACATCCGGCGCGTTTACGGCAACTGGCGCAAGCAATCGCTCAAGACCTGGGCCGATCTCACGCTCAAGCACGGGATCGAGCCGCACCAGCAGTTCGACCTCACCAAGGGCAAGAACGCGACCGACATGAAGATGACCATCGACGCGATGGACCTGCTCTATACGCGGCGCGTCGATGGCTTCGGGATCATGTCGTCGGACAGCGACTTCATGCCGCTGGCGATGCGAATCCGGCAGGACGGCATCCCCGTCTACGGCTTCGGCTCGGCGAAGACGCCCGAGGCGTTTCGCGAGGCATGCACGCGTTTCATCGACGTCGCCGCGCTCAAGGCGGGGGAGGGGCACGCCCCCGACGCCGCACCCGCCGAGGTGAAGGAAAGCGAGCCGCGCGGAAAGCATGAGCCGATCGGCCCCGATCTCGTCCGCCTGCTGATCGACGCCTACAACGCCGCCAAGCGCGACGAACGCGGCTTCGTCAGCCTTTCCGACCTGGGCCGCCGCGCGGGCAACCGGTCGAGCTTCGACGCGCGCAATTATGGCTTCTCGCGTCTGTCGGAGCTGATCGAGGCCGTGCCCAACTTCCAGACCGAGCGCCGCGAGGGTGGGCAGACCTTCGTCAAGCGCGTGCGCTGATCGCAACGGTTCGTCGCCGTCCAGGCTCGACTGACGCCGGACACCCCGAAAACCGCGACGGATCGTTCATCTTGCGCCTGCGAAAACGGCTGACGGAAAGCTAGGCTTCGTGCGGGCCGCGCGGGGGTCGCCGGCCGAGTTCACGGGTTCTGAGAAAAATGAAGGTGACGCAGCGTATCGTGGTGTCCGGGCGCGTGCAGGGCGTGGGGTACAGGAACTGGATGATATGCGCGGCGCGTGACCTGAGGTTGCGCGGCTGGGTCCGCACGCTCAACGGCGGCGCGGTGGAAATCCACGCGACCGGCGAGGAGGAGGCGATGGCCGTCCTGATCGAAGCCTGCCACCAGGGTCCGCGGCTGGCGCAGGTCGACCATGTCGACGTCCAGCCCGCCGAGGATATGGGCTGGAAGGGCTTCACCAAGCGGTTCGGAATGTGAAGCCGATCGAACCGGAGCCGGGCAATCGCGCCTGAGCCGGTGATTGGAATTTGCGCGCGTCGCGTGATAATATGTCGGCGATGACGATCCAGGAACGCCTTCGTCCCGGCAGGTACAAGCTTACGGTCGAGGATTATCTGCGCCTGGACGAAGCCGGCGCCTTCGATGGAGCGCGAACCGAGCTGATCGAGGGGGAAATCTGGATCATGAGCCCAGCCTTTGCGCGGCACGCGCGGATCCAGTCGCAACTGCATTCGGCGTTGGGCGCGGCCTTGAGGGAATCGGCGTCGGCGCTGGTTTCCTATATCGGGCCTTCGACCAAGCTGACCGACGATACGTTGCCCGAGCCCGATATTGTGCTTGCCGATGAGCATGAGGACGGGCCGCTTCCCGCCGCGAAGGTCCGCTTGATCGTCGAGATCGCGGATTCGACGCTTGATCGCGATGTCAGGCGCAAGACGGCGCTCTATGCCCGCGCGGGAATCGCCGAATATTGGATCGCGGACGTTAAGGCACGTCTGGTTCATCAGATGTGGGCGCCCGATGGCGACGCTTATGGCGATCGGCGGCCGATTGCGTTCGGGGACCGGATCGACGCCGTGACGATCGACGGGCTTGTCGTCGATACGGCCGGCCTGGCCTGATCGCGGGCGCGTGATCGACCACATCACCTTCGGCGTTAGCGACGTCGCCCGATCCGCCGCCTTTTACGACCGGGCGCTCGCGCCGCTCGGCATCACGCGGCTCTACGACGACGAGGCGCCGATCAAGATCGCCGGATATGGTGAATCGCGGCCGTTTTTCTGGATCGCCGAGCATGATGCCACGCACGGCAAGCTCCACATCGCGTTCGCTGCGGCGACGCGGGCCGAGGTCGATGCCTTCCACCGCGCCGTGATCGACGCGGGTGGGGAGGACAATGGCGCGCCGGGCGTGCGGCCGCATTACCATCCGGCCTATTACGGCGCCTTCGTGCGCGATCCCGACGGGCACAATATCGAGGCGGTCTGCCACTGCCCCGATCGAGTGTGATCGACGATCGCGATCGTCGGTGCTCCTGCTTCCGCAGGAGCGCGTCTCCTTATCGCGTCAGCTTCTTGTATTGCAGCCGCGTCGGCCGGTCCACCGCGTCGCCCAGGCGGCGGCGTTTGTCTTCCTCATAGGCTTCGAAATTGCCCTCGAACCATTCGACGTGGCTGTCGCCCTCGAAGGCGAGGATGTGGGTCGCGAGGCGGTCCAGGAAGAAGCGGTCGTGGCTGATGACCACCGCGCAGCCCGCGAAATCCTCCAGCGCTTCCTCCAGCGCGCGCAGCGTCTCCACGTCGAGGTCGTTGGTCGGCTCGTCGAGCAGCAGGACGTTGCCGCCCTCCTTCAGCATCTTGGCGATGTGGACGCGGTTGCGCTCGCCGCCCGAGAGCTGGCCGACATTCTTCTGCTGGTCCTGCCCCTTGAAGTTGAACGCGCCGACATAGGCGCGCGTCGCCAGCTCCTGCTTGCCGAATCGGAAGATGTCGAGCCCGTCGGAAATCTCCTGCCAGACGTTGTTCTTCGGATTGAGGTCGTCGCGCGACTGATCGACATAGGAAAGCTTGACCGTCTGGCCGATCTCGATCGTGCCCGAATCGGGTTGCTCCTGCCCGGTGATGAGCTTGAACAGCGTCGATTTGCCCGCGCCGTTGGGCCCGATCACGCCGACGATGCCGCCGGGCGGCAGGTTGAACGACAGATCCTCGAACAGCAATTTGTCGCCATACGCCTTGGAAAGCCCCTTGGCCTCGATCACCTTGCCGCCGAGCCGCTCGGGGATCTGGATCAGGATCTGTGCCTTGCCGACGGCGCGGTTTTCCTGCCGCTCGACCAGCTCGTCGAACGCGCGGATGCGGGCCTTGGACTTGGTCTGGCGCGCCTTGGGGGTCTGGCGCATCCATTCGAGTTCGTCGCGAATCGCCTTCTGGCGCCCCGCCTCCTCGCGTTCCTCCTGTTCGAGCCGCTTGGCCTTCTTTTCGAGATAACCCGAATAGTTCGATTCGTAGGTGTAATACCGCCCGCGATCGAGCTCGAGCACCCAGTTCACGACATTGTCGAGGAAGTAGCGATCGTGGGTGACGAGGATGACGTTGCCCGTATATTCCTTGAGGAAATTCTCCAGCCATTGGACGCTTTCGGCGTCGAGATGGTTGGTCGGCTCGTCGAGCAGCAGGATGTCGGGCTTTTCGAGCAGCAGCTTGCAGAGCGCCACGCGGCGCTTCTCGCCGCCCGAAAGGCGGGTGACGTCGGCGTCGCCCGGCGGGCAGCGCAGCGCCTCCATCGCGATTTCGAGTTGGTTGTCGAGCGTCCAGCCGTCGACCGCGTCGATCTTTTCCTGAAGCTCGCCCATCTCGGCCATCAGCGCGTCGAAATCCGCATCCTCGGGCGGATCGGCCATCAGATTGGAAATCTCGTTGAAGCGATCGACGAGGTCCGCGACGGGGCGCACGCCGTCCATCACGTTGCCCTTGACATCCTTTGACGGATCAAGCTGCGGCTCCTGCGGCAGATAACCGACCTTGATGCCTTCGGCGGGCCAGGCTTCACCCGAAAATTCGGTGTCGATCCCCGCCATCACCTTCATCAGCGTCGACTTGCCAGCGCCGTTGGGGCCGATGATCGCGATCTTGGCGCTCGGCAGGAACTGGAGGTGGATGTTGTTGAGAACGGGCTTGTTCGCGCCCGGAAAGGTCTTGGTGAGACCCTTCATCACATAGGTATATTGGACGGCCATGGCCGGGGAAACCTCGTCGCGTTTTCAGGTGAGTTGCGGTCGCCGCGCACATAGCGATTGGGTCGGGCGTTGGCAAACGCGCGCGCGCTCGTTACGCCGTCGATCCATGAGAAAAGCAGCCCTGCTCGCGATCGCCGCCGTGATCGCCTCGCCCGCCGCCGCGCAAACCTTGCCCGCCGGCCTGACCACGCCTGTTTCCGATCGTGTCGCCGCGCTGCGCGATGCCGCGCTGAAGGACGATGTCGCATGGGATATCGTCGAGGGGCTGACCACCGAAGTCGGTCCGCGCCTCGCCGGCACGGAGGCCGAAGCGCGCGCCCGCGCCTGGGCGGTGAAGAAGCTCACCGAGCTGGGTTTCAAGAACGTCCGCGTCGAAACCTACCAGATGCCCGTCTGGGTGCGCGGCGAGGAGCGGGCGGAGGTGGTTTCCCCCTTCCCGCAGCCGCTCCGCCTCACCGCGCTCGGCAATTCGGGCGCGACCCCGGCCGAGGGGATCACCGCGCCGGTCGTCTTCTTCCCCACCTTCGGCGATCTCGTCCGCGCGCCCGAGGGGAGCCTGAAGGGCAAGATCGCCTTCGTCTCGCACGATATGAAGCCGACGCAGGACGGCAGCGGCTATGGCGCCTATGGCGTCGCGCGCTTCGTCGGCCCGACCGTGGCGGCGAAGAAGGGCGCGGCGGCGATCGTGATCCGCTCGATCGGCACCGATCACGGCCGCGGGCCCCATGCGGGCGTCACCAATTTCGCGGATGGGGTCACGCCGATCCCGGCCGCCGCGCTGTCGGTCGCCGATGCCGACAATCTCCAGCGCATGGTGGAGCGTGCTTCCGAGCCGGTGATGCTCAAGCTGGTGCTCACGCCGCGGCAAACGGGAACGCACGAATCGGGGAACGTCATCGCGGAGGTGCCGGGCAGCGATCCCGATGCCGGCATCGTCCTGATCGGCGGGCATCTGGATAGCTGGGATCTCGGCACCGGCGCGATCGACGATGCGTCCGGCGTCGCGATCACCGCGGCGGCCGCCAAGCGTATCATGGATGCGGGGCAGCCCCGGCGCACGATCCGCGTCGTCTGGTTCGGGGCGGAGGAGGTCGGCGGCTATGGCGGCGAGGCCTATGCGAAGGCGCATGGCGACGAAAAGCATGCCGCCGCGGCCGAATCGGATTTCGGCGCCGACCGTATCTGGCGCTTCGAGACCAACCTGCCCGAAAGCGCGAAGGCGGTGGGGGACCGGCTCCAGGCAGCGCTCGCGCCGCTCGGCATCGTGCGCGGGACGGGCGTTGCGGGCGACGGTGCCGATGTCGGCCCGATGATGGCGAAGGGCGTCGCCGCGATCGACCTCAACCAGTCGGGGCTGCGCTATTTCAACTGGCACCACACGCCAGAGGACACGCTCGATCGCGTCGATCCCGAGCAGCTTCGCCAGAACGTCGCGGCGTGGACGGCGATGCTCGCAGTGGTCGCGAATGCGCCCGAAGAAATCGGCCCCGTAACCCCACGAAAATGAGGCAAGCCGATGGCCGCAACATTGCCCTTTCATGAATTTGCGATTGACGCGAGGGTGATGTCCGCTATGTGCGGTCCCTTCGCGACGGCACGGGCCGGCCGCGAAACATTATTATGCTTGGGAGCATTCGGATGAAGAAGATTGCCTTTGTCGTCGCTGCCGCCGGCCTGATGTCTCTGGCCGCCTGCAACAACAATCCGGCCGCCGACGCCGTCGAGAACAATGCGGACGTGGTTGCGGACAATCTCGAGATGCAGGCCGGCAACATGGAAGACATGGCCGACATGACCGCGAACGACACGGCCGCCGGCGCGCTCGAAAACGCCGCCGACAACATGGAAGCGGCTGCCGACAACGTGCGTGACAACGCCGAGGCGGTCGCCGACAACATGGAAGACGCCATGTAATCAGCCGATCGGGCCTCGGCCCTGATCGCTACCCGAAAAGGGCGTCCCGAAAGGGGCGCCCTTTTTCTGTCGGCGGGCCCCGGCATGTGCGTGAGTCGAATGCCGGCGAAATATTTTTGAGAAAGGTGTCGATTTCGGACAGGCTCGTTCGTCGTCCCGATGTCAGGCCGGCATGGCCGATCAACCAAGGAGACGGATGATGCGCGTGATGGTGTTCGTGAAAGCCACCGAGGACAGCGAAACGGGCATGGCCCCCACGCCCGAGGCGATGGAGGCGTTCGAGGCGATGGACCGCTTCACCGAGGAGCTGGTCGAGGCCGGAATCTTCGTGGCCGCCGCCGGCCTAAAGCCCAGCGCCGAGGGCAAGCGCATCCGGTTCGACGGCGCCGGCCGCACCGTCATCGACGGCCCGTTCGCCGAGGCGCGCGAGCTGGTCGCCGGTTTCTCCATCTGGGAAGTCAAGGATATGGACGAGGCCATCGCCTGGGCGAAGCGCTGCCCCAACCCCATGCCGGGCGAGAGCGAGATCGAGATCCGCCCGTTCTTCGAGGCGGCGGATCTCGGCGATTTCGTCACCCCCGAGGAGCTGGCGGCGCCGCGCGAGGGAGAACGGGGCAAGCTCGGGGTCGCCTAGGTCCTGGCTTGAGCGTCCGTTGGCGCTTCCTGCTCGCCGGTTTCATCGCCGCACCAGCCGCCTTGCCTCTCCCGCGGCCATGCCCGAAAAGGCCGTATGGCCGCGGGGGAGACGCACAGGACGATCGAGGCGACCTTCCGCATCGAACGCGCGAGGCTCGTCGCAGGCCTGGCGCGGCTGACGCGCGATATCGATCGCGCGGAGGAGCTGGCGCAGGACGCACTGGTCGCTGCGCTCGCCGAATGGCCGCGGACCGGCGTTCCGGCCAATCCGGGTGCCTGGCTGATGGCCGTCGCCAAACGGCGCGGGATCGACGCCATCCGGCGCGACAAGATGCGGACACGCAAGCACGAGGAGATCGCGCGGACGCTGGACGAGACGGTCGAGGCTGTCGAACCCGCCATCGACGACGATCTCGGCGATGAACTGCTCGGTCTCATCTTCACCGCCTGCCACCCCATGCTGTCGGCCGATGCACGCGCCGCGCTCACCCTGCGCGTGGTCGGCGGGCTGACGACGGACGAGATCGCCCGCGCCTTCCTCTCGAGCGAAGCCACGATCGCGCAGCGCATTGTCCGCGCGAAGAAGGCGATCGCCAGGGCCGGATTGGCGTTCGAGGTGCCGCGCGGTGCCGAGCGGGCGGCGCGGCTGCCCTCGGTGCTCGAGGTGCTCTATCTCGTCTTCAACGAAGGCTATGCGGCCACGGCGGGCGATGACCTCGTCCGTCCGGGCCTCTGCATGGAGGCGCAGCGGCTGGGCCGCATCCTCGCGGGATTGATGCCGGAGGAGGCCGAAGTGCTCGGCCTGCTGGCGCTGATGGAGCTTCAGGCGTCGCGGCTCAACGCGCGCGTCGGGCCGGACGGGGCGCTCCTGACCCTTTCCGAGCAAAATCGCGCGCGCTGGGACCAGTTGCTGATCCGCCGGGGGCTCGACGCACTGGCCCGCGCCGAGGCGCTGGGCGAGAGCGGGCCCTATGTGCTGCAAGCCGCGCTCGCCGCCTGCCACGCCCGCGCGAGGCACGCGGCCGATACCGACTGGTCCCGCATCGCCGCGCTCTACGATCGGCTGCATGTCGTCGCGCCCTCGCCCGTGATCGATCTCAACCGCGCGATCGCCCACAGCATGGCCTTCGGCCCGGATGCAGGCTTGCGGCTGATCGACGAGATCGGCGATGCCCCCGCGCTGCGCCATTACGCGCCCTTGCCGGCCGCGCGAGGCGATTTCCTGTTCCGGGCCGGCCGACTGGCCGAAGCGCGTTCGGCATTCGAAGCCGCGGCCGCGCTGACCCGCAACCGGCGGGAAAGAACCTTTCTCCTCGCCCGGGCGGACGCGTGCGACGGGCGCCGAGGTGCTGACGATGGGCCATGACGGCAATGGTCGGGGAGAGAGGATTCGAACCTCCGGCCCCTGCCTCCCGAAGGCAGTGCTCTACCAGGCTGAGCTACTCCCCGACGGAGTATTGCGCTCGCGCCCCAGGACGGGGCCGGCGATAGCTTGGAGGCGCGCCTATACCGAGGCGCGTAGCGGCGCGCAAGCGGGTTCCGGTCAGCCGCCGCCGCGCGCGGCGAGCAGCGCGTCGATGCTGGTGAATTTCTCGCGGGGCGCGCCTTCGCGGGCGCGGGCGACCTCGGCCTGCTCGATCCGCTGCCAGTCGCGGAAGGTGACGACGTCGACGTCGCGTCGTGCGAGCAGCGCGTCGAGGCCGGGGCGGCCCGCCTTGCCGCCGTCCTCGGGCAGGTCTTCGGCGAGGTGCTCGGCGAGCGCATAGCCGTCGGGGCGGTTGGTGCCGATCGTGCCGGTCGGCCCGCGCCGCGCCCAGCCGACGGCGTAGAGACCGGGCGCGATCCGCCCCTCCTCATTGGCGAAGCGGCCCAGCTTCGCGTCGTAGGGCACGCCCTCGATCGGCGGCGTGCGATAGCCGATGCAACTCACCACCAGCCCGGCGGGCACCGCATAGATCTCCCCTGTGCCTTCCGCGCGGCCGTTCTTATCCAGCCGCGTGCGCTCCACGATCACGCGTTCGACCGCGCCGTCGCCTTCGATCCGCACCGGCCGCGCGAAAAAATCGAAGACCAGCGCGATCGGCTTGTCCTGCGGGCTCGCGGCGAATCCGCGGAGCAGCGTCACCGATTTGCGCTGGCCGGGATCGAGCGCCTCGTCCGCTTCCTCGGGCGGGAAATCGCCGGGATCGACGCGCGGGGCGGCGCGCTCCAGATGGCCCAGTTCGCCCAATTCCTTGGGCGTCATCGCGATCTGGTGCGGCCCGCGGCGGCCGAGGATGGTCACATTGTTGATCGTGTGCGTGCCGAGATGGCCGAGTGCATGGCCGACAATGTCCGACCCCGCGAACTCCGCTTCTGTCTTCGCGAGGATACGCGCGACGTCGAGCGCGACGTTGCCGTTGCCGATCACCACCGCGCCCGGTCCGTCGAGCACCGGCGCCAGCCCGGCGAAATCGGGATGGCCGTTATACCAGCCGACGAACGCAGCCGATCCGATCACGCCCGGCAGGTCCGCGCCCGGAATGTCGAGGCCGCGATCGGCAGGTGCGCCGGTCGCGAGCACGACCGCATCGTAGAGCGCGCGCAACTCGTCGATGCTCACGTCCGCGCCCACCGTCACATTGCCCACGAAGCGCACGTTTTCGGTGAGCGCCACGCCCTCGTAGCGGCGCGAGACGGCCTTGATCGACTGATGATCGGGCGCGACGCCGGATCGGATCAGGCCGAAAGGGACGGGCAGGCGATCGATGATGTCGATCCGCACCTCGTCGCCGAACGTCTTCTGGCACGCCTCGGCGGTGTAATAGCCCGCCGGCCCCGACCCGATCACCGCGACATGACGCACCGGCCGCTCTCCTTTCCGCGATTTTGGGCGGCACCCTAATCGCTTATGGCTTCAGGGCAAGCCATCGACGCGGGATGCTTTGGCTTTCGGGGCCGCGCCTGCTATCGGCCGCGGACTCCTTCCGGCAGACAAGAATCGACCCGTGGCCACCCCGCTCGAAAATATCCGCAACTTCAGCATCATCGCGCATATCGACCATGGCAAGTCGACGCTCGCCGATCGGCTGATCCAGGTGACGGGCGGGCTCACCGACCGCGAGATGCAGAGCCAGGTGCTCGACAGCATGGATATCGAGCGCGAGCGCGGGATCACGATCAAGGCGCAGACGGTGCGGCTGTCCTATACGGCGCAGGATGGCGAGACCTACGAACTCAACCTGATGGATACGCCGGGGCACGTCGATTTCGCCTATGAGGTGAGCCGCAGCCTCGCCGCATGCGAGGGTGCGCTGCTGGTGGTCGATGCCGCGCAGGGGGTGGAGGCACAGACGCTCGCCAACGTCTACCAGTCGATCGAGCACGACCATGAGATCGTGCCTGTCATCAACAAGATCGATCTGCCCGCGGCCGAACCCGACAAGGTGAAGGCGGAGATCGAGGACATTATCGGCCTCGATGCGTCGGATGCGGTGCTCACCTCGGCCAAATCGGGGATCGGGATCACCGAGGTGCTCGAAGCGCTCGTCAAGCGCATCCCGCCGCCCAGGGGGGATCGCGACGCACCCTTGAAGGCGATGCTCGTCGATAGCTGGTACGATCCGTATCTCGGCGTCGTCATCCTGGTGCGCGTGATGGAAGGGACGCTCAAGAAGGGCCAGCAGATCAAGTTCATGCAGGCGGGGACAACCCACCTCGTCGATCGCGTTGGCTGCTTCCGGCCCAAGATCGAGCCGTTGCCCGAGCTTGGCCCCGGCGAGATCGGCTTCATCACCGCGCAGATCAAGGAAGTCGCGCAAACCGCGGTCGGCGACACGATCACAGACGCCCGGAAGCCCGCCGATGTTCCGC
>CAZXFY010000030.1:0-43342 GCA_964639855.1 uncultured Stakelama sp. | reverse complement strand
CGACGTCCTTGGCGCCCATGAAGATGGTGCAGGGCAGGCCGAAGCGCGCGGCGACGGTGGCGGTGGCGACGCCGTGCTGGCCTGCGCCCGTCTCCGCGATGATCCGCGTCTTGCCCATGCGACGCGCGAGCAGGATCTGGCCGATGCAATTGTTGATCTTGTGCGCGCCGGTGTGATTGAGTTCCTCGCGCTTGAAATAGATTTTGGCGCCCATGCCCGCGGGGGCGCCTTCCCGGTAATGCGCGGTGAGGCGTTCGGCGTAATAGAGCGGGCTGGGGCGGCCGACATAATGCTCCAGCAAATCGTCGAACTCGGCCTGAAAAGCGGGATCGGCCTTGGCGGCGCGATATTCGCGCTCGAGATCGAGGATCAGCGGCATCAGCGTCTCGGCGACGTAGCGGCCGCCGAAATCGCCGAAATGCCCGCGCGAGTCTGGTTGTTGGCGCAGGCTGTTCGCCCGCGCGGGGGGCTGGTTGCGGAAGGAATTGGCGGTCATCGTGCGAGCGCTTTAAGCAGGACGAGCGGGGGAGCCAAGGCCAATCCTGCCCTATAAGGGGAGGGGGCGCTCGAGCTTTGGCTTGCCCCCAGCAAGCCAAGATCGTGTTCGGGGAACACGATCTCGCTCGCACGCTCGCGGAGCGAGCGGTGGGAGGGTGTCCCACTCCCGATGGCGTGACACCCCTCCGTCGCGCTGACGCGCGCCACCTCCCCTTGCAGGGGAGGATTAGAGCAACGTGCGTTTAATCTGACCCAACACCGTTCGCCCCCGGCCTTCGCCGGGGCAGGCTCTGAGCTTGTCGAAGGGCCGTTTTTCTTTTCCACGGCGGGAAAAGGACGGTGCTTCGACAACCCCGGATCAAGTCCGGGGACGAACGGTTCTGATTTAAGGCACGTTGCTCTAAATCTTGCGAACCGCCTGGAGGAAGGCGGCGATTTTGGTGGCGTCCTTGACGCCGGGCGCGCTTTCGACGCCGGAGGACACATCGACCAGCCGCGCGCCGGTGCGGCCGATCGCCTCGGCGACGTTGGCGGGAGTGAGGCCGCCCGAGAGCGCCCAGGGGAGCGGGTGCCTGACATTGTCGAGCAACGCCCAATCGAAGCGCAGGCCCATGCCGCCGGGATGCGCGGCGTCATCGGGCACCTTGGCGTCGTAGAGCAGGCGGTCGGCGGCGCCGGCAAAAGCGCGGCCGGCGTCGAGATCGGCGCGCGTCTTGATCGGGATCGCGGCCCAGATTTCTCGGCGGGTGCGGTCGCGGATCGCGGCGGAACGTTGCGGCGTGGTTTTGTGGAGCTGGATCGCATCGAGGCGAGCGGCGGCGATCGCGGTGTCGAGCAGGGCGTCGTCGGGATCGACGAACACGCCGACCCTGGCGATGTGGCTCGGCACGCGCGCGGCGAGCGCGGCGGCCTGACCGGGGGTCACGTTGCGCGGGCTGGGCGGGAAGAAGACGAAACCGACATGGCTTGCGCCATGACGAATCGCGGCGGCGAGGGTGTCGGGCGTCGAAAGGCCGCAGATCTTGGCGGTCGTCATCGCCCGGCACTTAGCGCCGGGCGCGATGCGACGATAGGGGCTAGAAGCTGGCGCCGTCGACCTTCTGGATCGTCAGCGTGTCGGGATCGATATCGGGCACGCAGCGCAGGTTGATCGCGCGCGTTTCGGTGCCGTCGGGCATCGCGCCCTCGGCGAAGGGCTGTGCGCCGCAGGTGGCGCAGAAGCGATGCGCGATCGCATGCTTGTTGAAGAGGTAATCGGTCAGCGCCTCTTCGCCCGAGGTCAGCGTGAAGGCATCGGCCGGCAGAAAGGCCAGCAGGAAGCCCTTGCGGCGGCAATGCGAGCAATTGCAGCTTATCGCGGTGGTCGGCGGATCGGCATCGACCGTGAACGTCACCGCGCCGCAATGGCAGCTTCCGTCGAAGGGCATTGGCTTCGCTCCTGTGGGGTCAGATCGTCGCGCCGATCTCGCGCGCGGCGAGATCGGGGTCGGGGGCCTGGGTGATCGGGCGCCCGACGACGATGATCGAGGCACCCGAATCGAGCGCGGCGCGCGGGGTGACGATGCGTTTCTGGTCGCCGACCGCGCCGTTGGCAGGGCGCACGCCCGGGACCACGAAAAAGCCCTTGGGCCACTTCTTGTGCGCGGCGGTGACCTCCGCGCCCGAGCAGACGATGCCGTCCACGCCGGACTTCATCGCCAGTTCGGTCAGATGCATCACCTGCTCATGCGGCGAACGCTCGACGCCGATCGCGCGGAGATCGCGGTCGTCGAGGCTGGTGAGCGTCGTCACGGCAACGACCTTGGTGCCGGTGGGCGCGGCGGCCTTGGCATCTTCCAGCATCGCGCGGCCGCCGGCGGCGTGGACCGTGAGGATCGCGGGCTCGAGCGGGCGCAGCGCCTGGATCGCCTTGGCGACGGTGTTCGGGATGTCGTGGAGCTTCAGGTCGAGAAAGATCGGCAGGCCGAGATCGGCCATCTCGCGCACGCCCGCACGGCCGTTCGCCATGAAGAATTCGAGGCCGAGCTTGAGCCCGCCGACATGATGGCGGACGCGCCGGGCGATATCATGCGCGCGCTCGAGCGATGGGGTGTCGAGCGCGACGAAGATACGGGTCGTCATGCGGACCCCGGCGGCATCAGCGGCGGCGCGCCGGCGCTGTCCGGCGGCGGGGAGGGGGCGGGTTCGGCGGGCTCCGCGGCCGGCGTGGGGACCGCGACCGTCTGGCGCACCACCTCCAGCGAGCGCTCCGCAGCGGCGAGGCGCTGCTTGAGGCGCCAGCGGACCGCGTGGTGATAGACGAGCATCGGGATGAGGCCGGCGAGGAAGCAGACCAGCACGAGGATCGGCAGCTTCACGTCGGCGACGAGATCGTTCCAGAGGTGGACCTTGGCGGGCTCGTCCCAATTGCCGAACACGAACGCCACGACGAGCACGGCGACGAGGAACCAGATCAGGCCCTTCAGAAACTGCATCGGCGGCGTATCTCCATGCGATCGAACCGGCGCAGAAGCCTATTACGGGATGTCGGGTTTGACTAGGACGGATCGACATTCGGTTCCGGCGGCCTGCAAATGACGGCTTTTCCGCGCTTCCGGTGCGTGCGGGCCCGTCGTCCACTGCGCATCGGGTTACGGGAAACCGCCATTTTCGACTCGCCGTCTCCCGAACGGCGATCAAGGCGGCGGTTGTGCTCCTGTGCTACCCTTCGCCCACCTCCTTGCGGATTGCCTCGATCAGGCCGGGCACCGCCTCCAGGCGCGGCTCTTCCTCGTCGAGGATGGCGTGGAAGGCGGCGCGTTTGATCGCGGCGACGCGGCCGGGCTTCATGCGGCCGGCGGGCAACGTCGAGACGACGATGTCGATCAGCCGCTCGGCGCCGTGGAGGCGGCCCCACAGATAATCGTTCTCGCGATAGGCGCGGCTGAAGAAGGCGCCGAAGCTGTTGAACTGGATGCCTTTCAGTGTCGCCTCGGCACCGCCTTCGCGGATCGAGCGGGCATCGTCGGGCGCGATGCGATCGACCTTGATGGGATCGAACTCGTCGAGACCTTCGCCCTTCAGCAAGGGCAGGGTCGCGACATCGTAATAGGGAAAGCCGAGATAGGTGAGGAGGAGCGGGCGGCGGATATCCTTGGGCAGCTCGGCGAGCGCGGCGGCAAGGCGTTCGTCGGCGGTATCGTCGAGCGCGGCGAGGCCGAGCGATTCGCCGAGACGATCGAGCAAGGGCCCGGCATCGGTCTTGAGCCGCCGCACGTCGCCGCGCAGCCGGAGGTGGAAATCGGTGCGCTTGCGCTCGAGGAAATCGGAGAGCGATTCGTAGAGCGCGTCGCGGAAAGGCGCGATCTCGGCATCTTCATGCGCTTCCTCGATCTCGCTCAGCCGTCGCGCGACGAGCCGCAGGCGGCGGATGCGATAGCCGAGATCGTAATCGCGCAGGAAGGCGACCGTGGTTTCGTCGGCGCCGCCCGCGAAGGACGGGTCGGTATCGCCGAAGCGCCGCGCGCGCACCGCCTCTCCGGTCAGCTCGCGCAGGCGGTGCCAGCGGTCGGGGCCGGTCTCTCCGCCGATCTGATAGAGCAGCCGCGCGATCGTATCGACCACGCGTGCGAACTTGAGATGGCCGTAGGCGACATAGCCGTAGCCCGCTTTCTTGCCCGCCGCGATCTGCGCCCGCCGCCGCCAGCCGGCGAGCCGCGGCGGGGTGGGGCGATCGAAGAACAGGGTGTGACCGAACAGCGAATCGATCTGCGCCTCGACCTCGGGCGTAATATCCGCGATGACGCTGCGCATCTGCTCGATCCGGCGCGAGCGCTCGGCGATATCGTCGAGATTGTCGCGGATCGGCTGCTTGCGCGGCAGCTCCGACAGCGCGCCGAGGATCGTCTGGAAAAAACCCGGCGGCTCGGTGCTCGCGCTGTCGGCGAGGTGGAACTTCATGCCCGGTGACGGATCGATATAGACGAAGCGGCGATCGACCTCGCGACGGGCGGGGCGCTCCTTGAGCGCATCGATCGCGGGCTTGAACGGCGCGTTGGCGAGCACCGATCCGTCGATCAGCGCGGTGCCCTCGACCGCATGGGCGGCCGCCTGACGCGGGAGCATCCGCGCGAGGAAGCGGTCGCGGCTCGGCCAGGCGAGCGCACGATCGGCCAGCACGGCGTCCAGCTCGGCGACGGTGAGGGGCGGGAAGGCGCCGGGAAAGCTGGAGGTGGCGCGGGCGGCGAAGGCGAGCTCGGCCGGGTGGCCGAGTGCGTCGCCGCCCTCGCCATGATCGCTGAACGGAAAGACGAGGCGGTGCTCGGTCTCGACCACCTCGGGCGGCGAGTTGAGGCGCAGCCGCTCGGGATGGCCGCGGAAATCGGTGACGGTGACGAACAGGTCGAGCGGCTGCCGATCGGGGAGCAGGCGCGGTCCCTTGGGCGCGGCGGCCATCGTGTTGAGCGCATCGAGCAGCATGCCGGTGAAGCGGGGGCCGCCGAAGGGCGGCTCGAACCAGCGCGAGCGGACGAAATGCGATAGCTTGGCGCGGACTTCCTCGCGCGCGCCCGGCTCGACGATCTCGTCGATGTCGCTTTCGGATCGGCGCGCCGCCATCCACGCGATCGGCAGCGCCCACATCTTCGAATAGCGCGAGGATGGCGCCGCCTCGGGATCGATCAGCGCATCGACATCGGCCTTTTCGAACCACAGATCGGTGAGCGGCTCGAGGCTTTGCCCGGTGGCGATCGCCTGGGCGAGAAACACGCCGTTGATGCCGCCCGCGCTCGCGCCGGCGACGATATCGACGAGCACGCGCAGGCGGACCTTGTGCTCGGCCTCGATCTCCTCGAGCAGCGCGCGATAGATGTGCTGGCTGCCGTCCGCGGCGGTATCGCCATCGAGAAAGGCGCGGCTGGCGCGGGCGAGGCGCCAGATCTCCTTGGTGATGCCGTGCATGTAGACGGCCAGGCTGATGCCGCCGTAGCAGACGAGCGCGAGACGGATTTCCTTTTCGCGCATTTACAAAAACCCGTCAGCTATATCCGTCGCCCCAGCGAATGCTGGGGTCTTGATGTATAGCCGAGCGGTTTGCAACTGCGAGACCCCAGCTTTCGCTGGGGTGACGGGTGGACGGATGCTGGGCTGAGGGACCGGCGGAACGCATGGTCATGCCCGCTCCAGCGTCGCCCAGATGGGGAGGTGATCGGAGGCCTTGCGCGAGGTGGCGCTCATATGAACGCCGGCGTCCACCACATCGAGTTCGGGCGAAACCATGATCCGGTCGAGCCGGGCGATCGGGCGGCGGACGTGGAAGCTCGGGCCGGTTTCGGCGAAGCGATAGTCGCGGGCGAAATCGCGCAGGCAGCCCGCGCCGGTGCTCCATTCGTTGAGGTCGCCCATCATCACGGTCGGGCGGCGGTCGGTGCTCACCGCGACATGGGCCATGATCGCGGCGGCCTGGCGGCGGCGCCAAAGGCCCGAAAGATCGAGGTGCATGCCGATCACGCGGATCGCCTCGCCGTTCAGCCGCACGTCCGCCATCACCGCGCCGCGCGGCTCGAGCGCGGGGAGATGGATCGGCTCGCAATCGAGGATCTCCGCCTCCTTGCGCACCAGGATCGCGTTGCCGTGCCAGCCCATCGAGGCGGCGCGCATGCCGAAGGGCACCGCCTTCCAGGGGCTGTGCTCTTCGAGCAGGTGGGTGTCGAGCACCTGCGCGCGGCCGCCGAAGCGACGGTCGGCCTCTTGCAGGCAGACGATGTCGGCGTCGATCTCGCACAGCACATCCAATGTGCGGTCCGGGCGCCGGCGGCGATCGGTGCCGATGCCCTTGCGCATGTTGTAGCTGGCGACCTTGATCATTCTCATCTGCAACGCTGGTCCGATTGCCGAAGTTTCATGTTCTTTGAGCTGCGCTAAGGCGGCACCGGCCAGCACCGGGTGAACGGTGCCCCGCACCGTTCAGGTCATGCCGGGGGCATGACCGACCCGATGCTCCCCCGTCCGACCACCCAACGGCAGTATCATATGGGTGGCCGGGTGGGGGAGTGGGCCGGTGCCGTTCCTGTTTCAGCTTTGCTGAAACAACACTAAGGGACACGCATGAAAGGAATCATCCTGAGCGCGGGCAACGGATCGCGGCTGCTGCCGCTGACGCGCGATATGCCCAAGTGCCTCGTCGAGGTCGATGGGCGGGCGATCCTCGACTGGCAGCTTCGGGCGTTGGCAGAGGCCGGCGTGGAGGGCGCGGTCGTGGTGGTCGGCTATCGCGCGCGGCGGGTGGAGGCGCATCTCGCCGCCGCGCGGCCGCCGTTGCCGGTCGATCTGGTCTATAATCCGTTCTGGCGCGTCGCGAGCAGCATCGGCAGCGTGTGGGAGGCGCGCGCGCATCTGGACGTGCCCTTCGTCCTGATGAACGGCGACACGGTGTTCGAGCCGCAGGTGATCGCGGGGGCGATCGACGATGCGGGCGACGGGCTGGGGCTGCTCGTCGAGCCGCTGCGCGCGCACGAACAGGACGACATGCTCGTCGAGACGAGCGACGGGCGTGTGCGGGCGGTGGGGAAGAACCTGTCGACCGGCCATGCGACACACCGCTCGCTTGGCGTGGTGATGGCGCCGCGGCGGGAGGATGCGGGCAGCTATGTTCGCGCGCTCGACGAGGTGATCGCGGCGCCCGACGGGACGCAATCCTATCATCACGATATCGTCGATTGGCTCGCGGGGACGGCGGGTGTCGGCGCGGTGCCCCGGCGCGAGGGCGTGTGGCAGGAGATCGACCGGCCCGCCGATATCGAGCGCTGGACGCGGGGGCACCATCACAGGTGACGCGGCCGGTCGCTTTCCTGTTTCTCGGCGAGACATTGCTGATTCCGCACCTCTATCCCGTGGTCGAGGCGCTGGCGGCGGCGGCGCCCGATCTGCCGATCGATTTGTGGGTCTCGACCTCGGTGCACGAGGCGCTGATCGGAGGATGGCTGGCGGAAGGGGGAATCGCGTCCGTGCGCATCCGCCGGGCGCCGGGATTCCGGGCGCTGCCGGATTACGGGAATGGCCGCAATCCGCCGCTGCCCGCGAAGCTGCCGATGCTGTTCAGGATGGCGCCGCGGCTCAACCGCGCCGCGCTCGTCGTCGGCGCGGAGCAGACCAATCTGTGGCTGCCCCGGCTGCTGCCGATGCGGCCGCGCTTCGTGAATGTGCTCCACGGCGCGGGATCGATGATGAACCGCAACGATCCGCGCCGCCGCGCCGCGTGGAAGACGATCGTGCCGGGCGAGGCCGAGCGCGACGCGCTCGCGACGCACGGGGTCGATCGGGAATCGGTCGCCGCCGTGGGCTATATCAAGGCGGGGTTCCGCCATCGCACGCCGGCACGTGGGCTGTTCGGGGACGAGCGGCCGATCGTCCTCTATGCGCCGCACTGGCAGCGGCACCGCTCGTCCTGGTGGGCGTGGGGGGAACAAGCGATCGAGGCGGTGATCGCGAGCGGACGGTACAATCTGATCTTCGCGCCGCATCAGCGGCTCGTGGAGAAGGCGCCCGAGGTTCGCGAGGTGGCGGGGCGGCTGGCGGGGCGGGCGGACGTGCATTGCGATCTCGACAGCTTCGCGATGGTGGACGGCAGCTATACCGCGGCGGCGGACCTCTATCTGGGCGACACGTCGAGCCAGGTGGTGGAATTCCTGATGCGGCCGCGGCCGTGCGTGTTTCTCGATCCCCTCGGCGTCGCGTGGGGGGGCGATCCTTCCTATGCGATGTGGGAAGCGGGGGAGGTGGTGACCGATATCGTCACCCTTGATGCGGCGCTGGCGCGGGCGCCCGAGCGGCACGGAGCGTTCATCGACGCGCAGGAACGGTTCGCGCGCGCCCAACTCGGCGATACGAGCGGAGAGGCGCCGAAGCGGGCGGCGCGGGTGATTTTGGAGGCGGTGGGGAAATAGCTGCCGTGCTCCTGCTTTCGCAGGAGCACAAGCGAGCTATCATCGACTGCATTCGCAAATGCCGCTCGATCGGCTATCGGCGCGGCCATGCAGATACGTGTGATCCCTGTCGGCGAGAATCCCACGCCCATCTGGGGCATGAGCGCGCGCGAGCGGGTGCGGCGGATTGCGGCCGCGCGCAAGCTGCCGTTCGACGCCGCGGGCGAGGAGGACGCGATCCTCGCCAATCTCGATTTCGCGTTCGATCCGGCGTGGATGGGCTGGCTCGCCGAGCGGCCGGGAACGGTAGTGACGCATGGCGGGGTGCCGGTGCTCGCGCATGTCGCCTCGCCCGATCAGCGCATGCGGGTCACGCAGGCGATGCGGGCGGACATGCCGCTCGCGGGCGGGGAGGGGCTGACGCTTCATCCGGCCGAGGCGGAAGGCATTTTCAACGAGGCGCTCAGGAAGCGCGAGCGGCCGTTCGCCGAGCGGCTGGTGCCCGAAAACGTCCCCGCGATCGAGCGGGCGAGCTACGCAGGCGCATACAAGGGCGTCACCGACCTGCTCACCAAATATCTGTGGCCGACCTGGGCGTTCCACCTGACGCGGCTCGCGGCGCGGCTGGGCATGTCGCCCAATCAGGTGACGGCGATCGGGACCGTCTTGTGCATCGTCGCGACGATCGCCTTCTGTAACGGCTGGTTCTGGACGGGATTGGCGACGGGGCTCGTCTTCATGGTGCTCGATACGGTCGACGGGAAGCTCGCGCGCTGCACCATCACCTCGTCGGCGCTGGGCAATGCCTGGGATCACGGCGTCGATCTGATCCATCCGCCGATCTGGTGGTGGGCCTGGGCGGTCGGCTGCGCGGCCTATGGGCGGCCGCTTTCGGACACGATGTTCTGGATCGTCATCGGCACGATGCTGTTCGGCTATGTCGCGCAAAGGCTGATCGAGGGCGCGTTCATCGTGCGTTTCGGGATGCACATCCATGTATGGCGCCGATTCGACAGCCGGTTCCGGCTGGTCACGGCGCGCCGCAATCCCAACATGGTGATCCTGTTCGCGTTGCTGCTGATCGGCCGGCCCGATTGGGGAATCATCGCGGTTGCGGGCTGGACGCTGATCTCGCTCGTCGTCCACCTCGTCCGGCTCGGCCAGGCCATGGCGGAAAAGGCGAGGGGACACGAGATCAGGAGCTGGCTCGCCTGAGGAGGCGAGAAACGTGGTTCGGACGATCTTGTTGAGTGCGCTCGCGGCGACGGCATTTGCGGCACAGCCCGCCGCTGCCGCTGAGGCGTGCGCCGGAACTCCGGGTGCGGGCAAGGTGAAGCTGACGACGATCGCCGAGGGCGTGCGCAACGCCAAGGGTGAGGTCGCGTTCACGGTCTATCCCGATGACAAAAAGCGCTTCCTCGCCGGCGGCGGCAAGCTCGCGCGCGTGCGTACCGCTGCCGTCTCGCCGGCCACCACGGGCTGTTTCTGGCTGAAACCGGGCAGCTACGCGGTTGCGATCTACCATGACGAGAATGGCGACCGCGATTTCAACCGCACGCTCTTCAAGGTGAAGGAGGGCTTCGGCTTTTCCAACGACGCGCCGACGACGTTGGGGCTGCCGTCGCTTTCGGACACGCGATTCACCGTGCCCGCGGGCGGCACGACGATTCGCATACGGATGCGCTATCCGCGCTGATCGGCGGCGGATTTCGGCGCTCGCACACGGGGCGGACTTGCCAACCGCCCCAATCCCGCCCATTTCTTACGCCAAAGGAACGGCGCGCTCCCACTGTATCGTATGTGGGAATGATGACAATATCGATACGGGCGAGTGAATCTTGAGCAACGGACCCCATGCCTATGCGCGTTTCGACGGCGGCGCCCTGATCGGCCCGCGCGCGCGCCATGACGAGCGCGCCGCGCGCCCGATCGTGCTGCCGGCGCCGCGCCGCTTCACCGTTGCGCCGGGGCCGCAGCCGCTGCCGCGCGTCGGCGTCGTCAGCAACCCCAAGAGCCACCGCAACCGCGCGCGCGCGCATCGCGTGCTCGAACTCAGCCCGGACGTGCTGTTCGAGACGCCGGGGAGCTGGGCCGAGCTGGGCGACACGCTGGAGCATTTCGCCGCCGAGCGCATCGACCTGCTGATCGTCGATGGCGGCGACGGCACGGTGCGCGACGTGCTGAGCGCGGCACCCGCCGCCTTCGGGGACCGGCTGCCGCGGCTGGCCATCCTGCCTGCGGGAAAGACCAACGCGCTCGCGCTCGATCTGGGCGTGCCGCTCGACTGGACCGTTGCCGACGTGATCGAGGCGGCGACGCGGGGCAGTTTCGTGCGGCGCGCGCCGATCGAGGTGTATCGCGACGGCGCGGCGCATGCGGACGTGCGCGGCTTCCTGTTCGGCGCGGGCGCCTTCGTGCGCGCGACCAAGGTGGCGCAGCGCACGCATCGGTTCGGCGCGTTCAACGGGCTCGCGGTCGGGCTGTCGCTGACGCTCGGCATTGCGCAGACCTTTTTCGGCTCGGCGAAGAATGCGTGGCGCGTCGGCGAGCGGATGCGGGTGCGCACCGATGGCGATCCGGCCGTCGATCGATCCTTCTACATCCTGTTCGCCTCGACGCTCGAGCGGCTGCCGCTGCACCTGCGGCCGTTCGGGCACAGGCGGACGGGGCTCAAGCTGCTCGCGATCGACGCGCCACCCAAAAAAATGGCGGTGGCGGTGCCCGCGCTGCTCGCGGGCTCGGAAGGGCAGTGGCTGGAACGCGCGGGCTATCACCGCATCGATCCGCACGCGTTCGATCTGTCGCTCGATGGCGGGTTCATCCTAGACGGCGAGCTCTACAGGGGCGGCGATCTTTCGATCCGCACCGGCGCGCCGATCGAGTTCGCGGTGCCGTGACGCCGCTCGCCACGCGGATCGCGGGCGAGCTCGGCACCGAAACGCCGCCCCAGGTCCGGGTTGCCGCGCGGATGCTTGCCGACATGCTCGGCGGCGGCGCGGTGCTGTTCTACGGATCGGTGCTCAGGACGGGCGATTTTTCGGGCGTGCTCGATTTCTACGTACTGACCGACGCCGCGCCGGGCCGCGGGCTGCGGCGGCTGGCGAACCGCTGGCTGTGGCCCGATGTCAGCTATCACGAGCTTTCCGTCGGCGATGCGGTGATCCGCGCCAAGGTCGCGACGATGCCGCTCGCCACGTTCGCGCGCGCGGCGGCCGGGGAGACGCGCGACACGACGATCTGGACGCGCTTCGTCCAGCCTGCCGCGCTCGTCTGGGCGCGGGACGAGGATGCGGCGACGCGCGTGATCGCTGCCGTCGAGGCGGCGGCGATGACGGCGGCGCGCTTCGCGGCGGTGCTCGGGCCGGAGCGGGGGGCGCCGCGCGCGTTCTGGAAGGCGCTGTTCGCCGAGACCTACCGCACCGAATTCCGCGTCGAGAAGAAGGGGCGCGAGGATCAGATCCTCGCCTTCGATCCCGCGCGCTTCGATGAATTGCTGCCGGCGGCGTGGGCGGCGGACGGGATTGCGTTCGTCGACGAGAACGGAGCGCTGACCCCACGTCTCGACCCCGTGCGCGCGCGTGCCCTCCGGCGCGCCTGGCGGGTGCGGCGGCGGATGGGCAAGCCGCTCAATCTCGCGCGGCTCGGCAAGGCGGCCTTCACCTTCGACGGCGCGGCGCGTTACGCGCTGTGGAAGATCGAGCGGCATACCGGTCTTTCCATCGCGCTGACGCCGTGGCGCGAGCGGCATCCGATCCTCGCCGCGCCCGGGGTGCTGTGGCGCGTGTGGCGCGCGGCCGGGCAAAGGTGAGCTTCAACGCTTTGGTGCTCGCGGGATCGCGCGGCGGTGTCGATCCGGTCGCGGCCTATGCCGGCGTGCCGGACAAGGCGTTGATCGAGATCGGCGGCGCGACGATGCTCGCGCGCGTGATCGGAGCGCTCGGGGAGGCGGGGGCGGCGCGGATCGGCGTCTCGGCTTCGTCGCCCGCGGTGATCGAGGCGGCGCGCGCGCTCGGCGCGGAGATCGTTCCCGCCGAGGCGGGGCCGAGCCTGAGTGCGGCGGCGGGGTTGGTGGCATTGGGAACGCCGCTGTTGCTCACCACGGCCGATCACGCGCTGTTGCGGCCCGAATGGGTGCGCGGCTTCATCGAGACGGTGCCGGAGGAGGCCGATGTGGCGGTGCTGCTCGCCCGGCGCGATTCGGTAGAGGCGGCCGCGCCCGAGACGCGCCGGACCTGGCTGCGGTTCGCGGACGGCGACTGGTCAGGGTGCAACCTGTTCTGGTTCGCGACCCCGCGCGCGGCGGCGGCGATCGCCTTGTGGCAGGAAGTCGAGGCCGACCGCAAGCGGCCGTGGCGGATCGTCCGGCGGCTCGGGCCGGGGCTGCTGCTGCGCTATCTGATGGGGCGGCTGAGCCTCGCCGACGCGGTTGCGCATCTCGGGCGCCGCGCGGGCTTGACCGCGCATGTGGTCGCGGCGAAGGACGGACGCGCGGCGATCGATGTCGACAAGCCGGTGGATCTCGATCTGGTTCGCGAGATGGTTGGGCGTGAGGAATAGAGTTCGACCGGGCAGTGCTCCTGCGAAAGCAGGAGCCCAGGGTTATTGGGAACGGCGCCCGCAACTCTGGGTTCCTGCTTTCGCAGGAACACGGGGGAGGCAGGGCGATTAGCCGCTCTGCCCCGCGCGCCTGGTGCTGGCGGCGTAGCGGAGCATGGCGGCGCCGAGCAGCACCGCGCCCGTGATCGAACCCGCGAGTACACCGATTCCGGCGCCGATCTCGCCCATGCGGGGTAGCAGCGCGATGGTGGTTGCCAGCAGCACGACCACGGCCGCCGCGCGTGCGACCATCGCGGTGCCGGCGCGGTGGACCGCCATCAGCACGGGCTCGAAGCTCACCGTCGCGAGGTCGACGCAGCCCGCCGCCGCGAGCCAGAGGAGCAGCGGCCCCGCGTCCGAGAAGCTGCGGCCGCCGACGAGGATCAGGATCGGCTTGCCGGCCAGTCCGACGAGCACGAGGATGACGAGCGCTGCCGCCGACGAGGCCCAGAACAAGCGCGCGAGCATCCGCGGCAGACGCTGGGCGGCGGGTGAACGAACGGCGCGCACGATCTCCGGGAAGGCCGCGCGCGCGAGGAGCTGCGAGAGCTTGGCGAGCGCCTGTGCGATCTGAAAGGCGAGCCGGAATGCGCCCGCCGCCGCCGGGCCGACATAGCCGCCGACGAGCAGCAGCGGCACATGCTTTGTCGAAAGGCTCAGCGTCGCGCTCGCATTGGTGCTGAGCGTGAATCGGAAGAGCCCGGGATTGTCGGCGAGCAGCCGGCGATCGGCGGGCGGCTTCCTGCCGAGCAGGGCAAGGTCGCCGGTCCGCGCGAGGATGATCCAATAGGCGCCCGCCGTCACCAGCTCGGCGGCGGCCCAGGCGAGAAGGAATCCTTCGATTGTGGGGAGGAAGGCAAAGGCGAGGCCGGCGCCGATGAAGCGCGTGATCGGGGTCATGCTGTCGGCGAGCGCGGAGAGCGAGAATCGGTCGCGCAGCCGCAGCACGCCCAATGGCGTCGAGCGGATCGTGACGAGCTGGACGATCGCGAAGAGCAACGTCGCACGCATCAGATCGGGGGTGATCCCGAAATCCTCTCCCCAGACCGCGAGAATCAGCACCGCGAGCGCGATGCCCGCGAGCGCGCTCAGCGTATCGAGACCCAGGCACGCGCGCAGCAAGGCGGCCAGCCCGTCATCATCGTTCGAGTTGACGTGATCGACGCCGTAGCGGACGACGATCTGCCAGGTCTGGAAGCCGACGAGCAACGCGATCGCCTGCGAGGCGCCGGTGATGAGGGCGAAACGGCCGAAATCGGCGGCGCCGAGCGTGCGCGTCGCGACGCCGAGATAGACGAGCGAGAGCAATGCGAGCACGCCGCGGCTCGCGAGCAGCCAACCGAGATTGCGGGCCGCGGCGCGTACGCCCTTGGGCAATCGGGCGAAGCGGCGGGGCGAATGCTCGTTCTCCATGCGCGAGCGCCGAGTAGAGCGCTATCGCGTCGCGGGCAAGCGGGATGGTGGGCGGCGGGCCGGAACGTGTTGCTCTGGACGATGGGTGCCGGAAGATATATATACCGGACGATATGGAAACCGACCTTCTGACCCCGACCAAGGGCCGGCCCCGCGAATTCGACGTGACGGATGCGCTCGCCGCGGCGCTGCGCGTGTTCTGGAGCAAGGGCTATGAGGGCACGTCGCTGACCGACCTCACCGAGGCGATGGGGATCACGCGCCCCAGCCTTTATGCCGCGTTCGGCAACAAGGAATCGCTCTTCCGCAAGGCGCTCGACCTCTATGAGGAGGAGAAGCTGGCCTATACCCGCCGCGCGCTCGACGCGCCGACCACGCGCGGCGTCGCCGAGCGGATGCTGCACGGCGCGCTCGACAGCCAGTGCAGCGATTGCGAGCCCAAGGGCTGCTTGCGGGTCATCAGCACGGTAGCGTGCGGGGCGGAGGCCGAAGGGATTCGCGAGGAGGTGATCGCGCGCCGCGTCTCCTCGTTCAAGGCGCTGGTCGATCGGTTCGAGCGCGGCAAGGCCGATGGCGATCTGCCGCCCGAGGCCGATGTCGAAGGGCTGACCCGCTATCTGATCGCGATCATGCAGGGCATGGCCGTGCAGGCCAGCGGCGGCGCGAGCCGCGCGGAGCTGGAACGGCTCGTCGAGACCAGCCTTGCGGTGTGGCCGGGGCGCTGACCGCCGCATTGCACAAAAAAATATCGATCGGTATGAAATGACGCCTTGACGTCGTTCACCTCCGATTTATATACCGGTCGGTAGCTAACGAATGAAGGGGAACAGCATGTGCGCGATCGCCCCCAGATGAGCGAAATCCGACCCTGATCCTGCGCCTCCTCCGTGATGGAGGGCGGCGAGCAGAAGACGGAACCGGATGATCGACCCCGTAACCGTATCGGTCGATTTTCTTCACATTCCTGCGCCTTTCGTGCCGTCGAGGATGATTTCGGCGGAAGGAAAGGTGCGTCCGCATCACCGCCGGACGGCCGGGACGGCCGTTTCGGAACGCGCCGGCGCGCGCCCGTGGCATGCGCCCAGCCAGGGAGGTTCTCGATGGCCTATCTCGATTTCTCCGATCCGTATCATGCCGCTTCGGCCGCGCTGCCGAGCCGATCGACCGCGCAAGGGGCGGAAGCGACCTTGTCACCGCTCGAATGGTCGGTGGTGGCGCTCGCGCAGCGCGATCGCCTTTCCAGCATTGGCCGGCCGGGGCCGGTCGCGCTTGCGATGGGGCGGCTGTTCGGCAGCCGCCGCAACCCCGATCTCGCCGATTCCCGGCTGGAGGCGCTGCGCCGCCTCGCGGTGATTGCGTGGCATCGCGGCTATGCGATCGCAAGTTCCGAAATCCGCGCGTTCCTGTCCGCCGGCTTCTCCATGGCGCAGTACGAACTCGTGCTCGCCAGCATCAGCCGCGGCCGCGACGCCCTCAATCAGCGAGTCCATTGATGAATATGTTGAGCAAGATCGGGCGTGCCGACACGGAAACGCCCGAAACCCGCCCGCGCCCCTCCGCCCTGCGGCGCGGCGCGCTGATCCTCGCGCCGATCGCGTTGGTGGTGTGGGGCGGCTATGAGGTCGTGCATCGCGGCAGCCCCGCGGCCGCCGCGCCGCCGCCGCCGACCGTCACGGTTTCGACGCCGATGACGCGCGCGATCACGAACTGGGACGAATATGTCGGCCGGTTCGAAGCATCGAAGACGGTCGAGGTGCGCCCGCGCGTCTCGGGCGCGATCACCGGCGTGCACTTCAAGGACGGCGCGGTCGTCCACAAGGGCGATCTGCTGTTCACGATCGACCCGCGCCCGTTTTCCGCCGCGCTGGCGCAGGCGAAGGCGCGCGTCGCGAGCGCGAAGAGCAGCCTCGATCTCGCCCGCGCCGATCTCGCCCGCGCGCTCAAGCTGGTCGATGTCGATGCGGTGTCGCAGAGCGATGTCGACCAGCTCCGCGCCAAGCAGCAGGCGGCGGAAGCCGCGCTGGCAGGCGCGCAGGCCGAGGTGCGCGCGCGTGCGCTCGATTTGAGCTTCACCCAGGTGCGCGCGCCGATCAGCGGGCGCATTTCGGACCGGCGCGTCGATGCGGGCAACCTGGTGGCGGGCGGCGACGGCGCTTCGGGGACCTTGCTGACGACAATCAACGCGCTCGATCCGATCTATTTCAGCTTCGACGCGTCGGAGGCCTTGTTCCTCAAGACCAAGCGCGCGGCCGAGGAGGGCGCGGAGCCCTCGCCGGTCGAGATCAAGCTGCAGGACGAGAACGGCTATCGCTGGAAGGGGCGGCTCGATTTCACCGACAACGGGATCGACCCGCAATCGGGCACGATCCGCGGCCGCGCGGTACTCGACAATCCGGACATGTTCCTCACCCCCGGCATGTTCGGCAACATGCGGCTCGCGACCGGCGGCGTCACCGATGCGCTGCTGGTGCCCGACGCCGCGATCGAGACCGATCAGACGCGTAAGCTGGTGGTCGTGGTCGGCAAGGACGGCACGGCGCAGGCCAAGCCGGTCGAACTCGGCCCCGTGCTGCATGGGCTGCGCGTGATCCGCAGCGGGCTTTCGCCGCAGGATCGGGTCGTCATCAGCGATCCCGAGCTGGCCCAGCCCGGCACCAAGGTGAACGTCAAGCGCGGCAAGATCGAGCCGGTAAAGGCCGAGGCGCCGCCGCCGATCGCCTTGCCGGTCACGGGCGAAGCGACGTTCGCATCGCGATAGTCGTCCTCGACCATCGCCATTTCCGTTCGGGCTGAGCTTGTCGAAGCCCGCTGTCGAGGCAGGAAACGCCCTTCGACAAGCTCCGGGCGAACGGATGGATCAGAATCTCGGGCGCCAAGCGTCCCAATCAAGGAGCAGGCCCCATGCGCCTCTCGCGGTTCTTCATCACGCGGCCGATCTTCGCCGCGGTGATCGCGGTCGTCATCACGATCGTCGGCGCCATCGCCTATCTCGGGCTGCCGGTGTCGCAATATCCGGACATCGTGCCGCCCACGGTGACGGTGACGGCCAATTATCCCGGCGCCACCGCGCAGACCGTCGCCGAGACGGTGGCGGCGCCGATCGAGCAGCAGATCAACGGCGTCGACAACATGCTCTACATGTCGTCGCAATCGACCGGCGACGGCAAGCTGACGATCACCGTCACGTTCGAGATCGGCACCGATCTCGACGAGGCGCAGGTGCTCGTGCAGAATCGCGTGGCGGTGGCAGTGCCGAGCCTGCCGGAGGAAGTGCGGCGGCTGGGCGTGGTGACGCGCAAGACGTCGCCCGACTTCCTGATGGTCGTCAACCTGATCTCGCCCGATAATTCGCTCGATCGCAGCTACATCTCCAACTACGCGCTGACCCAGCTTCGCGACCGGCTGAGCCGGATCGACGGGGTGGGCGACGTGCAGCTTTTCGGCAGCCGCGATTATGCGATGCGCGTGTGGATCGATCCCGGCCGCGCCGCCGCGCTCGGGCTGACGGCGGGCGACATCGTCGATGCCCTGCGCGCGCAGAACGTGCAGGTCGCCGCGGGCACGCTCGGCCAGCCGCCTTATGCGAGCGGCAGCGCCTTCCAGCTCAACGTCGAGGCGCAGGGCCGCTTCACCGATCCGGCGCAATTCGCGAACATCATCATCCGCACCGACGATCAGGGCCGCCAGGTGCGCGTCTCCGACGTCGCGCGCGTCGAGCTGGGCGCGGCGGACTACGCGTCGAACACCTATCTCTCCGGCAAACCCACCGTCATTATGGCGGTGTTCCAGCGGCCCGGATCGAACGCGCTCGCCGCCGCGCAGGCGGTCGAGAAGGAAATGAAGACCGCCTCGAAAACCTTCCCGGCGGGCCTCGAATATCGCGTCATCTACAACCCGACCGAGTTCATCTCGCAATCGGTGGACGCGGTGATGCACACGCTGGGCGAGGCGGTGATCCTCGTCGTGCTGGTGATCCTCGTCTTCCTGCAGAAATGGCGCGCGGCGATCATCCCGGTGATCGCGATCCCCGTGTCGCTGATCGGAAGCTGCATCGTGCTTGCCGCGTTCGGCTATTCGCTCAACAACCTCTCGCTGTTCGGGCTGGTGCTCGCGATCGGCGTGGTGGTCGACGATGCGATCGTCGTGGTCGAGAATGTCGAGCGCAACCTCGAGCGCGGGCTTTCCGCGCTGGAGGCGGCCAAGACCTCGATGGACGAGGTGTCGGCGGCATTGGTCGCGATCGTATTGGTGCTGTGCGCGGTGTTCGTGCCGACCTTGTTCCTCACCGGCCTGTCGGGCGCCTTCTATCAGCAGTTCGCGGTGACGATCGCCACGGCGACGGTGATCTCGCTCATCCTTTCGCTCACGTTGTCGCCGGCGCTTGCGGCCTTGCTGCTCAAGCCCCACGACCGTCGCGGCGAGCGGCACGCGATCGTGCGGGCGCTCCACCGCGCGGGCGACCGCTTCAACCGCGGCTTCGAGCGGCTGAGCCACGGCTATGCCCGGCTCACCCGCCGGCTGGTGCAGCGGCCCAAGCGGATGATGATCACCTATGCGGGGCTGATCGCCGCGACGGTCGGGTTGTTCTGGGTGACGCCCACGGGCTTCATCCCGGCGCAGGACCAGGGCTATTTCCTCACCGTCATCCAGCTTCCGGCGGGCTCCTCGCTCGAGCGCACCGACGCGGTGATGCAGAAGGTCGCCAAGCGCATCCTGCCGATCCCCGGCGTCAAGGGCGCGGTGATGTTGGCGGGCTTCGACGGCCCCTCGCAGACGCTCGCCCCCAACGCGGCCGCCGCCTACATCCCGCTCGATTCGTTCGAGGAGCGCGAGAAGCTGGGCGTCAGCTTCGAGGAGATCATGGCCGAGGCGCGCAAGCGCACCGCCGACATCAACGAGGCCCGGCTGCTGATGGTGCCTCCGCCGCTGATCCAGGGAATCGGCTCGGCGGGCGGCTATCGGCTGATGGTCGAGGATCTGGGCGATCACGGCTATGAAGCGCTCGGCCAGCAGGCCTGGGGGCTGATCGGCAAGGCCAACCAGACCGAGGGCTTGAAGCAGGTCTATACCTTCTTCAACACCGCCACGCCGCGCATCTTCGCCGATATCGACCGCCGCAAGGCCGATATGCTCGGCGTGCCGCCCAGCCGCGTGTTCGAGGCGCTGCGCATCTATCTCGGCTCGGCCTATGTCAACGATTTCAACCTGTTGGGACGCACCTATCATGTGACCGCGCAGGCCGATGCGCAGCATCGCGCGACGCCTGCGGACATCGCCAACCTCAAGACGCGCTCCCAATCGGGCGAGATGGTGCCGATCGGATCGGTCGCCACCTTCGAGAGCAAGACAGGGCCGTATCGCGTGGTGCGCTACAACCTCCACCCGGCGGTCGCGATCGATGGCGATACCGCGCCCGGCTATTCGTCCGGCCAGTCGCTGACGACGATGGAGAAGCTCGCCGACACGGCTTTGCCCTCGGGCTACGGTCACGAATGGACCGGAATCGCCTTCCAGCAGAAGGCGGCGGGCAATACCGCGGGCATCGTGTTCGCGCTGGCGGTGGTGTTCGTCTTCCTCGTGCTCGCGGCGCAATATGAAAGCCTGGTGCTGCCGCTCTCGATCATCCTGATCGTGCCGATGTGCCTGTTCGCGGCGATGATCGGGGTCAATCTGCGCGGCATGGACAATAACGTCCTGACGCAGATCGGGCTCGTGGTGCTGATCGCGCTCGCCGCGAAGAACGCGATCCTGGTGGTCGAGTTCGCCAAGCAGGCGGAGGACGAGGACGGTCTTTCGCCCGTCGAGGCCGCCGTCCGCGCGGCACGCGACCGGTTGCGGCCGATCCTGATGACGAGCTTCGCCTTCATCCTGGGATCGGTGCCGCTGCTGATCGCGAGCGGGGCGGGCGCCGAGCTTCGGCAGGCGCTGGGGACGGCGGTGTTCTTCGGAATGATCGGCGTCACTGGCTTCGGCCTGCTCTTCACGCCGACCTTCTACGTGGTGTGCCGCGCGCTGGGCGACCGGCTCGCGCGCCGCCGCCCGCGCCGGGACGCCGATCCCGCGCTGCTGCCAGCCGAATAGGATATTCGATCATGTTTTCATCCCGCCCGTTCCTCGCCTCGCTATCCGCGCTCGCGCTTGCCGCTTGCGCGGTGGGGCCGGACTATGTCGCGCCCGTTCCACCCGCGACCGCGTCCGGCCCCTTCCTCTCCACCGACAGCCCCGCGCTGACGACCGCGCCCGTGGACGATCATTGGTGGCGGCTCTACGATGATCCGGTGCTCGACGAACTCGTCGCCGACGCGCTCGCCGAGAATACCGACATCCGCGTCGCGATCGCCAACATCGCCAAGGCGCGCGCGGGGCTGCGGGCGGCACGATCCGACGCGCTGCCGCAGACCACGATCGGCGCGAATCCCACCTACGGCCGCCTCCCCGCCGATCAGCGCGCGCCCGGCGCCGACCGCGAGGACTGGACGATCGATACCGGCCTCGACGTCGCCTATGAAGTCGACCTGTTCGGCCGCGTCAGCCGCAATATCGAGGCCGCGCAAGGCGATGTTGCCGCTGCGCAGGCCGATGCCGACGCGGTGCGCGTTGCCGTCGTCGCCGAGACGACGCGCGCTTATGCCGACGCCGCCTCCGCCGCCGCGCGGCTGGCGGTCGCCAGGCATATCGTCGAACTGCTCGACCGCTCGCTGGAATTGACCGGGCGGCGGCATTCGGTGGGGCTTGCGACCGGGCTCGACACCGCCCGCATCGGGGCGCTGCGCAACCAGCGCGCAGCCGACGTGCCTGCCATCGAAGCCGAGCGGGATGCGGCCCTGTTCCGCCTCGCCACGCTCACCGGCCGCGCGCCCGCAGACCTGCCGCCGATCGCCGGCGAGCGGACGACGACGCTCGAGATCACCCAGCCGATCCCGGTCGGCGACGGCGCCGCCTTGCTCGCCCGCCGGCCCGACGTGCGCGCCGCCGAGCGCCGGCTCGCGGCCGCGACCGCGCGGATCGGCGTGGCGACGGCCGATCTCTATCCGCACATCTCGCTCGGCGCGTCGGTCGGCTCGACCGGCAATTCGCTCGGCGACATTTTCGGCGCGGGGCCGCTGCGCTGGCTGCTGGGGCCGCTGATAAGCTGGTCCTTCCCCAACCAGAGCGCCGCGCGTGCGAAGATCGCCGGGGCGGAAGCCGACGCGCAGGCGACGCTTGCCCGCTTCGACGGAACGGTGCTGACGGCGCTCCGCGAGACCGAAACCGCGCTTTCCGCTTATGCCCACGACCTCGACCGCCGCAAGGCGTTGCAGGCCGCGTATAACGAAGCGGAGAAGGCGGCGACGATCACCCGCGCGCAGCAGCGCGAGGGCGCGGTCAACTCGCTCGACCTGCTCGACGCCGAGCGCACCTTCGCCGATGCGCAGGCCGCGCTCGCGTTGGCCGACGCACGCATCGCCGACGATCAGATCGACCTGTTCAAGGCGCTCGGCGGTGGCTGGGGAGAAACGACGTCGGCCGATCTCTAATTGACAAATAAATTGCTTTAATTAACGTGCGCCCCCGACGGCTCGCGAGCGACAGCACGCGCCGAAAGAACGAGACGGGCTTCGGCTCGCAAACGGGAGGGGACGCGTTCATGTGGCATCGGGCAAACCGCTTCATCCGGCCTGTCGTGGTCGCGCGGGCGAGGCAGCGCGCGCTGCTGATGGCATCGGGGCTCGCCGTCGCGGTGGCCGGCGGGGCGGTGCAGGCGCAGGACGCGCAATCGACTGAGGGCAAGGCGCCCGTCGAGCTCGCCGATCCCCTGGTCGGCACCGCGCCGCTCGATCGTCAGGAGCTGATCGGCAACGCACCGCCGCCGGGCGAGCCGGTCTATTCGGGGCAGACCTCGCCCGGCGCGCGGCTGCCGCACAGCTCGGTCGCGGCCTCGCCGGTCAACAACAATATCGAGCTCAGCTACCCCAACGGGGTCGCCGTTCCCTATTATTACACCAACCCGACGATGATCGGCTTCACCGGCGGCGGCGGCGCGACCTATGGCGGCCGCGCGGAGCCGATCATCCAGCCGGTGGTCGGCGATTGGTCGCCGCCGCCCGCGTGGCGCCGATCCTATTACGACAAGGCGCGCGAAAAGGCCTCGCCCGGCTATTATTCGGTCTATCTCGACAGCTTCGATACCACGGCCGAGCTGACCGCCACGCAATGGGCGAGCCTGATGCGCTTCACCTTCCCGGAGAGCGACCGCGCCAACGTGCTGATCAATTTCCCGCGACACGGCGGGACCGTCGAGATCGTCGACAAGGATACGGTGCGCGGCGTCTCGAAGAACAGCCGCGGCGCGGACGGCGCCTATTTCGTCGCGGAATTTTCCAGGCCGTTCGCCAAGGCGGGCACGTTCCGCAAATCCCCGGGCGACAGCGAAGGCTGGGGGATCGGCAATGCCGATGTCGAGCCCGGCCGCACCTCGGTCACGGGCAGCTATGCGGGCGGCTACGTCACCTTCGAGACGAAGGCGGGCGAGAAGGTGCTGATGAAGATCGCGCACGGCACCAGCTATGCGCAGGCCGAGCAGCGCCTGCGCGACGAACTGCCCGGCTGGGATTTCGAGGGCGTCCATGCCGCGGCGCGCGATGCCTGGGCGGCTTTGCTCGGCCGCGTCGAGGTGACCGGCGGCACGGAGAAACAGCGCAAGCTGTTCTATTCGACCCTGCTCCAGTCATTTGCCTCGCCGCGGCTGATCGCCGCCAAGGGCGAGAAGTTCACCGACACCAACGGCAAGGTCCAGACCGCGACGCACGACCGCTACGGCCCGGTGCCGTTCTGGGATACGGGGCGCAACCAGATCGTGCTGCTCGAACTGATGGAGCCCGAGGTGGTTCGGAACATCATGGCGTCCGAACTCGACATGGCGCGCGAAGAGGGGTTCATGAACACCTCGTTCCACGGCGACAACGCGGTGTTCCTCTATCTGGGCGCATGGGAACGGGGGATTCCGTTCGATTATGCCGCCGCCTACGAATATCTGCGCAAGAATGCGACCGACCCCGAAGGGCCGCGCGGCTACCTTGCCGAATATATGAAGCAGGGATGGATTTCGGACATCGTGCCCGATCACGATCCCAGCCCGCCTTATGCCGGCGGCAAGGCGGGTGTCGCGACCACGCTGGAATATGCGTGGGACGATTATGCGCTGGCGCAATATGCGAAAAAGCTCGGGAAGATGGATGATTACGCCATGTTCCTGAAGCGCGCCCGCAACTACGTGAACGTCTTCGACCGATCGACGGGCTTCATGCGCGGGCGCACCGCCGACGGGCAGTGGATATCTCCCTTCGATCCGGAGGAGCCCTATTACAACTTCATGATGAAGGAGGCGTCGGGCTGGTCGACGCTCTGGCTGGTGCCGCACGACGTGCAGGGGCTGATCGACCTGATCGGCGGGCGCGACGCGTTCAACGCGAAGCTCGATGCGTTCTTCACGACCCCGTACGATCCCGAGGGTATCTGCCGCGACTGCACCGGGCTGATCGGCCAATATGTCCATGGCAACCAGCCCGATCAGCAGGTGCCCTATTATTACGACTGGAGCGGCCAGCCGTGGAAGACGCAGGCGCTTGTCCGCAAGATCCTCGATCTGATGTACGGCAGCGACGCCGCGGGCTACGGCTATGCGGGCATGGACGATCAGGGCGCGACCTCGTCCTGGTATGCGATGAGCGCGATGGGCTTCTATCCGGTCGATCCGTCGAGCCAGGCCTACATCATCGGCAGCCCGATCTTCGACACCGTCAGGCTTCACATGGGCGACGGCGGCACGTTCGAGGTGATCGCGAAGAACAATTCGCCCGAGAACATGTACATCCAATCCGCGACGCTCGACGGCAAGCCGTGGAACAAGCCGTGGTTCAGCCACGAGGACATCAAGGGCGGCGCGACGTTGGTGCTGACCATGGGGCCGACGCCGAACAAGAATTGGGGCAGCGCACCCGAAGCCGCGCCGCCCTCGCTTTCGTCGCCGTCCTGACGGGCGGCGTTCGACCGACCTCTCCGCGTGCCCCCCTTCCCCAAGCGCGGAGACCGGAGCCCAGGGCCACCTTCCTCCTCTCCCGGCGCTGGGCTCCGACATCATCATGGGCATTGCCGTGTCCGAAGGAGAGTATCGATGCGTCCCCTGATCGGAATCCTGTCGCTTCTCACGTTCGCCGCGAGCGCGAGCGCCGCGTCCGCGCAGACGGCGCCGGCCGGTGACGGGGTCTATACCAGCGCGCTGACGACGCGCTGGGGCAGGGAGGTGACGCCCGAAAACGCCTGGCGCAGCTATCCGCGTCCGCAGATGAAGCGCGATCGCTGGAAGAATCTCAACGGCCTGTGGGATTATGCCATCACCGCCAAGGCGGCGTCGCGGCCGGCGCGGATGGACGGGCAGATACTGGTGCCCTTTCCGGTCGAATCGAAGCTTTCCGGCGTCGCCCGAAAGGTCACGCCCGACGATCGGGTCTGGTACCATCGCACCTTCACCGTGCCCGCGGACTGGGCCGGGCAGCATGTCATGCTCAATTTCGGCGCGGTCGATTATGCCGCGACGGTGTTCGTCAACGGCGCGGTCGTCGGCAGCCACAAGGGCGGGTTCGATTCGTTCGGGCTCGACGTCACCGACTATCTGAAGCCCGGCGAGAACGAACTCGTCGTCCGCGTCGCCGATCCGACCAGTGCGGGCACGCAGCCGCGCGGCAAGCAGATCCTCGATCCCTCGGGCATCTGGTACACCGCGGTCAGCGGCATCTGGCAGACGGTGTGGCTTGAGCCGGTGCCGGAGCTGCACATCGCCGATATCCGCGCGACGCCGGACATCGACCGCGGCGTGGTCGAGGTCGAGGTCGCGCTGAGCGGCTGGGCGAACGACACCGACGCGGTGCGCCTCACCGCGAGCGCGGACGGCAAGACGATCGCCTCGACGATCATCCGCGCCAACCGCAAGGCGACGCTCCGAATTCCCAACGCGCGCCTCTGGTCGCCCGACGATCCGTATCTCTACGATCTCGAGGCCGAGCTGGTGACGGTGCGTGATCCCTATGCGGGCGAGCAGGATCGGAATCGCGCCGCCTACGATTCGCGTTTCACCGAGCACGAGAACCGGGTCTATGCCGCCGCGGCGGTCGTCGGCGCGCCGCGCGACAGCGTCGATGCCTATTTCGCGATGCGCAAGATCTCGATCGGCCCGGGCAAGGTGAAGGGGCAGCCCGCGATCCTGCTCAACAACGAACCGGTCTTCCAGAACGGCACGCTCGATCAGGGCTGGTGGCCCGACGGGCTCTACACGCCGCCGTCCGAAGAGGCGATGAAGAGCGATCTCGTCTTCCTGAAGAAGGCGGGCTTCAACATGGTCCGCAAGCACATCAAGGTCGAGCCGGCGCGTTATTATTACGATGCCGATCATCTCGGCATGCTGGTCTGGCAGGACATGCCCTCGGGCGGCGGCGAGGATCAGTTCCTCGCGGGCACCAGCCAGTATCAGGCGGTATTCCCCGGCGAAACGATCGCCCAGCAGCAGAAGGAATTGGCCGAGATGATCGGCGAGCTCGGCGATTTCCCGTCGATCGTGATGTGGGTGGTGAACAACGAGGGCTGGGGCCAGTACGATTCGGCGACGCTCGCCCGCTACGTGAAGGGCATGGACCCCAGCCGGCTGGTGAACGCCGATTCGGGCTGGCTCGACGTCGCGGGCACCGTCTCCGACGTCTACGACATCCACACCTATGAGGACGTGCCCAAGCGCCCCGGGCTTCATGCCGACCGCGCGATCGTGCTGGGCGAATATGGCGGGATCGGCCTGCCGGTCGAAGGCCATATCTGGCGCCCCGGCAAGAAGAACTGGGGCTATCAGGTCGCGACCGACCAGGAGGATTATCTCGCGCGGTTCCGGCGCAAGATGGACGAGGTGATCCGCCAGGCGAAGGAGGAGGGGCTCAGCGCGGCGGTCTATACCCAGACCACCGATGTCGAGGATGAGATCAACGGCCTGCTGACCTACGATCGCGCGCGGCCCAAGGCACCGCCCGAAGCGCTCGCGCGAATCGCCGCACCCTTGTGGAGCGATCGCGAGCAGCGCTGACGCGACTCCGGTCCGTCAGGCCCCGGATCGCCCCCCATGGCGATCCGGCGGCGGGGCGTGAGCGGCCGATTCCGCCGTATTTTCCCGTCGGGCTACGGAAAACGACACCCGTTTGCAGCCCTTTTGCAACAGGTTGTCACGTCCGTGCCCTTTGCCCAAAACATTTATTTGACAAATTGTTTTTTATAATCTGAATTCGAATCAATCGGGGTGCCGAGAAGGTGCCGCCCGGTACGCACCGGGGAGCACGAGCGGGAGCGCGGACGCGCTCCTCACAAAGGGAGGAATGGCTGATGAGGATTCGAGACGTAAATGGATCGACGACGTCCGCACGGCGGCGGGTCGTTCGTGATTTGATGCTGACGGCGGGCGCGGTGGTCGTTCTCGGCGGCACCGCGCAGGCGCAGGACGCGCCGTCGGCGGATCAACCGCAGACGCAGGGTGCGCAGACCGGCGGGGGCGAGATCGTCGTCACCGGATATCGCGAATCGATCGAGAAGAGCCTCGAGCAGAAGCGCAACGCCAACGCCTTCATCGACGTCATCACCGCCGAGAATGTCGGCAAGTTCCCGGACAAGAACGTCGCCGACGCGCTGCAGCGCGTGCCGGGCATCATCATTTCGCGCAACGGCGGCGAGGGGCAGAATGTCAGCATTCGCGGCCTCAGCTCCGATCTGACGCTGACCGAGCTCAACGGCAATTTCATCGCCTCGACCGGCGGCAATCCGTCGCGCTCGTTCGACTATCTGCTGCTGCCCGCCAACTTCATCGGCAGCGTCGAGGTGTACAAATCATCCGAAGCGCGGCTCGACGAGGGCGGTGTCGGCGGTGTGATCATCAATCACACGCGCGAGCCCTTCGATCTCGAGCCGTGGTCCGGCAACGTCCAGGTCGAGGGCACTTATGCGGACGTCACCGACAAGATCGAGCCGAGCGTTTCGGGGCTGATCTCGTGGAAGGACCCCAGCGAACGGATCGGTTTCCTGGTTGGCGCGACCTATCAGGAGCGCACCAATCGCACGCTTTCGGCGAGTTCCGAGAGCTGGCATTGGTGGAGCGATCGCGACGACGACGGCAACATCATCACGCCCGCGACCGACATCAACGGGAACACGTACGAGGGCAATGACGGCATTTCCTATTGGCCGGGCGAGGGCGTGACGACGCGCGACGGCCAGCATTATTCGGGCTATTGGGCGCCGCAGTCGGTCGACGAGAACATCTTCGACCAGAAGCGCAAGCGCCTCGGCATCCAGGCGACCATGCAGATCCGTCCGATCGAGGACCTGACGATCACCGCGAACTATTTCCGGTTCCAGCTCGATGGCGACTATCGGTCGAACACCATCAAGATTCCGGAATGGGGATACGGCAACTTCTTCACCGGCGCGACGCTCGATCCCAGCGGCACGATCTTCACCGGTGCGTCGTTCGAGGTCCCGCCCGAGGGCACCGGATGCCGCGTGCCCGGCAACATGTGCACGATGGAAACGCCGGCGCCGCAGAACACGCTGACGCGGGAGAAGACCGTCTCCAACACCTTCGACGTGCAGGGCGAGTGGACGCACGATCGGCTGGACGTTCATTTCGCGATCGGCAAGACCAAGGCCGAGGGCGGTCCGTCGTTCCAGTTCTTCGCGCAGGCCAAGCCGCGCAACGGAAGCGACAACGGCAATTTCTACAGCGCATGGAACTTCACCGATCAGTCGGTCGCGATGGAATTCTCGCCTGAAGTGTTGCAGAACATGATCGCCGGCACCGCCCAGATCGATCTTGGATCGACCGGTTCGGGCTTCTCCAACAGCACGCTCTCGCAGCGTTATGCCCAGGTGGACGTGACGCGCCATTTCGACAGCTTCATCGACTCGATCCAGGTCGGCGCCAAATGGCGTGACGCGTCGATCCATCGCGAAACCGGGCGCTTCGAATGGTATTCGGACCCGGCGAACACGCTTCGCTTCCAGGATACGCCGGGTGGTGCGCTGGCGCTGCCGGAATTCTTCTATCCCGACTCGCTGGACAGCAGCGCGGGAGGCTTCGAGACGACCGCCTTTCCCGCGATCAACATGGACAATTACATCGCGTATCTGAACGATACGTATAACGGCCCGGTGCGCGTCCCCGAGCCGCAGAACCTCTACAATATCGGCGAGCGTATCTGGGCGGGTTATGCCCAGCTCAACTACAAGACCGACACGATCCGCGGCAATATCGGCATCCGCGTCGCCCACACCAAGCAGACGGGGACGTCGACCGACACGCTCTATTACGAGAACGACTATTGCGTGAATGGCCCGGACGGCCCCTTCGACGAGGACGTACCCGTCGGCGAGGACGGCAACTGCCTGGTGATCCCTCAGGATCAACGCGAGGTGCGGGTCTACAGCCCGAACGACGAATCGAAGAGCTACACCAGCATCCTGCCGAGCTTCAACATCGCGTGGAACGTGATGCCGAACCTGCTGATCCGCGGCGCCGTGGCCAAGGTGATCGCGCGGCCGGGATATGGCGATCTCGCCGGTGCGCGGTCGCTGACGTTCAACGCCGATCCGTTCGTGTTCGACCGCGCCCAGTTCGGCGCGCTGCCGGGCTGGTTCGGCAACGGCGGCAATTTTGATCTGAAGCCGTTCAGCGCATGGCAGTACGACCTGGGCGTCGAGTGGTATTTCCACCCCGGTTCGGTGATCGGCGCGACGCTGTTCCGCAAGGACGTGGACGACTTCATCGTGCCGCTGGTGCTCGACGTGCAGCAGGAAGTCGCCGGCGAGATGGTGACGATCCAGCAATATTCGACCCAGGCCAACGGCTCGTCGGCGGTGTCGCAGGGCATCGAGCTCTACGCCCAGCACACGCTGGATTTCGGCCTCGGCGCGCAGGTGAACTTCACCTACAACGACACGTCGGTCGCCGATGTCAGCCTGAACGGAGAGAAGGTCGGCACCTCGCCGCTGGTCGGCAGCGCCAAGACGCAGGTCAACGCCTCGGTGTTCTACGAGCATGGGCCGGTGTTGCTGCGCGCCTCGTACAATCGCCGCGGCGAGGTCGTGGGCGGCCTCCAATCCGGCCTCAACGTCTATTCGGACCCGTACGAACAGATCGATCTCAACGCGTCGTACGATCTGTTCGACAATCTGCAATTGACTGCTTCGGTGATCAACCTGACCAAGTCGGAGCAGCGCCAGCATCTCGGCAACGACACGAAGGCCCGGTTCGTCTCGAACACCTATTCGGGGCGCCGGTTCTACGTCGGGATGTCGTACAAGTTCTGACGCACCCAAGCGTTGAAGGGCAGGGGCGGTTTCCGGATGGAAGCCGTCCCGGCTCCTTGCGGACTTGCAAACGATCCGGCCGCGTGCCGGAATGGCCGCCCGCAGGGGTGAGGATCGGAGCAGCATGACGCGCAAGCTCAAGACATTTCTGATCGGCGCCGCCTGTGCGCTGGCGGCGGCGGTTCCGGCGCTTGCCTCCAACCCGATCGTCCAGGGCTGGTATGCCGATCCGGAAATCCGGATCTTCGACGGGCAATATTGGACCTATCCGACCTATTCGGATCATTACGGCGCGCCCGATGTCTCGCCGGAATTCACCGACGCGCAGAAGGAATTGCGCAAGAACAAGATGGTCCGGCCGTCCTACGGCATTCAGACCTTCTTCAACGCCTTCTCCTCGCCCGATCTCGTCCACTGGACCAGGCACGAGCATGTGCTGGACGTCGCGAACGTCTCCTGGGCGGCCTATGCGGTATGGGCGCCGTCGGCGATCGAGAAGGACGGCAAATATTACCTCTTCTTCGGCGCCAACGACATCCAGAAGGACGGCGAGACCGGGGGCATCGGGGTCGCGGTGTCGGACAGCCCGGCAGGCCCGTTCAAGGATGCGATCGGCAAGCCGCTGATCTCGACCTTCCACAATGGCGCGCAGCCGATCGACCAGTTCGTCTTTCGCGACGACGATGGGCAATTCTATCTCTATTACGGCGGCTGGGGCCATTGTAACGTCGTGCGCCTTGGCGATGACCTGACCTCGATCGAGCCGTTTCCCGATGGGGAGACGTTCAAGGAGATCACGCCGCCCGGCTATGTCGAGGGTTCGTTCCTCGTGAAGCGCAAGGGCATTTATTACCTCATGTGGTCGGAAGGCGGCTGGACCGGCCCCGATTACAGCGTCGCTTATGCCATGGGGCCGAGCCCGACGGGGCCGTTCAAGCCGATGGGCAAGATCCTTCAACAGGATTTCAGGATCGCGCGCGGGGCGGGGCACCATTCGGTGGTCAACGTGCCCGGCACCGACGACTGGTACATCGTCTATCACCGCCGCCCGCTGGGCGACGACAAGGGCGAGCATCGCCAGCTCGCGATCGACAGGATGATCTTCAACGCCGACGGCACGATCAAGCCCGTCGTGATGACCAACGAGGGCGTGAAACCGCGCCCGCTGCCGCGCTGAACGGCGACAAGGGAGAAGAGACTTGAAGACGAGGCGTATCGCCCTTCTGACCGCAGCCGCCGCGTTCGTATGCACGAATCCCGGCGCTCCCGCGGCGCTGGCGCAATCGGCGCCGGCCGCGGCTCAGCAGGAGGCGCTGGTCGATCTCGCCAATCCGCTGATGGGCACCGATTCGAGCTATCGACTGTCCTACGGCAACACCTATCCGGCGGTCGCGGTGCCGTGGGGCATGAATAGCTGGACGCCGGTGACGGGCGAGCCCGGCAGCGGCTGGGGCTACACCTATGATGGCGAGAAGATCAACGGCATCAAGCAGACGCACCAGCCGAGCCCGTGGATGAACGATTACGCCGCCTTCGCGCTGTTCGCGGAGACGGGGCCGCTCAAGATCAAGGAAGACGAACGCGCGAGCTGGTTCAGCCACAAGGCCGAAGAGGCGCGGCCCTATTCGTACAAGGTCTATCTCGCCGATTACGACGTGACCGCCGAGGTCGCGCCCACGACACGCGCCGCGCAGTTCCGCTTCACCTTCCCCGAAAGCGACGATGCGCACATCATTCTCGACGCGTTCGACGGCGGATCAATGGTCAAGGTGGACGCCAGGAACCGCCGCATCACCGGCTATGTCCGCAACAATCACGGCGGCGTGCCGGACAATTTCCACAATTATTTCGTCGCCGAGTTCGACCACGATTTCACCGTCACGCGCACCTGGGACGAGAATTGGCAGCTCAGCGCCGACACCACGCGCGAGGGCGGCCATGTCGGCGCAGTGGTGAGCTTCAGGACGAAGCCCGGCGAGCAGGTGCACGTCAAGGTCGCCTCCTCGTTCATCAGCCCCGAACAGGCGCTCCTGAACCTGCGCAGCGAGATTGGCAGCGACAGCTTCGAGACGACCAAAGCCAAGGCCAAGGCCGCGTGGGAGAAGGAGTTCGCGCGCATCCGCGTGAACGATCCGAATGAGGAGAACCGCCGCACCTTCTATTCGGCGCTCTACCGGATGCTGCAATTCCCGCGCATCTTCTTCGAAAAGGACGCGAGCGGGAAGATCGTCCACTACAGCCCGTATGACGGCAAGGTGCACCCCGGCTATCTCTACACCGACAACGGTTTCTGGGACACCTGGCGCGCCGTCTTCCCCTTCTTCGCGCTGATGTATCCGGATCTCGACAGCCGGATCATGCAGGGGCTGGTCAACACCTACGAGGAAGGCGGCTGGCTGCCTGAATGGGCGAGCCCCGGCTATCGCGACGTGATGATCGGCTCCAACTCGGCGAACCTGATCGCCGATGCCTACATCAACGGCGTGCGCGGGTTCGACGTCGAGACGCTCTATGAGGCGATGATCAAGAACGCGACGACCAGCGAAGGCCGGCCGCGCGACAAGAAGGGCAATGTCATCGGCGCGGTCGGGCGCGAGGGCGTCGAATATTACAACCGGCTCGGCTACGTGCCCTACGATGTCGGCATCAACGAGAATGCCGCGCGCACGCTCGAATACGCCACCGCCGATTTCTCGATTTCGCAGCTCGCCAAGGCGCTGGGCAAGACCGAGGATGCGGAGAAATTCGCGCAGCAGGCGCAGAACTACCGGAAGCTCTACGATCCCGAGACCGGCTGGATGCGCGGCCGCAACAAGGACGGATCGTGGGAGACGCCGTTCAACCCGTACAAATGGGGCGATGCGTTCACCGAAGGCAACGCGCTCCATTATAGCTGGTCGGTGATGCAGGACGTGCAGGGGCTGATCGATCTGATGGGCGGCCGCGAGAAATTCGTCGATCGGCTCGATTCGATCTTCACCCTGCCGCCGATCTTCGACGACAGCTATTACGGCCAGGTCATCCACGAAATCCGCGAGATGCAGATCGTCAACATGGGCCAGTACGCCCATGGCAACCAGCCGATCCAGCACATGATCTACCTGTATGATTGGGCCGGCGCACCGTGGAAGACGCAATATCATGTGCGCGACGTGATGCGGCGGCTCTATTCGCCGGCGCCGGACGGCTATCCGGGCGACGAGGATAACGGCCAGACCTCGGCCTGGTACGTCTTCTCGGCTTTGGGTTTCTATCCGGTGACGCCCGCGGTGGGCGAATATGCGATCGGCAGCCCGCTGTTCCGCAATGTCACGCTGACCATGCCCAACGGCAAGACGCTGACGATCGAGGCGGAGAACAACGGGCCGGAGAACGTCTATATCCAGTCGGTGACGTTCAACGGAAAGCCGCACGACAAGGCATATCTGACGCACGACGCGCTCGAGCAGGGCGGCACGCTCCACTTCGTGATGGGTCCCAAGCCCAACAAGCAATGGGCGAGCGACCAGGCCGCCGCGCCCTTCTCGATGAGCGCGCCGAAGTAGATTGATCCGTCACCCCGGATCAAGTCCGGCAGGAGGATATCGCCTCGCGGAGTGCACGGACGCGGTCTTCGCGGGTGACGGGGAGCGGGGCGGCGAAGCCCAGCCGGATGAGCATTGGGTCCTCGGAAGCGTGGGACTGGCTGCACGAGGCGTGGATTTCATCGACGCCGATCGCGAGCAACCGGTCGACATTTTCGGCACCGATCCCGCTGCCCGCCATCACCCTGATCGCGTCCCCCGCACGGGTGTGCATCGCCCGCAGCGTCTCGATACCCTCCATCGCAGTCGGCGCGCCGCCGGAGGACAGCACGCGATCGAAACCGAGCGCGATCGCGGTGTCGATCGCGGCGAGCGGGTCGTGCACCGTGTCGATCGCCCGGTGGAGCGTGGCAGGCAAGCCGTGCGCGCCGGTGCGCTCGAGCAGGCGCCGCAGCACCTTCTCGTCGAGCGCGCCGTCTCGCGTCGCGCCGAACACCACGCCCGCCAGGCCCGCTCCGGCGACATGATCGATGTCGCGCTCCATCTGCGCCACCTCGGCGGCGTCATAGGTGAAGCCGCCGGGGCGCGGGCGGATCATCGCGCGGCAGGGGAGCGGTTGCGCCGCCGCGAACGCGATCAGGCCGGGCGAGGGCGTCAGCCCGCCCAGCCCGAGCGCGCTGCACAATTCGATGCGATCGGCACCGCCCTCGCGCGCCGCCCCGAGGCTGGCCATGCTGTCGACGCAGATTTCGAGGAGTCTTGCCATATCCGCTCCTCATCCTGCACCTGCGGGGCCGGCACAAGTATCATCGCGCCTAATTAGAAAAGTAAATTGGCTATTGTTTTCGAGCCCCGCCGCTGCTTACAGTCGCAGGCATTCGACGACGGCGTCCGCATCGAAGGCGCCGGCCATTCAGGGAGAGCGACATGATCGGCATTTCACGATCCGCGGGCCATCGCCGCCCCAGCATGTGGGAGTTGCCGCGATGATCCTTCGTCGACGCGACGTCATGGCGGGTGCCGGTGCGCTCGCCGTCTCCGGCCTCGTGCCCGCCGCGGCGCATGCCGCGCGCTTTGCGAGCAAGCGCCCCGCGCCGGGGAAGCGCAACTTCACCAGCCCCGCGATCGAGGCCGAGATCAGCCGCGTGAAGGCGAAGATCGCCGACCCCGAGCTCGCCTGGATGTTCGAGAATTGCTATCCGAACACGCTCGACACCACGGTGCAGACCGGCACGATCGACGGCAAGCCCGATACCTTCGTCATCACCGGCGACATCGAGGCGATGTGGCTGCGCGACAGTTCGGCGCAGGTGCAGCCCTATGTGCACCTCGCGGGCAAGGACGCGACCCTCAAGCGGCTGTTCCAGGGCCTGATCCAGCGTCAGGCGCGCTGTATCCTGATCGATCCTTACGCCAACGCCTTCGACAAGGACCCCACCGCGCCCTCCAGGCTCGAATGGTCTCAAACCGACCAGACCGAGATGAAGCCCGGCGTCGCCGAGCGGAAGTGGGAAATCGATTCGCTCTGCTATCCGATGCGGCTCGCGCATTCCTACTGGACGCGCACGAAGGACAAGGCCCCCTTCGACGACATCTGGGCGCGCGCGATGGCGCTCGCGGTCGACACCTTCCGCGTCCAGCAGCGCAAGGACGGGCCGGGGCCGTATCATTTCCAGCGCAAGGCGCTCAATCCCACCGACAGCCTGATGCTCGGCGGCTATGGACGCCCCACGAAGAAGATCGGGCTGATCCACTCGATGTTCCGCCCGTCGGACGATGCGTGCCTCTATCCCTTCCTGATCCCGTCGAACCTGTTCGCCGTCTCGGCGCTCAGGCAAATGGCGCAGGTCCAGCGCGAGGCGCGCGGCGACTCCAGGGCCGCCGCCGACGCCGAAGCGCTCGCGAACGAGGTCGAAGGCGTGCTCCGGCAACACGCGCTGATCCCGGACGGGAAGGGCGGGCAGGTCTGGGCCTATGAGATCGACGGCTTCGGCAATTGGATCTTCATGGACGACGCCAACGTGCCGAGCCTCTCGGGCCTCGCGATCATCGACGTGGTCGATCATAACGACCCCTTGTTCCGCCGCACCGCCGACCTCGCATGGTCGGACCGCAACCCGTATTTCTTCAAGGGAAGCGCGGCCGAGGGGATCGGCGGCCCGCATATCGGCATGGACATGATCTGGCCGATGTCGATCATCACCCACGCGATGAACGCCGACGACGATGCGACGATCACGCAATGCCTGCGCTGGCTCAAAACCACGCATGGCGGCACCGGCTTCATGCACGAAAGCTTCAACAAGGACGATCCCACCAACTTCACGCGAAGCTGGTTCGCCTGGGCCAACGCGCTGTTCGGCCAGTTGATCGTCGAGATCGCCGACAAGCGCCCGGCCCTGCTCGCGCGGCCGCTGTGATCGAGGGAGGACATGCAATGATCGCCACCACTCGCCGTCAACTCCTCGTCACCACCGGCCTCGCCGCGATCGGCGGCGCCGTGTCGGGCTGCACCCGATCGGCGATCGGCGGCGAAGCGCCCACGCCCGGCAAGGCCAACCTGTTCATCGGCACCGGCGGGCACGGCCATACCTTTCCCGGCGCATCGCTGCCGTTCGGGATGGCGCAGCTCAGCCCCGATACCAACACGCACGGCTGGGACGCGTGCTCGGGCTACCACCAGAAGGATGGCTCGATCATGGGGTTCAGCCATACGCACCTGTCGGGCACGGGCATCGGCGACATGCTCGACGTGCTGGTGGTGCCGACGCGGCAGGAGTTGCAGCTCACGCCGGGCGGAATCGAGAACCCGGACCAGGGCTATCGCCAGCGTTATTCCGACGAACATGCCGAGCCCGGCTATTACCGCGTGAAGCTGGAATCGGGTGTGCTCGCGGAGCTTACCGTCACCGAACGGTGCGGCCTGCACCGCTACCGGTTCGTGAAGGGGCCCGGCCATATCCTGATCGATTTCGCGCACGCGATCGAGGACGATTGGGACAAGGGCAAGGGGAATGTGGTCGAGAACGCTTCCTTGGCGCTCGAGGAGGACGGCACGCTGACCGGCAGCCGCCAGGTCAATCGCTGGGCGCGGGGCCGGCACATCCATTTCGCGATGCAGCTTTCTCGCAAGCCCGACCGCGTCCAGTTCTTCGGCGACGGCGACAAACCCGCGCCCGACGGCGCAACCTCGGTGAAGGGCAACAGCACCAAGGTCGCCCTGTTCTTCGACGAAGCGGGCGGCGAGCCGATCCTGATCAAGACGGGCTTGTCGGCGGTCGACCTCAAAGGTGCGCGCGACGCGCTGGCGGCGGAAGCGCCCGGCTGGGATTTCGACGGCGCCGCCAGGGCCGCGCGCACCGTCTGGGCCAAGGCGCTGGGCGGCATCCGCGTTTCGGGCGGCACAGAGGCGCAGCGCACGATCATGGCGAGCGCGCTCTACCACGCGCAGCTCGCGCCGACGCTCTTCACCGATCGCGACGGGCGGTATGTGGGGCTCGATCGCGAGGTGCATCAGGCGCCCAGGGGCGAGGAGGCGTACAGCACCTATTCGCTGTGGGACACGTATCGCACGCTGCACCCGCTGCTCACGCTCATCGATCCTGCCCGCGCCGCATTGCTCACGCGCGACCTCGTCCGCCAGACGGCCGAGAGCCCTTACGGCCCGCCGGTCTGGCCGCTCCAGGGCGTCGAGACGGGAACGATGATCGGCTGGCACGCCGTCTCGGTGCTCGCCGAGGCGCACGCCAAGGGCATTCAGGCGGATTACGCGGCGGCCTGGCCCAATATCCGCAAACGCGCGTTCGATCGGGATTTCAAGGATATCGACAGCACGCTCGGCCGCGGCTTCTATTACGATCTCGGCTACATCCCGTGCGACGAGGTGTGGGAATCGGTCAGCCGCACGCAGGAATATGCCTATGACGATTGGGCGATGGCCCATATCGCCGAGGCGGTCGGCGCGACGGACGACGCGGAAACGCTGCGCAAACGCTCGCAGAATTACCGGAACGTCATCGACCCCGGCATCGGCTTCGCGCGCCCGCGCTTTGCGGACGGGAGCTGGTGGAAGGATTATGATCCCATCCAGATCGGCCACAACGTCGACAAGTGGCGCGATTATACCGAGGCGAACGGCTGGCAGGCGACCTTCCTCAACCAGCACGACCTTTACGGCCTGATCGAGCATTTCGGCGGCGACGCGGCGTTCGAGAAGAAATTGGACGCGCTGTTCAACGGTCCCTCGACGCTCCCCGAGAACGCGCCTCCCGACATTTCGGGGCTGGTCGGCCAATATGCGCACGGCAACGAGCCGGACCAGCACGTCGCCTATATGTATGCCTATTGCGGCGCGCCGCATAAAACGCAGGCGATGGTGCGGCGGCTGCTCACCGAAATGTACAAGGACGATCCCGACGGCGTGATCGGCAATGACGATTGCGGGCAGATGAGCGCGTGGTTCATCCTCTCCGCGCTCGGCTTCTATCCGGTGGATCCGGTGAGCGCGGTCTATGTCTTCGGTTCGCCGCTGTTCGATGTCGCGGAGGTCGATCTGGGCGGCGGCAAGACGCTGACGGTGCGCGCCGAAGATAACGCGCCCGACAGCCCGTACATCCAGTCGGTGCGGTGGAACGGACAGCCGTGGAGCAGGAACTGGATCGCGCATGCCGATCTGGCCAAGGGCGGCGAGCTCGTGTTCGAGATGGGGCCGGAGCCGTCGCAATTCGGCAGCGCGGCAGGCGATCGGCCGCCGTCTTTCGGGCGCGTTCCCGCATGATCCCCGGCGGCGTTGCCGCGCCGGCGGCGGATGCGTCTCTCGGCAGGGGCGAGGTGTCGCGGGCATGGCCTCGCCCGATTGAATTTTTAAATTTGATGTATTAATCCCGCGTCCGTTGCACGAGCGCCTGGACGCGCAATCTCGCCAACGCGCGGGAAACCACGTTGGGAGGATAGATGCGTTCAATCGAACTATCGCGGTGGGCGGCCACGCGAGACATGTTCCATATCGCGATAGACACTGCCGACACTGCCCCGCGGGCCGTCGATGCACGGCCGCAATGCACCGATCGCGAGGCGCGGTGGTGAGCGCGTCACGCCCCGCTGATTCGCGCGCTTCCGGGCCGCTGCCGCTGGCCGGGGTCGAGCTTGGCGGCACGAAATGCATCTGCACGCTCGCGCGCAGCCCGGACGATATTCTCGATCAGCGGACGATTGCGACCACGAGCCCTGGCGAAACCCTCCCGGCGATAGCGGCGACGCTCGCCGAATGGCGCGGAACGGGTGGCTTTTCGGCGCTCGGCATCGCCTCCTTCGGTCCGCTCGATCTCAACCCGCGCTCGCCGCGTTACGGGTATATCCTCGCCACCAACAAGCCCGGTTGGGCCGATACGGACGTGTGCGGGCCGCTGGGTGCCGCGCTCGGCGTGCCGGTCGGGTTCGATACCGACGTCAACGGCGCCGCGCTCGCCGAAATCCGCTGGGGCTCGGGGCGCGGGCTCGGCGATTTCGCTTATGTGACGGTCGGAACCGGGGTCGGTGTCGGGCTCGTCGTCCATGGCAGGCCGACACGCGGAATCGGCCATAGCGAGATCGGCCATATCCGCATTCCGCGGCTTTCCGGCGACACTGCGAAAAGCGTCTGCCGGTATCACGACGATTGCGTCGAGGGGCTGGCGTCGGGCAGCGCGCTCGCCGCGCGGCTCAGCGGGCGCCGCCTGCCCGATGTCGATCCCGACGATCCGGTGTGGGAGCCGATCGTCCATGCGCTCTCGGCCATGGCGCATACGTTGGTGTGCACTACGGGCCCGCTTCGCATCGCGATCGGCGGCGGTGTCGTGTCGGGTCAGCCGCATCTGATCGACCGGATCAACGCGAAGCTGGTGGAAAGCCTCGGCGGCTACATGGCGCTGCCCGACGATGGCCCCTATGTCGTGTCCCCCCGGCTCGGGACGATGGCCGGTCCGCTCGGCTCGATCGCGCTGGCCATGGCCGCGTTGCCGGATCGGGCATAACGCGCGACCTGTTTCGGCCGGTCCGGCGGAACAGGTGCGCGCTTCGCCGGTTCGATGCGCAGGAGAGGCGCAACGGCCTCTCCCGGGTTCGGCACAGGCACGTTCGGGAGCGCGACATGGCTGATCAGAGCAAGCGCATCGGCGAAGGCGGCGCGAAGGACGCGCGCTCCGCATTGCATGACGAAGACGACGACCCGGCGCTGCGCGAAGAAAGTCGGCAGGCGGTCAAGAACCAGGGCAAGGCGACGCCGGAGGACTATCCGGACCGGCACGCGAAGACGCCCGCCGATCCCGCCGATCCCGCCGATCCGGGCGGCGGATCGCGCTGACTCCCGCCGCGCCGTTGATCCGCCCTGGCTCAGGACTCGAATTCGATCAGCGTTGCCTGTCTGGTGCTCGTCATGCCGTCCTGGGTTTCTCCTTCCACGCATAGGTCAGCGGTCCCTCGCGGAAGGCGAACCGGTCGATGTGCCGCTCCACCACCTCGCGCATCCGCGCGGCGTCCTCACCGTCCGGCACCGCAAGCTCCAGATCCAGGCTCTCGCTGTCGGCGCGCATCTGGAGGCGGCTGCCGTTCGGAAAGTCGATCATGCCCTCCTCGGGGGAGAACACGACCGTCATCTTGTGGCTCCAATGCTTGGCGAGCTGCTGGAGATAGCGGCTCGCCGAGCCCGTCGGCACGCGCGCGATCGAAAGGCTCATGCGAGCCGCTCGATCTTCTGCGCAGCATCGTCGATGATCGCGGCGACATCGAGCAGCGTGTCGCTATCGACATCCTCGCGCGTCAGTCGATGCTGGAGCACCTGCCGCAGATTGCCCATCGCCCGCCGGATCGGCGCGCCATCGGTGCGCTCGCGCATCTTGCCGACTTCGGCGAGCCGCGCCATCAGCGCCGCCACCTCCTCGGCATTCTCCTCCAGATGCGCGTGTCCCGCATCGGTCGCCGCGAACAGCTTCTTGGCGCCCTCGGCCTTCTGCTCCTCGATCAGCCCCATGTCGTCGAGCAGCGTCAGCGTCGGATAGACGACGCCTGGGCTGGGCGCATAGGCGCCACCGGTCAGTTCCTCGATCTCGCGGATCAGGTCGTAGCCGTGGCGCGGCGCGTCGGCGATCAGTTTCAGCAGCACGAGCTTGAGCTCGCCGCCGTCGAACATCCGCCGCCGCCCGCGCCCGCCGCCATGTTCGTGACCCCATCCGCCGGGCCAGCCGTGCCGTCCGCCCCAGCGCCCCGGCCCCATGTGCATCCCGCCGCAGTGGCCTCTTCCATGTCTCATTTGTTCGTACTCCATATCGTGACCGCACAAAGATATATCGTGATACAGTTTATGCAACCCCTTTCGGAGCCGTTCCGCATAACCTTCGCCAACTTCCGCCCGAATGCGTGCGTTCGACCCGTCTCCGTCCTATCTTCTCCGCACGATGGCCGATCTCTTCGCCGATCACGACCCCGCCCGCGCCGAAGCGCCGCCCGAAAACGCGCCGCTCGCCGATCGTCTCCGCCCCCGCCGGCTCGAGGAGGTGGTGGGGCAGGAACATCTCACCGGCCCCGACGGCGCGATCGGCCGGATGGTTGCCGCGGGCCGGCTTTCGTCGATGATCCTGTGGGGGCCGCCCGGCACCGGCAAGACCACGATCGCGCGCCTCCTCGCCGATGCCGTGGGGCTGCGCTTCGTCTCGATCTCGGCGGTGTTCTCGGGCGTCGCCGATCTAAAGAAAGCCTTCGCCGAGGCGAAGGACCACGCCCGCATCGGCAAGCGCACGCTGCTGTTCGTGGACGAGATCCACCGCTTCAACCGCGCCCAGCAGGACGGCTTTCTTCCCTATGTCGAGGACGGCACCGTCACGCTCGTCGGCGCGACCACCGAAAATCCCAGCTTCGAGCTCAACGCCGCGCTTTTGAGCCGCGCGCAGGTGCTGATCCTCCACCGGCTCGATCACGCGGCCCTCGAAAAGCTCCTCGACCGCGCCGAAGAAGCGGAAGCGCGCGCCCTCCCGCTCACGCCGCCCGCCCGCGACGCCTTGATCGCCAGCGCCGACGGGGACGGCCGCTTCCTCTTGAATCAGGCCGAAACGCTCTTCTCGGTCGATCTCGACGGCCCGCTCGATCCGGCCGGTCTCTCCGCCTTCCTCCAGCGCCGCGTCGCCGTCTATGACAAGGACCGCGAAGGGCATTACAACCTCATCTCCGCGCTCCACAAATCCTTGCGCGGCAGTGATCCGCAGGCCGCGCTCTATTATCTCGCGCGGATGCTGACCGCGGGCGAGGAGCCGCTCTACGTGCTCCGCCGCCTGACGCGCGCGGCGGTCGAGGATATCGGGCTCGCCGATCCGGGCGCGCTCGCCCAATGTCTCGCCGCAAAAGACGCCTACGAATTTCTCGGCTCGCCCGAAGGCGAACTCGCGATCGTCCAGGCATGCCTCTATCTCGCGACCGCACCCAAATCGAACGCCGCCTACAAGGCTGCCGGCGCTGCGTGGCGCTCTGCGAAGGAAACCGGCTCGTTGATGCCCCCCGCGACCATCCTCAACGCCCCCACGAAGCTGATGAAGGACATCGGCTACGGCAAGGGCTATGCCTATGATCACGATACCGAGCATGGCTTTTCGGGCGCGGATTACTGGCCCGAGGGGATGGCGCCGCAGACCTTCTACACACCCACCGATCGCGGCTTCGAAAAGCGCGTCGCCGAACGGATGGCGTGGTGGCAGGAGTTGAGGGAGCGCAAAGGATGATCATCTTCGACGATGCCGTCGCCCACGCGCTGACGCTCCCGGACACCGAGCTCTCGACCAGCTACGGCAAGCCCGCCGTCAAGGTCGCATCGAACGGCCGGGCCTTCCTCTTCACGGGGCACGAGCACGAGACCTCGTTCGGCCTCGCGCTCGATCTCGATACGATCGAGATGCTCAAGGAAACCGATCCCGCGACTTTCTGGCAGAGCCCGCATTACGAGGGTTATGCCGCGGTGCTCGTGCGATACGACAGCCCCGATCCGGATCGCGTTCGCGCGATGATCGAGCGCTCGCGCGACTGGACTGCCGCCAGGCCGAAGGCGCGCGCCCGCAAGACGAAGGCGTGAGGCGCTTCGCCCATTTCGCCGCGATCGACTGGTCGGGCGCGGCAGGGCCGCGGCCGAAGGGGCTTGCGGTCGCGCTGTGTTCGGCGGGGAACGCGGCGCCTGCGCTCGTCCGCCGTGGCCAAATCTGGTCGAGAATCGAGGTGCTCGACTGGCTGCGTGGGGGAATGCCCGAAAACACGCTCGTCGGGCTCGATCTCGGCCCCTCGCTTCCCTTCGCGGACGAGGGCGCCTTCTTCCCCGGCTGGAGCGACAGCCCGCCCGATGCGCGGGGCCTCTGGGCGCTGATCGACCGGATCTGCGCCGACGACCCGCACCTCGCCGCCTCCTCGTTCGTCGATCACCCGCAGGCTTCGCGTCACTTCCGCCGCCATGGCGGACGCACCGGAGACCGGTTCGGCACCGGCCGCGGCCGTCTGCGCGTCACCGAGGTCGCGCAACGCGAGCAAGGGTTCAATCCGTGCAGCAACCTCAATCTCGTCGGTGCCGCGCAGGTCGGCAAATCGAGCCTCACCGGCATGCGCGTGCTCCATCGCGTTAAGGATGTGCTGCCGGTCTGGCCTTTCGATCCGGTGCCGCCGACGGGCTCGCTGATCGTCGAAATCTATACGAGCATCGCGGCGCTGGCCGCAGGCCGTCCGCGCGGGCGCACCAAGATGAAGACGGTCGAGGCGCTCAACGACGCGCTCACCCATCCCGCCATCGCCAGCGAGCCCGTGCCCGCCCGCGGCCTCATCGATGATCACAAGGCCGATGCGCTCCTTACCGCCGCGTGGCTCCGCGCCAACGCGCATCGGCCCGAGCTATGGCGCCCCCGCCGCCTTACGCCGGACCTGGCGCGCACCGAGGGCTGGACCTTCGGCGTTCTCTGACGCATGGGGTGTTGTTCGAGCCGCACCGGCCCACTCCCCCGCCCGGCCACCCATAGGATACTGGCGTTGGGTGGCCGG